>NZ_BAAGPM010000022.1:370952-875342 GCF_054784135.1 Kribbella swartbergensis
CGCGGGAAGCGCCTCCGCCGCGGACGGCGCGGGAAGCGCCTCCGCCGCGGACGGCGCGGGAAGCGGCTCCGCCGCGCACGGGGCGGGGTGCGGCTCCGCCGCGGATGGGGCGGGGTGCGGGGTCGCCGGTTTTTCGTGGAGTTTGAAGAGGGCTAGTTGGGTTGGGGGGCCTAGTTGGGGGTCTTCGGGGCCTACTGGGCGGAATTCCACTGAGTAGGCGTAGAGGTCGGCGATGTGGGTTGCCCAGTGGGAGAACTCCTCGCGGGTCCACTCGAAGCGGTGGTCGGGGTGGCGGTAGGTGCCGGCGGGGAGGGAGTCGAAGCGCACGTTGTACTCGCTGTTCGGGGTGGTGACCACGACGGCGCGGGGGCGGGCGGTCTGGAAGACGGCCTTGGCGAGGGCCGGGAGGCGTGGCGGGTCGACGTGTTCGATCACCTCCATCAGCACTGCGGCGTCCAGCCCGGTCAGGCGGTGGTCGGCGTACGTGACCGACGACTGGAGGAACCGCAGCCGCTCCCGTTGCCGGTCGGGCAGCTCGTCGTACCGCAGCCGCCGCTTCGCGCCGATCAGCGCCCGCGCCGAGACGTCCGTCGCGATCAGTTCGCCGATCATCGGGTCCTTCAGCAGCTCACCGACCAGCGCCCCCTCACCACAGCCGAGGTCCGCGATCCGCCGCGCTCCGAGTTCCTTCAGTAGGGCGGCAACCGTCGTACGACGCTCGACAGCAAGCGACAGCGGACCTTCCGCGTCGTCCGGCACCACCTCCGGCTCGGCCAGACCGTCCGCCTCGGCGAGACGTTCGAGCGCGGAGTCCGCGAGGTAGCGGCGGTGCGCCAGGTACCGGCGGGAGATCAGGTCCTTCTCCGGGTGCGCGCCGAGCCAACCCGAGCCGGCCCGGACAAGTTTGTCGACCTCGTCGGGGCCGACCCAGTAGTGCTTGGCGTCGTCCAGGACCGGGAGCAGCACGTAGAGGTGATTGAGTGCGTCGGCCAGCCGGAGTACGCCGGTCAGCCGCAGATCGACGTACCGGGAATCACCCCACCCGGGGATCTCCGGGTCGAGCGGCACGGCCCGCGCGTCGACGGTCCACCCGAGCGGACCGAACACCCGCGCGGCCAGCTCGGCACCGCCGCGGCACGGGAGCGCCGGGACGTGGATCTCGAGCGGGATCGGGCGGGCGGCGAGTTCGGGGCGGGCGTCGCAGCGGCCGTTCATCGCGGTCCGGAACAGCTTGCCGAGGGCGACCGCGAGCAGGCTGGAAGCGGCGTACGGGCGGTCGTTCACGTACTGCCCGAGGGTGAACCCTTCCGGCGCCTTGCCCCGGCCGGACCGGACCAGCGCGATCGGGTCGATCTCGAGCAGCACGGCCGCCGTACAGCGATCGTCGGTTGCCTCGGGGTAGAAGACGTGCGCCGTGCCACCGGTGATCTCGATGCCCTGCGGTCGCGCCGGGTTCTTGTGCAACAGGAACCCGAAATCACTCGCGGGTGCGTCAACTCCGGCAAGATCGGTGGCAAGTGTCAGGAACACTTCAGTATTCGATCATGCCCGGCGTTCATCCCACATCCGATAAAACGCCCGATATGTCAGGAGTTGCGCGGCCGGCCGCAACCGAACGTCGAGACACGCGGGCGAGAGGTCTGGCGTGTCGGCCGGTTTGGTTCTAGCTTGATTCGGAGAAGATGAGTCGCTACAGACCGTCCTTCCCCGCTGACAGTCCGTATTGTCCCCGGTTTGTGGCGAGCGCCCACCCACGCCGACCACGGGGAAAGGACCATGGCAGCACCCTCAGGCCCGTCACCTTCCGACAGAGCCAGTTCCAGTTCAGGCCGATCCGGCGAGGTGCGCCGGTGAAACCGCAGACCTTCGAACTCGTGCGTTACACCGACATCAGCGGAGTGTCCGGGACCGGCGTCGTCGCGGAAGGGTGCGTCTTCACCGACGGCTCGGTCGCGCTGCGCTGGCACGGCGCGAACCCGTCCACGGCCGTCTGGCCGGATCTCGACTCCATCCTCGCCGTCCACGGCCACTGCGGCGCGACCGTCGTCCGCTGGCTGGACGTCTCCGAGATGGAGCCGGTCCCCGGCACCGACCTGCTGCCCGGCGAGGTGGCCCACATCCTCGCCACCGGGCGACAGACCCACCGTCACCCGCCGGCGGTGGCCAGCGCCTGACGCCTACGGAGTCAGGCCGGTCAGGGCGAAGAACTCCTGGCGCGAGCTGAGGTTCTCCCGCAGTACGCCGTGCAGGGACGACGTCACGGTCCGGGAGCCGGTGGCACGGACACCGCGCAGCGACATGCATTGGTGTTCGGCCTCGATCACCACGCCGACACCCTTCGGCGCGAGGTGGTCCTGCAGCCAGTCGGCGACCTGCTTGGTCAGCCGCTCCTGCACCTGGAAGTCGCGCGCGAACAACTCCACCACGCGGGCCAGTTTGGACAGTCCGAGGATCCGCTCCCCCGGCAGGTAGCCGACGTGCGCGACGCCGTGGAACGGCAGCAGGTGGTGCTCGCACAGTGACTGGACCGGGATGTCCTTGGCCAGGACGAGTTCGTCGTACCCCTCGTCGTTCGGGAACGTGGTCAGTTCGAACTCGCGCGGCGTGAGCATCTCGGCGTACGCGTTCGCCACCCGGCGCGGGGTGTCCGCCAGATGCGCGCTGCGCGGGTCCCGCCCGAGCGCGACCAGCAGGTCTGCGACCGCACGCTGGGCCGCGGGGAGGTCGATCTCCGCGCGACCGGCGACGATGCGGAGGGGGACGGGTTCGAGATCGGCCGAAATCGCCATCTGCACTCTCCTGAGGGGTCAACGAACTGTCATCATACTCTTTCATCAATCGAAGTTGTCGATAGAATCATTGGGTGGACACGTCCTGGGACGCGCAGGTTCAGGCGGTCGCCGTACTCGAGGAACCGACTCGGCGGCGTCTGTACGAGTACGTCGTCGGGCAGCCCGAGCCGGTCGGCCGGGACGAGGCGGCCGCCGCGGTCGGCATCCCGCGGACCACCGCCGCGTTCCACCTGGAGAAGCTCACCGAGGAAGGCCTGCTCGCCACCTGCTACGAGCGCCGTTCCGGGCGCAGCGGTCCCGGCGCCGGGCGGCCGGCGAAGCTCTACCACCGGTCCGACCGTGAGATCGAAATCACCCTGCCCGAGCGGCAGTACGCCGTCGCCGCCCGCCTGCTGGCCGCCGCGGTCGCGGACGCCGAGGCGTCCGGCGGCTCGGCCCGTGAGGCGGCCAACCGCCGGGCCCGGGAGTACGGCGAGTCGCTCGGCACGACCGCGGGCGCGACCTCGCTGACCGAGATCCTGGCGGCCCACGGCTTCGAGCCGCGCCCCGATCAGGACGGCATCGCGCTCGCCAACTGCCCGTTCCAGCAGGTCGCCCGGGACCAGCCCCAGTTGGTCTGCGGCATGAACCTGCATCTGCTCGCGGGCCTCGTCAGCACCCTGGAGATTCCGTACGAAGCCCGCCTTGTCCCGTCTCCCGGCCATTGCTGCGTTCGTCTGGTGCCACAACTAAGCTCGGCGCGTGGCTAAGAGCAAGCAGAGTCAGGGCACTCCAGCGACGGTGGCGCTGACGAAGGCGCAGGTCGAGTTCACCACGCACACCTACGACCACGACCCGACGGCCAAGTCGTACGGGCTGGAGGCGGCCGAGGCGCTGGGGCTCGCACCCGAGCAGGTGTTCAAGACGCTGCTCGTCGAGGTCGACGGGAAGCTCACCGTCGGCGTCGTACCGGTGGACAAGCAACTGGACCTGAAGGCGATCGCGGCCGCCGCCGGCGGGAAGAAGGCGGTGATGGCGGACCCGGCCGCCGCCGAACGCACCACCGGGTACGTGGTCGGCGGCATCAGCCCGATCGGCCAGAAGCGCGCGCTCCCGACGGTGATCGACTCCACCGCCACCGCCCACGCGACCGTCTACGTCTCCGGCGGCCGCCGGGGCCTCGACATCGGCCTGGCCCCGGCGGACCTGATCACCGTCACGAGAGCCCGTACGGCGGCCATCGCCCGGTGACTGTCCGGCGTCTCAGCCGGTGATGCTCGGCTTGCCGGTTTCCAGGTGGCCGGTGAGGCGGCGCCGGTACGACGTGTCCTCGGCAACCGTGACCTCGACGTCGTACCAGCCGTGGTCGGTCGGCCAAGGCAGTTCGCGGGTCTGCTTGCCCCGCAGCTCCACGGTGACGGTCTTGTTGCCGTAGCCGCGGGCCTTCACCTTCAGGGTCAGCGGCTTGCGCGACCTGTTGACCAGCGCGAGCTCGAGTGAGCTGCCGTGCTGCTCGGCGCGGACGTCCAGGCCCGCCGCGGCACCGTCCGCGGTGCCGGCCAGCTCGGCCCAGAACCGGTTCGGGCCCTGGACGGCGAACTCGTACGGCCCGTCGACCGCGATGATTTCGACGTGTTCGCGCCGTACGTCGACATGCTCCGGCGCGGGCAGCTCACCGCCGTAGGAGTAGATCGCGAAGTGTGCCGCCTCGCGGCCCTTGTTGCCGAGGGCCAGCGTCAAATTGCCCTCGGCAACGAAGCCCGAGACGGACGGCTGATAAGGCAAGGCGCGGGCCGGGCGGTGACCAGGCTCCTGCCGCGGCACGGCCTGGTCGGCCGGCGGCGTCGGCTTCCAGCGGGCGATCGGCGCGGGCACCGGACCGGGTGCGTCCACCGACGGCCGGCGGTAGCCGCGGGCGAAGTCGAACGCCGAGGTGAGGTCACCACAGACGGTCCGCCGCCAGTCGCTGATGTTCGGCTCGCGGACACCGGTCCACTGTTCGAGGAAGCGGATCACCGAGGTGTGGTCGAACACCTGCGAGTTCACGTGCCCGCCGACCGACCAGGGCGAGACGACGGTCATCGGGACCCGCGGACCGAGGCCGATCGGCCGGCCGGCATACCAGTCGTCACCCTCCCCCGACGCAGGCCGCGGTGCGACCGGCGGCGGGACGTGGTCGAAGTACCCGTCGTTCTCGTCGAAGTTGATGAACAGTACGGTCTTGGACCAGGTCTCCGGGTCCGAGGCGATCGCGTCGAGCAGGTCGTAGACCAGGTTCGCGCTGCCGACGGGCGTGGAGGCGCCCGGGTGCTCGGAATCGACCGCGGACGGCACCAGCCAGCTGACCTGGGGCAGCGTGCCGGCCTTGATGTCCGCCCGCAGCCGCGGGATCAGCGACTCCGGCTCGGACCGGTACATCGCCTGGTGGAACAACTTCCGGTCCTTGGCGGGCAGCTTGTCGACCGAGGCCTGGAACTGCTTCAACGCCTCGGCCCGCTCGGCCGGCGTCTTCGCGAAGAGCTTGTCGTAGAACTCCTCGGTGGTGCGGTAACCACCCGGCACCGACGCGAGGATCCGGCGCCCGATCTCCTTGAAGGTCTTGAAGTACTCGACCGCGTTGTCGGTGAAGTTGTCCCACTCCTGGTAGATCTGCCAGCTCACCCCGGCCTGCTCGAGGCGTTCCGGGTACGACGTCCAGTCGTAGCCCTTGTGGTCGTACGAGTACGCCGCGTTCGTCACCGCCCGTTGGGTCGTCCCGGGCTCGTATCCCGTCGTACCGGACCAGAGGTAGTTGCGGTTCGGGTTGGTGGAACCGTTGACCGAGCAGTGGTAGGCGTCGCAGATCGTGAAGGTCTCGGCGAGCTCGTACTGCAGTGGGATGTCGCGGCGGTCGTAGTGCGTCATGGTGGCCGCCGTCTTGGCCTGGACCCAGTCGTCGTTCCAGCCGTTGGCCCAGGCTTGGGTGGCGTCGTTGAAGCCGTGCGGCAGGTCACCGAGGTACTGGATGTCGTGCGGTGGCCGGCCTGCGTCGGCCGCGGCCTTGCGGATCGAGAACGGCAGGACCTCACCGCCACCGGCCTTCGGCTGGTGGAACACGCTCTTGCCGTTCCGCAGCCGCAGCGGCTGCCGGTCACCGAACCCGCGCACCCCGCGCAGGGTCCCGAAGTAGTGGTCGAACGAGCGGTTCTCCTGCATCAGCACGATCACGTGCTCGACCGCGCGCAGACCACCGCGCCTCACCGGTTGCGCCATCGCCGTGTGCAGCGACGGGGGGAGCAGTGATGCCGCCACTCCCCCCGCCGCCGACCCCAGCACCAGACGCCGAGAAATCTCAGTCATGCGCGCGAGACTAGGCGGAACCCGTAGCCGACGCGAGGCCACGGGGTGAACAGCTCATCCGCGCCGCGCCACCGCCGCCGCGTGAAGCTGCTCCAGCACAGCCTCCGTGGTGTCCCAGCCCATGCAGGCGTCGGTGATCGACTGGCCGTAGGTGAGATCGCGGGTCGGGTCCAGTTCCTGGCGGCCCTCGACCAGGAACGACTCGAGCATCACCCCGACGATCGCGTGGTTGCCGGCCGCCACCTGCCGGCCGATCTCCTCCGCGACCACCGGCTGCCGGCGGTGGTCCTTGCGGCTGTTGCCGTGGCTCGCGTCGACGACCGCACGCTCCTGCAGCCCGGCCTTGCGCAGCAGTTCCATCGCGCCCGCGACGGAGTCGGCGTCGTAGTTGGGTCCGCCGTCGGACCCCCGCAGGACCAGGTGACAGTCGGGGTTGCCGCGGGTGTGCAGGATCGCGGGGGCACCGTCGTGGTCGATACCGGTGAACACGTGCGGCACCGAGGCGGCCTTGATCGCGTCGACCGCCGTACCGATGCTGCCGTCGGGGCGGTTCTTCATGCCGATCGGCATCGACAGCCCGGAGGACAACTGCCGGTGCACCTGGCTCTCCACCGTCCGCGCGCCGATCGCGCCCCAGCCGACGGTGTCGGCGATGTACTGCGGTGTGATCGGGTCGAGGAACTCGCAGCCGACCGGCAGGCCGAGCTCGAGCACCTGCAGCAACAACTGCCGGGCGGTCCGCAGACCGCGGTTCACGTCACCCGAGCCGTCGAGACCCGGGTCATTGATCAGGCCCTTCCAGCCGAGGGTCGAGCGCGGCTTCTCGAAGTACACGCGCATGACCACGAGCAGACCGTCGGAGAGTCGCTCGGCCACCGGTCGCAGACGCTGGGCGTACTCCAGGGCTGCCTTGGCGTCGTGCACCGAGCACGGGCCGACCACGACCAGCAGGCGGTCGTCGACGCCGTTCAGTACGTCGGTGACGGCCTCGCGACCGTCCATCACGCGCTGGGCCAGGGCGTCGTCGAGCGGAAGCTCGTCGTGCAGGGCGAGCGGCGTAATCAGCGGGACGGTCTTCTCGATCCGTCGGTCGACGACCGCCGCCTGACTGGTGCTCTGCGGGAGGGTGTTCATCTGCTGGGGCTCCTTTGGATGGCCGGCTTCGCCAAGGAAGTCCCAGGCAGCGCCGGCGGGGAACGAGAAAAGGCAAGGACGCGTGTCCTTGCCTTCGTGCCGGCTCTGGTGTCTTCGGTTGGGCGTCAGCAGGCGGCTGAGTCGCCCGGCACCAGGGCCGGCCACTCAAAAAATCGCCAATAGCTGCGCTTCACGGGACCGACCATACCATCCCGGCCATCCGGACCATCCCGCCTGCCCCGTCCGCCGATCTGTAACCACGGACGGCCCGGCGTCGTTGAGGGCTGCAACGACGGGTCGAGACGATGAGGGGTGCAGTGACGGTGGCAGGTCCGCTCGGGGTACTGGTTCTGCTCGGTGACCGCCCACGCGGGGCGGGACGGTGAGGCCGCGGACTTTCGAGCTGGTCCGGTACCGCGACCCCAGTGGTGTCTCGGGGACCGGGGTGGTTGCCGAGGGGTGTGTGTTCAGCGACGGCTCGGTGGCGTTGCGCTGGCGCGGCAGCAACCCCGCCACGGCGGTCTGGCCGGACATCGACTCGGTGCTGGCCGTGCACGGCCACCAAGGCGCCACGGAAGTCCGCTGGATCGAGCAACAGCCCAAGTCCGGCCTCTTCGACGACCTGCACCAGGTGCGTGCACCATCCTCGATCACCGACCCGCCGCTGCCCGGCGGCCACGCCCGTGGATGGGCGGGCGCTCGCCATCTCAGGTAGAACATGGCCGTGACGCAGATCTACCTGGTCCGGCACGGCGAGCCGGACTACGGACCGGTCGACGCCCAGGGACTGCCCGGGCCGGCCGCCGACACCGCCCCGCTCACCTCCCTCGGCGCCAAACAGGCCGAGGAACTCGCCGACCTGCTCAGCGGCATCGGAGCGACGTACCTGGTCAGTTCACCGTTCACCCGCGCCCTGCACAGCGCCGCGATCATCGGGCACCGGCTGGCGCTCGGCGTCCGGGTCGACTACGACCTGCGCGACTGGCTGCCGGACCACACCGGGATGTGGCGCGGAGTGGCCGACGTACGCGCGGCTCAGGCCGAGTTCGAGGCATACGACGGGGAATGGCCGCACGGGATCCAACGACCCTGGGAGCCGCTGTCCCGGGTGCGTGAGCGGGCTCGTGCGGCGCTCGGCAGGCATGTCGCGAGCACGGACGGACCGGTGCTCGCCGTCACCCACGCGGTGGTGATCCGCGCGCTGACCGGTGAGACCGGCACCGCCCACGGCGGGCACGAGTACTACCGCTACGATCCGGCGGAGGATGGCTGACACCGGACTCCCCCGCGTGCTGGGCGTCGTGGCGCTCGGCGGGATCATCGGGTCACTGGCCCGCTACGGACTCGCCGAGACGTTTCCGCACGGCCCGGGCGAGTTTCCCTGGGCAACGTTCGCGACGAACGTCCTCGGCTGTTTCGCGATCGGCGTCCTGCTGGTGCGGTTGACGCCACGATCGCACCAGTTGCTCAGGCCGTTCCTCGGCACCGGGATCCTCGGCGGGTTCACCACCTTCTCGACGTTCGCCGTCGACACCGAGAAGTTGCTGCCCGACCACGTCGTCGTTGCCCTGGTCTACTTCTTCGGAACCGTCGCGGCGGCGTTGTCGGCGGCAGCGCTCGGCGAGTGGGCCGGGCGGCCCGAGCGCGGAGAGAAGAGGCGATGAGCGTCCTGCTGGTCGCGCTCGGAGCGGCCGCCGGAGCTCCGCTGCGGTACCTGGTCGACAAGCACATGGTCGGCCGGTTGCTGCTGAGCAGCAGGACCGAGACACCACTTCCGTGGGGAACCTTCACCGTCAACATCCTGGGGAGTTTCGTGCTCGGGCTGCTGACCGGAGTGACCGACCGCACGACGGTACTGCTCGTCGGAGTCGGGTTCTGCGGCGCGTTCACGACGTACAGCACCTTCGCCGCCGAGACGAACGCGCTGGCCGCTTCCGGCCATCGCGGGAAGGCGTTGCTGAACGTCGTACTCAACCTCGGGGCCGGTGGGCTGGCCGCCGTACTGGGCGCTGTCCTGGCCTGAAGCAATCGAGTGACTCATGTCACAGACGGTGATGACGTGAACACGCTCACCGTGTGAAGACGGTCCGATTACGGCGTGCGACGCCGGGGTCCGATAACAAAAGGACCGAACTTCGAGACAACAAGGGTTGAACTCGCTGTGAGTTGAGCATAGTTTTCACCGAGCGCCCGTCCGCGCTCACGGTGAGTCAAGGAGGTTGCCATGTCGAGAGGGATGCCTCGCCTACCCCGCCCGCTCATGGATCTGTGGGACTGGCAGTCACAAGCGGCTTGCCGCGACGTCAACCCGGAGTTGTTCTTCTCGCCCGAATCGGAGCGCGGCGTTCGCAAGAGGGCCCGCGAGATGGTGGCGAAGTCGCTCTGCGGGACCTGCCCGGTCCAGCCCGAGTGCCGGCAGCACGCGATCTCCGTCGGCGAGCCGTACGGCGTCTGGGGCGGCACCACCGAGTCCGAGCGCGACAACACCCTCCTGCCCGAACACCGCAAGTCGGCCTGACGGAGGCTGCGACCTCACCAGCCGCACCCCGGCCGTTGCCCTCGACGTGAGGCCTGCGCGAAAGGTCAGGCCTTACCGTCGTCCGGCTCCGACGGGGTTTCGGTGGTGTCGTCCTCGGCCTTCTTCTTCGTCGGCTCGTCGTCCTTCGCCGACTCCGGCTCCGGGTCCTTCGGCGGTTCCGGCGGCTTCACCGTCGTCCGCGGGTCGCGATAGCGGTCCAGCGAGGCGAGGAAGTCCGGATCGTCGTCGGGCGCGACCGGCCGGGCGGCCGGCTTCACCGGCCCGGTGCCGCGATCGCGGCGGCCGAGCCGGCTGCGCAGCATGAGCAGCCAGACGATCGGCCCGACGAACGGGACGAACACGATCAGGACGATCCACACCAGCTTCGGCAGGTGCGGCACGTCCTCGTCGGGCGTCTGGATGCAGGAGAACAGCGCGTACACGCTGAGCGCCAGGCTGATCAGGAACGGCAGAAATCGGACCACGCTCCAACAGTACGGCGCGAGTCCGAACGCACCGCATCCACGGCCGCACCGGTGGCCAAGCCGTGATCCAGGTCAGCGGGTGGTAACGGTCAGGCCACGGGCTCGCAGAACGGAGTTCTCCAGCGGCCGGAACACCAGCAACTCGATCCCGACGCCGACGACGAAGATCAGCAGGATGCCGGCGAACACCATCGAGATGTCCGACAGCGACATCCCGTTGTGCAGGAACTGACCGAGTCCCTCACCGAGTTCGGGCGAGGTCGCGATCAGCTCCGCCGCCATCAGCGACCGCCACGAGAACGCCCAGCCCTGCTTCAGCCCGCCCAGGAACCCGGGCAGCGCGGCCGGCAGCAGGATGTACCGGATCCCCCCGAGCCGGCCGGCACCGAGCGCCTTCCCGACCCGCGGCAGGATCGGCGGCACCTGGTCCAGACCGGACACCAGCCCGTTCGCGATCGACGGTACGGCGCCGAGCAGCACGACCCAGTAGATGGCCCGATCGTTCAGCCCGAACCACAGGATCGCCGCCGGTACCCAGGCCACCGACGGCAGGCTCTGCAGACCGGACACCAGCGGGCCGATCCCCCGCCGTACGACGGTGATGTTGGCGATCGCCAGGCCGAGCGGCACCGCAATCACCAAGGAGATCGCGAATCCGATCACGGCCCGGTGCAACGACACCCAGAACAGCTCGAGGATCTTCCCCGTCGTCACCAACTGCCAGATCTGACCCCAGACGTCGACCGGCGCCGGCAGCTTGAACTCGGGCCAGAACGCGGCCGCCCAGAGGGCCTGCCACACCGCCACCAGCAGAGCGATCGCGACAACGGGCGGCAGCATCCGGCCGGCGAGCCGCCGACCCAGCGAGCCCTCGCCGGGGTTGACGGGTGTGTCCAGCGCGTCGAGACCCGCTTCGACGTCGTACAGGTCCTCCTGCACGTCAGGCCGCGGCATGACTGCTGATCACCTTTCGCAGCGCCCCGTTGATCTCCTCGACCGCACCGGACTCGTCGGCACCGGTCAGCCCGTCGACGTCCCAGTGCCGGACCACTCGTCCGGGCCGCGACGACAGCAGTACGACGCGTTGCCCGAGCCGCACGGCCTCGCGTACGTCGTGCGTCACGAACAGGATCGCCGTGCCCGTCGCACGCCAGATCCGCAGCAGCTCACCCTGCAACACGTCGCGGGTGATCGCGTCCAGCGCGGAGAACGGCTCGTCCATCAACAGCAGCGACGGCTTGCCCGCATCGGTGCCGGTGATGTCGTCCGTCGACGCCAGAGCCCGTGCCAGCGCGACCCGCTGCCGCATACCGCCGGACAACTCGTGCGGCCGCTTGTCACCGAGCCCGGCGAGCCGCACGAGCTCCAGCAACTCAGCAGCCTTCGCGCGACGAGCGGCCTTCGGTACGCCGGCCATCCGCAGCGGCAGCTCGACGTTCCCGGCGGCCGTCAGCCACGGCATCAGGGCGGCCTCCTGGAACACGACAGCCGGCCGCGACGAGCTCAGCTCGATCCGCCCGGTCGTCGGCTGGTCGAGACCCGCCACCAGGTTGAGCAGCGTGGTCTTCCCGCAGCCGGACGCACCGACCAGGCAGACGAACTCCCCCGCCCCCACTTCGAGGTCGACACCTTCCAGCGCCACGACCGCGTTACGTCCGTGGCCGAACGCCTTGCCGACCTGATGAAACCGCACGGTCCGCACCACGTCCTGCTCGACCTCGACTGTCACGGTCATCGTCCGCCTCCTACTTCGTGTCGAGGCCGGCCGCGTCCACGGTCGGCTTCCCTGCCTTGGCGAGTACGTCGTTCAGCGGGCCGAGATCGGCGAAACCGGCGACCGCCGGCGCTTCCTTCGCGATCCCCGCGGTGACCGAATCCTTGGCCAGTTGCGGGAAGGTCGACGCAATCGGGTCCGCGGTGATCTGGATGTTGTCGAACGCCCGATCGATCACCTCCGGCTTCAGCGCCTTGCCGGTGAGCTCCTTCAACTGCGCATTCACCACGGTCTTCGCAGCCTCCTTGTCGGTGGTGGCGAAGTCGATCGCCGCGACCAGGCCGGTGAGGAGCGCCTTCACGGTCTCTGGGTGTTCCTGGAGGAACTGGGTCCGCACGATCAGCACGGTGGTCGGGAACCTGCCGTCCGGCCACAGGGCCTTCTCGTCCAGCAGCACCTTGGCCCCGGCGTCCAGGACGAGCCGCGACGACCAGGGCTCGGGCAGCCAGGCCGCGTCCACCTCACCCTTCTTGAACGCGTCCAGCGTCTGCGCGTTCTCCAGGTTGGCGACCTTCACCTTGCCGGTCAGGTTCTTCTCGGCCAGCCACTTCTTCAGCGAGACGTCCTGGGTGTTGCCGAGCTGCGGGGTGACCACGGTCTTGCCGGCCAGGTCCTCCGCCTTGGTGATCGTCGGCTTGACCACGAGCTGCGCGCCGCCGGACGTCGTACCGGCGATCAGGCGGACGGCTTCGCCGTTGGACTTCGCGTAGGCGTTGATCGCCGGGCCGGAGCCGATGAAGGACGCGTCCAGCGAGCCGCCGAGCAGTGCGCCGACGGCCTCGGGGCCGGCGTTGAACTTGGTCGGCACCAGCTTGGTGCTGCCGAGTTCCTTGGAGAACAGGCCCTTGTCGAGGCCGACCAGCGCGGCGGCGTGGGTCACGTTGGGGAAGTAGCCGAGCCGCAGCTCGGCGGCCGGGCCCTTGTCGGTCGCGGCGGCCGGCGCGTCGTTGCCCTCCGCGCGGGAGCAGCCGGCCGCGGCGGTGACCAGGGCCAGTACAGCGGCGGAGGCGGCGAACAGCCGGCGACGGGCAGGACGGAAGCTGGGAGTGCTCACAGAAAGACCTTCGATCGTGCGGGCGACCGAACAGCCCGCGGGCGGAAGAAGCAGCAGGTCAGGCGACGGTCTCGAGATCGCGCTCGTCGGCGAGGACGCGCTCGGCCTCGGCAACGGCCCGGCGAGCGGCGAATCGCACGCCGTAGGCAACGACCGCGGCCCAGCCGGCGACCAGTGCGGTGTACACGACGTAACGCGGGCCGTCGGCCACGCCGAGCCCGTTCAGCAGCGTGCGGGCGTTGGTCAGGATCAGCACCAGGCCGACGCCGACGCCGAGCCAACGGGTGGCCAGTCGCGACACCAGCCAGGCAGCCAGCGGTGCGGCGAGCACGCCACCGGCCAGCAGCGCGGCGACGATGCCGAACGGCAGGTTCTGCCGGCCGAGGCCGATCAGGAACCCGATGCTGGCGGCGATCGAGACGAGGAACTCCGCCGCGCTCACCGAACCGACCGTGCGGCGCGGCGTCAACTTGCCGCTGCTCAGAAGCGCCGAGTTGGCGACCGGCCCCCAGCCGCCACCTCCGGTGGCGTCGATGAACCCCGCCGCCAGGCCCAGCGGGCCGAGGAACCGCCCGGCCGGCCGGCCCTCGATGATCGCCCGGACCTTCCCGGTGGCGAACCGGGCCAGGATGTAGACCCCGAGCAGGAGCAGCAGGCCCGCCACCCAGACCGAGGCCGACTCGGTCGACAGGCTGGACAGGAACGTCGCCCCGGCGAACGCGCCGACGGCCCCCGGGACGCCGATCAGCGCGACCACGCGCCAGTCCACGTTCCCGAACCGCCAGTGCGACAGGCCGGAGGCAAGGGTCGTGCCCACCTCGGCGAGGTGGACGGAGGCGGACGCGACGGCCGGCGTGATGCCGGTGATCAGCAGGGCCGTGCTGGCGGTGACGCCGTAGGCCATGCCGAGGGTGCCGTCGACGAGCTGGGCTACCGAACCGAGCAAGGCGATCAGGATGAGACGACGCACAGAGCTGTTCCTTCGGGCGAGGACAGTGGTGGACGGGACCGAAGTGGTGCGCCGAAGATCAACAGCTCGCGGAGTTCACCCGCAGCAGGTCGACGTGCCGGCGCCGCGTCAGGGCGTCGCCGGGTGCGTTCGTGGTGACCTGCATGCCTCCATGAAAGCGGACAAAGTCGAGCAAGATGCTCAGGTTTCACGATCTGAGACAACAATTCCCTGGGTGAGACGGGCGGCCGGTTGCGGTCAGGGTGTTGAAAGCGCCCCGCGCGCCTGTCTACGGTCCTCGGGGACCCACGAGCCGGAGGAGCCGCCTGATGCACGAACTGCCGGACGGTTGGACGCCTGGTGGTCCGCTGAGCGCCGGAACGCTGAAGACCGAGTACGCCGTCCGGCCGCTGGGGACCGACGTCCGGCGCCCCCGGTTCGGGTGGGTCGCCACGGCACCGGGCTACGGCGCGACGCAGACGGCGTACCGGATCCTGGTCGGATCGGCCCCCGGCCTCGGCGACGTGTGGGACTCCGGCAAGGTGGCGTCGTCACGGACCTTCGGTGTCGAGTACGACGGACCGTCGCTGAAGCCACGCACCCGGTACCACTGGACCGTCCGCCTCTGGGACGGCCTGGACCGGGAAGGCGGCTGGGCCGATCCCGATTGGTTCGAGACCGCACTCCTCGACGAGGGTTTCGGCGCTGCGCGCTGGATCGGCGGCACGACCGACAGTGCTCCCCTGCTCCGGCGTGCCTTCGCTGTCGACGGAGTCGTGAAACAGGCCCGGCTCTACGCCAGCGGCCTCGGATACGCCGAACTGCGGCTGAACGGTCAGCAGGTCGGCGACGCCGTACTCGATCCGGGCTTCACCGACTACGACCACACCGTCCTCTACGTCACCCACGACGTCACCGACCTGCTGCGGACCGGGGACAACGTGGTCGGTACCGAACTCGGTCGCGGATTCTTCGGACTGAGGGCACCGAACGTCTGGCGGTGGCACCAGACACCCTGGACCGCGGAGCCACGCCTGCTAGCCCGCCTGGTCATCGAGTACGACGACGGCAGGACGACCGAGGTGGTGTCCGACGAGTCCTGGCGTATCACGGGCGGGCCGACCATCTCGGACGACCTGTACACCGGCGAGACGTACGACGCCCGCCGCGCGCTCCCGGGTTGGGACACGGCGGCCTTCGACGATTCCACCTGGTCGACGGCCGCGGTCGTGGACGCGCCGAAGGGCACCCTGCAGGCGCAGGCCCACGAGCCGATCCGGGTGACCGAATCGGTCGAGCCGCAGGAGGTGACCGAGGTCCGCCCTGGCGTGTGGATCGTCGACTTCGGCCGCACCACGGCCGGCTGGACCAGGCTCCGGGCCACCGCGGACGCCGGGACGACGATCAGCCTGACCCATGGCGAGACAGTTGCCGATGGCAACGTGGTGGCGGTCAACGTGCACGTCGAGGGCGACCGGATCCAGCGCGACGAGTACATCGCCGCCGGCCACGGCGTCGAGGAGTGGGAGCCGCGCTTCTCCTACAAGGGTTTCCGGTACGTCCAGGTCGAAGGCATCACGGAGCGGCCGGACCTGCTGATGCGGGTCGTGCACTCCGACGTTCGCACGGTGACCCGGTTCGCCTCCACGCAGCCGGCGTACGAACAGTTCGACCAGGCGATGCGCCGGACGATTCTGAACAACCTGCACGGCATCCCGACCGACACGCCGTTCATGGAGAAGAACGGATGGACCGGTGACGCCCAGGTGGGCGGGCCGACCATGCTGGCGAGCCTCGACCTGGCGCGGTTCTTCACCAAGTGGCTGGGCGACATCCGCGACAGCCAGGCCGAGTCCGGGCAGCTCCCGGTGATCGTTCCGTCCAGCGGCTGGGGTTTCACCGACCTCTCCCCCGCCACCGAGTGGCCGACCGTGTACCCGTTCCTCCTGCGCGAGATGCATCGCGCGTACGGCGACGAGCGGCTGCTGCACGAGCACTGGGAACCGCTGACCCGCTACCTGTCCTGGGAACTCGACCGGGTCGAGGACGGCCTGTCCGTCAGCGTGCTCGGCGACTGGCTTCCACCGGGCTTCGGCAGCGGCCCGGCTCCGGAGGACCGGCGGCTCACCGGTACGGCGTACCTCTACCGGGCACTGATCGCCGCGGCGGAGATCGGCGACGTCATCGGCAAGTCCAACGACTACCGCAAGGCCGCGGCCGAACTGGCCGACGGTCTCAACCGTGCGTTCCTCGATCGGGACGCCGGGATCTACAGGTCCGGTGAAGACCCCGACTACCGGCAGACGTCCAACGCGGTGCCGCTGGCGTTCGGCATCGTGCCGGAGGAGTTGGCCCCGCAGGTCGCGGCCAACCTGGCCGCGGATGTCGAAGCCCGCGGGTTCCACCTCAACACCGGCTGCCTCGGTGTCGGCGTCCTGCTGCCGGTGCTCACCGCCTACGGGTACGGCGACGCGGCGACGAAGGTCGCGTTGCAGCGGACCTATCCGAGCTGGGGTTACTGGTTCGAGCTCGGCGCGGACACGATGTGGGAGAAGTGGGAGGAGGATTCGCGATCGCGGAACCACTACTTCCAGGGCACCGTCGTGGAATGGCTGTACGAGAACGTGGCCGGGCTGCGCAACCTCGAAGCGGGTTGGCGGCGGATCATGGTCCGGCCGGACGCGCGTTCCGAGGTGGACTCGGCGACGATCAGCACCGACACGATCCGCGGCCGGGTGTCGGTGTCGTGGCAGCGGGCGAGCCGGGTGCTCTCGCTGGACGTCCAGGTCCCTGTCGGTACGACGACCGAGGTCCACGTGCCGTCCGCGGCTGCCTCGGACGTCACCGCCGTACCGGCTCCGTTCGCGGGCGAGGCGTCGTACGAGGACGGCTACACCATCTACACGGTGCCGGCCGGGCTGTGGAGCTTCACGAGCCGGTCGGCGTGACCTTGGTGAAGAGGAGGTCGCGGCAGACGCGGCCCTCGGCCCGGGCGCGCGCCTCGAACTTCGTGACCGGCCGCCACTCGGGCCGCGGGGCCCAGCCGTCGTACTGGTTACGCAGCAGCGGCTCGGCGTCGCACACCTCGAGCATCCGGTCCGCGTAGTCCGCCCAGTCCGTTGCCAGGTGCAACGTTCCGCCGGGCTGCAGCCGGGACGCCACCAGCGCGACGAACGGCGGCGTGACGAGGCGGCGCTTGTGGTGCCGCTTCTTCGGCCACGGGTCCGGGAAGTAGATGCGTACGCCGGCCAGCGCGTCGGGAGCCACGTGGTCGCGGAGGAAGTCGAGCGCGTCACCCTGCAGCAGCCGGACGTTGTCCAGCTCGTACTTCTCCACCCACAGCATCAACTGGCCCAGACCAGCCGGGTAGACCTCGGCGGCCAGGTGGTTCACCTCGGGCGCCGCGACCGCGAGCTGAGCGGTCGCGTCCCCCATACCGGACCCGATCTCCAGCACGGTCGGCGCTTCCCGGCCGAACCACTCGGCCAGATCGACCTCACCGGGCGGCAGGTCCTCGAGCTTCCGCCCGAGCGACGGCCAGTGCGTCTCCCAGACGCGCTTCTGCCCCACCGTCATCCGGACACTGCGCCGGACGTGGCTGAAAACCCCCGCCTGCCTGACCTGATCCACCGTTTCCACCGTTTCCACCGTTTCCACCGCCAGGAGTCTATTAGTCGTCCCAGAACAACCGTGCGACGGTGTTGTGGGCCCGGCGGGTGATGCGGAGGTAGTCGTCGGAGAAGCGGCTCGACTCGCCCGGTGGGTAGCCGCAGATGTGGGCGACCGCGGCGAGGTCGCGCGGATCTCTCGGCAGGGAGTCTCCGGGGCGGGCCCGGACGAGCATGATCGCGTTGCGGATCCGGGTCGCCATCTCCCACGCGACCCGCAGGGTGTTCGCGTCCGACGCCTCGACCAGGCCGGCGTCCACCGCGGCCCGCAGTGCGCCGAGGGTGCGCGTCGTACGCAGACCAGGGACTCTGTGAGCCTCGAGCAACTGCAGCAGTTGCACCGTCCACTCGATGTCGGCCAGGCCGCCGCGGCCGAGTTTGGTGTGCGTGCTCGGATCGGCGCCCCGCGGCAGGCGTTCGGCGTCCACCCGCGCCTTGATGCGGCGGATCTCGACCACGTCCCGGTCGCTGATGCCGTTCGCCGGATAGCGCAGCGGGTCGATCAGTCCGCGGAAGGCCTCGCACAACCCGGCGTCGCCGCACAGCGGATCGGCCCGCAGCAACGCCTGTGCCTCCCACACGGCCGACCAGCGCGCGTAGTAGGACGCGTACGACGCCAACGTCCGGACCAATGGTCCTTGCCGGCCTTCGGGACGCAGATCCGCGTCGACCTGGACGGCCGGATCGGCTCCGGGCAACGCCAGCAGCCGGCGCAACTCGGTCGCAGTCTGGGTGGCGAAATCCGTCGCCGCCTTCTCGTCCGCACCCGGCACCGGATCGTGGACGAACATCACGTCCGCGTCGCTGCCGTACCCGAGCTCGTGGCCGCCGAACCGGCCCATCGCAACGATCGACATCCGCGTCGGTTCGGGTGCCCCCTTGGCGACGGTCCGCTTGGCCACCTCGAGCGCGGTGGTCAGCGTGCCGACCGAGATCGTGGTCAGGACTTCGCCGACGGTCTCGACGTCGAGCAGGCCGGACAGATCGGCCGCGGCGACCCGGAAGAGCTCGCGCCGCCGGACCGCCCGGATCGCGGCGACCGCGGCCTCCGGCTGGTCCTGCCGGCCGGCGGCCGCCGACATCTCGGCGATCAGGCCCTCCTGCGTCCGCGGGACGAGCTCGCGTTCGTCGGCGAGCATCGCGGTCGCTTCAGGGGCCCGTTGCAGCAGGTCGACGGCGTACCGGCCGCTCGCGAGCAGATGAGCGAGCCGTTCGGCCGACGCACCCTCGTCGCGCAACTGGCGCAGGTACCACGGCGTCGAGCCGAGCGTGTCCGAGATGGTCCGGAACGCCAGCAGCCCGGCATCGGGATCCGGTGACTCGGCGAACCAGCCGAGCATCGCCGGCAGCAGCGCCTTCTGGATCGACGACCGGCGCGACACGCCTTCGGACAGTGCCTCGATGTGTCTCAGCGCCGAGGACGGGTCGGCGTACCCGAGGGCGGTCAGTCGCTGCTTGGCGGCCTCCGGTGTCAGCCGCACCTCCTCGCCGGGGATCCGCGCGACGGCGGCGAGCAGCGGCCGGTAGAAGAGTTTCTCGTGCAGGCGCCGTACCTCGAGCGCGTGCTTCCTCCAGGCCGCGGTCAGCTCGCCGACCGGGTCCTTGGTGAACCCGAGCGAGCGCCCGAGCCGGCGCAGGTCGGCCTCGTTGTCGGGGACGTGATGGGTACGACGCAGGCGGAACAGCTGGATGCGGTGCTCCATCGACCGCAGGAACCGGTACGCGTCGGCCAGCACGGCGCCGTCGCTGCGACCGACGTACCCGTTGGTGGTGAGCGACTCGAGCGCGACGAGCGTCGTACCGCTGCGGACCGCCTCGTCGCTGCGGCCGTGGACGAGTTGCAGGAGTTGTACTGCGAACTCCACGTCCCGCAGACCACCGGGACCGAGCTTGAGCTGCCGATCCGCGTCGGCCGCCGGGATATGGTCGATCACCCGCCGCCGCATCGCCTGGACGTCGTCGACGAATCCCGGCCGGTCCGCCGCCGACCACACCAGTTCGGACGTCTGCTCGGCGTACCGCCGGCCGAGGTCCTTGTCACCGGCAACCGGACGGGCCTTCAGGAGGGCCTGGAACTCCCAGGTCTTGGCCCAGCGCTGGTAGTAGGCGAGGTGGCTGTCGAGGGTTCGGACCAGCGGGCCGGACTTGCCTTCCGGCCGGAGCGCGGCGTCGACCGGCCAGAGCGTGCCTTCGGCGGTGTGGGCCGAGCAGATCCGCATCGTCGCCGCGGCGAGCTGGGTCGCCGTCTTCAGCGCGGCCGCCTCGGGCTCGCCGTCGAGCGGTTCGGCGACGAACAGCACGTCGACATCGCTGACATAGTTCAGCTCGCGGCCGCCACACTTGCCCATGGCAATGATCGCGAGCCGGCAGTCGGCCGCGGCCGGGTGCGCGGCGAAGTACTCGTTGCGGGCGATCTGCAGCGCGGTCTCCAGCGCTCCCCCGGCCAGATCGGCCAGGACGGCGGCCACCTCGTCGACCAGCAACCCTTCGGCCAGATCCCTGGCCGCCAGCCTGAGCAGGAGCCGGCGGTACTCGACCCGCAGAGCATCGACCGGGTTGGGCGCGTCGACGGCGGTGGCGAGCCTGGCCGCGACGTCGTCCGCGGACGGACGTACGCCGGTCAGCGCGGGATCGGCCACGTCGTACCAGTGCCGTGGGTGTACGCCGAGGTGGCGTCCGAGCGCCTCACTCGCGCCGAGGACGGACACGAGCCGGCGGCGGAAGTCGTCGTCGACCTCGAGCGTGCGCGCGAAGGCGGCGACGTCGTGCCGGTGGCGGTGCAGCGCTTCGACCAGACCGCACAGACCTTGCAGGGCGAGGTCCGGATCGGCCGACTCGGACAGGGCGGTGATCAACGGCTCGTCGGCCATCGGACTGTGCGAGTCCAGCCGGTCGAGCTGTTCCAGCATCACACCGGCCCGCTGCGGATCGGCGAACCCGAGCCGGACCAGCCGCCCCTCCCACGACCCCCGACGCACCTCAGCCACGCCTGCAGGCTACCCAATCCCCGCCGACCGCCCCGGCCCGGACTGTGGGTAGGGGGTTGACCCCTGGGATGGTGGGTTGCGCACCGAGATTCCCGCGGTGCAACCCACCAGCCCAGGGGTTGACCCTTGAGATGGCGGGGGCGGAAGGTTGCGCGCGGGCGGCGTATCTCAGTGGCGTCGCGGTCGAGTTGCGGCGAATACACGGCGTCGTGTAGCGGATTCGCTCAGTAGTCGGCATGATGGCTGTCCATGGTCATGATGACGGGGTCGCTCGCTGTCCGGGGCACGGTGGTCTGGTTGACGCCCCAGCAAGGCGGGCGAGTGTCCGGCCCGCCCGAGCCGGACTACGACTACGACTACACAGCCACCGCCTACATCCCACCGCGTACGCCGGACACCGGGCAGGCGGGAGTCGCGTTACGCCGGTTCGCGCCGGGCGCCTGGCGCACACCGGCCGAGGGAATTCTCGTGCCGGGCAAGGGGAATCGGGCCCAGCAGGTGATCCCCGGCTGCCTGGTGGTGATCACCGAAGGGACCCGCCCGGTCGGCCTGCTCACCGTGGAGGAGGTGCACGCCCTCGCCCCCGACGGCTCGCCGATCATCCCGCCGGCACCCGATCCCACCGCATCCACGACACCGGTCGAGGCCCAGATCGAGCCTCCCTACCGGCACTCGACCGCGGCCGCGCGCTGGACCTCCGAACACGCCTCCGACGACCAACTCGCCAACCTCTGAGTCGGCTCGACACTCGACGGTACGACGGCTGAGGACGACCCGCCGGCCCGGTCAGAGCACCGGGAGCAGCTTGTTCAGCTCGAACGGGGTGACCTGGCGGCGGTAGTCCTGCCACTCGGCGCGCTTGTTGCGGAGGAAGAAGTCGAAGACGTGCTCGCCGAGGGTCTCGGCGACCAGTTCGCTGTCCTCCATCGCGCTGATCGCTTCGGCCAGGCTGCTCGGCAGTGGCTTGATGCCGAGCGCGCGCCGCTCCCGGTCGGTCAGCGACCACACGTCGTCCTCGGCCTCGCGGGGCAGCTCGTACCCCTCCTCGATGCCCTTCAGGCCGGCCGCCAGCATCAGCGCGAACGCCAGGTACGGGTTCGCGGCCGAGTCGAGCGAGCGGAACTCGACCCGGCTCGACTGGCCCTTGTGCGGCTTGTACAGCGGGACCCGGACCAGCGCCGACCGGTTGTTGTGCCCCCAGCACACGTACGAGGGCGCCTCACCGCCCGCGGCGAGCCGCTTGTACGAGTTCACCCACTGGTTCGTCACCGCGGTGATCTCGTCCGCGTGCCGCAGCAGCCCGGCGATGAAGGCCCGGCCGGTCTTGGACAGCTGGTACTGCGCGCCGCCCTCGAAGAACGCGTTGCGGTCGCCCTCGAACAGCGACATGTGGGTGTGCATCGCCGAACCGGGGTGCTCGCTCAGCGGTTTCGGCATGAACGAGGCGTAGATGCCCTGGCTCAGCGCAACCTCCTTCACCACCACCCGGAACGTCATGATGTTGTCCGCGGTGCTCAGCGCGTCGGCGTACCGCAGGTCGATCTCCTGCTGGCCCGGGCCGCCCTCGTGATGGCTGAACTCGACCGAGATGCCCATCGACTCCAGCATCGTGATCGCCTCGCGGCGGAAGTCGTTGCCGACCCCCTGCGGGGTGTGGTCGAAGAAGCCGGACGAGTCGACCGGCTCCGGCTCCCGGCCGGTGCCCTCGACCAGCTTCTTGAAAAGGTAGAACTCGATCTCCGGGTGGGTGTAGAAGGTGAACCCGAGATCGGCTGCCTTCGACAGCGCGCGTTTGAGCACGTACCGCGGATCCGCGTACGACGGGGAGCCGTCCGGCATGCTGATGTCGCAGAACATCCGAGCCGTCCCCATCGTCTCCCCGCGCCAGGGCAGGATCTGGAACGTCGACGGGTCCGGCTTGGCCAGCATGTCCGCCTCGGTCACCCGGGCCAGGCCCTCGATCGCGGACCCGTCGAACCCGATGCCCTCGGCGAACGCGCCCTCGAGCTCGGCCGGCGCCACCGCCACCGACTTGAGGAACCCGAGCACGTCGGTGAACCAGAGCCGCACGAACCGTACGTCGCGCTCCTCGAGCGCGCGCAGTACGAACTCCTGCTGCTTGTCCATCAGTCCACCTCTCGCTCAGCCATCGATGTCCCCGGAGCTCTCACCAGTCTGCCCCGCGTCTGTTAAGCAGACGTTACGTGCCGGTGCGGACATCGCGCCGGTCAGGGCCTACCGTTTGGCGGATGCAGACAGTCTTTCGCGCCGCGCTGATCGTGGCCGCGATCCTGTGTGCCGGTGACCTGATCCTCAGTACGGCGCGATTCGTCCAGTCGATCCGGGGCAGGCGGCCCGCCGAGCGCGACGTGCTGGGCCGGCGCTGGCTGCCGGTCCCGGAGCTGGGGTTCGGCATGTGCGCGTTCTGCTGCACCGGCCTGGTCACACTCGGCCTGACGCACCACGACGCCGACCTGCCCACCAAGCAGATCCTGCTCGCGGCCCTGGTCTTCGGGTACGCCGGTGCCGTGCTGTCCCGCGTGGTCCGTACCCCCGGCCCCGGTGGCCGCCGGTTCCGGTTACGCGCCGGCCTGCTCCTTGGCCTGCCGGCCGTGTTCGGCCTGCTCTTCGCGCTCTCCGGTGTCGCGGTCTGACCGGCGCCGGAACCACGGCACGATCCGCTCCATCGGCGCGAACGCCAGCCAGCACACCACGGTCGGCAGGAAGTGGATCAGCAGGATCGCCGTGTTCGCCGCGTGGAAGCCGAGGAAGAACAGTGCCCCGAGCAGCTGCCACCGGCCCTTGAGCCAGAGGATCACCGGCGACAGGATCTCCGCGACGAACCCGATCCACTGCATCACCTGCAGCATCCACGGGTGGTGCAGCAACCACTCCCCGACCGGGTGCGGCCGCCGTACGATCGCCCACGTCAGTACGGCGCTGCCCGGCCACGTCAGCGCCCACCCGGCGCTTCGAAGCTTCGCGATCGCGGACAGGAAGTACGTCGCGATCACGCAGATCTGCACGCACCGGACAGCCCAACCGGCTGCCTCGGACCTCGTCTGATCGCCGTACGACGCCAGTCCGCGCCGGCCCGACGTGACGGTCGGGAGCACCCAGAGCGCGATCACCAGGGCGAGGTGGTCGTGGTCGACCTTGCCGTCGCTCATCCCGATCAGGACCCACCAGGTGAAGGCTGGGGCGACGATCCAGCCGGCGATCCGCGGGAAGTAGTTCGTCGCACCGACCAGGCAGGCGATGATCAGGACGACGTACAGAGTGGTCGTGTTCGCCACCGACGGCCTGGGCAGGTCGAAGATACGGGCCAGCAGCAACGGCTGGTACAGGCCGGAGTGCTCGCCCTTGAGCCGGGTGTCGCGGACGAACGCGTGCATGTCGAGAATGACGAACAGGTACAGGATCGTCCGCAACCAGGCGACCCTGGCCAGCGCGATCCTGGGCGTGAACCAGCCGGCGACCCGGGTGGCCGTGGTCTCGAGCCCACTCATCGACGGACCTCCCAGGTGGCCAGCACCTCGGAGGCCGGTGGACCCTCGACCCGGCCGTCGACCAGCTGGGTGGTGTCGCGGATCAGCTCGAGCTTCACGTACTTGGGCTGGTCCGGGTGCTTCTTCGCCCACCCGTCCGCGACCTGCTGCAGCAGCGACGGGTCCTTCACGATCTCCCCGGTCCGCGCCTCGATCTCGGCCCGCGCCACCCCGGCGCCTTCGATGTTGAGCGGTACGTCGACCGTCGTACCGGCGTCGGTCCGGGCGCTGATCCGGGTGTAGGTGATCGCGGCGTCGTCCGGCACCGACATCGCGTACTGCGACATCGGCCCGAACGGCCAGGCGTCGTCGGTGGCCCGGACCGATCCGTTGATCAGCAAGCCGATCCCGAGCACGGCCACGAGCACTCGCAGCCCCTTGCCGACCCGTCCCAGCCGGACGTCCCCCGCCGGCTCCTGCCCTGTTGTCACGCCCGCCATTACACACCACGTCCGACTGGCCGCCGCGGTTTCACGGGGCTGTGCGTAGGGAATTTTCTATTACATGACCGCCCCAGAAAATTTCCAACCTGCCCGGATGTCCCGGCGTACCCTCCTGCGCGGCACTGCCGCCGGCGGCGTACTGCTCGGCGGCATCACCCTTCCGACCACTGCAGCCCACGCCGCACCGGCACCACGCTGCTACACCCGCGCCGAGTGGTCCGCCCGGCCACCGAGGGCCGCGACCCAGGTGATCGGCGCGCCCGATCACATCGTCATCCACCACACCGCCAGCGCGAACGTCACCGACTACTCGCTCGCCGCCGCGTTCAAGGTCTCGCACTGGATCCAGGACCTGCACATGGACACGAACCGCTGGATCGACTGCGGCCAGCAACTCACCATCAGCCGCGGCGGCTACCTGATGGAGGGCCGCAGCAAGTCGCTGCCGGCAATCAACAACCGGCAGAACGTCCTCGGCGCCCAGACCGCCAACCACAACAGCCACACCATCGGCATCGAACACGAGGGCCTCTACACCAACGTCGACGTACCGATCGCACTGTTCGACATGTCCGTCCTTACCTGTGCCTGGCTGTGTACGACGTACGGCCTCGATCCACACGCCGCGATCGTCGGCCACCGCGACTACAACGCGACCCAATGCCCGGGCAACGTCTTCTACGCCCGCCTACCCGAACTCCGCAACCGCGTCGCCGCAGTGATGGACGGCTGACAGGCGAAGCGCCGGATCAGAACCTCGACCGGGCCCCGGGGGAGCTTTGTTGCTGCTGATTTGATCAAGTGCTCCATCGGGCGTGGATCGGAGCCGGTGAACCAGTAATGTGCTCCCGTGCCTCAGCTTCGGGTAGCCCTCGCTCAACTCAACGTGACCGTCGGTGACATCGACGGGAACGCCGAGAAGGTCGTCGCGTGGACCCGTAACGCCGTCGAGCGCGGTGCCCACGTGGTGGCCTTTCCCGAGCTCGCGCTGACCGGCTATCCGGTCGAGGACCTGGCCCTGCGGGCGTCGTTCGTGGACGCCTCCCAGGCCCGCATCCGCGACCTCGCCGCCCGGCTGGCCGACGAGGGCCTCGGCGACATCGTGGTGGTCTGCGGCTACCTCGACCGCGCGACCGGTACGGCGATGGGCGTGGACCGGCTGGGCCGGCCGAAGGGCTCGCCGACGAACTGCGCGGCGGTGATCCATCAGGGCCGCGTCGTCACCAGCGCGGTCAAGCACCACCTGCCGAACTACGGCGTCTTCGACGAGTTCCGCCACTTCGTTCCCGGCCACACGCTGCAGGTGGTCCGGATCCACGGCGTCGACGTCGCGGTCGTCATCTGCGAGGACCTCTGGCAGGACGGCGGCCCGGTCGCGGTGACCAAGGCCGCCGGCGCCGGACTGCTGCTCGTCGTCAACTCCTCGCCGTACGAGGCGAACAAGGACGACGTCCGCGGTGAACTCGTCAGCCGCCGAGCCCGCGAGGCCGGCTGCTCGCTGGCCTACGTCAACCTGGTCGGCGGCCAGGACGAACTCGTCTTCGACGGCGACTCGCTGATCGCGGACGCCGAGGGCAAGGTGTTCGCCCGGGCCCCGCAGTTCGAGCAGGGCAGCATGGTGGTCGACCTCGACCTGCCCGCGGCGACGGGTACGCCGTCCGGTACGCACCAGGGCATCGACATCGTCCACACGGTGATCCACGACGAACCGCTGCCGGCGTACGAACCGATCGCCGCAGCCGTCGCGCCCCGCCTGTCGGACGAGGCCGAGATGTACGGCGCGATCGTCACCGGACTGCGCGACTACGTGCAGAAGAACGGCTTCAAGTCGGTCCTGCTCGGACTGTCCGGCGGCATCGACTCGTCGCTGGTCGCCGCGATCGCCTGCGACGCGATCGGGCCCGAGCACGTCTTCGGCATCTCCAACCCGAGTGTGTACTCCACCGATCACTCGCGCGACGACGCCGCCGAACTGGCCGCACGCACCGGCCTGAACTACCGCGTCGTACCGATCCAGCCGATGGTGCAGCCGTTCATCGACACACTCGGCCTGACCGGTCTCGCCGAGGAGAACCTGCAGGCCCGGGTCCGGGCAGTGATCTGGATGGGTCTGTCCAACGCCGACGGACACCTGGTGCTTGCCTGCAGCAACAAATCTGAGCTGTCCGTCGGCTACTCCACCATCTACGGCGACGCGGTCGGCGGGTACGCGCCGCTGAAGGACGTCCCGAAGACCCTGGTCTGGCGGCTGGCGAAGTGGCGCAACGCGGACGCCGAGGCGCGCGGGCAGCAGCCGCCGATCCCGGAGAACTCGATCGCCAAGCCGCCGTCGGCGGAGCTGCGCCCGGGTCAGCAGGACACCGACTCGCTGCCGCCGTACGACCTGCTCGACGACATGCTGGACGACTACGTCGAGCGCGACCGCGGCAGCGCCGAGCTCGTCGCGGCCGGGTTCGGCACCGAGCTGGTGAGCAAGGTGATCCAGTTGGTCGACAAGGCGGAGTACAAACGGCGGCAGTTCCCGCCGGGGCCGAAGATCACCCACAAGGCCTTCGGCCGGGACCGCCGAGTGCCGATCACGAACGCCTGGCGCGAGGACGCCCGCAAGGCGGCGCATCTGACGCACGGACCATCCACTGGTGAGGATGCACGGAAGGTGGCGGAGAGCCCTGACTGATCCCTGGCGGTTCCGCCCGACCTCCGACACCCCGTGGGGTTCCCCCGAGGAGCCCACGGACCGCTCCGGCCTGCCCGCCGACGATGTGAGCGATCGCTCAACCGCAGGCGGTAGCGCTCACCCTCCGCAACGGTGGGACGATGACGGCATGGTTGACAACTTCCTGTCGGCCGGTACCCAGGACGACGACGAACTGCCGTCGCCGTACGGGACCGGACCGAAGAACCGGACAACCGAGGAGCACCGCCGCTCGGACTACGACAACGACACCTGGCGGGACCGGCCCAACGGCCTCGGTCTCGACCCGTCGCCGTCGCTGCCGAACGCGCCCAGAGCCTACGAACGCGGCCCGGTGCCCCAGCAGCCGTACGTCCCGAAGCCGCCGTACCTGCCGGGACCGCCGCCCCCACCGCCGACGCAGCAACCACAGCAGCCGCGGTACGGCGACCAGCCGCACCAGCGCCCGTACGGCGAGCAGCCGCCGGAGTACTACAACGAGCCCGGTCGCGGTGAGCCCGGTCGCGGTGAGTCCGGTCGCGGTGAACCCGGTCGCGGTGAACCTGCGCGTGGTGACGGCGGTCGCGGCGAGGTTGGCCGTGGTGAGTTTGGTCGCGGTGAGGTTGGCCGCGGGGAGTTCGGTCGCGGTGAGCCGGCGCGGGGTGAAGAGTCGCCGTTCGGTCAGTACCAGGAGCAGAGCCCGTTCCGCCCGCAACAGCCGCAACAGCCGCCGGCCGGACCGCCGCCGCAGCCGAGCCGGCCGAGCCCGTTCGGTCCGGGTAGTAACGGCGTTCCGCCGAACCAGCAGCAGGCCCAGGGGCCGAGTGCACCGCAGCAACGGCCGCCTGCTCCCCCACATGCCGGCAGCAACGGTCTGACCCAGCACCCGCCCGGACCACACGGCTCCAACGGGACCAGCAACGCCAGCTGGAGCGGCCCTGCCCCTGCACCGGCGCAGAACGCCGGTCCGACACAAAGCAACGGCGTCACCGCGCAGCAACCGCACGGTGGACCGAGCCAGCCGCCGACTCCGCCACCAGCTCCGGCCCAGCCGCAAAACCAACAGCCACAAAACCAGCAGCCGCAGCAGCCTCCGCATCAGCGCCCTGCGTCGGCTCCTCCGAACCCATCGCAGGGCAACTACGGAGTCGATGCCCCGACCATCACGGCGTACCTGCCGGAGATGACGGAAGGCAACTACGGGCGGGTGTCCAGAGGAGCGGGTCAGTCGGACAACGCCTATCCGTCCGACCCGAGTGCGGAGTACGAGAGCAACACACCGGTGAGTGAGGACCCCAAGCCTGTCGGCGCACGGCGACGCGCGGACGTCCAGCACGACGCGCCCAGCCAAGTGCCGGCCGAGCACACCGGTGCACACCGCGCCCGCCGGGCCCAGCCGACTGCTACCCCCGCTCCGCCGACTGCAGACGTCGCACAGCGGACCGCAGAAGTCGCACAGCCGGCACAGGTCGCTGAGCAGCCTGCTGAGATCGCCCAACCGACCCCAGACGTTGTTCAACCCGTCGCACAGTCCGCTGGGCTTGCTCAGCCCACCGCAGAGTCTGCTCAACCGACCGCTGGTGTTGCCCAGCCAACCGCAGAGTCTGCTCAGCCGGCCGCCGAGGTAGCTCAGCCGGTTGCAGACGCCGATCAGTCGGCTGCCGAGGTTGCTCGGTCGGCAGCGGCCAGTGCCGAGCCCACAGCGCAGGCCGGCGGGTCTCCCGAGGCTCAGGCGAGTACTCCGTCGTCGAGTGGGTCGTCGGCGCCCGCAGGCCCGGGTGAGGGCAGCAAGCGTCCGCGTCGGTACCGCATCCACCACCTCCGCGACATGAAGAACCGCGGCGAGAAGTGGGCGATGCTGACGGCGTACGACATGTACACCGCCGAGATCTTCGACCACGCCGGCATCCCGGTGCTGCTCGTCGGCGACTCCGCCGCGAACAACGTCTTCGGCTACGACACGACCCTGCGGGTCACCGTCGACGAGTTGATCCCGTTGGCGCGCGCGGTCGCCGGAGCGGTCGAGCGCGCGCTGGTCGTCGCGGACCTGCCGTTCGGCTCGTACCAGGCGTCACCCGAGCAGGCCTTCCACACCGCCGTCCGGTTCATGAAGGAAGCCGGTGTGCACGCGGTCAAGCTCGAGGGCGGCCGGACCGTCGTACCGATGGTGGAGAAGCTGACCCAGTCCGGCATCCCGGTGATGGCGCACATCGGCTTCACACCGCAGAGCGAGCACAGCATCGGCGGCTACCGGGTCCAGGGTCGTGGCGACCAGGCGGCCGGGCTGATCGACGACGCGATCGCGCTCGCCGAGGCCGGTGCGTTCTCCGTCGTCCTCGAGATGGTGCCGGGTGACGTCGCCGCCGAGATCACCAAACGGGTCACCATCCCGACCATCGGCATCGGCGCGGGTCGCGACACCGACGCGCAGGTGCTGGTCTGGCAGGACATGGCCGGTATGCGCTCCGGCACGATGCCCCGCTTCGTCAAGCAGTACGCCGACCTCCGCGGCATCCTCACCACCGCCGCCACCACCTACGCAGCCGAAGTAGCCTCCGGCACCTTCCCCACCGACGACCACACCTTCTGACCCACCCGAGCCGGCTGATTCAGCCTAGATCCACGGGAGGGTGGATCGGTGGGTCCAGTAGTCGTTGGCGGGTTGGATGAACTGGGCGAGGGGGCCGTCGGGGTGGTGGGTGGGTGCGGACTCGTTCGCGAGTTCGGCTGCTCGGAGGTTGCTGTCGAGTTGGGCGGCTGTGGTTGCGCCGCTGAGGACGACGTCGGCCCAGGGTTGTGCGACGGCGGCGGCGATCGCGAGTGTGTCGGATGCGACGCCGTGCCGACGGGCGAACTGATTGAAGGGCGTCTCGCCGGCCTTCGCCGTCAAGCGTCCGTTGGCGACCGCCTCCTTCACCACCACGAACCAGCCCGCGTCGTGCGCCTCCTGCAGCGCCGGCCCCGCCGAGGTCTCCAACACGTTCCACGTCGACTGCACGGCCGTGAACGGTCCGTTGAGTGCCAACGCCCTCCGCAGTGTCTCCGCCTGATGTGGTCCGCTCGTCGACAGTCCGACGCGTACGCCGTCGTCCGCGAGCTGACGCAACCGGTCCAGCAGCTTGGCGTCGTCCAGGGCCGGGCTGTCCGAGGTCAGGCTGTGGACAAGGTAGAAGTCGGGTGCTCCACCAAGCGCTTGAAGGCTCTCCGGCCACTGCCGTTCGAACGTCGCGAGCGAGTGGTCCTTCACCTCGTGCGTCTCCGCGTCAGGCCGCCAGTCGGCGACGTACGTGTAACCCCACTTCGACCCGATGGTGAGTTGTTCGCGCCGCTCCGGTGTGAGCCATTCGCCGAGGAACAGTTCGGCAAGACCGTACGAACGCGCGGCGTCGAAGTACCGAACGCCCGACCGCCAGGCCAGCTCGAGCAGTTCATGCGTCCGCGCCCGCAGATCGTCGATGGTGCGGTCCGGCGGCAGGTCCTCGTCATGCCCGAGGTTGATGTACCCGGGCCGTCCGAGTGCCGCCAGTCCCAACCCGATCGTTGCCGTCATGCGTCGATCGTCTCACCCGGTGTCCGCGGCAACGACTGTGAGACGCGCCGCAACGCCCGACGCGGGACGCCCTGTGTCGTCTAGCGTTTTGTCGTGTGAGCGATCCTCGTCTGCCACCACCTGGCACCGTCGTCCGGCGTACGACGGCCCGCGTCCTGCCGGTCCGACCGGACGGCAAGGTGCTGCTGCTGCACGGCTGGGATCCGCTGAAACCGCAGACGCCGTACTGGTTCACCATCGGCGGCGGGGTCGAACCCGGTGAGACGGTCGCGGACGCGGCGAGCCGGGAACTGCGCGAGGAGGTCGGCATCCACCTGCCGGCCGAGGCCCTCGGTACGCCGGTGGCGACGAACACGATCGAGTTCGAGTGGGGCGGGTGCCCGATCATCCAGCACCAGACGTTCTTCGCGGTCGCGGTGGACGGCGTCGACGTGACCTTCGCCAACCAGGAACAACTCGAACTGGAGACGATCAGCGCGCACGGCTGGTGGTACGCCGACGACCTCGAGGCGACCGGTCAGGCCGCCCACATCACCATCCCCGACCTGCTCCGCCAGGCCGCCGACGCCGTCACGCTGCGCCGGGCGTCCTGAGGCCTCAGCGGCTGCGGGCCTCCTTGAGGACCTTCTTCTTGATCTTCTTGTCGACCTTGTAGTGCACGCGATCGAGCCGCTCCGCGCAGCCGGCATCGGCCAGCCGCTTCAGGACGACCGGGCACTTCTTGCACCTCGGCTTGTCCTTGCAGCACTTCTTCTTCGCGGTCATCGACGGCACGCTGCGAGTGTAGGTGAGGCATACCTAACCGTCTAGCTGATGGAGCAGGCACCGTGTCGCACATCACTGCGCCCGTCCGCTCATCGCAGTTGCCGGCTGAGCAGTTCACGGGCCTCGACCAAGGACGGCCCGTACCACGTCAGATGACGCCCCGACACACACTTCGCCGGCTCGCTGAATGCCTCCGGGCCGTCGTCGGGAGAAAACGGATAAGGCTCGTCCGGCAGTACGACGAGATCGTGGCCGGGTAACGCCTGCGGGTCGAACCGGGGATATCGTTCACCGGAATCGGCGAGCACGTTGTCGATCCCGATCCGGGACAACACATCACCCGCGAACGTGTCCCGTCCCAATGCCATCCACGGTCTCCGCCAGATCGGTACGACGGCCCGCCGGCGCTTTCCGGCGTACGTCGTACTCCACACTTCACGCGCTTCTTCCAGCCACTCCGGAACCGCGCCGGTGATCGCGGACAGCAGCCGATCGAGCGAGTCGAGTGATTCGGCGACTGTGGTCGGCGACGTGGTCCAGACCGCGATTCCGGCCGCACGCAAAGCATCGAGATCGACGGCGCGATTCTCTTCGGCATTCGCGATGACGACGTCCGGGGCAAGCGACGCGATGACGTCGAGATCGGGATTCTTGGTGCCGCGAACGCGGGTCACGTCGAGGTCCACGGGATGCGTGCACCAGTCCGTCGCACCGACGACCAGGTGCGGATGGGTGACCGCGATCGACTCCGTCAACGAGGGCACGATGCTGACCACGCGCGTCACCTCCGACGGCAACGTCACGACGTCTCCGAGGTCGTCCACGAACTCTCTGGTCATGTCGGTGCGAACCCTTCGAGCCTGCTCTTCGACACGTCCGTCACCTCACCCAGCGCATGCCGTTGCCGAGGACAACACTGTCCGAATCGGCCGTTCGACACGAACTTTGTGCGCGTGTCGCCAAGAAATTATCGGACCGGTCGGGCATCCTCTTAGCGCGACGGAATCCCTTCTGCACAAGGATTGTGGGCATTTTCCCGCCTGCTCGCGATCCGGACGCCTTAACCTGAAGACGTTTCGGGTGCTTTACGTAGCCACCAAGTGTTGTCATCATCGTGACGACGAGGAATCCACGGTGGTTTTCCTCAGCCGCACCAAGGAGGCAGAGTGCCAGCCAAGAAGGCAGCCGCAGGGAAGGCGACAGCCAAAAAGGCTTCTCCCGCCAAGAAGACTGTCGCCAAGAAGGCCAGCGCAGCGAAGACTACGGCCGCGCGCAAGGTCAGCGCAGCGAAGAAGACAGTGACGAAGAAGGTGAGTGCGGCAAAGAAGGCGGTCTCCAAGGCCCCCGCCAAGAAGACCGCCGCCAAGAAGTCGACTGCTGCGAAGAAGACCGCCGCCAAGAAGACGACGACGGCCAAGAAGACGGTCGCGAAGAAGGCGCCGGCGAAGAAGACCTCGACGGCCAAGAAGACCGTCGCGAAGAAGGCGCCGGCGAAGACCACGGCCGCCAAGAAGACCGCGGCCAAGAAGACGACCGCGGCGAAGAAGACGACGGCCAAGAAGGCGCCCGCCAAGAAGACCGCGGCGAAGAAGACCACGGCCAAGACCGCCGCCAAGAAGACGACGACGGCGACGCGGACCGCCGCGAAGAAGGCGCCGGCTCGCAAGACCGCGGCCAAGAAGGCCCCGGCCCGCACGACCGCGGCCCGCCGGGTCACGCGCTGAACCGCGCACAGCAGATCCACAAAACCCGAGGGGCACCACCGTCGCCGGTGGTGCCCCTCGGTGCGTGCCAGACCACCTACACCTGCTCGCCGGGCTGAGCGCACTCCCCACACGTTGTGGTTTCAGTCGTCGTTCCACCTGGGGTCGTTGTCCCAGTCCTCGTTGCGTTCCTGGACCTTTTCCAGGGCGCGGGCGGCTTCTTCCGGGGAGTTGTACGGGCCGAGCCGGTCGCCGGCTTTCCCGCCCTGGTACGGCTCGACCTTGCCGGTCTTGGTGTTGTAGTACCACTCGTTGCTGTGATCGTCACTCATCTGGCTGACCGCCTCCCGGAGTCTTTGTCGCAGCTCACTACAATGTTCCCACCATGTCGCCTCTCACTCCCGGCATCATTTCGCCGCGCCGCGAAGTCCCCGCGTCCATCCCACGTCCCGAATACGTCGGGAAGCAGGGCCCGACGCCGTACGAAGGTTCCTACGTCACGGCGCCGGAACTCGTCGACAAGATGCGGGTCGCGGGCAAGCTGGCGGCGCAGGCACTGCAGGCGGTCGGTGCGGCCGCGAAGCCGGGGGTGACCACCGACGAGCTGGACGCGATCGGCCACGAGTACCTGATCGAACGCGGCGCGTACCCGTCGACGCTCGGCTACCGCGGCTACCCGAAGTCGCTGTGCACGTCGGTCAACGAGGTGATCTGCCACGGCATCCCCGACGACCGCCCGCTCGAGGACGGCGACATCGTCAACGTCGACATCACCGCGTACCTAGACGGTGTGCACGGCGACACCAACGCGACGTTCCTGGTCGGCGACGTGGACGAAGAGGTCCGGCTGCTGGTCGAGCGCACCCGCGAGGCGCTGAACCGTGGCATCAAGGCGGTCAAGCCGGGCCGCCAGGTCAGCATCATCGGCCGGGTGATCGAGTCCTACGCCAAGCGGTTCGGGTACGGCGTCGTCCGCGACTTCACCGGTCACGGCATCGCGACGGCGTTCCACTCCGGGCTGATCATCCCGCACTACGACGACGAGCGGTTCGACGACGTGATCGAGCCCGGGATGACGTTCACGATCGAGCCGATGCTCACCCTCGGCACCCACGAGTACGACCTGTGGGACGACGGCTGGACCGCGACCACCAAGGACAAGTCGATCACGGCGCAGTTCGAGCACACCCTCCTCGTCACCGACACCGGCGCCGAGATCCTCACCCTCCCGTGAAGCTCCGGCGGGACGGTCAGCGGTTCGACGATGAACGGATGAAGGCCGCCAGGTCCTCGGACTGTTGCAGGCGGGACTCTTCGTGGATGTACATCATGTGGCCGGCCGGGTAGTACCTCGTCTCGATGTTGCCGACGAGCTCGCTGGGGATCTGCAGGCGGGCGAGGGTGTGCTCGGTCGCGAAGTACGGCGTCGCTCCGTCGTAGTGGCCGGACGCCACATGGACCTTGAGGTGCGGGTTGACCCGCATCGCCTCGGCGAGTTTCTCGGCGACGGTGATCTGCTGGCCCTCGAACTCCTTGAAGGACCAGTTCTTGGCCGCGTCCATGTTCAGGATCTCGTACGGCAGGTCGTTCTTGTACTCGAGCTCCACCCGGACGTAGTGGTTCAGCGCGGCCGTGTACGGCCCGATGATCGCGCTGAACGACGGGTCCTTGCCCGGCGTCTCACCGGCGTAGTCCGCGTCCCACCCGGTGAAGCGGCCGTCCAGCCGGCCGACGACCTGCCGCCGGGACCGCAGCACCTCGGCGAAGAAGCGCATGTGCTCGATCCGCAGGTTCACCCGGTCGAGGTAGTCCTCGGACAGCCCGGTCAGCGACGCCAGCCGGGAGACCACCTCGGCCCGGTACTCGGCCGGGATCCGGTTGCCCTGGGCAAGCGCATTCGGGTAGCGGCCGGCCGCGAACCGCTCGGCGTCCGCGAGCACCTCCTCGAGCGACCGGTCCGGGATCAGGCCGTGGTAGTGCGCGATAGCGGCGTACGACGGCAGGAACAGCGTGTACGGCAGGTCGTTGCCCGGGGTGAAGTCGAGGGTGCCGAACTCGAGGACGGCGGAGATCAGCATCACGCCGTTCAGGTACATGCCGTACCGCTCCTGCAGATGCGCGGCCAGCCCGGCGGCGCGCGTCGTACCGTACGACTCCCCCGCCAGGAACTTCGGCGACATCCACCGCCCGTTGCGCGACGTCCACAGCCGGATCACCTCACCGACCGACTCCAGGTCGCGGGTGAAACCGTGGTAGTCGCCCGGCTTCTCGCCCTCCACGGGCCGTGAGTAGCCGGTCGACACCGGGTCGATGAACACCAGGTCGCTGTGCTGCAGCAGGGATTCGGTGTTGTCCACCAGCCCGTACGGCGGGGGCGCGAGGTCGCCCGCGTCACCGGACACGACGCGGCGCGGACCGAGCAGACCGAGGTGCAGCCAGATGCTCGACGAACCCGGACCGCCGTTGAACGCGAACGTCACCGGCCGGTCGGCGGCCTCGGCGTCGTCCAGCGTGTAAGCGGTCAGGAACACCTCCGCCTTCGGCTTGTGGCCGTCGAACTTCCCCTCGGTCAGCACCTCCTGCCGCAGCACGATCCGCCCGGTCGTGGCCGTGTACTTCAGCTTCTTCCGGCCGATCGTCAGCACGTGCTGCGTCGACACCAGGTCGTCGGTCGGGTCCTTGGCAACCACCGGCTCCTTGTCCGGGGCCGACTCGGGTGCGGATTCGGTGCTCTCGTCCTTCGCCATGTCGAGCACCCTAATCGACGGACCGACCACGATCGCCGGGTCTTCGGTTCGGAGGGCGGGCGATCAGACCTTCACGGCACCTGGGCGACCGTCCGCCACGACGAACGACGCGTAGGTGTAGCTCGGGGCGTCCGCGCGGCTGACCGTGGTGACCATCCGCAGGTCGGTGCGGAACTGCTCGCGGTCGATCGTGCAGCGGACGTACCCGCGCCGGTCGCCGTCGAAGAACTTGATGTGCGGGTTGTACTTGATCATCGGCCCGTAGTAGGGCCCGTAGACCTCGCCGTCGCCGTTGCTGGTCAGCGAGGTGCCGACGAACTCGGTCGCCACCACCGGCGTCCCCTCGCGGTCGAAGTCCGCATGGATGTCGTTCACGAAGGTCGAGTGCCAGTCACCGGTGACCACCACCGGGTTGCGAGTCTTCGCCTCGTCCCAGGCCTGGACCAGCCGCTGCCGCGCAGCCGGGAATCCGTCCCACGCGTCGTGCCAGAGCAGGTTGCCGTCGGCACCGTCGTGGTCGAGCCGGCTCAGCATCACGTTGCTGGCCAGCACGTCCCACTGCGCGCGGGACCGCTTCAGCCCGTCGTACAGCCACTGCTCCTGGGTCTTGCCGAGCATCGTGACCGCCGGGTCGTAACCGCCCTCGCACGCGTCAGCCTCACCCCACCCGCACGGCGGGACGCTGCGGTACTGCCGGCCGTCGATCACGTCGAACTGCGCGAGATCGCCCCACTGCAGCCGCCGGTAGATCCGCGGACCGTCACCGTCGGGACGCGCGGGCCGGCGTACCGGCTGGTGTTCGTACCACGCCTGGTAGGCCGCCGCGCGGAGCGCGGAGATGTCGCCCTCGTACTGCGACTGCGTGTTGGCGTAGTCGTTCTGGACCTCATGGTCGTCCCAGGTCACCATCCACGGGAAACGCGCGTGGGCCAGTTGGAGATCGGGGTCGCTCTTGTACAGCGCGTACTGCATCCGCCAGCGCTCCACATCGCGCGGCGCCGACTGCAGGACCGCCGGCACCGGCGTCTTCCGGTAACCGCCGTTCGCCGGGATACCGCCCTCGTACACGTAGTCGCCCAGGTGCAGCACCAGGTCGAGGTCCTCGTCGGCCAGGTGCCGCAAGGCCGAGTAGTAGCCACTCGACCATTCCTGGCAGGACGCGAACGCGAAGTTCATGGACGCATGCCGGCCGGTGCGGACTGGCGCAGTACGAGTGCGTCCGACCGGGGACACATCGGTGCGGTACCTGAACCGGTAGAACCACTCGCGGTCGGGCGCCAGCCCCTCGACCTCGACGTGCACGGAGTGGGCCAGCTCAGGCAAGGCCCACGTCGTGCCCCGCTGTACTACGTGGCGGAACGACGAGTCGAGGGCGATCTGCCACTCGACCGGCACCTTGCTGTCCGGCATCCCACCACCGGGAACGAAGCGGTCCGGGACCAGGCGGGTCCACAGCACCACACCGGACGGCGTCGGGTCACCACTGGCGACGCCGAGCGTGAACGGATAGTCGCCCCCGGAAGGGCGCGGCGTCGCGTTGGCACGATCGACCGGGAGCTGCGCGAGTGCCGCTAGCCCGGCGACGCCTCCGACGGCACCGAGAAAGCGGCGGCGATCAAGGCTGGCAAGTTGTGTGTCAGGCGGAGTCACACGCCGCACGCTAGCTGGATCCGGTGACATCGGGACGACCTGCGAGTGTCGTAACGAAAACTCGCCGCGTGGGCGCCGATAGCCTCAGTGCATGGCGACGATTCTGCACATCGCGTTTCCGGACCAATGGGAGGCCGCCAAGCAGGCGGGGAGTTACCGGTGGTCGACGCGCGGCAAGAGCCTCGACGACGGCGCGACGTTCATTCACGCGTCCCGACCGGAGCAGGTGGCCATGGTGGCGAACTTCGTGTACGACGACGTGCGGGAGCCGCTGTGTCTGCTGGTGATCGACACCGAGCGGCTGGTGTCCGCGCTCTGCGACGAGGACCCGGACGCGATCGGGATCAGCTTCCCGCACATCTACGGCCCGCTGAACCTCGACGCGGTGGTCGACGTACGCCCGTACGAGCGGGGTGCCGACGGCCGTTGGCCGGAACTGACCGCCGAGGCCGTATCCTGACACCAGGAACGGGTCGGTCGGGCGATCGCGTCGTCCACCCCGGTGGGCGCCGAGGAAAGTCCGGACTCCACAGGGCAGCGTGGTGGGTAACACCCACCCGGGGCAACCCGCGGGACAGTGCCACAGAAAGCAGACCGCCAGCGGCTTCGGTGAACCCCGTGGTTCACCGGAGTGCGGGTGAGGGTGAAAGGGTGGTGTAAGAGACCACCAGCTCCGCAGGTGACTGCGGAGGCTCGGTAAACCCCACGTGGAGCAAGGCCAAGAAGGGCGGTGGGAGACCACCGTCCGCGCGAGCGTTCGAGGGCTGCCCGCCCGAGCTCGCGGGTAGGCCGCTGGAGGTGCCCGGCAACGGTCACCGTAGATGGATGATCGCCGACCACAGAATCCGGCTTACAGACCGGCCCGTTCCCCCCACATCAGCAACCGACCCACGCGTGGGTGGGGGTTTGGTGGCAGGCTTGGGGTGTGGCGAGGCGTGGGGTACGGCGGGTGCGTACGGGGATCGTCATCCTCGTGCTGTTCGTGTTGCTCGCCGGGAGTGGGTACGTCGGCTGGGTGGCGGTCCAGCGGTCGGAGCCGGTGTCGTTGCCCGAGCCGACCGGCAACTACCTGGTCGGCCGGCGGACGTTCGAGTGGACCGACACTGCTCGCAAGGATCCGTACGGCGAGGGGCAGCGAAGGCTGTCCGTGTGGCTCTGGCACCCGGTGGCCAAGGGCACGACCGGTCGCAGGGTGCAGTATGCACCGGGGCTGTGGAGAGACCTGCAGTTGCAACCACCTGCAGCGCACTTCCAAGGACCGTTCGACTCGCTGCGAGACCCGGCGTTCGACCGGGTGGCAGTCGCGCCCGGCCGGTTCCCGGTCGTCGTACTCATGCCGGGCCTCGGCTTGTCGGCACCGATGTACGCGAGCCTCGCCGAGGACCTCGCGAGTCACGGGTACCTGGTCGCCGGCGTGACCCCGACGTACAGCGCGGACCTCACCGTGCTCGGCGGGCAGAAGGTCGAGAGCACCGAGGCGGCCAAGCCGGACGACCTGGAGAAGGCAGGCGATCGCCTCGTCGGCACGTGGGCCGCCGACGCCCGGTTCGCCGGCGCGACGGTGGCCAAGCAGTTGCCGAACAGCGTCCACTCCGGGATCGGCACGTCGTACGTCGGCCACTCGTTCGGTGGCGCAGCGGCGCTCGAGGCCTGCCGGACCGACAGTCGATGCGCGGCGGCCGTCGACCTGGACGGCGTTCCGTACGGCGAGGCCGTCACGAAGGGCGTGCAGGCGCCGATTCTGCTGCTCGGCGCTGATGACTCGTGCGTCACCGGTGTGTGCGGCCCGGACGCCCGCGGCGACGAGGGCCGCGACCGCACCTTGTCGTTGCTCAAAGCAAGCACGAACACGTCGTGGTGCGCCACGATTCCCGGCACTCGCCACTACAACTTCACCGACTACGGCGCCTACTACCTCGCCTGGCCGCTCCGGAAGTACCTCCCCCTCGGCAGCGCCGGTCCCCGCCACGCCCTCCGTGTCCAGAACGGTTACGTCACCACATTCCTGGCGCACTCCATCTACCGCACCCCGACCCCCGGCGCACCCGCCTGCAGCACCTGACTTCGTTTCAGCCGAGGTCGAGCTCGTAGGTCTGCCCGACGAGCTCCTGACCCCAGGAGCTGTGAGGCTCGGACGAGGTGAGGCGGAAGCCGCGGGCCAGGTAGATGTGGCGGGCGGCGACCAGAGGGTCGTTGGTCCACAGCACCATGCGCTTGTATCCGGCCTCGCGGGCGAATGCCAGGCAGGTGTCGACCAGCTGGGCGCCGAGCCCGAGCCCGCGGGCTTCCGGCGTCACCAGGAGCAGCCGGAGCTGCGCGGTCGCCTCGTCCGGACCGCGGACGCAGAAGACGCTGCCGGCGCGCTTCCCGTCAACCTCGGCGATCCACGCGGCCTCGCGCGCATCGTCGTGGTCGTTCGCGTAGCCCGAGACGATCTGCGTGATCAGCGCCTCGTACGGCAGACCCCAGCCGTACTCCGCCGCGTAGATCTCGCCATGTGCCTGCACCACCCAGCCGAGATCCCCCGGCTCCCCCAGCTTCCTGACCACGCCTGTGCGACTCATCCTGTCTACCCAATCTACTGACACGAGTGTTTCAGTAGGCGATACTAGCCTCGTGCCGACCACGAAGCCAGCCCCTTCCGCCCGCGAGCAGGAACTGCTCGAGCGCGCCTACGCGTACTCGCTCACCCACGGGCTGGCCGACCTGTCGCTCCGCCCGCTCGCGACGGCGATCGGCTCCAGCCCGCGCGTGCTGCTGTTCCTGTTCGGCAGCAAGGACGGCCTGATCCGCGCCCTCCTCGCCCGCGCCCGAGCCGACGAACTCGACCTGCTGGGCCAGCTCGACGCCCGGTACGACGAACCACCCGGACTGACCGTGGTCGCCAGGGAGCTGTGGACCTGGCTGGCCGCGCCCGAACGGCGGCCGTTGATGAAGTTCTGGGTGGAGGCCTACGGCCGCTCACTCGTCGCACCGGACGGCCCATGGGCGGACTACGCCCGCTCGACCGTGGACGACTGGCTCGAACTCCTCAAGGCGAGCCAGCCGGATCCGGGCACCGTCGAGGCCGAGGCACGCCGTACGGCGGTCCTGGCCATGCTCCGCGGGGCGCTGCTCGACCTGCTCGCCACCGGCGACCTCGACCGCACGACCAAGGCCGTCGAGGACTACCTAGGAAACTAGTTCGAACGCCACCGAACGCTTCGCGATGTCGGCCTCGACGAGTTCGACCCGAACCGCCTGACCCAGCGGCAGGGCCGTCGTACCGGTGACCCGGCCCTCGATCGCCAGCGTCGACAGGACGACGATGCCGCGGGTGTCGTCGCGCTGGTCGACCTCGGTCACGACGCCGTCGAACACGGAGCCGACCTGGTCGGCCACCAGACCGGCCTCGACCATGCCGACGATCGACCGCTCGTACGCGTTCGCCCGCCGCCCGGCCTCGTCCATGATCTTCGGGATCTCGTCCATCGATTCGCGGACCCAGTCCGGCACCTCGGCGCCGGCGGACAACGCCACGCAGATCTCACTCGTCCAGCGGTCGACCAGACGCCGCAGCGGCGCGGTGACATGCGCGTACTCCGCCTTCATCGCGGCGTGTTCCGGCTGCTCCGGCACGCCACCGGAGAAGGCGCTGTAGCCGGCACCGCGGAACAACACCGTGCAGGCCGCCAGCATCGCCGCGTGCGCCGGCACCTTCGGGTCCAGCCCGTGGATGAACGCCGCGTACGACGTCTCTTCCGGCCAGGAGATCCCGAGTGCCTTGGCGGTGCTGCCCAGCTTGCGCCGCAGGTCGTCGTGCGACTCCGGCAGTGTCCGCAGGATGCCGATCCGGCCCTTCATCATCAGATCTGCGGCGGCCATCCCGGTGAGCAGCGAGATCTGCGCGTTCCAGCCCTCGACCGGGAGCGGCGCCCGGAACTCCAGACCCCAGGCGTGGTTGGAGGTGACGATCTCCTGGTCCGGGATCGGCAGGTTGACGCCACCGCGCTCGAGTTCGCGCTGCTCACGGAGCCGGCCGACCTCGCGCAGCAGTTGCAGCGACTCGGAGGCCCGGCCCGCGTCGAGGTCCTTCTGGACGCCGGCGTAGTTGAGCTTCGCGCGCGACTTCACCAGCGCGCGCTCGCAGACGACGTTCGTGGTTTCGGCGTTCGCGTCGACCGAGATCGTCCACAGCAGCGCGGGACGGACCCGATCGGGCAGCAACGAGGCCGCGCCCTCGGACAGCTCCGGCGGGTGCAGCGGGGTGCGCTTGTCGGGCGCGTAGAGCGTCTCGCCACGGCGGCGTGCCTCGCGGTCGATCGGGTCACCGGCCTGGACGAACGCGGCCACGTCGGCGATCGCGTAGTGGACCGTGTACCCGTGGCCGGCGCGCTCGATATGCACCGCCTGGTCGAGGTCCATCGAGTCCGGCGGGTCGATGGTGACGAAGTCGATGTCGGTGCGGTCCAGGTCGGGCAGGCGAGGGTTCTTCGCCGCGTCGAGGGCCGCCGCGACCACCTCGGGCGGGAACTCGGCCGGAACCTCGAGCTCACGCCGGATGTCCTGCAGCGACGCCCGGAACACCTCCGGCACCTCGTCGGCGAAATGAACCCTCTGCAAAGGCACGTGAGCTCTCCGTCCTGATCGCGTCCAGGCCTCAGACTAGCGAGGGTTGCACGTTGAACGAACGCAGTGAGGCCAGGCCGTCGGCGTACCAATGGATCTCGGTCACCGTTGCCGGGCGCAACTCCATCCGGAACAGCGAGCTCATCGGAGCCTGCAGCACGGACCGGACCATCAGTTTGATCGGCGTGACATGGGTGACGACGACCACGGTCTTCCCGGGGTACCTGGCCAGCAGTCCGTCCCGCGCCGACCGCGCCCGCCGGGCACACAAGTCGAAGGACTCACCGCCGGGCGGTGCGACCGCGGTCGACTCCATCCAGGCGTTCAGCGCGTCCGGCCACTTCTGCTGGATCTCGGCGAACGTGTGCCCGTCCCAGTCACCGAACGAGACCTCGACCCACCCCTCGTCGACGATCGGCTCGAGCCCGAGGCCCGCGCCGACGATCTCGGCCGTCTCCCGGGTCCGCCGCATCGGCGACGTGACGAGCGCGTCCACTCCGCCGATCCGGGACAGATACTCCGCGGCCGCCTGAGCCTGCACCCGCCCGGTGTCGCTGAGTCCCGGGTTGTCGCCGCCGGAGCCGGAGAACCGCTTCTCCACGGTGTGCGGTGTCTCGCCGTGCCGCAGGAAGATCAGTTGCGTCGGCGGCTCGGCCTGCGCACCCCAACCCTGCAACGCCTTCTGCAGATCCGACGGCTCCTTCGCCACCGCTGGACCGGGCGCGGCCGTCTCGGGCTTCAGCGGAATCGGTACGCCGTCCAGCGCCATGTTCGCCAGCGCATCGGCCGTCGCGTTCTGGGCCCGCGGCACCCAGGTCCACTCGGTCCCGAACGGCGCCAGTCCCTGTGCCTTGATCGCGAGCGGCTGCAGGTCCGGGTGCTTGATCTTCCACCGGCCGGCCATCTGCTCGATCACCAGCTTGGAGTCCATCCGCACCTCGATCGAGGCGTTCGGCGCGTACTCCGCGGCGAGCTCGAGGCCGGCGATCAGGCCGGAGTACTCGGCGACGTTGTTGGTCGCGATCCCGAGCGTCTTCCCGGTCTGCGCGATGACTTCGCCGGTCACCGGGTCGCGGACCAGAGCGCCGTACGCCGCCGGTCCGGGGTTGCCGCGCGATCCGCCGTCCGCCTCGACGACGACATGATCTGGGCTCATACCGCGCTCTCCGCCGTCCGGACCAGGATCCGCCCGCACTCCTCACAGCGCAGTACGGCGTCCGGCGCGGCCGCCTTGAACCGGGTGAGGTCGGACGGCGCCAGCTCCATCCGGCACCCCATGCACCGCTTGCCGACCAGCGGCGCGGCGCCGATCCCGCCGTTGCGCTCTCGGAGTCTCTCGTACTGCGTGACCAGGGCGTCCGGGAGTTCGGCGGCGACCGCGGACCGCTTGTCACCGAGCTGCGCGCGCTGCTCGTCGAGTTCCTTGAGCGCGGCGTCCCGGCTGGACTCCAGCTCGGCCTGCCGGCCGGCGAACGCCTCGGCGCGGGAGCGCAGGTCGGCCTGCACCGCCTCGGCCGCCTCCAGCTTCTCCATCACCTCGAGCTCGGCGTCCTCGAGGTCGGCGATCCGCCGGTCCAGCGAACCGATCTCGTGCTGCAGGTTCTCCAGGTCCCTCGGCGAGCTGATCTGTCCGGAGTCGAGCCGCTGCTGGTTGCGCGCCTTGCGCTGGCGCACCTGCTCGACGTCGCTGTCGGCCTTCTTCTGCTCCCGCTGCAGGTCGCTGACCTCGGTGTCGACGGTGACGAGCTCGCGATCGACCACGGCCTTCTCCGCGGCCAGTTCGGCCAGCGCCTTGTGCTCCGGCAGCGATTTGCGTTTGTGGGCGACCTGATCCAGCTGCAGGTCGAGTTCCTGCAGGTCCAGCAACCGGCGTTGGACAGCGGGCTCGGCGTTCAGAGTCGGCTCCTTAGCTCGTTCAGTTGTCAGTGCCGCGGACTCAGAGCCGCAGGTTCCACGCGTCCGTGCGGAGCGTCGAGATGTGAGTGTCCACGGTACTGCCTTGCTCTGCCAACCCTTCGAGCAGGAGCCGCTCCGCATCCCGCAGCCACGGCCACTCGCTGGCCCAGTGCGCGACGTCGACCAGTGCCGGCCCTTCGTCGTACGCCCGGGCCTCGGTGGCCGGATGGTGACGGAGGTCCGCGGTGACGTACGCGTCGACGCGTGCCGCGCGGACCCGGTCGAACTCCGAGTCGCCCGCTCCCCCGACCACGGCGACAGAGGAGATGGTCCGGTCGGGATCTCCGGAGATCCGGACGCCGTGCTCAGTCCGCGGGAGACTGTCGGCGACCAGCCGGGCGAAGTCCGTCAGCGGCATCGGCTCCGGGAGTACGCCGACCCGCCCGCCGCCACGCTCACTCGGCAATGCGGCCAACTCGTAGATGTCGAAGGCCGGCTCCTCGTAGGAGTGCGCCGCCTTCAGCGCTTCGACGACCGCGCGGCGGTTGCGACGCGGCAGGATCAGCTCCAGCCGGTTCTCCGCGACCACCTCGATGTCGCCGACCTGTCCGATGGTCGGGTTGGCGCCTTCGAGCGGCCGGAACGTCCCTTCGCCGGTCGCGCTCCAGGCGGCTCGCTCGTAGTCCCCGATCCGGCCCGCGCCCGCCTTCGACAGCGCGTCGAGCATGGCCTCGGTCTCCTCGACCGGGACGAACACGACGAGCTTGTCCATCGGGTCCGACGGCATGGCCTTGAGCGGACGGGTGTCCCGCAGGCCGAGGGCGGACGCGAGTGCGTCGCTGACACCCGGGTTCGCGTTGTCGGCGTTCGTGTGACAGACGTGCAGTGCCGTGTTGCTCTTGATCAGGTCGTGCACGACGCGGCCCTTGGGCGTCGTCGCGGCGACGCTGTTGACCCCGCGCAGCAGGAGGGGATGGTGAGTGACGAGAAGGTCGAAGTCACCGGCGACGGCCTCGTCCACGACGGCCCGCATCGGGTCCACCGCGAACAGGATCCGCAGTACCGGCTGCTCCGGATCACCGGTCACCAGCCCGACCGCGTCCCAGCTCTCCGCCCAGGCCGGGTCGTACAGCCGATCGAGCACAGCAACAACGTCACCAACCGTCGGATTCACAACCCCAATCCTGCCGCACGGGGTGGTCCTGGTTCAGATCAGCCAGGCGGTGGTGTCCCCCGGAAGCTTGTCGCCCTCGAGCGGACCGCTGGACAGCACCACCGCGCCGTCCGGCAACTCGACCGGTGCCGCACCGAAGTTGGTGATCGACTGCCAGCCACCGGGCCGCACGAAGTGCAGCACCTCGTCAGCACCGTCGACCCAGGTCAGCGAGTTGCTGGCCTGGAGCCCACGCCGTACGGCGAGAGCCTTGCGGTAGAGACTCAGTGTCGAGTCCGGGTCTCCTTCCTGCGCCTCGACCGAGTAGCCGCCGAACCACTTCGGCTGCACCAGGTGCGAACCACCCGAGCCGAAGCCGAACGACAACCCGTCGATCGTCCACGGGATCGGCACCCGGCAACCGTCGCGGCCCTTCTCCGCCCCCTTGGACCGGAAGTACGCGGGGTCCTGCAGGTTCGCCGCCGGCAATTCACCGACCTCCTGCAGACCCAGCTCCTCACCCTGGTACAGGTACGCCGAGCCTGGCAGCGCCAGCATCAGCAGCGTCGCCGCACGCGCCCGCCGCAGCCCGAGCTCGACGTCGACCGTGGGCTCGGTCCCGTTGCTGAGCAGCCACGCCTTCCCGTCCTGCCAGAGACCGGACGGGTCCTTCGGCAGCCCGTAGCGGGTCGCATGCCGTACGACGTCGTGGTTGGAGAACACCCAGGTCGACGAGGAGCCGTTCTGCTCCGCCAGCGCGAGGTTGTCCTCGATCACCTGACGGAACTTCTCGTACTCCCAGTCCGCCTGCAGCAGGTCGAAGTTGAACGCCTGCCCGAGCCCCTCCGCACTCGCGTAGCGGGCCCGGCGCGCGGCCGGCACGAAGGCCTCGGCGACCGCCGAGCGCGGCGGGTCGTACTCGTTCAGGACCTTCCGCCACTCGCGGTAGATCTCGTGTACGCCGTCCTGGTCCCAGAGCGGGTGTGCTCCGTTGGACTCGGACTGACGGGGCAGCGTGGTCTTCGACGGGAACGGCTCGGACAGGTTCTTCACCAGCGCGTGCGCGACGTCGACGCGGAAGCCGTCGACACCGCGGTCCGACCAGAACCGCAGTGTCTTCAGGAAGTCCGCGCGAACCTCCGGGTGCTCCCAGTTCAGGTCCGGCTGCTCGGCCGCGAACAGGTGCAGGTACCACTGCCCGTCCTCGACCTGGGCCCACGCGGAGCCGCCGAACACCGAGTCCCAGTCCGACGGCGGCTCGTCGCCCCGGCCGTCGCGGAAGATGTACCGCTCCCGGGCCGGCGAGCCCTTCGGAGCGGCCAGCGCCTCCACGAACCACTCGTGCCGGTCGGACGTGTGGTTCGGGACGATGTCGACGATCAGCTTGATGCCCACTTCGTGCAGTGCGGCGACCAGCTGGTCGAAGTCCTCGAGGGTGCCGAGCCGCGGGTCCACGTTGCGGTAGTCGTCGACGTCGTACCCGCCGTCGGCCAGCGCCGACGGGTAGAACGGGCTCAGCCAGACCGCGTCGATACCCAGGGACGCGAGGTACGGAACACGGCTGATGATGCCCTGCAGGTCTCCGACGCCGTCACCGTTGGAGTCGGCGAAGCTGCGCGGATAGATCTGGTAGACGACGGCCTGGCGCCACCAGTCTCGGTCGGTCGTGGTCGGCTGCATGCTGGTCAAGAAGGCCTCACTTGGGTCGGCAGGCGCTGGGTCCAGGTTTCCGGGCGGTTGCGGCGACAATGCCGGCTTGTTTATATAGACTCTAAATTTAGATTCTGCAGTATTCTGCGCTTCCGTTCGACGACAGGTCAAGGGGCTTCCATGGCGAGACCATCGGCTACTCCGCCCACCGCGACGCCGCCGATGCTGCGCCGGGTCAATGCGGGGAAGCTACTCGGCGTGCTCGCCAAGGCGGGGGTGATGACAGGAACCGGCCTGATCGAGGCGACCGGCCTGACCCGCGCGACCGTGCACGCGGTCTGCAACGACCTGATCGCGATGGGCTGGGTGGTCGAGCTCGACCCCGGCCGCGACGACACCTCGGTGGGGCGTCCGTCGCGGCGGTTCGAGTACAACAGCGGCGCCGGGTCCGTGCTCGGGATCGACATCGGCGCGGGCAAGACGACCGTGCTGGTCGCCGATCTGCGCGGCGAGACGATCGCCAAGGTGGTGCGGTCGGTGTCGGGTGAGAAGACCCCGGCCGAGCGGACCCAACTCGTGCACGAGACCGTCGTCGAGGCGCTGGAGACCGCGCAGGTGACCGACGACCACGTGCTCGCCGCCGGCGCCGGTGTCGCGGCCCCGGTCGACCGGGACGGCAACATCCTGGCCGACGACGAGTTCTGGCGGCGCTTCGACGCGGACCTGGCCCGGCGGCTGACCGAGTTGCACGGCTGGCCGGTCCTGCTCGAGAACGACGCGAACCTCGCGACCCTGGGCGAGCACTGGCGTGGTGAAGGCCGCAACGTCGACGATCTCGCCGTACTCCTGGCCAGTGAGCGGTTCGGATCCGGGCTGATGGACTCCGGCCGGCTGCTGCACGGCAGTCGCGGCGGCGCCGGTGAGATGGTCTACCTCAAGCTGGTCGAAGGTGTCGGCGACACCCACGGCATCGCCCGGATCGCCCGCGAGCGGGGCGCCGCGGCGGTCGCCGACCCGGCCGTCGAGACCGTACTGCGGGAGCTCGCCGACGACCGGCCGGTCACCGCCGAACTCGTCTTCAGCGCCGCGGACGCCGGCGACGAAGTTGCCATGGACATCCTTCAGCACATCGCCGCCCGAACCGCCCGGGTGGTCGCCACGCTCGGCATCCTGTTCAACCCGGAACTGGTCGTGCTGGGCGGTGCCGTCGCCGAGGCCGCCAAGTCGTTGCTGCCCGAGATCGAGCAGCACTTGGCCGGCTACACCAGTACGCCGCCGCGCGTGGCCGTCTCGTCCCTCGGCGACGCGATCGTGTCGGTCGGCGCCGTCCGGCACGCGCTGAACTACGTCGAGCAGAACGCGCTCGACCTGAAGCTCAGCTGCCGGCCCGGGTGAGAGCCCGGGCGACCGCTTCGAGCACGACCAGGTTGCGGCCGGACGTCGTACCGACGGCGACGCCCTCGGGGACGAGTTCCTTGTCCTCCGGGATGCCGGTGCACAGGACCACGGTGTCCTCACCACGGTTGTGCAGCAACGTGGCCAGTGCTTCACGCATCCACGGCGTACGTACGGCGTCCTGCACCGCGATCACCAACGGACGACCGGCCGCGGCCGCCGCGGCGCGCTCGATCGCGCCCTCGGACTGGGTCCCGGCGCCCTCCAGCATCCTGTGCTCGCCACGCAGGACGACGCCGTCCGACCCGGGTGCGATGCGGCTGAAGATCTCCGGAAGCCCACTGAAATAAGGGTTCCAGGCCGGGTGCACGCCCTGGGTGAGGTCGACGACGTACGGCGCGCCGCCGAGCGCCGGAAGGGTCTGACCGGCGACAACGCGAGTGGCGACTTCGCGGATCGGGGCGCCGTCGAGACCGGGCTGCCGGGTGCGGCTCCGCAACGTGGCGGCGAGGGCGCGGACCCGGCCGGCCGCGTCCGCGAGCCGCTCGGCGTCGAGCGAACCGTTGCCGACGGCATCCACCAGGCGGGCGGTGAGGGCGCGCGGGTCGGCGCTGCCGACCGCGATCATGGCGAGATCGGCCCCGGCCCGGACGGCCGCGACCGTGGCGTCCTCGATCGACCTGTTCTTGGTGATCGCCTGCATCTCGAGGGCGTCGGTGGTGATCACCCCGGTGAAGCCGAGTTCCTGGCGGAGCAGTCCGGTCAGGAGCCGGTGCGAGAGGGTGGCCGGCTGGTCGTCGTACGCCGAGAACACGACGTGCGCGCTCATCACCACGTCGGCGCCGGCCGCGATGGTGGCCTTGAACGGAGCCAGCTCGACGGCGGTCACCTCCTCGATCGACCGGTCCACCCGGGGCAGGTCGAGGTGGGAGTCGACGGCGACGTCGCCGTGGCCCGGGAAGTGCTTCGGGCAGGCGGCGATCCCGGCCTCGTGCACGCCTTCGACGAACGCGACGCCGTGCCGCGACACCACGTCGGCGGTGGTGCCGAACGAGCGGGTGGAGATGATCGGGTTCGCCGGGTTGCTGTTCACGTCCACCGACGGCGCGAGCATCAGGTCGATGCCGAGACTCGCCAGCGTCGCGGCGGCGTCCCGGGCGGACGCGCGGGTCAGGTCGACGTCGTCGAGGTCGCCGAGGAGCCGAGGCGACGCCAGCGGCCACGGGTTGGCCGGTGCGAGGTGGCTGAACTCGCCGCCCTCGTGATCGATCGCGATCACCAGGTCGGGCCGCTCGGCTCGCAGGTCCGCGGTCAGGGCGGCCACCTGCTCGGCGTCGGAGACGTTGCGCGTGAACAGGATCACCGCGCCGAGCCCGGCCGCCACCGCGCGGCGCAGCTCGTCCGATGCGGTCGTCCCGTCGAAGCCGACGATCAACGCGCCGGCAGCATCACGTTCCAGGTGATCACTCATCCCCACACCCTCTCGCGCCGGGGGTCCGCCCGCCACCCGACGTCGGCCGTCGCCGGTGCAGAGCCGTCACGGACAGCTAATAATTACCAGTCGCCCGGGCCGCCAGGGCGATCGTTGTCAGGGGTTGTCATCGGGGATTTTGAGCGTACTCCCGCAGGTTCTGCGCGGGTTCCCGGAAATGACCTCTCGCTGTCCGGGCCGACTACGGATAACGTTGTCTCTCGACCTTGACCGCTCTCCGACGGAGCCCGACACCGTGACCGTACAGATCACCCACGTCTCCTCGCCCGAGTTGTTCGCCGGCAGCGACGACGATCCCCGCCAGCTCCTGCGGGTGGAACTGACCCGTTCCGCCGGCGACGGCGCGCTGTCCGTGCGAGTCGCCGGGGACGGCGTTTCCGGTACGGCGGACCTCCCGCCGGGCGACGGTCCGATCCGGGTCGAGGTCCCGCTCGACGTCGCGGCTCCGCTGCGCACGCAGTACGGCGAAAGCGTCCCGGCAACCGTGACCGTCGCCGCCGACGGCGTCGAGGTCGCCTCGGACAGCGGCACCGTGGTGATCGCCGAGCCGGGCTGGACGATGGTCATGGTGTCGCACTTCCACTACGACCCGGTCTGGTGGAACACCCAGGCGGCGTACACCACCAGTTGGGACCTGCAGGGTCCGGACGGCACCACCCGGCCCTTGTACACCCACAACGCGTTCAGCCTGGTCGACGCGCATCTCAAGCTGGCTCTGCGCGACCCGGCGTACTGCTTCGTGCTGGCCGAGCTCGACTACCTCAAGCCGTACTTCGACACCTTCCCGGAGAACCGCGCCGTTCTGCGTCGGCTGATCGCCGAGGGCCGGGTCGAGATCATCGGCGGCACCTACAACGAGCCGAACACCAACCTGACCGGCGCCGAGACGACAATCCGCAACATCGTGTACGGCGTCGGGTACCAGCGCGACATCCTCGGCGGGGACCCGCAGAACGCGTGGCAGCTGGACGTGTTCGGCCACGACCCGCAGTTCCCCGGGTACCTGGCCAAGGCCGGGTTGACCGGGTCAGCTTGGGCGCGTGGGCCGTTCCACCAGTGGGGGCCGCTGCGGCAGGCGTGGGGCGATCCGAAGGCGGGCACCGCGGCCGTCATGCAGTTCCACAGCGAGTTCGAGTGGATCAGCCCGAGTGGCGACGGCGTACTCACCCACTACATGCCGGACCACTACGGCCCCGGCTGGGACCTGCAGCACGCGCCCAGTGTCGAGGCGGCAGGTGACACGGCGTACCAGCTGTTCGCCACGCTGAAGACAGTCGCGGCGACGAAGAACACGTTGCTGCCGGTCGGTGGGGACTACACGCCGCCGAACAACTGGATCACCGCGCTGCACCACGACTGGAACGCGCGCTACGCGTGGCCCAAGTTCATCTGCGGTACGACGAAGCACTTCATGGACCGGGTCCGCGCCGAACTCGCCGAGACCGGCCGCCGGCCGTCACCGCAGTCACGGGATATGAACCCGATCTACACCGGCAAGGACGTGTCGTACATCGACACCAAGCAGGCGCAGCGTGCGGCCGAGGTGGCGGCGGTCGACGCGGAGAAGCTCGGCACGTACGCCGACCTGCTCGGGCTCGGCCGGTTCGCGGAGGCGTCGCTGGACAAGGTCTGGCGGCAACTCGCGTACGGCGCTCACCACGACGCGATCACCGGGTCGGAGTCGGACCAGGTCTACATCGACCTCGTCACCGGATGGCGCGAGGCGCACGACCTGTCGGACGCCGCGCGGATCGCGTCGCTGGAGGCGTTCGCGGCGCGGATCGACACCTCGGCGTACGGGGACCACGCGGTGGTCGTCACCAACACGCTGTCGTTCACCCGAACCGATCTGGTCACCGTGCAGCTTCCGTCGTCCGAGGCCGCCTGGCGGATCGTCGACGACGCCGGCGCCGACGTTCCTTCCGTGGTCGAAGGCGACAAGCTGACGTTCCTGGCGCAGGATGTGCCGTCACTGGGCTGGCGCACGTATCGGTTGGCGTCCGGAGCCGCGGGCGCGTGGGGACCGGCGGACTCGGGCGAGTCGGTCGAGAACGAGTTCTTCAGTGTGACCGTGGATCCGTCGCGCGGCGGTGGGGTCAGCCAGATCGTCGACAAGCGCACCGGCCGGCAGGTGCTCAAGGGTCTCGGCAACGAACTGCGGGTCTACGAGGAGTACCCGGATCACCCGCGCTTCGGCGAAGGTCCGTGGCACCTGATCCCCTCAGGTCCGGTGGTGGGATCGGGCGAGGCACCGGCGAAGGTGTTCACGCAGACCGGACCGCTCGGCAGCCGGATCGTCAGCCGGGGCGAGGTCGACGGGATCTCGTACGAGGCAATCGTCGCCGTGTACGACGGTCTCGACCGGATCGAGTTCACCACCCGGATCCTGGACCACGCGCAGTCGGACCGGCTGGTCCGGGTCAAGTTCCCGGCCGACGTACCCGGCGCGCTCCCGTTGAGCGAGGTCGCCGGGGCCGTCGTCGGACGGGGATTCGGCCTCATCGACGTCGACAGCGCCGAGGCGCCGTGGACGCTGGACAACCCCGCCAACACCTGGTTCGGTCTCGGCTCCACGGCTCGGATCGAGCTGGTAGATGCCTCCGGCAACCACGTCGGCACCCGTCCGGTCGCGGTCGCCGAGATCGTCGTACCCGACGACTCCGACCCGGCCGAGGTCCGCGACCTGGTAGTAGCCCTGGCCCGCGTCGGCGTCACCGCCACCACCTCCTTGCGAGGCGGCTCCCGCTACGGCCACCTCAAAGTCGACTCCAACCTCCCCGACCTCCGCATCCTGGTAGGCGCAGCTTCGTCCTTGCTTGACGAAGAGCTGGCAGTTGAGGGCGCGGCGTTCGTGCCACCCCGGACCGCTTTGAGTGAGGTTTGGCAGCCGAATGCGGATGTGCGGGATGCTCGGGCTATTCCGGCTCTGGTGTTGCCGACGGCGGATGCCGTTGAGGCGGCTGTGCGGGAGTTGGGTGAGGCGCGGGTGACTGCGGCTGTTGCCGGTGAGGGTGTGATCGAGGAGTTCGAGGATCGGACTGTTGCGCTGCTGACCTACGGGCTGCCCGGGTTCGCGGTGGACGCGACCGGCGCACTGCATGCCTCGCTGATGCGGTCGTGCACCGGTTGGCCGTCGGGGATCTGGATCGATCCGCCGCGGCGGTCGGCGCCGGACGGGTCGGCGTTCCAGTTGCAGCACTGGACGCACGAGTTCCGGTACGCGTTGACCACCGGCGAAGGCGATTGGCGGGCGCAGCAGCTGCCGAGCCGCGGCCAGGAGTTCTCCTCACCGTTGCTCGCGGCAACCACCACCGCCCACGACGGCACCCTGCCGGCGACCCACTCGCTGCTCCAGGTCAGCCCGGAGCGCGACGTGCTGGTCTCCACGCTGAAGCCGGCCGGCAACCCCATCGCCCGCGGGTCGGGTGTCCCGGCCGACCGGCGGGACGGTGTCACGCTGCGGCTGATCGAGGCGACCGGCCTGGGCTCGACCGCGACCGTCACCTCGGCGCTTCCGATCACCGGCGCCCACCACGCCGATCTGCTGGAGAACCCGGCCGCACCGATCGACGTTGCCGACGGCAACTTCACGGTCGACCTGGCCGGCTCCGCCGTCGACACGTTCGTGCTGACCGTCGACGGGTCGGCTCCGGCGACCCCCGCCGTACTGGGTCAGCCGAGCGAGCTCGCCCAGCCGTCGTACGCGCGCTACTGGCTGCACAACCGGGGTCCCGCACAGATGGGCTTCCTGCCGGTCAGCTTGTCGGTCTCACCGACCGTGGCGCGCACGGCGGGCAAGCGCTTCGAGCTCTCGATGGTGATCGCGAACCAGTACGCCGACACTCCCGCCGAAGGAGTGTTGACGATCGCACTCCCGGACGGGTGGACCACTGATCAACCGGATCGGCACGTACGGCTCGAGCCGGGAGGCTACGTCCGGCACCTTGCGTACGTCCACCCGCCGGAGGACTGCGAACAGGGGCAGTACTTCGTCGCGGCTCGTGTCCTCACCAAGACCGACGAGCTCGCCGGCGGTGCCGGTGTGACGGCCGTCGAGGACGTCGTGACGGTGTTCGTCGGCGAGAGCCCGGAGCTGACCGCCACACTTGGATTCGGGATGCCGCCTACCGAGGCACCGGATCACGGCGCGGGTGCGGCCGAGGGCGAGCCCGGTCGGCCGACCGGCCTCACGGTGACGCCGTCGACGCAGGAGCTGCGGCTGGCTCCCGGTACGTCGGAGACGCTGGAACTGGAGTTCGCGAACACCACGTCCTCCGAGATCCGCGCCGAGTTGCAGCTGGCGTCGCCGTACGGGACGTGGTCGTGGTTGCCGGAGCCGGTGCGGCTGGTCGTCGTACCGCCGAAGTCGTCGGTCACGGTTCCTGTGCCGGTGACGGCTCCGGCCGATGCGACGCCGGCGCACGCGTGGGTCCTGCCGAAGGTGATGTGGTTCGGCCGCGCGCAGTACGCACCGACCGTCCGCCTGGAGATCCAGTGACAGCCGCCACCACCGCGGTGCCCACCCACGGCCACGGCCACGGTCACGGTCACGGTCATCGCCACGGGCATGGACATGGGCACGGTGGGGAGAGCCTGGCGCCGGCGGCGCCGCCGGAGGTGATGGCGTACCTCAACGGTGAACCGGTGCCCCGCGCGCTGCTGGACGAGCGGCTCGCGGTGCTGCGGGCGGGCGACGCCGCCTGCGTACTCCCCCGCCCGGACAGCCGCGAGGGTCGCCAGCTCACCCGCTGGGTCGCCCAGGTCGTCATCACCGAACAACTGTGCCTCGACGAACTCCGCCGCCGCGGAACTCCCACCGGGGAGCGCGCTGAGAGTGAACCGGAGGCGATCGACGTGGCGACGGCGATCGCGGTGGGCTCGATCACCGCCGCGGCGCTGGCCGGGTCGGACGCGGTACGGCGGGTTGCCGCGCTGGTGAGCGCGGACGTACGGATTCCGGCGGAGCAGTTGGCGTACGCGGCCGACGTACTGGGTGAAGAGCCGCCCGCCGACCCCGGCGTACCGGTGGCGGGCTGGCATCGCGAACTACTGCAGAGCGCCCGGTTGGAGGCGTTCGCGCGGTGGCTGAACGCGGCCATGCACGAGCGGGTCCAGCTCGTCCGCGGGCTCGAGCATCCGGGTGACAGCAACCAACCTGACAACCTGCACCGGCACTGACGGGGGGACGATGAGCGACGCTGCGGTGATTACTCCTCGGATCGAGGCGGAGCAGGACACGGTTCTCGGAATCGACATCGGCGGCACGAAGATGGCCGCCGCTCTCGTGTCCGCGGACGGCCGCATCCTCACCGAGGACCGGATCCTCACCCCGCCGGGCGACGCGGACCTGGTGTTCGCCGCGCTGAGCGAGCTGATCGACCGGGTCCGCGGCGACGCCGAGCCGCTCGCTGTCGGCATCGGTTCGGCAGGTCCGCTGGACCAGGAGCACGGACTGGTCTCGCCGGTGAACATCGGCGGCTGGCGGAACTTCCCCCTGGTCGACCGGGTCCGGGCGCTGGTCGGCGACGTACCCGTGACGCTCGGCGTGGACGGGCACTGCTTCGCGCTCGGTGAGTTCTGGACCGGGGCCGGGCGGGACGTGGACACGCTGCTCGGCATCGTCGTGTCGACCGGGGTCGGCGGCGGACTGGTCGTCGACGGCAAGCCACTGATCGGTCAGTCCGGCAACGCCGCGCACATCGGTCACGTGGTCGTCGACCTGGACGGCGAGGCGTGTGCCTGCGGGTCGTTCGGATGCGTCGAGGTGTACGCGAGCGGGCCGCGGATGGTTGCCCGCGCCCAACGTCGCGGCTGGCGTTCCGGCGAGGACGTCGACGCCGCCGTACTCGCCGCCGACGCGGCCGCCGGGGACGAACTCGCGCTGGCGACGTTCGACGACGGCGCCCAGGCGCTCGCCGCCGGCATCGTCGCCACCGCGGTCACCGTCGACCTCACCACGGTCGTCATCGGCGGCGGCGTCTCCAAGGCCGGCCCGATCCTGTTCGACCCCGTCCAGGCGTGGGTCAAGCGCTTGGCTCAGCTCCCCTTCGTCACCGACCTCACCGTGGAGCCGGCCCAGCTCGACAACGCCGGGCTGCTCGGCGCCGCCCACCAAGCCTGGTCCGCCATCCGCTGACCGCTCAGGCACCGGATGCCGCGTTGACGGGCCGACGGACAGTCGGCGGGTGCGGAAAAGGGATGTCCCGAGCACCTTTGCGCAATTTTTACGGAATTGCTCAGAACTGTGTAACGACCGGCGCTCCATTCCCGATGCAACGGATGGATGGGGTGGGGGCACGTCATCCACGGTCGGTCGAGGGGGGCCTGGACTGACCGACTTGGCCGGTCAGGGGGCCTGGACCGACCAGAACGCGTGAGCGGCGGAGAGGAAACTCTCCGCCGCCATCGTGTGGCAGTACGTCAGGTGAGGTAGCAACGTCCGCCAGCGTTGTCCGGGGCAACGCTCGACCCAGAGGGATCGGACCTGATGGACGTTGCGGCACCCGCGCTCTTCGTCCCCTTCCTCACCCCGCTGACCGTTTCGCGCACCGGGGTCGCCGATCGTCCTGTCCTGCTGAACGTCGCCGCCGCCCGCGGCGTTGCCGCCCTGCACGGTTGCCTGCGCGGACGAGCCCTCGCCGGCTCGGCTTCCGCCACGACCCTGCACGGCGCGGCCGGGGCCTGCTCACCGGGATCCGGCAACGGTTCCCACCCGGGGTCGCTCCCGGGTTCCGGCTCGGATTCCGGTGGGCGGGTCGACGACGGAGCTGCGCTTGCCCGGAGTGCGATCGATCCTCGGGAGGGATGAGGATCGACGCGGGTTCTGCACCGTGGACGGTGGGCCGGTGGCTGCGGGAGGGCCGCCACCGACACACCCTCCGTCCCCGGTGCAGAACCATGCGGAGACGCGTCTACGTCGTACCGGTCAAGGCTTGAGCCACTCGGGTTCGGGCAGGCGGGCGCGGTCGAGGCGGCCGTTGTCGTCGAGCGGGAGTTCCTCGATCGGGATCAGGTCGGCCGGGACCAGGTAGATCGGCAACTCCTTGCCGAGGTCAAGCATCAGCCGGGCCAGTACGGCGGGATCGCTGTCCTCGAGGACGACGTACCCGATCAGGCACGTGTCACCGGCCGGATCCGTGCAGGCGACCACCACCGCGTCGACCACACCCGGCTGGTCGGCCAGGACATGCTCGGTCTCGCCCGGCTCGACCCGGTGACCGCGAATCTTCACCTGGTCGTCGGCGCGGCCGAGGTACTCCAGCGTCCCGTCCACACGCCAGCGGCCGAGGTCGCGGGTGCGGTACAACCGTCCGCCCGGGTGCCCCGGATCCGGCACGAACGCCCGCTCGGTCTCCTCCGGCCGCCCGAGGTAGCCCTGGGCAACGGCCGCACCGCCGAGGTGGATCTCGCCGACCGCCCCGACCGGCACCGGCCGGAGCGCCTGGTCCAGCAGGCGTACGACGACGCCCTCGACCGGACGGCCGATCGACGGCCGGTCCTCGGCCGGGTCGACCTCGTGGATCGTGGTGACGATCGACGCCTCGACCGGTCCGTACTCGTTGAACAACCGGCAGTCCGGGTGCGCCTCGAGGAAGTCGCGCACCTTGTGCGTCAGCACCATCGCCTCGCCGCCGGCGACGATCTCCCGCAGCGCGGGCAGTTCCGGCAGCCGGCGCATGGTGGCGAGCAGCGCCGTCAACGGGCTGAACGCCATGAACAGCCGCTCGACGTCGTGGTCCCGCAGCGCCGCGATCACCGCGTCCGGGTCGTACCGGTCGTCCTCGCCGATCAACACCAGCGCGGCACCCGACGCCAGCGCGGTGAACATCTCCTGCACGTGGACGTCGAACCCGAACGACGTCCACTGCAACGTCCGGAGCGAGCGGCGGGTGGCCAGATAGTGCCGGATCAGGTTGACCGGGCCGCGGTGCGGAACGAGCACACCCTTCGGGTTGCCGGTCGAGCCCGACGTGTAGATGCAGTAGGCGATGTCATCGGCCGCGGACCGCACCGGCGGCGCCTGCTGAGACCGCGGATCGCCGTCCACCGCCGCGACCGGGACCAGCCGCAGCCCGAGCCGATCGGCCAGGGCCGCGTCGTCACCGACCAGCGCGACCGCGGACGAGTCCTCGACCATGAACGACCAGCGCGACTCCGGCACGCCGGGGTCCAGCGGCAGGTAGGCCGCTCCGGACTTCAGCACGGCGAGCACGGCGACGACGAGTTCGGTGCCCCGGGCAACACGTACGGCGACCAGTTGGCCCGGCTTCACGCCGAGGTCGACGAGTTGCCAGGCGACCGCGTTGGACCGGCGGTCGAGTTCGGCGTACGTGAGCTCGCGCTTTCCTTGGATCAGGGCGATCGCGTCGGGGGTCCGGGCGACCTGCTGCTCGAAGAGGGTGTGCAGTCCGCTGAGCTCACCGGCCACCACCGCGTTCCGCCGTACCCGGCCGATCGGACCGATCGAACCGGTCGGGTCGATGTCGCCCTCGAGCTCGCGCAACGCCTCCAGGTCGGACTCGATCGGCAGCATCAGGTCCGGGATGCGCAGATGCGGCTGGGTGGTGGCGCGACGCAGTACCGCTTCCAGGTAGGCGAGCAGGCGGTCGATCGTGCGCTGGTCGAACATGTCGGTGCGGTAGTCCGCCGTACAGGTGATGCCGGCGCCGTGGTGCGTGAGCCGGAGCCGTACGTCGAGGTGCTCCGGCAACTCCTCGTCGCCGTCCTCGAACTCCACCAGCACCTGGAACAGTGGGTCGCGCTCCAGTACGGCGAGGTCCGTGCCGGCGTGGTCGAACGCGCCGGTCGTGACGTCGCGGACCCGGTGCGCGAGCTCGCCGAGGTCGGGTTCGCCGGAGAGGTCGATGCGGATCGGCACCGCGCGCTGAGGCGCCGTCGAGGTGTCGCCCTGCGGGCGGATCAGCCGGGTCCCGATGGTCACATCGTCCTGCGCCGCGAACCGGCCGAGCACGGTCCCGACCGCGGCCAGCATCACCATCAGCGGACTGACGCGCCGCTCCCGGCTGTACGCGAAAACCGCGTCGCCGAGCTCGACCGCAAACTCCTGCCTGACCGAAGCAACCCCCGGCTCACCCCCCGGCCGGTCCCCGGGCAAAACCAAAGGCTCCGCCCCGGCCAAAGCCAAGTCCCAATACTCGAAGTCCCGCCGCCGCAACTCCTTCTCACCCTCGACCCCCTCACCTTCGTCCTGCACCGCGGCGGTGGGCGCCTGCGGGGTCGCGGCGGTGGGCTCGTCGACTGGAGTCTCGGGGTTGGGCTCCGCCAACGAGTCGGCGTCGGGCTGTTGAGCGGCTTCCGGGCCGTCCGTGTCCGCGTCGGCGGGCGGCTCAGCGACGGGCGCCGGCTCGGCAGTGGGTGCCGGCTCGGCACTACCCCCCGGCTCATCGGCAGCCGAGGCGCCATCATCAGCGGCCACACCGGGACCAGCGGTGGATTCGTTGAGGATCGCCAGTTGTTCGCGCATCAGCTTGGTGACTCCGTCGACCAGCTGGCTCGCGACGCGCAACTGCTGCGACATGAGCGCAGCCATGCCCGACCCCGGCAGCTTCGCCTCACTCGTCGCGGCCGCCGCCTCGTCGACCTTCGCGGCCAGCTCGGCCAGCTCGGACCCAAGCACCGCCAACGCAGTACGCGGGTCACGAGCCTCAGCCACATCATCCTCGGCGACCAACACCTCCACGGAATCGGTGCCATCGGCAACTTCCTCGACAACACCTTCAACCCCAGCAGGCACTTCCGCCCGCTCGGTGCCCTCGGCAACCTCAGCCTCGCCAGGTTTCGCGGTCTGGACAGCCACCGCCGTCGCCAGCTTGTGCGGCGTCGAGTACGTCGTGAAGAGATCGTCCGGCGTGAGCTCAACACCGAACCGCCAGTTGATCTGCTCGATCACCGGAGCCATCGACGCAGGACTCGCCCCGAGCTCGGCGAACGTGTGGTCGACCGTCAGGTCGTACGGGTCCAGCGACAGTTCCTCACAGGTCAGATCGAGAACCGCATCGAGCGACTCCCGGTAGCGCTCGGCCGAAATCTCATCACCCGACAACGATCCCGCCTGGGCCAGGTAGTCCGCATCGACCTGATGCGTCTCGGCCGGCAACGCGAACGGCGACCGCTCCCCCGCCTCGGGCTCCGCCTCGTCGGACTTCACCGCCTCGGCCGGCTCCGGCTCGCTCGGCGGGTCCAGCGGGATCTTCTTCACCGCGGGACCAGTACCGCTCACCGGCTCGAACGCCGCCGCCTGCGCCCGCGCCGCCCGTTCGAACGCACTCAGCCGCCCCGCCGCCGTACCGGTATCCGCGCCGTCGGCAGGCATCGCCACGGCACTAGCCACTGCGGCGGAGGTGTCGATCGGGTGGTGCACCCGGCGGAACGGGTACGTCGGCAACGGCACGCGACCGCTGTCGCCGTACACCTTCGACCAGGCGATCTCGGTGCCCTGCTGGTACAGCTCGGCCAGCCCGTTCATCGTCGCCAGCACCGGATCCTGTCCGAGCCGCTGCGCCGGAATCCACGTGCTGTTCGGCGCGATCCGCCTGCCGGCCGGACTCAGGACCGCATCCGGCCCGAGCTCCAGGAACCGCCGGCACCCGGCCGCCGTCACCGCCTCGACCGCGTCACCGAAGAGAACCGGCTGCCGCAACTGCCCGACCAGGTAGTCACCGTCCAGCACAGTCCCGGACTCGAGCAGGTCACCGGACCAGCTCGACACCATCGGCGTCCGCAGCGGCTTCAGCGTGATGTCACGGACGATCGCAGCGAAGTCCGCGAGGATCGGGTCCACCAGCGAACTGTGGAACGCCCGGTCGACGTCCAGCCGCTGCCACGCGACCTCCAACCGGTCCAGCTGCGCGGCCAACTGCCCGACGATCACCTCGGAGCCAGTCAGCACGAACGACTGCGGACCGTTGCCTGCGGCAATCTCCACACCCGGCGTCTGGGCCAGCTCACGGACCCGCTCAGCATCCGCCCGTACGGCGACCATCGCGCCCGGCACCGTCCCACGCTGCATGAGTTCGCCACGCTTGGCCGTCAGACGTACGCCGTCCGGCAGCGACAACGCTCCTGCCACGCACAGAGCGGCGTACTCCCCGACACTGTGGCCGACGACCAGTGCGGGCTGCACTCCAAACGACTGCCACAACCGCGCCAACGCCAGCTCGAACGCGAACAGAGCAGGCTGCGCAGTCTCCGTCGGCCAGACACCCTCAGACGAACCAGCTGGGGTCAGCAACAGCCCAAGCAGGCTGCCACCGGTCTCCTCGGCGTACACGCGGTCGCACTCGTCCAGAACCGACCGGAACACCGGGAAGCGTGCTGCAAGCCCAGCAGCCATGCCACGCCGTGCAGCGCCCTGTCCGGTGAACGCGTAGCCCAGTGGGCCTGGTCCACCGCGTGGGACCTCGGACGCCTGGGCTGTGGCGAGTGCATCGACCAGCTCGGCCTCTGACGAGCCTGCGACAGCGACGCGGTGACGGTACGCCGGTCGGCCGAGTGCCGCCGTACCAGCGAGGTCGATGAGGCGGTGGCCGGTGCCGTGACCCAGGTCCGTGCGGTACAGCTCCACCAGGTCGGCCAGGGCGTCCAGGTCGGGTGCGGACAGGGGCAGTACGACGGGTCCGTCGTCGCCACGGCGGACCTGCCGGGGCGCCTCCTCGAGAATCACGTGCGCATTGGTGCCGCCGGCATCGAGTGCGCTGACGCCGGCGCGCAACGTCGTACCTGCCTCCCAGTCGCGCACCTTGGTGCCGACCACGAACGGACTGCCGTCGAGCGCGAGCTGCGGATTCGGCTCTGTGTAGTTGATCGTCGGGACCAGCGTCCGGTGCTGCAGCATCAGGATGGTCTTGATCAGCCCGGCCATCCCCGCGGCGCTGTCCAGGTGGCCGATGTTCGGTTTGACCGAACCGATCGTGCAGAACCCGACCTTGTCGGTGTGCCGGCGCAGCGCCGTCGTCAGCGCCTGCACCTCGGCCGAGTCGGCGCCCGCACTGCCGATCCCGTTGGCCTCGATGTAGCTGAGCGAATCGGCCGTGAACCCGGCACGCTCGAGCGCGCGCTCGATCAGCTCGACCTGGTTGCCGGCCGGCGCGTCCTCCTCGTTACTGACCGCGGTGCCGCGGATCACGGCGTACACGGTGTCGCCGTCGGCCACGGCCTGGTCGAGTCGCTTGAGCAGTACGGCGGCCACTCCATTGCCACCCACGGTGCCGTCGGCCTCGGCGTCGAAGGCACGGATCCGGCCGCTCGGCGACAGGATCGACTCCGGGGACGGGTGGTAACCCGTTGCCTGCGGCACCTGTACGGCGGCCGCACCGGCGAGGGCGAGATCCGCGTCGCCGGAACGGAGTGCCTGACAGGCGAGGTGGACCGCGACGAGCGAGGACGACCAGGCGGACTGTACGCCGATGGCCGGGCCGGTCAGGCCGAGGCGGTACGCGACGCGGGTGGCGAGGGAGTCGCGGGACTGGTTCTGCTGGGTGTAGAGGTTCATGCCGGAGCCGGCGAAGACGCCGACGCGGCTGGTCGTACCGGCGTACCCGCCGTGCTCGAGCGCCTGGTAACAGACCTCGAGGAACAGGCGCTGCGCCGGATCCATCAACTCGGCCTCGCGATCGCTGAGCCCGAAGAACTTCGCGTCGAACGACTCCACGTGCTCGAGCGCCCCGTTCACCGCGACCAGGTCGTCGTCCGGGTGCCCGCCCGCTTGGCTCACTTCGTCCGGCGTGAACCGGCGGATGCTCTCCACCCCACCCACCAGGTTGTCCCAGAACTGCTCGAGCGTCTCCGCCCCCGGGAACCGCCCCGCCAACCCCACCACAGCCACCGGCTCAACACTCGCCGCCCTCCCCGCCCCCAAAACCTTCCCCTCACCCCGCACACCACCCCCAACCGCGGACCGGGAACTGCCCGCAGCCTCGGACTGGGTGCTGCCCGCAGCCTCGGACTGTGAACTGCCCGCGGGCCCGGACTGGGAGCTGCCCGCGGTCGGCTCGGCGTCCGAGACCCGGGCAACGTCACCCGTCGGTACGACGCTGGGCTCGGACTCACCCTCCGCGGCGACAGCTTCCGCCTCGGGTTCCGCAGCCGACTCAAGCTCGGCGGCCGGCAGGACGTCACCGGTGGCCTCGGCCGTGACCGATTCGGCGCCCGACTCTGCGGTCGACTCCGGGTCCGCGACCGGCTCAGCGTCAGCAGGAGCCTCCGCCTCGACCGGCCGCACTACCTCAGCCGCCGGGTGGGCGACCTCCCCGGCGGTGGGCTCAAACTCGCCTGTGGGTACGACGGTGGCCTCGGACTGAGCCTGCGTGGCGACAAGTTCTGTGTCGGGTTCCGCAGCCGACGCGACCTCGGTGATGGGGTCAGGGTCGCCGGTGGACCGAGGCTCCGCCTCGACCGAGGCGGATACGGCCTCCGACGCTGCGGTCGACTCGGCGTCCTCGGCTCGCTCGGCGTCAGCTACAGCCTCCGGCTCGACCGGCTGCGCAACCTCGGCCGCCGGCTCGGCGACCTCCTCGGAGGTGGACTCGGGCTCACCTGTAGTTGCGGCGGCCGGCTCGGCGTCGGACGCCCGGCGATCTTCACCCGTGGGTACGGCGTTGGGCTCGGGCTCGGGCTGCGTGGCGACAGCTTCTGCCTCGGGTTCCGACTCAAGCTCGGCGGCGGGCCGGAGCTCACCGGCGGACTCGGACTCAGCCTCGGCGGTGACGGTTTCGGCCTGCGGCGCCGTGGTCGACTCAGTCTCTGCGGCCAGCTCGGCGTCAGCGGCAACCTCCGACTCGGCTTCGGCCATGCGCTCGACGTCTGAACCACCAGCAACTTCGCCCGTCGGTACGGCGCTGGGACCGGACTCGGCCTCCGCGACAACAGCTTCTGCCTGGGATTCCGCAGCCAACTCAAGCTCGGCGCCAGGCCGGACGTCACCGCTGGACTCAGATGCAGCCTCGGCGGTGACGGTTTCGGCCTGCTCCGCCGTGGTCGACTCGGTCTCTTCGACTAGTTCCGCATCACCAGAAGCCTCGGGCTCGGCTTCGGCCGTGGCCTCGGCGTCGGAAGCCCCGGCAACTTCGCCCGTCGGTACGGCGCTGGGACCGGACTCGGCCTCCGCGACGACAACCTCTGCCTGGGGTTCCGCAGCCAACTCAAGCTCGGCGGCGGGCCGGACGTCACCGCTGGACTCAGATGCAGCCTCGGCGGTGACGGTTTCGGTCTGCTGCGCCGTGGTCGACTCGGTCTCTTCGACTAGGTCCGCATCAGCAGAAGCCTCGGGCTCGGCTTCGGCCGTGGGCTCGGCGTCGGAACCACCAGCAACTTCGCCCGTCGGTACGGCGCTGGGACCGGACTCGGCCCCCGCCGCAACAACTCCGACCTCTGGTTCCGGAGCGGCCTCGCTCTCGGCCCCAAGCTCAGCGTGAGGTTCGGCGGCTGGCTCGGTATGCGGTTCTGCGGCTGACTCGGAGACGAGCTCGGCGGCTTGCTCAGCTGGCCGCGCGGCCTCGGCCGTCGGGTCGGCGACCTGCTCGGTGAACTTGGCCTCACCGGTCGGTTCCGCTTCGGCGGCGGGCTCGAAGTCGAATGTGCCAGCAACTTCGCCCGGAGGTACGGCGCTGGGCTCGGACTCAGTCTCCGCCGCGACGGCTCCGGTTCCGGGCTGCGGAGGCGACTCTGTCTCTGCGGCCGGCTGCGCGTGGCCGGGAGCCTCCGGGTCGACCGGCTCAGCGATCTGCTGGGCGGTGGAGTCGGATTCGGGCCTCGCGGCGACGGGCTCGGTTTCGGGTTCCTCGCTTGGCTCGGCGTCCGGCGCGGTTTGCGGCTGGACCGGGTTTGTGACCTCGGCGGCTGGGGCGGCGTCGAGAGTGGTCTCGGGCCCGACCGGGTTTGCGACCTCGGCTGCTGCGCCAGCGTCCAGGGTGATCTCGGGCTCGACTGGCCGTGTGACCTCGGCGGCTGGGGCGGCGTCCGCGGCCGTCTCGGGAGCGACCGGGTTTGCGACCTCGGCGGCCGGGGTGGGGTCCGGTTCGGCTGGGTCTGCGGCGGCAGCGGTGGGGGTGTTGGGCACCACTCGGGTGAGGATGGTGGTGGCTTCGGGGTCGTCGGTGGGCTTGCGGGAGAAGGCGGTGCTGTTGAAGTACGCGTCCGACTCGTCGTCAACCTCGGGCTGAGCGTTCGCCGACGCGTCCTCGGACTCGGGCTGAGCGTTGGCCGACGCGTCCTCTTCCGGTTGCGGCGCGACGTGGGTTGGCGTGGCGGAGGCGGGCTCGGGCTGCGAGCGCGGTGCCGCCTGGAACTGCTCGTCGGTGGGCGGCTCGGCCTGGGGACGCGGGTCCGCCTGGAGCCGCTCGTCGGTGGACGGCTCGGGCTGGGGGCGCGGGTCCGACTGGAGCTGCTCGTCGGTGGACGGCTCGGGCTGGGGGCGCGGGTCCGACTGGAGCTGCTCGTCGGTGGACGGCTCGGCCTGGGGGCGCGGGTCCGACTGGAGCTGCTCGTCGGTGGGCGGCTTGGGCTCGGGGCGCGGCGTCTCGGGGTGAGGGGTGCCTAGGGTGGGGCGTTCGGGTGGGGTGGGGATGGATTGTTGGAGGGTGCGTTTCCAGGCTAGGCGGACGACTGGGAGTTCGGTGGTGCGTTCGGCGGGGTCTTCTTCGACGGAGATGAGGGTGTCGGCGGCGTCGGCGTACGGGCCTTCGCCGGACGGGCCGGAGTAGGAGCTGGCTCCGGCTGGTTCGACGTACGGGCTGGACGAGGTCTCGAGCGTGCCGTCGAGCCAGCGTTGGCGGAGCAGGGGGCGGAGGATCTTGCCGCCGGGGGTGGTCGGGAAGTCGCGCCGAGGTACGCCGACGACCTCGGCCGCGAGGCCGAGCCGGCCCTGGATCAGGCTGCGGATCGCCTGGTCCATGCCTGGGATCGACTCAGGGGTGAGCGCGTAGAACACCACCAGCCGGTCGGTGCCGGTCTCCGGATCGGCGACGCCGCAGGCGGCGACCAGACCGTGCTCGGCGCCGACGACGGACGACGCGACCGCCTCGATGTCGTGGGCGTAGTACAGCTTCCCCGCGATGATGATGCGTTCGCTGTCGCGACCGGTGATGACGACCTGCCCGCCGGTGATGAAGCCCTGGTCGCCGGTCGCGAGCCACTTGCGGGCCGGCCAGTTGCCGACCGGGAACGCGACCCGGTCCGCCTCCAGGTTGCCGAGGTACCCGGGCGTCACCCGGGCGGACGCGACCTGCAACTGCCCGATCCGGCCCTCCGGCAGGACCGCGCCGTTGGGCGCGACGATCCGTACGGTCGTCCCCGGAGCCGGCGCACCCACCGACACCAGGCTCAGTACGCCGGGCGCCTCGGCCCGCGTCTTGCCCGGCCGCGCCACCGCGACCTTGCCGCTCGACGGCCGCTGGTCGACCCACTCGACCACCCCCGTCGGCGGAATGCGGACGCGGTGCACGTTCGGCGTCAGCCCGGGCCGGGCGAACGTGATCCCGGTGACCGTCTCGGTCATCCCCCAGGCCGCGACGAAGGTCTCGGGTACGACGCCGAAACGGTTCGTCAGCCGGAGGAACTCGCTCATCACCGGCACGGTGATCTGCTCACCACCGCTGACCAGACTGCGCAACGCCGAGAGGTCCCAGTGCCGGTCCGGCTCGCCCGCGATGGCCTGGGTGACGAGGCGGTAGCCGAAGTTCGGCGACCAGGAGTGGTTGACCCGGTGCTGCTCCATCAGATCCAGCCAGCGCAGCGGGTTGGCCAGCACCCAGTCAGTGTTGACGTGGATGTTCGTGCAACCGGTGAACACGGGCAGAAGGTGGTAGAGCAGGAAGGCGCCGCTCTGGTCCAGCGGCAGCCAGTTCAGCGTGGTCTGTCCGGGCCGGACCGGCAGCATGGCCGGCGTACCGGCGGCGAACTCGACCAGGCCGCGATGCGTCAGCTGCACGATCTTCGGCGTCCCGGTGCTGGTCCCCGACGACATCATCAGTACGGCGACGTCGTCCGCGGCCGGGCGGTGGAACTCCGAGGTCGGTTCGTGGCCGGCCAGTGCGTCGGGGTCGAGCACGGGCAGGCCGAGGTCGTTGGGGAGGTCGGACGGGCGGCCGATCAGCACGGTCCAGCCGAGCAGATCGGTGACCTTGCGGAGCCGCTCGCGGCCCTCCTCGGTCCGGTCGCCGTCGCGACCCGGCGCCATCAGCAGCGGGCGGATGCCGCCCAGCGTGCAGGCCCAGAACGAGGCGAAGAACCCGATCGGCTCGGTGCAGTGCACGACCGCGGGATCTCCGGCGCGTACGCCGTTCGCCCGCAGGCCGGCCAGGATGCGGGCGGCGAGTTCGAGCAGGATCGGGAAGTCGAGTTTGGTCTCGCGGCCGTCAGGCCCGATCTCTACCACGCCGGCGCCGCCGAAGTCGCGGGCGGCCCGCAGCAACGCGCTGGGCAGGTCCCGCGGATACCCGGCCGGAATCATCAGGGCCGGTCCGGTGCTGATCGCCGGCCGGTCCACACCGCTCCTCACCACGCCGATGCCACCACCGGGGGCAGGGCCGGTACGACGTCGAGCGGGAGCGCGGACCGGCATGTCACCGGGACAGCGGTGGCCGGTTGGCGACCCACGGACACGCGCCTCCCCAACTGGACGGAGCCGGGCTCAGGGCAGACCCGCCTCGCTCTCACCGACAGAAGCCCCGTTGTTCCGCCGGCCGGAACAATGCCGTGACCGGGTGTTCCCGGTGCGTTATCGAGCCGACCGACAGCCGTGAACCCTACCAGCCGCGACCCGCCCGGGAGGAGTCCGATCCCGGCAGCCGATGGTTAAGAATTCCTGCTCCCACCGACACCGTTCACAACGAGTGGCACCGCCGCCGGGTACGGCGACGGCCGACACCGTCCGATCACCGGAATCGGCCCCCGCCACGACCCCGCCGTACGCTCCGGGCCCCCTCAGACCTCGGCCCGAGCGGGCTTCCTGAGCACCTCCACAAGCGCGGAGATGCTGTGCTCGCCGTGGCCGGCCGCAACGGCGCGCTCGAGCAGCTCGCGCAGTGGGCGCTGCCAGGTCACGTCGACAGCTGCCTCCTCGCCGAGTTCCTCGTCGTGCGCGGCTCCGGCGAGGAAGAGATTGACGCTCGACTCCGGTTCGGTGTAATCCCCGCTGTCGATCTCGCGCGCGAAGGTGCGCAGGACGGAGCCGATCATCTCCAGCCATTTGACGGTGTAGGGAACCAGCGTGCTCGCTTCCAGCCCGCGGGCCTGCACGGCCGCGGCGCCCTGGAAGAAGCCGACGAGGGCCGGGAGCAGGGTGCCGCCCACGGCCATCTCGTAGAGCGCGGCGAGGTCCGGTTCGTCGCCGAGGTGAACGGTGTCGCCGCCCAGCACCTTCAGGGTGGTTTCGAACTCGTCGAACACGGTCCGGTCGCCGCCGTAGTACAGGAGGGTGTCCGGGGCTCCGACCGCCGAAGGCACGTTCTTGACCGCCCCGCCGAGGAACCGGGCACCGTTGCGCTTGGCGAAATCCGCCGCCTTCCGGGCCCCGGCCGGCGATCCGCTGTTCAACGTGATCAGGGTGCGCCCCTCCAGGGCCGCCGCAGCCGGCGCCAGGGCCTCGATGGTGTCGTCGAACGTTGTCAGGCACGTGATGATCAGCGGGCTCGCTGCCACGGCGGCCTCGACGGTCTCCGCCTGCTTGCCACCCTTCGCGACGACCGGAGCGGCCTTCGCAGCCGTCCTGTTCCAGACGGTGGTCGGGTGTCCGGCGCCGATGAGTGCTTCGGCCAACGCCGTACCCATCGAACCCAGTCCGATGACGGTGACCGGGATGTTCTTGTTCTCAGGCATGGTCAGAGCCTGTAGCGGTGCCGCCGCCTCGACAAGTACCCACCTTCTTGTCAGGTACTGACAAGAAGTAAGTGACACAACCCTGGACATGCGACGAGCGAGGTCGCACGGACCTCGCTCGTGAAGGGGTGGGCGAAGAGGGGATCGAACCCCCGACATCTTCCTTGTAAGGGAAGCGCTCTACCGCTGAGCTATTCGCCCTGATCGAACGACCGGCGCAGTCTACCCGAGGTCGAGTCCCAGCTCCGCCAGGGCCGCCGCGTACTCGTCCGGGTCGCGGGCCTCCGGGACCGGGTTGACCACCGACCAGCGGATCACGCCGCCGCGGTCGACCACGAAGGTGCCGCGCAGCGCACAGCCGCGCTCGGAGTCGAAGACGCCGTACGCCGACGCGATCGCCCCGTGCGGCCAGAAGTCGCTGAGCAGACCGAACTCGAGTTTCTCCGCGTCCGCGTACGCCCGCAGCGTGAACATCGGGTCGCACGAGATCGCCAGGAACTCGGCCGCCGCCAGCAGGTCGGGCCGGTCCCGCAGCGTGGTCAGTTCGCTCGTGCACACCCTGCTGAAGGCGTACGGGTAGAACACCAGTACGACGTCCCGCCGGCCGTGGAAGTCGGCCAGCCGGACCTCTTCGCCGTACTGGTTCCGGGCGGTGAAGTCCGGTGCCCGGCTGCCGACGGCAGGGGTCACCGGACGGTCAGCCCCGGCCGCGCGCCGACTTGGGCACCACCAACTTGGTGGCCGACCAGTCGTCGGTCACGGTCAGGCTGCTCGTGGTGGCGAGCCCGGCCGTGGGTGCGGCCTCGGCGATCTCGCTGGCGTCGACGTACCCGTCGCGGCCGACCTTCGGGGTCAGCAGCCACACCACGCCGCCGGCCTTCAGGTCGGTCAGGATGTCGAACAGTGCGTCGACCAGGTCGCCGTCGTCCTCCCGGAACCAGAGCAGGACCGCGTCCACGACCTCGTCGGTGTCCTCGTCGACGAACTCCTCGCCGGTGATGTCCCGGATCGCGTCGCGGAGGTCGTCGTCACAGTCGTCGTCGTACCCGATCTCCTGCACGATCCAGCCCGGCTCCAGGCCGAGCCGGGTTGCCGTGTTCGGCACCCCGCTCTTGCCGTCCGCGTGGTCCGCGGTCGCGCTCACGTGTCCTCCTCCGTGGTCCCCGCTTGCCCGGGGGTAGGCGTCAGTAGCGATAGTCCATCGTGGCCTATCGCGTCGCGCAAGTATGCACGAGGGTTCCGTGACGTGTCCGGTATCCGCGTGCCGGGTACGGCGCGTGTCCGGTGGTTGCACGCTGCGGCGGCCGGAATCGGGCGGCTGTGGAAGGCGAAGTAGAACGCATTCCGAACAGGTGACAGGATTGCGGGGAAGAGCAACCTGAGAGAACGGCAGGACACCGTGGCTTCCGGACACGAACCACCAGCCATCATCACCGAGGGGATGCCCACCCAGCTCCCCGACATCGACCCCGACGAGACGCGCGAGTGGGTCGAATCGCTCGACGCCGTCCTGGACGAACGGGGCAAGGCGCGAGCGCGCTACCTGATGCTCAAGCTGATCGAGCGGGCCCGGGAGCGACAGGTCGGGGTGCCCGCCCTGCGGAGCACCGACTACATCAACTCGATCCCGCCCGAGCGCGAGCCGTGGTTCCCCGGCGACGAGCACATCGAGCGCCGGATCCGCGCCTTCATCCGGTGGAACGCCGCGGTGATGGTGAGCAAGGCCAACCGCAAGGGTCTCGAGGTCGGCGGGCACATCGCCACCTACCAGTCCGCGGCCAGCCTGTACGAGGTCGGGTTCAACCACTTCTTCCGCGGCAAGGACCACCCCGGCGGCGGCGACCAGGTCTTCATCCAGGGTCACGCCTCCCCCGGTATGTACGCGCGGGCCTTCCTCGAGGGCCGGCTGACCGCCGACCAGCTGGACGGGTTCCGCCAGGAGGTCTCCCGCGGCCTGCACAACGGCCTGTCGTCGTACCCGCACCCGCGGCTGATGCCGGACTTCTGGGAGTTCCCGACCGTCTCGATGGGGCTGGCCGCGCTGAACTCGATCTACCAGGCCCGCTTCAACCGGTACCTGCACCACCGCGGCATCAAGGACACCAGCCAGCAGCACGTCTGGGCGTTCCTCGGCGACGGCGAGATGGGTGAGCCGGAGTCGCTCGGCGCGATCGGCCTGGCCGCCCGCGAGGAGCTCGACAATCTCACCTTCGTGATCAACTGCAACCTGCAGCAGCTGGACGGCCCGGTCCGCGGCAACGGCAAGGTCATCCAGGAGCTGGAGGCGTTCTTCCGCGGCGCCGGCTGGAACGTGATCAAGGTGATCTGGGGCCGGGAGTGGGACAACCTGCTGGCGCAGGACCACGACGGCGTGCTGGTGAACAAGATGAACACCACCCCGGACGGCCAGTTCCAGACCTACTCGGTGGAGTCCGGCGAGTACATCCGGAACAACTTCTTCGGCGGCGACCAGCGGCTGCAGGCGATGGTCCGCAACCTGTCCGACGAGGACCTGCGCAAGTTGCCGCGCGGCGGTCACGACTACCGCAAGGTGTACGCCGCGTTCAAGAGCGCGACCGAGCACGTCGGCCAGCCGACGGTGATCCTGGCCCAGACCATCAAGGGCTGGACGATCGAGGCGCTGGAGGGCCGCAACGCGACCCACCAGATGAAGAAGCTGACCTCGGACGACCTGAAGGCGTTCCGGGACCGGCTCTACCTGCCGATCGAGGACAAGGACCTCGAGGACGCGTACAACCCGCCGTACTTCCACCCCGGCAAGGACTCGCCGGAGTACCAGTACATGATGGAGCGGCGCAAGCAGCTCGGCGGTTCGCTGCCGGAGCGCCGGGTGGCGCCGCGGACGACGCTGAAGCTGCCGGGCGACGACGTCTACAAGCCGTTGTCGAAGGGCAGCAACGCGCCGGTGGCGACCACGATGGCGCTGGTCCGGCTGTTCCGCGACCTGATGAAGGACCCGGAGATCGGCCACCGGATCGTCCCGATCGCCCCGGACGAGTACCGCACGTTCGGTATGGACTCGATGTTCCCGACGGCGAAGATCTACTCGCCGCACGGGCAGACCTACGAGGCGGTCGACCGCAACCTGCTGCTGTCGTGGAAGGAGTCCGAGCAGGGCCAGCTGCTGCACGAGGGCATCAGCGAGGCCGGTGCGATGGGCTCGATGATCGCGGCCGGTACGGCGTACGCGACGCACGGCGAGCCGATGATCCCGTTCTACATCTTCTACTCGATGTTCGGCTTCCAGCGGACCGGTGACTCGCTCTGGGCGTTCGGCGACCAGCTCGGCCGGGGCTTCCTGATCGGCGCGACGGCCGGCCGGACCACCCTGACCGGTGAGGGCCTGCAGCACGCGGACGGTCACTCGCCGCTGCTGGCCTCGAGCAACCCGGCCGCGGTGCACTACGACCCGGGCTTCGCCTACGAGGTCGCGTACATCGTGAAGGACGGCCTCCGCCGGATGTACGGCTACGGTCTGGACAAGGACCTGCCGTACGGCGAGGACGTCTTCTACTACCTCACCGTCTACAACGAGCCCGTCCCGCAGCCGGCTGAGCCGGAGAACCTCGACGTCGAGGGCTTGCTGAAGGGTATGTACCGGTTCAGCGAGTACGAGACGGCCGAGGGCGACGACGTACCGCGGGTGCAGCTGCTCGCGTCGGGTGTCGCGTTGCCGTGGGTCCGCAAGGCGCAGGAGATCCTCGCCGAGGAGTACTCGGTGGCCGCCGACATCTGGTCGGTGACGTCGTGGAACGAGCTGCGCCGGGACGCGATCGCGGCCGAGGAGCACAACCTGCTGCACCCGGACGAGCCGGAGCAGGTGCCGTTCGTGACCGAGCAGCTGAAGGACACCAAGGGCCCGGTCGTCGCGGTCAGCGACTACATGCGCGCGGTGCAGGACCAGATCTCACGCTGGGTGCCGAACGACTACACCTCGCTCGGGACCGACGGCTGGGGTCTGGCCGACACCCGCGCCGCGGCCCGGCGCCACTTCCACGTGGACGCCGAGTCGATCGTCGTCGCCACGCTGGAGATCCTGGCCAAGCGCGGTGACGTGAAGCCGGAGGTCGCCGCCGAGGCGGCCCGCAAGTACCGCATCGACGACCCGACCGCGGTCGCCGGCGTGAAGCAGGAGGGCGCCGGCGCCTGACGCCGGATCCCTGGAGCAGCCGCTCACCCTTCGGGGTGGGCGGCTTTTCCGTTCCCGGTCCGCCGACCACTCGAGCGCTCGGCAGACCGGCGTACGACAAACCTCGTAGTCCGCGGCCGGCGGAGGTTGCGTATTCCGTCCGACGCGCGGGGTGACCCCGGATCCCTAGCGTCAGTGCCATGACTGGCGCAAGCGTTGCTCTTCTCGCGGGGACGATGTCCACCATCCTCTTCGCGTCGAGTGCGCTGCCGATGGTGGTCAAGGCGATCCGGACCCGCGACCTGGAGTCGTACAGCCCGGCGCATCTGGTCCTCGCCAACGTCGGCAACGCCGTCCACTGCATCTACGTGGTGCACCTGCCGCCGGGACCGATCTGGGCCCTGCACGGCTTCTACGTCGTGACGTCCGCGCTGATGCTGCTGTGGTGGCTGCGGTACCGCCCGGCTGCGCGCGCCGTCGTACGGAACGAGCGGAGACTCGCATGACCACCGAAAGTATCGAGACCGTCATTATCGGCGGCGGGCAGGCCGGGCTGTCCACCGGTTACCACCTGCGCAGACGCGGCCGGCCGTTCCTGATCCTGGACGGCAACGCCCGGATCGGCGACCAGTGGCGGGCGCAGTGGGACACGCTGCGGCTCTACACGCCGATCAAGTACGACGGCCTGCCCGGGCTGCCGTTCCCCGGCGAGCGCTGGGGCTACCCGAGCAAGGACGAGGTCGCCGACTACCTCGAGTCGTACGCCGCTCACTTCGAGCTCCCGGTGCGGAACAGCACCCGGGTGGACAGCCTCGAAGCGCAGGACGGGCGGTACGTCGTCACGACCAGCTCGGGGGCCATCCACGCCGACAACGTGGTGGTTGCCACCGGCACCTTCGGCAAGACGCCGTACCTGCCGGACTTCGCCGTCGATCTCGACCCGGCGATCCGGCAGCTACACTCCAGCGAGTACCGCCGGCCCGAGCAGCTGAAGCAAGGGCCGGTCCTGGTCGTCGGCGGTTCGCACTCGGGGACGGACATCGCCTACGAGGTAGCGACCACCCACCCGACCATCCTGTGCGGACGCGACCCGGGCCAGATCCCAGTCCGGCTGGACAGCCCAGGCGCGCATGTCTTCTTCCCGGTCTTCCTCTTCGTCGGCAAGCATCTGATCACCCGGCGGACACCGATCGGGCGGAAGGCCAGGGAAGACATCCGCTTCCACGGCGGTCCGATGCTCCGGGTCAAGCGGGAGGACCTGCTCGCGCGAGGGGTCGAGCGGGTGCCCGACCGGGTGACCGGTGTCCGCGACGGGCGGCCGGTGCTCGGCGACGACCGGGTGCTGGACGTCGCGAACGTGGTGTGGGCGACCGGGTTCCGGCAGGTGTTCGACTGGATCCGGCTGCCGGTGATCGGTGCGGACGGCTGGCCGGTGGAGGAGCGCGGCGTGGTCACCTCCGCGCCGGGGTTGTTCTTCTGCGGTCTGGCCTTCCAGTTCGCCTTCAGCTCGATGGTGCTCCCGGGCGTCGGGCGGGACGCGGCGTACGTCGCCAAACGCATCGCGGCCCGATCCGGCCGGAGTCTTGCCGCCGCCTGATCCAGCGCGCATCCTCGCCACTAGGGGGCAGGTGATGGGGATCGTCGACGATCTGGAGCGGGCCCGCCGGGCGTACGAGCAGCGCGACTGGGCGGTCGCCTACGACCGGCTCTCCGCAGCTGCGGCCGCGGACGAGCGCGGCGCGGCGGCGGGTGAGCCGGACGCGGCCACACTCGGTGCCGGGGATCTGATGGCGCTGGGCACCGCGGCGTACCTGATCGGTGACCAGGACGGCTGTATCCGCGCGTTTCAGCGCGGGTACCGCGTGCAGGTCGACCGCGGCGACACGCTGGCAGCGGTCCGATTCGCCTTCTGGCTCGCCATGGTGCTCAACGTCCGGGGGGAGGTCGCCGTCGGCAGTGGTTGGGCCGCCAGGGCCGAGCGACTGCTGGCGGACCACCCCGAGGACGTGGTCGAGCGGGGATATCTCCGGCTGCACGAGTTCTTCCGGCACCTGGCACACGGTGACTTCGCCGGCGCCGCGCGTGCCGCCGAGGAGATCACCGAGGCGGCCCGCCGGTTCGGTGACCCCGACCTGCTCGCGCAGGGCCTGGTCTGCCAAGGCCGCCTGATGATGTATTCGGGCCGGGTGCCGGAGGGGCTGGCCAGGCTGGACGAGGCGATGGTCGGCGTCGCGGCCGGCGAGGTCTCGCCGATCTTCGCCGGCCAGGTGTACTGCGCGATGATCGAGGGCTGTCAGGAGGTGATGGACTTCGCCCGGGCGTCGGAATGGACCACCGCGTTGACGCGCTGGTGCGACAGCCAGCCCGACCTCGTCCCATACACCGGCCAGTGCGCCGTCCACCGAGGTCAGATCCTGCGGCTGCACGGGAGGTTCGACGAGGCGCTGGAGGAGTTCGAGGGTGCCCGCCTGCGCTATGTGTCGTCCGGTGCACCCGCCGCGGCCGGCCTCGCGCTGAGCGAGTACGGCGACGTACTCCGGATCCGCGGCGATCTGGCCGGCGCCGAGGCCGGCTACGAACAGGCCATCGAGTACGGTCACGAGGTGCAGCCCGGTCGGGCGCAGCTGCTCCTGGCCCGCGGACGCACGACGGCCGCGGTGGCGACCATCCGCCGGCTGCTCACCGAGACCGGTGACCAGGTGCATCGGGCCCGGCTGCTGCCGGCCGCGGTCGAGATCCTGACGGCCGCCGGTCACTACGACGAGGCCGAGTCCGCCGCGTCCGAGCTGACCGGGATCGCCGACGCCTTCCAATGCCCCGGCCTGCGGGCGACGGCGGCCTACGGTGCGGGTCTGGCAGCGCTGTCGTCCGGGGATCCTGAACGGGCCCTCGCACCGGCGAGGCTGGCAGCGCAGCTGTGGGGAGGGCTGCAGGCGCCGTACGAAGTGGCTCGGGCGAAGGTGCTGGTGGGCCGGGCGTTCCGGCTGCTGGGTGACGACGACTCGGCGACCGCGGAGCTGACGTCCGCGTGCCGGACCTTCGGTGAACTCGGCGCGCTGCCGGCCCGGCAGGACGCCGAGAAGCTGTTGCACCGCAGCACTCCCGGCGGGCTCACGGTGCGGGAGCTCGAGGTTTTGCGATTGGTTGCGTCCGGCAACAGCAATACCGAGATCGCGCACCGGCTGGTGCTCAGCGACAAGACCGTGGCGCGGCACCTCACGAACATCTTCACCAAGCTCGACGTCCCCTCCCGGACCGCGGCAGCGGCCTACGCGCGCGACCACGACCTGCTCTGAAACGCTCCCCGGAGGGAGCCGGTTCACTCTCGCGGGTGAGGTTCCGCCGCCGTGCGGGTCGCATGCTCGGTAACTGTGAAAACGACCGAGCAACCTGTTCCCCGGTGGGCCTACCGGCTGGCTCACGCGATCCCGCTGATGACCCTGCCGTCCGGCCTGTGGCGGCTCGGGCTGGTCGCGGGCTCCTCGATGGGCATCCTCGACGACGCAGGCCAGCCGGCCTACCTGGTCGGCACCGGCGAGAAGATCTACGTCGTCTTCCTGTCGCTGTTCTCCGAGGCCGTCGCGATGATCGCCTTCGGGCTGGTCAAGCCCTGGGGCGAGGTCGCGCCGCGCTGGATCCCGTTCATCGGCGGCCGCCGGGTCAACCCGTACGCCGCGATCGTCCCGGCGATCCTGGGCGCCCTGTCGCTGATCGCGATCTGGACCTACGGGTTCCGCGACGTCTTCTCGGGGGACTTCATCCCGTTCGCGAACACGGGCTGGGCGGCCCTGATGATCGCCTGCTACGCGCCGCTCCACCTGTGGGGTCCGGCGCTGCTGGTCCTCACCTGGGCCTACTACCGCCGCCGGGTCAGCGCGCCCGCGGCCGTGGTTTCAGCTCGGTAGCGGGCAGCGCCGGCGCGGGGAGCGGGTCACCGTCGTAGCCGGGGACCATCCGGAAGCGGTCGTTGCCGCCCGAGGCGATGGCCGACTGCCAGGCTTCCCGGGCGGTGACGATCTCGTCGTGGCTGCGGCCGATGAAGTTCCACCACATCACCAGGTGCTCCTCGAACGGTTCGCCACCGAGCAGCAGGCAGCGAACTCCGTTGTCCGAGGCAACCAGGTCGATCGCCTCGCGGCCGTCGCCGAGGTAGACCATCTCACCGAAGCCCGGGGCCAGGTCGCCGACCGTGAGCGAGCCGTCGACGACCAGTACGGCGTACTCGTGCGACGGCGTGAGGGGAAGCGTCAGCGTCCGACCGGGCTCGATGGTGAGGTCGGCGCCGACGAGTGGGGTGTAGGCGGGAGCGGGTGAGGTGACCCCGGCGACGGTGCCGATCATGACCGTGGCCCGGGCGCCGTCGAAGTCGACCTTCGGCAGGTCGGCGTACGCGTTGAAGGCAGGCGGGACCGTCGCACGCACCGAGTCCGGCAGGGCGACCCACAGCTGGGCGCCGTGCAGGGTCGGCGGCGCGGTCGGGGTCGAGACCTCGGAGTGGGCGATGCCATTGCCCGCGGTCATGATGTTGAGCTCCCCTGGCCGGACCATCGCGTGCGACCCGACACTGTCGCGGTGCTCGATCTCGCCCTCGAACAACCAGCTGACCGTCTGCAGACTCGTGTGCGGGTGCGGCGGGACCTGCATCCCCCGCTCCCCCGGTACGTCGTAAGAGTCGACGCGGCTCGTCAGGTCGTCCGGTCCGTAGTGGTCGACGAAGCACCACGCGCCGACCATCCGGCGGTTCTTGTTCGGCAGCAGCCGCCGTACCTTCGTCGTCCGGCCGAGGACGACCTCGCGCGGCTCGAGGAACTCCAGCACAGGTCCGCCGTTCCCGCCGACACAGATGACCTCGGCCGGGTCCTTCTCCAGGTCGCTCATGACGCCGCCCATTCCTGCAGTTTCTGCTGGTCCCAGGTGTTGATGACGCGGTCGGGGGTCACACCGCAGTCTTCGGCACGCTCGCAGCCGTACGCCTGCCAGTCGAGCTGGCCGGGCGCGTGCGCGTCGGTGTCGATGGAGAACAGGCAGTCCATCTCGACCGCCAGCGACAGCAGCCGCCGGGGCGGGTCGAGGCGTTCCGGACGGGAGTTGATCTCGACCGCCGTACCGAACTGACGGCACGCCTCGAAGACGATCTCCGCGTCGAACTGGGACTCCGGCCGGGTGCCGCGGCCGCCGGTGATCAGCCGGCCGGTGCAGTGCCCGAGGACGTCGACGTGCGGGTTCGCGATCGCACGGACCATCCGCTCGGTCATCGGCTCGGCCGCCATCCGCAGCTTCGAGTGCACGCTGGCGACGACGATGTCGAGCTGGGCCAGGATCTCGCTGTCGCAGTCGAGCGAGCCGTCCTCGAGGATGTCGACCTCGATGCCGTTCAGGATGGTGAACCCGTCCAGCTCGTCGGCCAGCTTCTTGTTCAGCTCCGCGACCACCTTGAGCTGCTGCAGGCGGCGTTCGCGGGACAATCCGTTGGCGACGGTGAGCCGGCCCGAGTGGTCGGTCAGGGCGATGTACTTGTGCCCGAGACGGTGCGCCGTCCGCGCCATCTCCTCGATCGGGCTGCCGCCGTCGGACCAGTCCGAGTGCAGATGCAGATCCGCCTGGAGCTCCGCGCGCATCGCCGTACCGGCCGTGGTCAGCGCACCCGCGGCCTCCTCCAGCTTGACCAGGTACGACGGGGTGGCGCCGTCCATCGCCTCGAGGATGACCGCCTCCGTCTTGGGCCCGATCCCCGGCAACTCGGTCAGCGTGCCGGCCCGGCGACGGGCCCGGACCTCCGCCGGCGGCAGCGCCGCGATCGTGTCGGCCGCCCGGCGGTACGCCTTCACCCGGTGTGTCGGCTGCCGGTCGCGCTCCAGGTAGTACCCGATCGCCCGCAACGCGGCCACCGCATCCGCCACACCCGCCTTGTCACTCATTCCCCCATGATGGCAGCGGATATGGTCGGGACGTGGCGAAGCGGTCGAAGGAGCACCTGGCCCGGGCGGAGCGGTTGCAGGGCGCGACCGGTGCGCTCGCCACCGCGGCGATGGCCGCGATGGACGAGAAGTTGCCGTGGTTCGGGAAGTTGTCCGCGCAGGACCGGTCCTGGATCGGGCTGGTCGCCCAGTCCGGGATCACCGCGTTCGTCGACTGGTTCCGCGATCCCGAGGCACACTCGGCGATGCCGACCCGGATGTTCGGCTCGGCGCCGCGCGAGTTCACCCGGGTCATCTCACTGCACCAGACCGTCGACCTGCTGCGGACCACGATCGAGATGATCGAGAACACCATCGGCGACCTACTGCCGCCCGAGGACGTGCCGGTGGTCCGGGAGGCGATGCAGCGCTACGCCCGCGAGGTCGCGTTCGCCGCCGCGACGGTCTACGCCAAGGCAGCAGAGATGCGCGGCGCCTGGGACGCCCGGCTGGAGGCCCTGGTCGTCGACTCGATGATCCGCGGCGAGGCCGACGAGTCGGTCCGCTCGCGCGCCTCCGCCCTCGGCTGGACCGGAGCCGGTACGACGGGGTCCGCCGAGGTGTCCGTGGTGGTCGGACGAGCACCCGAATCCGAGCCCGGAAGCGCCAACGTGGCCGACGTGGTCCGGCACGCCGCCCGGGAGGCCGGGGCTGACGCTCTGTGTGCGATGCAGGGCGACCGGCTGGTGGTAGTACTCGGTGGTACGAGTAAACCTGTCGAGATCGTACAAAACCTGGTTCAATGGTTCGGACCCGGTCCGATCGTCGTCGGACCGGTGGTGAAAGACCTGATGGCGGCCGTGACGTCGGCCCGCGCGGCGATCGCCGGTCTCCGCGCCGCCCCCGCCTGGCCGACCGCTCCCCGGCCCGTCGAGGCCGACGAGCTCCTCCCGGAAAGGTCACTCTCCGGAGACGGCCACGCCCGCCGCCAACTCGCCTCCGACGTCTACGGCCCGCTCACCATAGGCGATGGCGTGCTGCTCGACACGGTGTCGGCGTACCTGGACTCGGGTGGCGCGATCGAGGCGACGGCCCGGGCGCTGTTCATCCACCCCAATACCGTCCGGTACCGGCTGAAGCGTGTGGGCGAGATCACGGGCTACTCTCCGCTCAACCCGCGCGACGCTTTCACATTGCGTGTCGCACTGGCCTTGGGCCGCCTGCTCAACCCCGAGCCCGGAAGCACGGTTTTGTAGGATCTCCACAATGTCGGCCCGGTAGATTCGTGGTGCATTCCGGCCCACGGACGGCCCGGCTCAGGGAGAGTTGTCACCGTGCTCGTCATCGTCGCGCCCGGTCAGGGTGCCCAGACCCCAGGATTCCTCGAGCCGTGGCTGGAGGACCCCGCGTTCGAGAGCCGGCTGAACTGGCTCTCCGCGGTGGCCGGCCTCGACCTCGCCCACTACGGCACCAAGGCCGACGCGGACACGATCCGGGACACCGCGATCGCGCAGCCGCTCCTGGTCGCGTCCAGCATGCTGGCCGCGCTGGCGGTGTTCCCGCATCCGGCCGACGCCTTCACCAAGGTGGGCGCGGTCGCCGGCCACAGTGTCGGTGAGATCGCGGCCGCGGCCGGCACCGGCGTGCTGAGCGCCGAGCAGGCGATGGTGCTGGTCCGCGAGCGCGGCAAGGCGATGGCCGCCGCGTCGGCGCTGACCGCCACCTCGATGACCGCCGTCCTGGGCGGCGACCGGGACGAGATCCTGGCCAAGCTGGCCGAGCACGGCCTGACCGCCGCGAACGACAACGGTCCCGGTCAGATCGTCGCCGCCGGCACGGTCGAGGAGCTGGCCGCGTTCGCCGCCGACCCGCCGGCCAGGACCCGGCTGGTCCCGCTGTCCGTGGCCGGGGCGTTTCACACCAAGCACATGGAGCCCGCGGTCCAGACCCTGGCGAAGTACGCGACCGCGATCAGCACCCACGACCCGCGGACCCGGCTGATCTCCAACCGCGACGGCCAGATCGTGCACGACGGCCGCGAGGCGCTGGACCGGCTGGTCCAGCAGGTCAACTCCCCGGTCCGGTGGGACCTGTGCATGCAGACGATGGCCGACCTGCAGGTGACCGGCATCCTCGAGCTGCCGCCGGCCGGCACGCTGACCGGGATCGCGAAGCGCGCCCTCAAGGGTGTCGAGACCTTCGCGCTGAAGACGCCGGACCAGCTCGACGACGCCCGCGCGTTCGTCGAGAAGCACGGCAGCCCGTCCGAGATCGACGCGTCGCCGACCTGGCGGCTGCTGGTCGCCCCGGTGAAGGGCACCTTCACCCGCGAGACGGTCCAGGTACGGCGTGAGCCCGGTGACACCGTCGAGGCCGGCGAGGTGGTGGCCCAGGTGAAGAGCCTGCGCGACGAGGCCGGCGTGAAGGCTCCCCACGGCGGCATCGTGGTGGAGTGGCTCGTCGAGGAGGGCGACCCGGTCGCCCCCGGCCAACCGCTGGTCCGACTGCACCCGAACGGAGTCTCCTCATGAGCGCGATAACCCCTCCGAGCGGAGCGCAGTACGCCGGGGTCCTCGGCATCGGCTCGTACCGGCCGCGCCGCGTCGTACCGAACTCGGAGATCCTGGAGCACATCGACTCCAGTGACGAGTGGATCCAGACCCGGTCCGGGATCAAGGAACGGCGCTGGGCGAGCGACGACGAGACAGTCCTGATGATGTCGGTGAACGCGGCCAAGGACGCGCTGGCCGACGCCGGCATCGACCCGGCCCAGATCGGCTGCGTCGTCGTTGCCACCGTCACACACCTGTACCAGACTCCGGCGATCGCGACCCGGATCGCCGTCGAGGTGGGCGCCCCGACCGCGGCCGCGTTCGACATCTCCGCCGCGTGCGCGGGCTTCTGCTACGGCATCGCGATGGCCAACGACATGGTCCGCGGCGGCAGCGCGAAGTACGTGCTGGCGATCGGTGTCGAGCGGCTGAGCGACCTGACCGACCGGAACGACCGCAGTACGGCGTTCATCTTCGCCGACGGCGCCGGTGCCGCGGTGGTCGGCCCGGCCGAGGAGCCGGGCATCGGCCCGGTGGTGTGGGGTTCCGACGGTACGCAGTACCAGGTGATCAGCCAGAAGGAGTCGTGGCAGGAGGCAGCCGGCAGCTACAACTGGCCGCACCTGCGGATGGACGGCAACCCGGTGTTCCGGTGGGCGTCGTTCGAGATGGCGAAGACCGCGCAGCAGGCGCTGGACGTGGCCGGCGTGAAGGCCGAGGACCTCGACCTGTTCGTGCCGCACCAGGCGAACATGCGGATCACCGACGCGATGCGCCGGGCGCTCAAGCTGCCCGACCACGTCAAGGTGGCCCGCGACATCGAGCGGCAGGGCAACACCTCGGCCGCGTCGATCCCGCTCGCCATCACCGCGATGCGCGAGAACGGCGAGGCCAGGAGCGGCGACCTCGCGCTGCTCATCGGCTTCGGCGCCGGTCTGGTGTACGCCGCTCAGGTGATCCGGATCCCGTAGCCCATAGTTGTCCGGGGCGGCTCAGGTGGCCGGCCCGGCCGTTGCACAGCAAAGAATCCGAAAGGGAAACGAACTGATGGCCAGCACCGAAGAGATCCGTTCCAGCCTCGCCGAGATCGTGAACGAGATCGCCGGCATCCCGGTCGAGGACGTCCAGCTGGACAAGTCCTTCACCGACGACCTCGACGTCGACTCGCTCTCCATGGTGGAGGTCGTGGTGGCCGCCGAGGAGAAGTTCGACGTCAAGATCCCCGACGACGAGGTGAAGAACCTGAAGACCGTCGGCGACGCGGTCGCGTTCATCGAGCGCGCCCAGAACGGCTGACCGAACCCGCACCCGTGCTGGCCGGTGCTCGCCGGACCCCGGTCCGGTGAGCACCACCCGGCGCACACCCACCCCTCGCCCCTGTTTCCAGATCGATCCCGTGAAGGATGAGGTAACCATGTCGAAGACCCGAGTCGTCATCACCGGGCTCGGAGCCACGACCCCGCTGGGGGGCGACGTGTCCAGCACCTGGGAAGGGTTGCTGGCCGGCCGGTCCGGCGCACGGCGGCTGACCGACGAGTGGGTGCAGAACCTGGCGGTCCAGATCGCCGCACCGGCCGCGGTCGAGCCCACCGAGGTGCTCGAGCGGGTCAAGGCCCGGCGGCTCGACCGCAACGCGCAGCTCGCCGTGGTGGCTGCCCGGGAGGCCTGGGCCGACGCCGGCCTGAAGGACTCCGGGCTGGACAAGGAGCGGCTCGGTGTCGCGGTCGCCTCCGGTATCGGCGGCCTGCACACCACACTGGCGAACTACGACGCGCTGAAGACCAACCCGCGACGGGTCTCGCCGCTGGCGATCCCGATGCTGATGCCGAACTCGTCCGCGGCGTACGTGAGCCTGGAGTTCGGCGCCAAGTCCGGCGTGCACACCCCGGTCTCGGCCTGCGCGTCCGGCAACGAGGCGATCGCGCTCGGCCTCGACCAGATCCGGCTCGGCCGCGCGGACGTCGTCCTGGCCGGCGGGACCGAAGGCTGCATCATGCCGCTGCCGCTGGCCGCCTTCGGCATGATGCAGGCGCTGAGCAGGCGCAACGACGAGCCGGAGAAGGCGTCGCGGCCGTGGGACGTGGACCGCGACGGGTTCCTGCTCGGTGAGGGCGCCGGGATCCTCGTACTGGAGTCGTACGAGCACGCCAAGGCCCGCGGCGCGACGATCTACGCCGAGCTGGCCGGTGCGGGCATCTCCGCCGACGGTCACGACATCGCGCAGCCCGACCCGACCGGGTCCGGCGCGAAGCGGGCGATGGAGCGGGCGCTGGCCGAGGGCGACCTGACCCCGGCCGACGTGCACCACATCAACGCGCACGCGACCTCGACCCCGCAGGGTGACATCGCGGAGTCGCTGGCGATCCGGCAGGCGCTCGGCAAGGAGGCCGACCACGCGATCGCCACCGCGCCGAAGTCGATGTTCGGTCACCTGCTCGGCGCGGCCGGCGCGGTCGAGTCGATCGCGACCGTGCTCGCCCTGCACCACCGGGTCTCGCCGCCCACCATCAACGTGGACAAGCTCGACGACCAGGTCGAGCTGGACGTCGCGACGGAGCAGCGCAAGCTGGCCGACGGGGACATCGCGGCGCTGAACAACTCCTTCGGCTTCGGCGGCCACAACGCCGCCATCGCCTTCAAGACGGTCTAGTCGACGTCGGTCGCCCGGCGGGACGTACGACGTACGCCGGGCGACACCTGTTCCCGCACACCACCGGAGGACGGTATGACCACCGCTCCAGCAGCGCCCAAGCCCGCCAAACCGCCTCGTGAACTGGACCCGCGGAACCCGGTCACCCGGCTGACGAACCTGCTGGACCTGGACAGCCTGGAGCTGATCACGCCGGACAACCTCTCCGGGATGGTCGCCGCCCGCGGCACGATCGAGGGCGCTCCGGTTGTCGCGTTCTGCTCCGACGCCACGGTGATGGGCGGCGCGATGGGCGACGAGGGCTGCGAGGTGGTGGTCAAGGCCTACGAGGCCGCCCTCCGCGAGGAGGTGCCGATCATCGGCCTGTGGCACTCCGGCGGCGCCCGGCTCGCCGAGGGCGTGCTGAGCCTGCACGCGGTCGGCAAGATCTTCTACGCGATGACGCAGGCGTCCGGGAAGATCCCGCAGATCTCCGTCGTCCTCGGCCCGGCCGCAGGTGGTGCGGCGTACGGCCCGGCGCTGACCGACATCGTCATCCTCGGTCCGGAGGGCCGGATCTTCGTCACCGGGCCGGACGTCGTTCGCTCGGTGACCGGTGAGGACGTCGACATGCTCCGCCTGGGCGGTCCCGAGCCGCACGGAAGGCGGTCCGGCGTCGTCCACATCACCACCGACTCCGAGACCGCCGCACTGCACGAGGCCCGTCGGCTCGCGGACCTGCTGGCGAACCAGGGTTCGGTCGCGGCCGACGTACCGGACACCGATCTGTCCGGGTTCCTGCCGGAGTCGGCCAAGCGTGCGTACGACGTCCATCCGCTGGTCGGAGGGGTGCTCGACGAGGACTCCTCCGTCGAACTGCACCAGCGGTGGGCACCGAACATCGTCACCACGCTCGGCCGGCTCGGCGGGCGGACCGTCGGCGTGATCGCGAACAACCCGCTGCGGCTGGGCGGCTGCCTCGACGCGCTGTCGGCCGAGAAGGCGTCGCGGTTCGTCCGGATGTGCGATGCCTTTGGTGTCCCGCTCGTGGTCCTGGTCGACGTCCCCGGGTATCTGCCGGGTGTCGGTCAGGAGTGGGACGGCGTCGTACGGCGTGGTGCGAAGCTGCTGCACGCGTTCGCGGAGAGCGTCGTGCCGCGGGTGACGCTGGTGACGCGGAAGACGTACGGCGGTGCCTACATCGCGATGAACGCACGGTCGCTCGGTGCCACCCGGGTGTTCGCCTGGCCGCGCGCCGAGGTCGCCGTGATGGGCGCGGTCGCGGCGATCCGGGTGCTGCACCGGCGCAAACTCGCCGAGGTCGACCCCGAACTCCGGCCCCAGGTCGAGGCGGAGCTCGCCGCCGAGCACGAAGAGATCGCCGGCGGCATCGAACGAGCCCGCGAGATCGGTGTCGTCGACGAGGTGGTGGACCCGGCCACGACGCGCTCCGCCCTCGCCGCCGCGATCGCCGCCGCCGACACCGGCCGCCGCGGCCACCACGGCAACATCCCGCTCTGACGGGACCGTTTGCGGAGTCTCTCCGTCACCAGGCGCTGGTTCTCTCCGAAGATCATGTTCGCGACACGATGGTGATGTGGTTGACACGGCGAGGTTGCTGGTGTTGGTGGGGGTCGTGGTGCAAGATGTACGCAGTGTTGTGTCGGGTGTCGTTTGGTGCCTGATGGAATGCTGGTACCGCCGGAATCGACGAGCGGGTGTTCGAGAACGCTGGGGAAGGCGCCCCTCGAGCACAGGAGGTTCCGGTGGCGACAACTCGTGGCGTTCTGTACGTCCACACGGTGCCGTCAGCGTTGTGCCCGCATGTCGAGTGGGCCGCGGGCGGCGTACTCGGCGTGCCCGTGAAACTGGACTGGACGCCGCAGCCTGCGGCTCAGGGCACCTACCGGGCCGAGCTGTCGTGGCAGGCCGAGGCCGGGACCGCGGCGAAGCTGGCGTCCGCGCTGCGCGGATGGCAGAAGCTGCGCTTCGAGGTGACCGAGGAGCCGAGCAACGGCGCCGAGGGTGAGCGGTACTCGTTCACGCCCACGCTGGGGGTGTTCCATGCGACCACCGGCGTCCACGGCGACATCATGGTGCCGGAGGAGCGGCTGAAGGCCGCGATGCTGAAGGCGGCCAGTGGCGAGGCGGACCTGACCGAGGAGGTCGAGCGGCTGCTCGGCCGCCCGTGGGACGACGAACTGGAGCCGTTCCGGTACGCCGGTGACGGCGCGCCGGTGCGCTGGCTCCACCAGGTGGTGTGAGTTCTCCCGACTGAGGTGAACCTGAGAAGTTCTGAAGAAAGCCGTGAAAGGTACGGACTTCCCCGAACTTTTCCAGAAGACTGAGCATCAGACGTTCCACCAGGGTGGGAGGGGCCGTGGCCGCTGGGCCACCGGGTGTCGGGACACCCCCGGTTGTCGCAAACAGCGGCCGCACCACGTGAAGGGCGCGAACCACAGGGTTCGCGCCCTTCGTGCGTCCTGGGCGATAGTGGTGACCATGCATTGGGCACGGCTGACGACGGCGATTCCCTGGCTCGAGGAACTGCCACCAGAGCTGAGCAGCGCGCTCGACCTCGACGAGTTGGTGGTTCCGGACGGCATCGTCGCGACGGTGCGAGCCGACCTCGAGCGTTCGTTGGGCCAGCACGTCATGACCTACCGGGCCGACGCCGTCCCGCGGCCCGGGCACGTCCAGCTGTGCACGATCCTGCATGCGGCGACTCTCTCGCCGGCAGAGCTGGACCTGCTCCGCCAGGCGGAGAATTCCGTGGCGTCACATGGCGTCGTGCTCTGCGCGTACGCGCGCCCGCTGACGATCAGGTGGGCGTCCGCAGACCTCGAGGCCTGACAGGCGACCGGAGCCGGCCGCCTACGGGAAGCGGGAGGCGAGGGCGATGCAGGCGCCGGCGGCGGCGAGAGTGAAGAGCATGGCGATACCGGCGAAGCGGGCGGTGACTTCCTTGTCCACCTCGTCGTACCCGACCGAGGAACCGATGTCCTTGTAGACGTCCTCGAGCTCACCGGCCGACTCCGCCGTGTAGGCCTCGCCGCCGCTGATCTCGGCCACGCTGCGCAGCTCGGCGCGGTCCGGTGGGACCCGCTGGCGGATGCCGTCCATCTCGATGAAGCCGGAGTCGGTGCCGAAGCAGATCGTGTAGACCGGGGTGTTCTTCGCCTTGGCGGCCTGCGCGCCTTCCTGCGCGGTCCGGCCGACGGTCCGCTTGCCGTCCGACAGCAGCACGATGCGCGCCGGAGCCGGGTCGTTCGGGTGGTCGGGGTCCGGCGGGACCTGGGTCAGCGCCTGCAGCGAGGTGAAGATGCCCTCACCGGTCGCGGTCGACTCGGCCAGCTCCAGCCCGTCGACCGAGCGCAGTACGGTGGCCCGGTCCGTCGTGGGCGGCACGATGATCGACGCCGTACCGGCGAAGTTGACCAGCGCCACGTTGAACTTCGACGGCAACTGGTTGATGAAGTTCTTCGCCGACTTCTTCGCCGCCTCCAGCCGGTTCGGCTCGATGTCGGTGGCCATCATCGACAGCGACACGTCGATCGCGACCACGATGGTGGCCCGCTCGCGCGGCACCTTCACCTCGTCCTTGGGCTGTGCGAACGCCACGATGCAGGAGACCGCCGCGAGCAGCGCCAGTACGACGGCCAGGTGCCGCCGCCACTGCGGACGGCGCGGCGCGACCCGGTCGAGCAGGGCGATGTTGGTGAAGCGGAGTGCGTACTGCGCCCGGCGGTGCTGCAGGAAGATGTAGCCGGCGACGACGACCGGGATGATCAGCAGGAACCACAGCCGCCCGGGAGACAGGAACTCCATCAGCGAACCACTCCCTTCGGCGGTTGGTGCAGGCGGGGGGCGACCCGCCGGTAGGCGAGCACGAATCGCACGGTGTCCGCGACCCAGTCACGATCGGTCCGCAGGACCAGGTGGCCCGCACCTACCCTACGCAGAGCGGTCCTGGTTCGTTCCCGTTGCGCCAGGGCGGCCGTCGCGAACGCTTCCCGGACCTTGCGCCGCCGGGTGTCGATCTCGCGGACCGCGCCGGTCTCGGGGTCGCCGATCATGACCACACCGATGTTCGGCAGCTCCAGCTCCCGCGGGTCGACGATCTCGACCGCGAGCACCTGGTGCTGCGCGGTCAGCTTGCGCATCGCCCGCTCCCAGGACGGCTCCTTCCGCGGGTCGACCTCGCCATCCTCCGGCGTGAGGAAGTCGGACACGATCACCCGCAGGCCACGCTTGCGCTGCGTCCGGGCCATCGACTCCAGCGCCGCCGTCAGGTCGCTGCGGTGTGCTTCCTGGTCGCCGCTGACCTGCTCGGCCAGCAAGGCCCGCAGGAGGCCGTACAGGGCCAGCCGGCCGGACCGCGCCGGCCAGCGGCGCAGCGCCGAATCGCGCAGCATCAGCCCGCCGAACCGGTCCCCCAGCCGGTGGGTCAGGAACCCGACCGTGGCGACGGCCGCGACAGCCAGCTCCCGCTTCTCCAGCTGCGACGTACCGAAGTCCATCGAGGCGGACAGGTCGACCAGGGCCCACGTCTCCAGCTCGCGGTCCGCGATCAGGTCACGCACGTGCGGAACCGTCGTACGGGCGGTCACAGCCCAGTCCATCCGCCGTACGTCGTCGCCGACCTGGTACTCCCGGGCTTCGGCGAGCTCGGTGCCGGGGCCTGGCAACAGGCCCAGGTGCTCACCGTGCAGATAACCCTCGAGCCGCCGTACGACGGTCAACTCGAGCCGCCGGAGTGCGCGTTCGGGAGCGAGCTGCGAGATCGTCATCGCAGCCCGCGGGTCTGGTCGGTTGGGCACTACACGAACTCCGGGCGGCCGGAGCCGTCGGTGCCGTCGCGCCACACCGGCTGCGGCGGCGGGACGGTGGCGAGGATGCGCTCGATCACGGCGCGCGGGTCGATGTTGTCCGCGACCGCGTCGAACGTGAGGCCGAGACGGTGGCCCATCACGTCCAGCGCGACGGTCTGGATGTCGCTCGGCAGCAGGTAGTCGCGGCCGTGGATCAGAGCGAGCCCCCGGCCGGCCGAGATCAGGCCGAGGGTCGCGCGCGGGCTGACGCCGAGCTCGATGATCGGCTCCAGGTCGGGCAGGTGGAAGTCGGACGGCGTCCGGGTCGCCATCACCAGGCGAACGGCGTACTCCGCGACCAGGTTGTGCACGAAGACCTGTTCGGCCGACCGCTGCAGCTCCAGGATCGTCTCCGGCTTGAGCACCTGCCGCGGCTCCGGCGGGTCCACACTCATCCGGCGCAGGATCTCGAACTCCTCGTGCCCGCGCGGGTGGGGTACGTCGATCTTGACCAGGAACCGGTCGCGCTGCGCCTCCGGCAGCGGGTAGACACCCTCGGACTCGATCGGGTTCTGGGTGGCGATGACGATGAACGGCTTCGGCATCGGGAACGTCTGGCCGCCGATGGACACCTGGCGCTCGGCCATCAGCTCCAGCATCGCCGACTGCACCTTGGCCGGTGCGCGGTTCACCTCGTCGGCAAGGACGAAGTTCACGAACGTCGGGCCGAGTTCGATGTCGAACGTCTCCCGGGTCTGCCGGTAGATCCGGGTGCCGACGATGTCGGACGGGACCAGGTCAGGGGTGAACTGGATCCGGGCGAACGTGCCGCCGACCACCGAGGCGAAGGTACGGACCGCGAGCGTCTTGGCCACGCCGGGAACACCCTCGAGCAGACAGTGACCCTTCGCCAGCAGCGAGACCATCAACGTCTCGACCATGTGCTCCTGGCCGACGATCACCCGCTTGATCTCGCTGACGGCCTCGCCGATCAGCCGGGACTGCTGGGCCACCGATCCAGCCGGCACAGTGGTTTCGGTCATGCCTGTCCTTCCGGGGTCCGCGCTCGGACCTTGTCAACGCCGCGCCGGTCTCCGGCGCACTCACAACACCGGCCATTCCATCAGATCCCCGGGTCCCCCGGGCGCACGGCCCACCAGGTCCATCCCTATCCTCCCCATCCGCTCAAGTCCGCACTCCCCCGACGGCCTGTCGTCACCGCCGGTGAGCGGTGCCGCGGTCCGGAATCCGGGTGTGGCGACAGTGCTACCAGGGATGTGGTGGGATTGGGGGTGATGACTGCGACCGAATCCCACACCCAGGTGCGGCCGGCGGATGCGCCGGAGCAGACGCCTGCCCAGGTGATTCCGGACGCACTGCCGCTGATGCCGGAGGACCCGCCGCGGGTCGGCGAGTTCTGGCTGCGCGGGCGGCTCGGCGCGAACGCGGCCGGTTACCTGTACACCGCCAGCGACGAGCACGGCCGGCACGCCGTGGTGGCGATGATGACCGAGGGATCGGCGGACGACGCGGCCGCCCGGGACCGGTTCGTCACCGCGGTGGAGGAGTTGCCGGACGACGCCGTCCTCGCGCACAACAACAGTGACGACGGCGACCTGGCGCTGTGGGTCGCGATCGGCCCGATCCGGGAGGACGACGGTTCCAGCGCGGCCGCCGACGAGCGGCTGCTCGCCGAGCGCCGCGGTGAGGACGTGCTGTCCGCGGTCCTGATGGACCGGATCCCGCACATCGGCCGGTTCCGCGGACCCGACTTCCTGCACTACTGGGAGGGCCGCCGGCGCCCGGGCCTGTTCCGGATCTGGCCGCTGCCCTGGCCGAACGCGCTCCGCCCGGCGTCGCGGTGGGCGTTGATCCTGTCCCTGATCGCGATGGCGATCATCATGGCGCTCGCGGTGTTCCTGGCCTGGCTGCTGTTCCGCAACGCCGAGCCGCTGGAGCCGGAGCCGGTCATCCCGACCCCGACCGGTACGACGACGGTCACCGTCACGCCGACCACACCGCCGCCGGGCACCGGTTCGCCGTCCGGTTCGCCGACGACCGTTCCCAGCCCGACGCCGGGATCGCCGACGAGCGGCATCCCGACCGGCCTGCCAAGCACCCCGGGTTCGCCGGGCACCGGCGACCCGGGCGATCGGTTCTAACTCGCCTGCTCCCGGGTGCGCGTCAGGCTGAGCAGTCCGACCAGGCTGATCACGGCCCAGGTGCCTTCCAGCAGCAGGAAGCCCCACGACGACTCGATCGCGGCGATGACCGCCAGCGCCGCCGATCCGACCAGGTTGAGGATTTGGTACGACGCCGTGCGCTGACGCAGCCGTCCGGCCTGGGCGGCCGCGAACGCGATCAGGATGGTGAGCGCACCGGCGATCTCGACGATGTCGATTACATGCATCGGAGTGCCCCTCCAGGGGGCGGGCGCCGTCTTGTCGTGGACCGGGTACGACGCCACTCGTCCGGGGAGCCGCTGACCGCGGCTCCTGCGCTCAGCTTACCAACCTCAGCAGCTCCGGATCGCGCCAGAGCGTGGCCGGCACCGGCTGCCGGACCAGTGCCGCGTCGGCCCGGATCTCGGCCGGGGTTGCGGCCGCGATGAGCACCGACGTGACCGCGGAATGCCTGGTGGGGAAGGCCAGAGCGGCCTGTGGCAGCGAGACGCCGTACCGCTCGCAGACCGCGGAGATCCGGCGGGCGCGAATCGTTGCCGGATCGCTCGACTGCTCGATCTGCAGCACCTGCGGAGTGAGGATGCCGGACACGATCACCGACACCCGGCGCGCGAGGCAACGATCGAGCAGCGGCGTCGCAGACTGGTCGAGCAACGAGTACTGCCCCGCCAGCAGGGCCACCTCCAACTCGAGGTCGCGGACGATCCGGTCCAGCAGTTGCCAATCGTCCGACGCCACGCCGATCGCCTTGATCACCCCGTCGTGCCGCAGTTCGTCCAGCACCGGGTACGACGCCTCGATCGCGGTCGCGTCCGCGAACACGAGGTCGACCGCCAGTCCGAGCCGCTCCATACTCGTCCGGACCGATTCGCCGGCGTCCGGGCCGGCGACCTTAGTGGACACGAGGAACTCACCACGGGGCCGCCGCTGCAACGCCGTACCGAGTCGTTGCTCGCCGGCGCCGTACGCCGGGGACGAGACGAAGAACCGGATGCCGGCCTGATATGCGGCGTCGACCGTCGCCATCGCCCTGGCGTCCCCGTCCGGACCGGGCAGCTCGCCGAGTCGCGAACCACCGAGACCGAACCGCGGCGGCCGGAACTTGCTCGCCGACAATGACGCAAGGGCGTGACTGGGAGCAGCCATTACTGTCACCTCCCGTGGTCGGCGTTGCTACCAGGATCGGTGACGCGGGACGAGTTCGCATCCCGAACCGCTGGCTCAGGGGAGGCTCGCGGCCACCGGGATACTCAGCCTGGACGGGTCGCCGGCCGGGGAACTGAAGGTGACCGTCGTACCGATCGCGCTGCGGCCGAGGTACCGCGGGTCGACCGTGTCCACGACGAGCACGAGGTGATGTCCGGCCGGGACCTCCCAGCTGGTGGTTTCCAGCCTGACGTCGATCGGCACCGCCTGACCCGGCGTCGCGCCGCGCAGGGTGAACGGCTTGTGCGAGATGAGCGAGCCGACGCCGAGCGCGTCGACGTCGTACAGGTAGGCGAACAGCGACGTGTCGGGGCCGGACGGCTTGACCGTCAGATGCAACTCCGGCATGCCGTTGACGACGGCGCCACTGGTGTAGACAGGGCCGGACCAGACACCCGCGAACGACCTGTTCACCAAAGGCGTCGCGACACCGGTCGGAATCGACAAGAGCCCTTGCAGAGCACCGGAAACGAGCGTCACACCGCTGTCCGCGATCGTCGGAACTCCGGCTCCGATCCCACTGCTCCATCCTGTTGACGGCTGACCTGTCAGCGCACCGGTCCGCGACAGTCCGGTCGGCTTGCTGAGGTACGACGTACGCGACTGCCCGACAGACGCCCAACTCGGGTAGCCACGCCAGACCCCGCGCTGCGACTTCAACTGGACCGGCGCTTCGTCGCCGGCTCCGTTGTCCACACCGGTCAGGTGGTGATGCAGCCAGGCGGCGAGTTCGTCCCAGGTCTCGTTCGGCAGTCCGATCGCGCCGGATGCCTCAGGCGTCGCATGATCGCCATGGGCGAGCAGCAGCCGCTTCGATCCGGTCAGCCTGGTGAAGAAGTCCGTGTACTGCGTGGGCGGAAAGATCGAGTCCTCGAAGGCGTTGGCGAGGAACACGGCCGGCCGGTTGGCGTTGATCCGGTCGACCACGGTGGCCGCGGACCGGACCGGCGCGAGTTGCTTCGCCTCCGCGATCGCGCCGTCGAAGTTCCCGCTGAGGAACTTGGTCTGCAAGGACGCCATCTCCGGACCGGGCCGGCCCGTGATGTTGCCGAGAGCAAGCAGACCGGCGACGGACTGGAGTGCGACGGTGTCGTTCGGGTTGAGGGAGGCGATCAAGTCGGCCCAGCCGCTCAGCGCGCCGACCGCCCTGATCCGCGGATCCCGCGCACTCGCGAGCAGCGAGGTGCCGGCGCCGTACGAGATCCCGACCGCGGCGACCCGGGTCGTGTCGGCGTCGGTGTGCCGATCGGCCCAGTCGATGACTTCGGTGACGTCGGCAACGGTCGGCGGACCGGCGATGTCGATCGTGCCGCCGGTGTCCCAGAAGCCGCGACTCGAGTACGAGATCACCTGGAAGCCGGACCTGGCCAGCTTCGCGCCCTGGCCGACGTACTCGACGTTCGGCACGCCCCAACTCGACGGCATCACCACCAGCGGGAACGGCCCGTCGCCCTGACCGGTCGGTGTGAGTACGACGGCACCGATCTCGATCCCGTCCGCGCCGGGGATGCGCTGGTACGACGTACTGAAGCCGGACTGATCCGCTTCGGCACCGACCGCGGGGCCGATCGCGATCAGGGCAAGGACGACAGCAAGGGCGGCTGCGAATCTGCGCACAGTGGGGACCTCCGGCTCGGGTTACCGGAGGGTAACCACAAACATCCCGGTGTGTCACTACCTCGGCACGGTGAGTGTCGGTTCTACTTCGGTCGCCTCGACGGACCAGGCCCACAGTCGCTCTGCCAGCGCAGGATCCTGTGCCGTCCGGCTGGGCAGCACGGCCGCCGGGGCGCCGCGGTACTCGAAGAAACCGGGACCGTAGAAGCCGCCCGGGCGCACATCGGCATCGGTCGCGGCGTACAGAGTGGGCCAGGCGCCGGCCGCCGCGGACTGCGCGACCAGTTTGGTGACCGCGCCCCACATCCGGGCCTGGAGCGCCCGCCCGGCCAGCTCGGGTCCGGCCGCCTGCAGATGGGTTGCGGCGTACCCGGGATGGGCGCCGGCGCTGAGCAGCTTCGACCCGGCGGCGCGGGCGCGGCGGTCGAGTTCGAGCATGAACAGCACGTTGGCGAGCTTGGACTTCCCGTACGCGATCCACTTGGAGTAGGCCTGCCCCGGCCGCCGGAAGTCGGATTCGGCGATCCCCCGCACGGTCTTGTGCATGAAGGAGCTGACCGTCACCACACGCGGAGCCGGTGCCTTGAGCAACGATGGAAGCAGCCGTCCGGTGAGCGCGAAGTGGCCCAGATGGTTGGTGCCGAGCTGCAGCTCGAAGCCGTCCGCGGTCTGCCGGTACGGCGTCGCCATCACGCCGGCGTTGTTGACCAGGAGATCGAGCTTGTCGTAGCTCTTGGCGACCTGGTCCGCGGCCTTCTCGACACTCGTCAGATCCGCGAGATCGAGCTCGACGACGTCGGGCTCTCGGCCGGACGCCTGCCTGAGCGTCTCGGCCGCCTGAGCAGCCTTCTCCGGATTGCGGGCCGCGACCAGCACGTCGGCGCCGTGCCGGAGCAACTCGAGCGCCGTCTGGTAGCCGATTCCGCTGGTCGCGCCGGTCACCAGCGCGCGTCGTCCGGTCAGCTCGGGGATGTCCGCCGTACTCCAGGTCATGCGCCCACAGTAGCCATGGGCGCACAACCTGGGTCCGTCAGAGGATCTTGCGGTCCTGGAAGGCCTTGGTGACCTGGGCAGCCGCAGCCTTGCCGTACAGCAGCCGGGCGGCCTGCACGGTGACGCGGGCAGCGTCGGCGAACGAGGTGTCCGGCGCGTAGAAGAACGTGCCCTCGAGGATCACCCGGTTGGCCTTGGTCCGGCCGAGCGCCTTGTGGATGTCCCAGAGCGCCTGCGACCAGATCTCCCCGTCGTCGTGCACCTGGCCGACCAGGTCGTCCATGGTCTTGCCGGTGTCGGTCCGACGCAGGCAGTGCGGCTCGGTCGTCGTGTACGACGTCGCGTCCCAGTCCATCACGCACGGCAGATCGAAGTTGCGGCTCACCGGCACCGACATCGTCACGGCCCAGTAGTCGCCGAAGCCCTCACCGATCGCCCCGGCCTGGAGCGACGCGCCGTACCCCGGCACGATGTCGTCCTGGATCGCGTGACCGTACTCGTGCCAGATCACCTCGGCGTCCTCGGCGTCGTCGACGCCGCCCTCGCCCATCGTGATCCGGTCCTTCGACGGGTCGTAGAACGAGTTGTCACCGTTGTAGGTGTTGATCTCGAAGTCCTGCGACTCGTTGTTCACCTCGGTGAAGCCGAGACTGTGGATGTACTCCTGGGTCTGGTTGACCTGGTAGTACGCCATCACCTGCTCGAACCGGTCGTCGTCGCGGTAGTACAGGAACTGGTGGTTCGCGCTCTCCGCCAGTCCGCCCTTGGCCTTGACGACGTTGACGTACTTTCCTTCGAGCTTCCCGTTGCCGGTCAGGTTCCGCAGGATCACGCTCTTGTGCGCCGGGAACAGCTCGTCGGTGTTCGCGTCGTCGGCGTCGGTCAGCTTCTCGTTCCGCTCGCTGACCACCGGGTTCGGGTCGAACACGATGCCGCGGCCGTCGACATGGTCGCTGATCACCTTCGACTCGACCACGGCGCCGGACTTCGCGTCGACCAGCGACCGGGTCACGCCCTGGGCCGACCGGCTGGTGACGTTCCAGACCAGTCGCGCGTTCGGCCCACCGATCACGGCCAGCTGCGCGGCCCCGTCGGCCGCGGCCGGGGTCGGCGTCACGTCCTTCTCCGGCCCGGCGAGCCGCGCCCGGGCCGCACGGGCGTTGACCGCCGCGTTGGCCGACGTGGTCGCCGTTGCCGCCGGCACCTTCGCGGTCAGGTCCACATTCTCCGGTACGACGTCCCGCCCGTCGGCGATCTGGACACCACCGGCCTTGGTCACGTGCTTGGCGTAGTACCCGTTGAGGACCGGCAGGCCCTTGAATGTCTGCTGGTACCAGTAGTGCTTGCCGAGCAGCGAGGTCTTCGTCTTGATCAACTTCAGGCCGGACGGATTCGCGGCGCTCTCCGGCGCCGCCCCCGCAGCGCTGGTGAACGACAGCCCGACGGAGACAGTGGCCAAACCGGCAGTGACGACCGCGATCACGCGTTTCGCCATACGTTCCCCTCCTAGGGTGGACGAGTTGCGTAATGCAACAACTACGCTCCGTCGAACCTTAATTGCCCCAGCGGGCGCTGGGAAGCAGCCGCCACCCCGACACGGGAAATCACCCGGGGTCGCCCGTTCAGCGGGAACCGAGAGGTTTTGCCGGGTACTCGCGCAGTACGACTGACGTGGCGACCGGACCGAGCCCGACCCGCCTCCCCGTACCGGCGCTTCTGGTTGCCAGCGACAACGATCCCTAGTGCTCGGTCGATGCCGCGACGCTGGCCGCCGTCTGGGAGGTTCCCCTCGTCATCACCGGCAGCCGCAGCCGGCTCGGCTCGCGGTCTGGTAGAGGACTGAACTTGACCGCTTCTTCTCCTAGCGTTTGATCCGTAAACCAGGAGAGGATGCGCCATGTCGAAGTTGAGCCTGCAAGCCCTGAACCGCGCCACGCTGCACCGCCAATGGCTGATCGAACGCCAGGACGCGACCGCGCTCGAGGCGATCGAACACCTCGTCGGCATGCAGGCCCAGTCACCGCTCGCGCCGTACGTCGGCCTCTGGGCCCGGCTGAAGAACTTCGAACCGTCCGAACTCGCCACGCTGATCGAGACCCGCCAGGCGGTCCGCGGTTCGATGATGCGGGCAACAATCCATCTGATGTCCAGCCGCGACTTCCTCGCGTTCCGCCCGCTGATCCAGCCGCGGCTCGAGCGCGAGGTGTTCCAGAACATGACCTACGGCCGGCACCGGCTCGAGGGGCTCGACATCGACGCCGTACTCCAGGCCGGCATCGAACGCATGACTCAAGGCCCGGCGACCGCCGTACAACTGCGCGAACACCTCGCCCCGCTCTGGCCCGACCGCGACCCCGCCGCCCTGGCCCACGCCGTACGCTGCCTGCTCCCCACCATCCAGACCCCGCCGCGCGGCATCTGGGGCAAGGGCGGCAACCCGGCGATGTCCACCGCCGACCTCTGGCTCGGCTCCCCCGTCGACCCCAACCCGTCGGTCGACGACCTGGTACGGCGCTATCTCGCCGCCTACGGCCCCGCCTCGGTCGCCGACGCCCAGACTTGGTCCGGCCTCACCCGCCTGGCCGAAGTCTTCGACCGCCTCGACCTCCGCACCTACACCGACGCCGAATCGGGCCGCACCCTCTACGACCTCCCCGACATCGACCTCCCCGACGAGGACATCGAGGTCCCCACCCGCTTCCTCCCCGAGTACGACAACCTCCTCCTCTCCCACGCCGACCGCACCCGCTGGATCGACACCGCCACCCGCCGTTCCCTCACCCTCCAGGAAATCCTCACCCGAGGCACCACCCTCCACAACGGCCGACCCACCGCCCTCTGGAAACTAACCAAAACCCCCAAATCCAACCCCACCCTAGAAATAGAACCCATCACCCCCCTCTCCAAAACCACCCAAACCCAAATAGAATCCGAAGCCACCAACCTCCTAGCTTTCACCTCCCCCACCGCAACCCCCGAAATCACATTCACCCGCTGAATCCGAGGGGTTCGGGACAGAGCCGGGAACATGGGGTGATGCCCGTCCCGCCGGGGTCTCCCATGGTTCGGTGCCTATGCGGGCCGTGCCATGCCCTCGAGGGCGCGAACGCGGTCGCCCAGCGACGGGGTGCTGGACATCAATTGGGAGCGCCGGTTGGACTCCCGGCCGAGCATGTTTTGATGTTGGACCTGCCAGCCGTAGAGAACCTGCACGATCGTGGGCCCATAACCCATGCTCGCGGCCCGGCGATCAGCCTGCATGACCTCTCGACGGCCGAGCCACGCCAGAATGGGCGGCGCGACGAACGGCGTCAGGAACAGCAACGGCAGCGTAAGACTGTCGTCGAACGTGAGGACCGCGAGCAGTATCCCCAGATAGCCAACCGTCACAAACCCAATGACCAGGCATCCGACAGCGGGCACTGCCTTCATCAAACGCCCGAGGGCTCGTACGGCGATGAGCGCGCAGCGAGCCGGAATCGAGTACCAGAAACTCAGCAAACTCAGCCAGGTACGCCCGCCGAGGTGATGGCTGAGTTCATGCGCCAGAACAGCCTCCAGATGCGCCGCCGGCAGGTTGTACAACGACCAGGTCGTCACGGCGACAGTGTGACCAGGTGTGGGCGTCGCGTTGGCGTCCTCCGACTCCTGGACCCATACCGAGTACTTGCTAGCGTCCACTCCCGCGCCGCTCGACAACTGCGGCCAGACCGACGCTATGCGCTGGTCCTCGACCAGGGTCGGCTTGCGGAGTCGGAACAAATAGCGAGCGATCAGTTCCTCGACCGACTGGATGAAGACGATCGCTCCGGACAGGATCCAGAGAGCGACGATGATCCACCCGTAGCCGAAGCCGACGATTCCGGCAATCCACGAGACGGTGACAAAGCTCCAGAAGAACCATGGAATCGCAGTGAGGAGGGTCGCCGCGGTCGAGACCTCGACCCGGCCACGAGGCCTGGGACCGCCTCGCCCGTCCGAGCCTGCTGATGACCCCGGGGGCAACTGACTCCACTGCGGGGACGGCGGCAGGCTCTGATGTGGACCAGCGCTAGCAGGGTCGGTTGGCTGCCATGGGCCTGTTGTCCAGGGGGCGTTGGGGTCGTTCGGGTCGCCCGGACTGGTCATTGAGCTCTCACTTCCTGTGCCGCCTCAGCCACACGCGGCAGACTACGGAGACATCGATCATCAGTACAGGGACACGTGGACGTGGTCGTAGTGGCCGCCGGTGGCGTCGGTGGGGCTGTAGACGCCGCCGCCGTTGTACGGGATCCAGGTGCCTCGGCGGGCGGACCAGATTTTGCCGTACCAGATGACGTAGCGCACGCCGGTCTGGCCGGCGGTCTTGACGGCCCAGTTGGCGATCTCGTCGCCTCGGGCGCGGGCCGGCGACGATCTTCGGGCGTCGGTGCCGACCATGAGGTCGCAGGCCTTGCCTCGTGGGTGGTCGCTGGTCGGGTTCCAGAGGTGGGCGTCCCAGCAACTCATGCTCAGAGTTCCCAAGGATTTGCGGGCCGCGGCGACCCAGGCCGCCGTACGCGGGGTGACCAGGCCGCCCGTTCCGGTCGGGTCAGTGACGGTCTGCTGCTCCTCGGGCCAGACGCCGTTCACCGGCCCGCCGGCGATCAATCCTTCGCCGCCGCAGTCCTCGTCCTGCGCGACGCCTTCGACTGCACCGCTCGGCGGTGCGCCCGCTCGGCCGGCGTACGGGTTGCCGGGGCGAGTGAGGTCGATGCCGGCGGCCGCCGCGATCTGGCGCGCCTCGCCCTCCCGCGTGGCGTAGCGGTCAGGGAACGCGGACACCTGCACCCGCTGGGCCGCGTCCCCGAGGGCCATCGACGGCCAACCGTCGATGTCCACCAAACCCGGCGGATCTGGCGCGGCCGCACCACCGAAAAAAGCATTGATCGCGTACACGGGCGGGCTGCCGTCGGGGGGCACGATCTGGTCAGGATCGCCCCATCCCGCGGCGGGCCGCTGTTGGAAGAGCCCGACCGAGTCGGCATCGCCGTACGTCAGGTTCTGCAGGTCGGATTCGACGAGGGCAGTCATCAGGGCGATCAACGTCGCCCGCCCGGGAAGGCCACGCTGGACGGCCACGTCGTCGATGAGCTTCGCGAACCCGATCTGCGTAGCCCGAAGTGGGCCATCGGGGAGCCGGTTGCCGGCTTGGCCGGGTGCAAGCGGTAGGCAGGCGGCCTGCGGCTTGCTCGATCCACCGAACGGGGCGAGCATCAGCAAACTGGCCACGCCCACTACGGCCAGGGCCGCCGCGGCCTTGACGAACACGCCTCTGCTCGCGGCCGTGAGGAGTCCCCTGCCGAGATCGCGCTCATCGAACATCGCAGCCCTCCACCGCCGTGGTCATGGCCCGGTACCGCCTGACACCTCGCTGATGACCCATTGGCTGTTCTGATTCACCAGCGTGACGAGCAGGGGTACGTCGAATCGCTGAGCGTGCTTTCCGGTGACATCGATGGTGACTTTGACGAACCGCGTGATCCGCGCCGGCGTGTCGACCGGGGCCTCCGCGTTGGGCGGCGGAGCGCTGACCGGCGCCGAGACCACAGTCGACTTGCCGCCGTCCTTCTTCAATGCGTCGTACGTCGGATCGCCGGCCGACGTGAAGCTGGACGCGACTTCCGGCGTCATGTACTTCGCACACTTCGAAACCAGCGCCTGATACGTCTCCGCCGCCGGATCGCGGGTATAGAAGGCACGTGCCCAGGCACCGACCACATCGGTCGCCAAGGCGATCGACTCGGCAGACGGTCGCTGACTCTGTGGCGGCGGAATGGTGAGGGTCGGCGTCGAGACTTCCGAGCTCCCGGGATTTGGCTGAGTGTTCGACGGTGCAGACGGGAGCACCACGGAACGACCGGGAGTCAGCAGGCTGATCGGAGCACCGTCGTCCGAGCTCTCGCCACCGAGCAGACGCGGCAGACCACCGCCCAGCCCGAGGATGATGATCGCGAGCACCACAACCAACGCGACGATCACCGCCGGACTGGCCGGCTCGGCCTGCCGCTGGTTGCGCAACCACGCCATCCGCTGCGCGTGGTCGTCACGGCGCCAGTCCTTCTTTGCCCGACGACGTTCACGGCCACTGAGCTCTTCGAGCTCCTCCGGGTAGTCGTAGTCCGTGCTCATCAGCGAACGCCAACTGTCCGGTGCTTCCGGGCGCCGTCGGTGCTCGCGCTCGCGCTCGTCGTACTCGAGTTCGGACTCGGGCCGCGACGTGTCACGGTCGCGGCGATGCGAGGCGCGGCCCGCACCCTCCCGGCGATCCTCAGGCGATCGATGCTTCCCTGCCATCCCCGATCACCTACGCGTCGGCACGTGTACGGTCACGCCATCCTTCGTGAAGGCGGAGTATTCACGGAACCGGCGCGGCTGCGGAGCAGGCGCCCTTCGACGCTGACGAGCCTTGGGCGGCCCCTCGCGGAGACTGGCCGAATGCGAGTGAGCTCGTGGCTCGTACCGCTGCTCGCTGACCGGGGCCTGGGCAGGACGCCGCGAATGGCGGGCCTTCTGGGTGTCCGCCCCGCTGCCACGGGAGCCTCCGGAGCCGCTCGCTCCGGCGACGCTGGCAGCCGAGACGGAGATCGTGCGCCGTGGCTCAGTCGTCTGCTGGGTGCGAGAGCGGGCGAGATTCAGCGCCGAGGTGCTCCTGGTCGAGCCGCCCGCTCCGGCGGCGCGAATCGCACCACCCTCACCAGCCACCTGCTGACCACCCGGCCCGACGCCACCGCCCGAAGTCCCGGCCCCGTCAGCCCTGCGCCGCTCCGGCCCCGCAGTCAACTCGTACGACGAACCAACCGCAGCCCCCCGCCCCAACGAACCAGGCGCGGGCGCTTGTCGGTAGACGCGAACGGATGTAACCCGTTGTGGCGTAGCGCCGTCAGCCACCATGCCCCGCTTCCGCTCGGTGAGCGTCGGTGCCGCGCTCCGGCTTGTGATCGCGCCGAACATTCGCCTTGCCACACTGAGCGCTCCTCGACGTGCCAGCCCACCCAACAGGATGCTGCCGGAGCCGGGCCGCATCATCGAAGTCAAGTTGTCCAGGAGTCTGCGCAATCTGAAGCCGGCTATCAGAACGGCGATGGCCAGCCCAGACACGGGAAGCCAGCCGAGCGCGCCCGTCAGGCTGAAAACAGCTGTGACCAGGGTCAGAGCGGTGCCGAAGACGAGCATCGCAAGGAACGACTGCAGGACAAGGCCTACCAACGCCTCGAACCAGTTGAGCCCCCACTGTCGCGTCCTGCCCGGGATGATCCAGAGGCAGGCGAAGAACACCCCGACGACCAGGAGCAACAGACAGCCGACAAAAGCCATCAATGCCGTGAAGGCCAGGGAGATGTTGAGAAAGGCAAACAAGGTTGCGGCGATGGCTGCGAGCATGACTACGGCGATGCGGCCGAACGCGTTCTCGCCCTTCGCCCACTTGACCGTTGGCGCGTCATCGCCGCCTTCGGCAGGAGCGACCACCGAGTCGATGTACTTGTTTCTCGCGTCGACATCCGTTCCGGCGTCGAGCATGCCCTTGCCGTACCTTCCGCACGCCTCGAGCGAGCCGAATTCCGCAATACACCATGGCGTTACGGCGAATCCGCGCCAACTCGCGTCCGCGGATTTCCGCAGCAAGGCGTCCCGCGCGGTTCCGGTGAAGCTTGGCTCCGGCCAGGCGATGGGACTTTGCATTGTCGGGCCCATGGCATCAGCAGACGCCGTCATGATCGCGCCCGATCCCATCTGCCGGGCGCCGTCCACACCTCGCAGCCATGTCGCGGGAGCGAGCGCGAAGCTGATGCTGAGGACACCGGCGACAAAGACCCAGGCCAACTGACCCAGCGCGCTTCCACTGGTCTTGCGCTGCGTGTAGGCGGCCACCGCACCGAAGGCAAGTGCCGACGGCAGGAGCCAGCCGACCAACTGGGTACTGGTCGCTCCGATCGTTGCCGATGTCGCGTCGGTGAGTGGTTTGACGTCGGTGAAGGAGAACAGCCACCACCCCACCGAAATCGCACCGCGCGTGATCGCGACGATGTACATCATCACGATATGTGCGTAGCCGTTGAAGACGGCCTCCATGGGATCGCGGATACTTCGCTCGAAGTCCAGTCCGTACGCCATCGGGCTGTACTGCTCGAACAGAGTTCGCGTGTCGCCATGCGTGAGGTCCGGCGTCGGAAGCAGGTCACCAAAGCCGGTGGGGCTTGTCGGGCCCGGTTCTGGGTCGGCGGCTAGGGCTAGTTGGGTGGTGACTATGAGGGATATGGAGAGCACTGTCACGGCCGTCCTCAGACGGCGTGACCAGGTCATGCGACGTGCTCCTTGTTGCCGGGGGTGGGGGTGTCGGTGGGGGACGGGTCGCCGTGGGCGGGGTACATGGCCTCGTTGTAGGCGGCTTCGTCTGCTTCTTGGTCGTAGACCTCGTCGGGGCCGATCGGGGACTCGTAGCGCAGGGGGTGGCGGTGGTCCTGGCCGTTGGGGTGGCCGTTCTGGTGGGCGGCCTGGGACGGCTGGGGGTCCTGGATCAGCGCCGTAGTGGTCGGGTGGGGCTCCGGAGTTGGGGCCGTGGCGGTCGGCTGGTGTGCGTGCGTTGGGGCCGTTGCGGTCGGCTGGTGTGCCTGCGACGGAGCCGTGGGGGCCGGCTGGGCGGCTGAAGCAGGTGCCGCGGGGGCCCATTGAGATTCCGGAGCCATGGCGGACGGCTGGGAGTCCGGGGCCATGGCGGACGGCTGGTAGTCCGGAGCCGTGGCGGACGGCTGGGAGTTCGGGGCCATGGCGGACGGCTGGGGTGCAGGAGCCGACGTCGGCGGAGCTGAGGTTGCTGGAGCCATGGCAGTCGGGGTCGGCTGGGGTGCTGGAGCTGGGGCCGTCGGGTGCGGTCCCGGAGTGGATGCCGCGGGAGCAGGCTGGGGGTCCGCGGTCGGAGCAGGGGTGGTCGGGTGCGGTTCGGGGGTTGGTTGGGTGGGGTACGGCGGGGGCGGGGGTGTGGTGGTGTGGGCCTCGGCCTGGGCGGTGGCGGCGGCGGCTGGTTGGGGGGTGTCGTCGTAGTCGTCGGCGAAGGGGTCGAGTTCTTCGGGGACGGGGACGGGTTGGGTGGGTTCGGTGGCGTGTTCGGATTCCGGGGTGGTGCGGAGGAGGGCGGCCACGCGCTGGCTGGGGATGTCGATCTGGACGGTGGCGACTTCGTCCCAGCGGTCGCGCATGATGCAGTGGCCGTGGCGGATGCTCTTGCCGTTGGCGGCGGTGTTGATGCCGCGGACGAGGGCCTGGTACGGCGGGGTCTGCGGCCGGCCCAGCAACTCCAGCAACGAGTCCACCTGCTCGCGCGAGCGGAGGCTGAACGCGAACAGCGTGGTGATCTGCTCCACCAGACCGGGCAGCTTCAGGATGCTCGCCGGGTCCTGGGTGTCGAGGACCAGGGAGGCGCCGAGGGCGCGGCCGACACGGGCGATGTAGTCGAGGAAGGACGCGCCGTCCGGGGTCTTGGTGAGCAGGTGGACCTCGGGGACGATGACGACCTTCGAGCGTCCACGGAACTCGCGGCGTCCCGTCGTACGGATCATCCAGGCGAGGCAGCCGCGCAGGCAGGCCATGCCTACACGTTCGATCGGTGACCAGGACTCCGGCGCCGACTCGGGCGAGGGCAGGGTCAGGCCGGGCATCTGGACGACCCACAGTCCCGGGTTGGTGGTCAGCGACGACAGGCCGGACGGCGGACCGGCGACGACCGAGCCGAGGCCGGTCTCGACCAGGTCGCGGAGGGCGAATCCGACCGTACGCGTGGTCTCGGAGTCGGACTGGCACAGCCGCTGGATGACTCCCCACGACGACGGGTCGGGCGACTGGATCTCGGCCCGCGTCGCGGCCATGACCGGGGCTTCCGCGGCGCCCCGCAGGTGCGGCGGAAGCAGCAGCATCAGCTGTGAAGGCGCCTGCAGCAGGGCGTCGTCGACCGGCAGCACGCGCAGCAGGTCGGCGGCACCGGAGAACTGCGCGGTGATTTCGATGACGGCAGTGGGTACGCCGTACTCCGCGGCGACCGCGGACACACCGGCCGCGTCACCCTTGAGGTCGAGCAGCGGCACCCATGCGCCCGCGAAGGCACTGTCCAGACCGCCCAGCATCGCGGCCGTCGTCTTGCCTCGACCCGAACGTCCCAGGAAGAGCGTCGTCGTCGCGTCACCCAGCGCGGAACCGGCGGCCGCGTCGAAGCGCACCAGGCCCGGCGTGGAGCCGGTCAGGTACCCGATCGCGGGACCGGTGGCGTCACCGACCGACGCACCGCCCCAGAACCAGGATCCGAAGAACGCGGTCGACTCACGGACGTGGCCGAGGTCGGGGACGCGCAACTGGTCGCCCGGCAGGGACTCCAGCCAGAGATCGCGCTGCTCGTCGGCGCCGACGGCGACGGTGATGCCGCGGTCGGCGTAGTGCGCGATGACGGCGTCGACGTACGCCTCCAGGTCCTCGCGGGTGTCCGCGCTGACCAGCAGACGGGGGTGGTCCTCGACCAGGGTCAGGCCGCTGCGGTTGATGTCGCGCTTGACCTCGCGCATCACGCGCTCGGTCTCGACGATCTCGTCAGCGGTCTCCTCCGCGGTGCCCTTGGCGGCGGACCGGCGCTGTTCCTTCGCGCTCTTGCGGGTTTCGTCGACCAGGTGACGCGCGGTCTTCTTGGTGAGCACGCGGAACCGGACCGACGCCTCGACGGTGACGTCGATCTCGTCGCCGTCGTCGTCGATCGCCTTGATCTCCGACAGCGTGCGCAGCCACTCCCCCGCGCCCGGGGTCTCGAGCTCCTCGGGGAAGTCGGTCATCGCGAGCACGGAGGTGTACGCCGCGATCTGGCCGCGGGTGTCGTAGATGCGCAGGTGGTCGGTGTACGGGACGACCCGGCCGGACGTGAGCCGGGCCAGGGACGCACCGGTGATCAGGCCGCGGCGGGGCACGGCGACGGCACCGCGATGCATCTCCCGGCTGATCAGCCAGGAGATCACCTCGGCCGGCGCGGTGTGCGCCCGCCAGACGGTGGAGCCGAGCTGACGGGCGAGCTTGCGGACCCGCTCGTCGAGGTGGGCGAGCTCACGGGCGCTGACGCGCCAGGACGTCGTACCCAGGGCGTCGCTGACCGATCCCCGGACCTGGGCGGTCGCCCGGGGGTCGCGGTCGCTGAGGTGAACGCCGAGGGCGACGTACCGCTCCGGCATCCGCATCTCGTCGATCCGGTCGGCCCGGGTCTGGGCCCAGGCCTCGTGGTCGCCGAGCCGGTAGTGGCCGGCCACGCTGTCGAGGTAGTCCTGACCGGTCGAACGGCCCCAGACCACCTTCAGGTGGCTGAGCCGGTCGCCCAGGATGGTCGCCGCGGCGCTCACGGCGGCGTCGAGGGCCGCGTCCTGCTCCGCCTCGGTGGCCAGATCGGTGTTCGCGACCGAGATCAGGAACCACGCCTCGGCACTGCGTTCGGTGACGAGCAGACCGTCGGCGATGGCGACCAGGCGCGGTGGCGGCAGGCCGCGCTCACGGCCGACACCCACCAGGTTCAGGAGCTTGTCAGCGATCTTCATCGGTGCCTCTTCCCAGACGACGACGTCCTGCGACTGACCCGCTGCACGTGGTCCGCCCCGAGCAGGCGGGCACGCTGGTTGACCGTGATGTCCGCACCTGCGCGGACCCTCGGATCCAGCTCCACCACGACCTCGCGGTCCCACTCCGGGGTCACCCGGGCCTTCGCCAGGTTGGCCACCTTGTGGGTCGCGACGCGCTCACGCCATGGCAGGTACTCCGTCTTGTCGGCGGCCCGGGCGCCGAGACCGATGATCGGGCGATGGGCGCGCAACGCGTAGCGGACGGCGAGCGCCCACTCGGTCACGCGGCGGCGGCGTTCGTGGAACTTGCCCGGTCGCCAGCCGAACGCGGTGATCACGAACGGCGGAACGACGTACAGGCTGACGGTGGGTTTCTTCGGCACCCCGATGATCGGGATGAGCAGTGCGACCCAGAGCACGATGATCACCGCTCCGAAGATGATCATCCGGCGCCGGGCGCCTTCCCCGAGGTCGATGCCCAGCAGGTCGTACTGCCGGGTCTCGATCTCGAAGTGGTGGGTCAGGGTACGGCCGACGCGCATCAATTACCTCCGGACAGCAATCCCCAGAAGCCCTTGAGCACGTTGATGGTCTGGTTGTTGGCGTAGATCAGCCCACCCACCAGTACGCCGGCCGCGATGTGGCCGAACAGCTCGCCCCACTCGCGCTTGAAGTAGTGCCCGATGGCACGCAGCACGAGGATGGCGATGAAGATGTTGCCCGCGATGACCAGGACCCAGTCCTTGAAGTCCGCGCCCGTCGGGACGTTGCTGTCGACCAGCGGCGCGGCGAGCTGAACCACGCTCGCAGCCAGTTCGTGCGTCATCATTGCGGTGTCTCCCTTGTTGCCTCGGTCGTCCGACGGCTGGTCGCTGGTGTCATCCGACGGCAGCCACTTGCCATCGTTGTGCTCCGTCCGTGGCGACAGTACGCCTCAGCGTGAGCGTGTAGGTCTGGTCCAGGGTGGTGTCCCCCGCCCCGTCCCAGGTGACGGCCGCGGTCGCCCGCCGCTCGTCGTCGTTGCCGGTGTAGACCTGCCAGTCCTTGAGCTCGCCGAACTTCACCGAGCCGTTCAGGCTGCGGATCGTCGCGCCCGGCGCGGTCACTGCCGACACCTTGTTGTCCGACTCGGCGTACGCCGAGAAGAACGCCTCCGCGTCCTTCAGCGTCGCCGCGGTCAGGTCGTCGTCCGGGACCCCGGCCTCCGGCATGTTGTCCGGCAGCGGAGCCCGCTCGTCCGGTACGAACGTCGGCGGCCCGCTGGCTACCACGCGTGACGCGGTCCGGGCGACCGGGACTGACAGCCGCTCCCACCGGTACGGTCCGGGGATCCAGGCCGCCCCGCGCTTGGTGAAGGACCGCACCTCGACGCGTACGTCGACCACGGCCGTCACACCACCGGAGTCGACCTTGACCTCGCCCGGGTAGGCGGTATCGGCGGTCTGCTTGCCCCGGCCGTTCCACCCGGCCCGGCCGTCCAGTCCGGCGGCCAGGTCGAGGCCGATCTGGGCCGGACGGGCGTCCGGGTTCGCCTCGTCCCAGTTCAGGTAGGAGACGGCGTACCGGGTCGCGACGGCGCGGGCCTCGTCGACCGGGAAGCTGTTCTGGTTGGTGACGACGGTCTGCGGCGCCCGGTTCGGCGCGATCCAGGAGCGGACGCCGCTGATCGCGGCCAGCAGCAGCACGACGACCACCAGGCCGCGGAAGAACCGGCGGGCCCAGGTCGAGAACGACGACTCCGGCTCGGTCGACCACGGCGGCTGACCTGGCTCGAGCGGCTCGCGGACCGGCACCGGTGCGGTGTGCGTCCCGTGCGGCGAACGCTGTCTCAAACGCTCGGGGGTGCGATGCGCCGGCTGCTGGTTGTCCGGCGTACGAGGAGCTGGACGACGAGGCGGAGCCATCACTCCGCCGGCCGGCGGGTGCGCGGGGGGAGCGGCGTACTGCGCCGCTACGCCCTGTGCCTGGCGAGGGGTGGGTGGCACAGGTCCGTCCGGGTGGGCCCACCACTCCGGTGCGGTGTTCGCCGGGCGCCCCTTGCCCGGCTTCTTCGTACGTCGCTGGTCCGACCAGTGCTCACCTTTTGGCGGCAGGTTCAGCAACGTTCGCCACCAACTCATCGCTACCCGCCCCTCAGACAGCAGTTACGCGGACAGTAGCCGGGACAATACGGCAAGCAACTGTCCTCCGGGAGACCTGGGACCAGGATCCGGATGCTCCATCGCTCCCCGCAGCCATACTGTTACCCCGCTCGCGGGCAGTGTCACCCTCCTCGGGCAAGAGTGACACCTTCAGAACCGTCGTCATAGCTCCTCTCTCATGCCCGACCCTGTCGATCGGGCAGCGCACACCATGCCACACGCCACGGACATGCTTCGAATATCCGTGCGAACAACATGGTAAAGAACGCATCAACTGATCACGCATAGTAACCGATCGCGATGTCCACCCTGTGGAAAACTCTCCCGTGGCGAGGGGTCAAAAACGCTGCACCGGGCATAGGGTCGCAGTAACCCCCTGCTACCCCTGGAGGACCAGCATGGAAACTCGCCGACTGGGCAGACTCGGGCACCAGAGTTCGGTACTCATCTACGGCGCCGCGTCGCTCGGCGGGGTCGACCAGGATCGGGCCGACGCCTCGATCCAGGAAGCCCTCGATGCCGGCATCAACCATTTCGACGTCGCCGCCGACTACGGCGACGCGGAGCTCCGGCTCGGTCCGCGGATGCCGGAGATCCGCGACCGCATCTTCCTCGCGACCAAGACGGGCCGCCGTACGTCCGAGGAGGCATGGGCCGAGATCAACCGGTCGCTGGAGCGGTTGCAGACCGACCACCTCGACCTGATCCAGATGCACGCGGTCTGCGATCTGGAGAACCTCGATCTCGTCACCGGCAAAGGCGGATCGCTCGAAGCGGCCATTCGTGCCAAGGAAGAAGGAATGGTCCGGGCGATCGGGATCACCGGGCACCTCGCGCAGGCGCCGGCCGTCCACACCGAGGCCCTGCGCCGGTTCGACTTCGACAGTGTGCTGACGCCGCTGAACTACCGGCTCTCGACGGATCCGCAGTACGCCGCCGACTACGCCGCGCTGGTCAAGGCGATGAAGGCGTCCGACGCCGCGCTGATGACGATCAAGATGATTGCCCGGCGCAACTGGCGTGACGGCGAGGAGAAGACGTACGACACCTGGTACCGGCCGTTCGACGAGCAGCGCTACATCACTGCGGCGACCGCGTGGCTGCTCAACGGGCACCTGGAGATCACCGGTCTGGCGACGGCCGGCGAGACCCGGTTGCTGCGCCAGATGATCGTCGCGGAACGCGAGCGGGCCGACCTGTCGCCGGAGGACGCGGCATCGATCCTGGAGGAGGTTCAGGACTACACGTCACCGTTCGTGGACATGCCGTTCTGACCCGAACGTGTGCCAGGTCACATCCGATGTGCCGGATTTCGGTCACTTCCCGGCCCGGTCAAGCGCTTGTACGCCGTACTCGCGAGCGGTCCGGGAACACCTGGGACCGGCTCGGTGTTGTAGTGGCTGAATTCGTCTAACTTCGGAGGTCGTAGTGGCAACGGTCGAGCTGTCCAAGGAGAACTTCAACGAGGTCGTCACGGGTGACGGTCTCGTGCTGGTGGACTTCTGGGCAGAGTGGTGTGGCCCGTGCAAGATGTTCGGACCGGTGTTCGAGAAGTCGTCCGAGCAGCACACGGACATCACCTTCGGCAAGGTCGACACGGAGGCGCAGGTCGAGCTGGCCCAGGCGTTCCAGATCCGTTCGATCCCGACCCTGATGGCGGTCCGCGACGGCGTCGTCCTCTACTCCCAGCCGGGCGCGCTCCCGGCCCCGGCCCTGGAGGACCTGATCAGCCAGCTCCGCGCGGTCGACATGGACGAGGTCCGCGCCCAGATCGCGGCCCACGAAGCCGAACACGGCACCGAGCCACACACCCACTGAGCACGTCTTCGAGGCCCCGGACCACAGCGGTCCGGGGCTTCGTCATACCCCCGGTAGGTCAGTCGTCGCAGGGCGCTGCGGGCGCCGGCAGGTCAGCCGTCGCGGGAGCTGAGGACGCAGAACTCGTTGCCTTCGGGGTCGGCGAGGACGGTGAAGGAGGCGTCGGCGGGTTGGCCGACGTCGACGCGGCGGGCGCCGAGGGCTTCGAGGCGGGCGATCTCGGCGTCGCGGTCCTGGCTGGTGTGCGGGGCGAGGTCGAGGTGCAGCCGGTTCTTCACCGTCTTGCCCTCCGGTACGGCGACGAACGTCATCCCCGGCCCGATCCGCTCCCAGGGTGTGTCCCGCATGACCTGCTCGTCCACCCAGCCCGGGACGTTGACGCACTCGTCGTCGGCCTCGTAAATCGTCTGCCAGCCGAGCGCCTCCGCCCACCAGGCGGCCTGCTTGCGCACGTCGTGGCAGTCGACGACGACCGTGTACCAGCGCAGCACCATGAAACGTCCTCCTCGAAACTCAGAGGACCACCCTGTCACCGGCCGCCGACAAAACGAGCGGGCCCTGGGCAGGGGATCTCAGCCAGGGCCCGCTCCGGAGCTGACCGGCGGCAGGTGAGCCACAGGAGGCGCAGGGCGGATGAGGCAGGACCGCCCGATCGGGTCACCTGGATTGCCGCTCGAGGTGTGGGTCAGCTCGGGTGGAGGGGCCCACGTCCCTGGAGCCCCTCCCGTGTGGTCAGCGAAGTGGGTCGAACGGAGCCAGCTCGGCCGGGGTCCGGCCGGTGGTGATGGTCTCGGCCAGCAGTTGCCCGGTGACGGGGCCGAGGGTGATACCCCACATGCCGTGACCGCCGGCGGCGAAGACGCGCGGTGACGTGGTGGCACCGATCAGCGGCAGGCCGTCCGGGGTGCACGGACGCGGGCCGACCCACTCATAGGTCCGGGCGTCCAGGTCGGCGTCCCGCAGAAGTGGCCGGGCCGCCTCGACGATCGCCTCGATCCGGCGCGGGTCGAGCTTCGCGTCCGGCTTACGGAACTCCATCATCCCGGCGACCCGCAGCCGGTCGCCGAGCGGCGTGCACGCGACCCGCTGCGCCGGGAAGTACACCGGCCCGGCCGGCACGTGCGCGATCGGCACGCTGAAGCTGTACCCGCGACCAGCTTGTACGACGGTCTTGACGCCGAACTGCCGGGCCAGGTCGCCGAGCCACGCCCCGGTCGCCATCACCACGGCGTCGAAGGGGTCGGTCTCGCCGTCGCCGGTGACCAGGCGGACACCGCGGATCTCGTCGACGATGTCCTTCACGACGACACCCGCGATGATCTGGCCGCCGCGGGCGACGACCGAGTCGGCCAGCAGCTGCACGTACTCGCCGGGGTTGATGAACCGCTGCCCGTGCAGCCGGATCGCGGCCCCGATCTCGTCGGACAGCGAGGGCTCGATCTCGCGGGCGTCGTCACCGCTGATCGGCTCGAACTCGATGCCCTGGCCGGCCGCGTGGATGTGCTCGATCTCCTCGAGCAGCACGCTGCGCTCGGCCTCGGTCCGGTACGCGGCCAGGAACGACTTGGCCTCGTACGTCTGCGCCTCGACGCCGGCCTTGGCCAGGAAGTCGAACGCGGTCAGGGCCTGGCGGTTGATCGGGACCAGCGACTCCATCGCGGTCTTCCAGCGTCCGGCGGTGCTGTTGCGAGCGAAGCGGGTGAGGAAATTGAGGAGCCGCGGGCTCGCGGTCGGTGGAACGTACACCGGTGAGGAGGGGCTCAGCACCGCGCGGACGCCGTACTTGAGGACGGCCGGTTCCGGCAGCGGGGTGGCCAGGCCGGGTGTCAGCCAGCCGGCGTTGCCCCAGGATGCGCCCGCGGCGACGCCTTCGCGGTCGAGCACGGTGACCTCGACCCCGGCTTCCTGGAGGAACCAGGCGGTGGCGAGTCCGACCATGCCCGCGCCGACGACGGCGACGCGATCCGGTACGACGTGAGTGGAACCAGCAGCGACCATGTATCGATGGTGCGGCCGCGGCGCACGGCTGTCATGGTGCGATCACACCACTGAAGAGACAAATGACTGTGCGCGGCGCACAATAACCTGCATGATCACCGCGTCTGACCTGATCGTCGCCGTCGGCCCTGCCTTGTTCGAGGTGGTGGTGACCGGCAAGGGCGACGGGGAGGTCCGTGACGTGTTCCTGGCCGATCCACAAGAGCCAGCGACCGGTCAGCCGGGCGATCTGGTGCTGGGACTGGGCCTTCGCAACGCAGAGGACGCAGTCGAACTGGTGGAACGCTGCGCGGCCGGCAACGCGTCAGGGGTTGTCCTGCGTACGACGCTCGCGCACGAGCCCACTGTGGTCGCCGCAGCCGAGCGCTGGCTGATCACCCTCGTCGCACTGCAGCCGAGCGTCACTTGGGCCCACGTGGTCTGGCTGCTCCGCGGTGTGATCGACCGAGCCGCCGCACCCGACTCCCCCGCTGCTGGAGACGCCGGCGTCCACCAGGAGCTCTTCGCACTGGCCGACGCGGCGGCAGCGATCGTCGACGCGCCGGTCACCATCGAGGACAACCAATCGCGGGTCCTGGCGTACTCCTCCGGTCAGGACTTCACCGACCCCACCCGGGTCTCCACCATCGTCGGCCGCCGCGTCCCGGCCGAGGTGATCGCGCACTTCCGGGCTCGTGGCATCTTCCGCCGGCTGGCGAAGTCGAGCGAGCCGTTCCTGGTGCCTGACGGACCCAATGGCATCCGCCCGCGTCTCGTCGTACCTGTTCGCGCAGGTGGTGAATGGCTGGGGTCGATCTGGGCCGTGGTGGACGGACCGGTCAGTGACGAGGTGACAGCCGAGCTGAGCAACGCTGCATCGGTTCTGGCGCTGCATCTGCTGCGGCTGCGGGCTCAGGCGGACGTAGCGCGGCGGAGTGCGATCGACAGGCTGCGGACGATCCTCCGGCAGTTCTCCCCCGACAATCCGATCGACGTACGCCTCCCACCGCAGCCCTGGCGCGTGGTCGCACTCGGCTCGCCGGACGGGTACGACGTACCGCAGCAACTCGACCTGTGGGAGTCGACGGGTCGTCGGCACGGGTGGAGCGAGCCACAACTCGCAGACCTCGACGGCACGGTTCTGGCGGTCGTCACCGACGCGGACGGTCCCGGCTCGTGGAACTGGTTGAGCAAGCTCGTCACAGAGCAGGCCAAGACAACTCCTGGCACGATCGCCGCGGCAGGCGGGCAAGCACGTGGTCCGGCCGACCTGCCGAGCTCACGCGCCCAGGCGGTCGAGTTGTTGGGCCTGGTACGACGGGGAGCCGCACCAGGACCCGCATTGCCTGTCGAGCAGGCCTGGCACGTGCTGACGGTTCACCGGGCGGTCACGTCGTTGGACACGACCAAGCTGGACGGACCGCTCGCCACTTTGCTGCGGCACGACATCGAGCACGGCAGCGGGTTCGTGGAAACGCTGCAGGCGTGGCTCGAGTACCCGGGGCAGCCGCAACGCGCCGCGCGGGAGCTGCATTTGCACACGAACACCCTGCGGCACCGGATGAAGCGGATCGGCGAAATCGCGGCCCTTGATCTGTCGGATCCGCAGGAACGGCTCGCGTTGCAATTGCAGATCGCCGCGGTGCGCACCGAGCATTGAGATCTTCGCCACAGCTCTGTGTAACAAGGCTTCATATTCCGGCAACGGATGGGCAACATCCGACTGGTTGAGTCTTCCTCAGAAACACCGAGCACCACCCCAGGGACTTGTCCCAGCTTTTCACCAGGAAGCTGGGGCACCGTTCCAGCCTTTCACCAGGAGGCTGGACCGGCCGGTCCGAGCTTTTCACCAGGAAGCTCGGGCTTCTCGGGGGCCCGGCGGTTGTCTGAGCGATCGCCGGGCCCCAAGAGAACGGCAGTCACGACAACCGGTTGACGATCTGCGCGTAGACGCCGGGCAGCAGCGCGGCAGCCGGCACGATGCGGGGAGCGAGCAACGATCTGTTGCGGGCCCAGAGCAACGAAGCGGTGAGCAGCCGGCACTCCCAGGAGACGCGGCGCCAGGCGGCCTCGTAGTCGGGCGGCCGATCCTTCAGAACGCAGTCCACCAGCTCCGCCGACGTCCGTAGCGCGACCGCGATGCCTTCGCCGGTCAACGCGTCGACGTATCCGGCCGCGTCGCCGACGAGCAGTACACGTCCTGCCACGCGCGATCGCACCCGTTGGCGGAGTGGGCCGGCGCCCATCACCGCATTCGCCGGGCAGGCGCCTCGCAGCCGCCGCTTCAGCGCCGGGAAGGCGTCGAGGTGGGAGTCGAAGGTGCCACGCTCCGAGGTGAGGACCGCGACACCGACCAGGTCGTCGGCAACCGGTGTCACGTACGCCTCCCCCAACTTCGACCAGTACACCTCCACAAGGTCGGTCCAGGGCGCCACGAAGAAGTGCCGACGCAACCCACGACGCACGCCGCCTCCGGCTCCGGAGGCGCGGTCGTCAGTGGGGGGTGGGTGGGTTAGGGATAGTTGGCGGCGGATGGTGGAGTGGAGGCCGTCGGCGGCGGCCAGGTAGCGGGCGGTGATGCCGGCGGCGGTGACCGACGTGGAGTTCTGGGTGATGGTGCTGACGCGATGGTCGACGATCGGCACGCCGAGCGCGGTCAGGCGGTCGACCAGGGCCTGATGAAGCGTCGTACGGCGTACGCCGAGACCTGGGCCGGCGCGGAAGCGGGCGTCGACCTGGTGATCGGCGTCCAGGTACCTGATCCCGTAGAAGGGCCGCCCGTCCAACTCCACCCCCAACCGCCGCAGGTACTCGACCGCGCTGTGTGCGATTCCCTCGCCGCAGGCCTTGTCGATCGGAGCCGAGCGTGGTTCGACCACCACGACGGACAGCCCGGCCAGCGCCGCGCGGATGGCGGTCGCGGCACCTGCGGGACCGCAGCCGGCGACGAGGAGGTCGATCACTTGATCAGCGCGGCGTTCAGGGCCGCCTCTTCGGTCCGGATCCGGACCGCCAGCAACGGGATGTTCAGAATGGTGAAGACCAACGCAGTCACCCACGCCGTGTGGACCAGCGGGAGCGCGATGCCCTCGGCAACCACCGCGACGTAGTTCGGATGGCGCATCCAGCGATACGGGCCGCGTGCAACCAGTTGCAGCCCCGGTACGACGATCACCCGCGTGTTCCACTGTCGACCGAGCACCGTGATGCACCACCACCGCAACCCTTGCGACAGCAGCACCACCGCGAACATCGTCCACCCGAGCCCCGGCACGAAGGGCCGGTGGGCGGCCTCGACCAGACACCCCACCAGCAGCCCGGTGTGCAGCAGGACCATGAACGGATAGTGCCCGCGCCCCGACTCGACGCCGCCCTGCGCGAAACTCCAGCGCGCGTTCCGCAGCGATACAACCAGCTCGGCGACCCGCTCCACACCGACCAGCACCACGAGTACGACGTACCAGGTCATGGCCACTCCAGTAGGACGAGTTCGGAGCAGAAGCCTGGGCCCATTGCCAGGAGCAATCCCATGCCGGAAGGGTCCCCGCGCAACGTCTCGCCGAGCACATGCAGCACGGACGAGGACGACAAGTTGCCGACCGCATCGAGCGACCGCCAGGTCAGTTCCAGCGCATCGGGCCGCAACGACAGCGTCTCCGAGACCGCCTCCAGCACCTTCGGCCCGCCGGGATGACTCACCCACGTGCCGATGTCCGGAACGGTCAACCCGAAACCAGAGAGAAAACCCCGCACATCGTCGCCGAGATACCTCCGCACCACCTGCGGAACGTCGGCCCCGAGCACGATCCGGAACCCGCCCGATCCGACGTCCCACCCCATCACCCGCTCGGAATCCGGGTACAACCGGCTCCGGGTCGCCACCACCGACGGCCCGGCCGCCGCCGGATGTTCCGATCCCGTCATCACCACCGCGGCCGCACCGTCTCCGAACAGTGCCCCGCCGACGAGATTGGGCAACGACGAGTCGTCCCGCTGCAACGTCAACGAGCACAACTCCACCGACAGCAGTACGGCGACATGCGTCGGCCAAGCCTTCAAGTAGTCGTGCACCCGGGCGATCCCCGCGGCCCCACCGACACACCCGAGCCCGAACAACGGCAGCCGCTTGACGTCGTCCCGCAGCCCGAGCCGCACCGCGATCCGCGCGTCGATCGACGGCGCCGCCACCCCGGTCACCGTGGTGAACATCAGCAGGTCGACATCGTCCAGCGTCAGCCCGGCGTCCTTCACCGCGCCCGCGACCGCCTCCGCACCCAGGTCCACCGCCGCCGCGATCCAGGCGTCGTTCGCCTCCCGGAAGTCCTTCAGCGCGGCGTACCGCTCCAACGGCAACGCCAGATGCCGGTACGACACCCCCGCGTTCGCGTGCAGCCGCCGCAGCAGCGCCGTACCGCTGCCGTCGGGCAGACAGATCGACGCGAACGCGTCGGTGAGGTCGGACTGCGGATAGCGGTACGGCGGCAACGCGGGCCGGACCGCTGCGATCCGCGTCATCGTGGCATCGTTACTTCGGTGAGCCCCGAGGTCAGCCCAGCGGTGGGCACTGTCGCAGCGACCGTCAAAGGTCTGGCGCTGGCCTGCCATCCCGGACCGACGGCCGCTGTCACCGCACTCACCACGGCCGTGGCGTGGTCGGCCGGGCGCAGTCCGGCCGGGTGTCTCCTCGTCGCAGCAACGATCCTCACCGGCCACCTCTCGATCGGCTGGAGCAATGACGCGATAGATGCCGCCCGCGACACCATTGTGAACCGACGGGACAAGCCGGTGGTGCGCGGACTGGTGAGTCGTCGCACACTCGCGGTGGGCGCGGCCGTCATGTTGATCGTCACCATCCCGGTCTCGCTGGCCAACGGGATCGCCGCCGGCCTGATGCATCTGCTCTTCGTCGTCTGCGCATGGGCGTACAACCTCGGCCTGAAGTCGACCGCGGTGTCCTGGCTCCCGTACGCCGTCGCGTTCGGTGCGCTCCCCTCGTTCGTCACCCTCGGCACGACGGACACCTGGGCGCCCTGGTGGGCCACGGCCGCCACCGCCCTGCTCGGGGTCGGTGCCCACCTGGCAAACGTCGTACCCGATCTCGCCGACGATCTCGCCACCGGCGTCCGGGGCTGGCCGCAACGACTCGGCGGCGCGGCCCGGCTGCTCGCGCCGGTCCCGCTGGCCGCCGCCGCGATCCTGCTGGTGGTCGCCCCGGCCGGACCGATCGGTGTGATCGGCTGGATCGCGCTCGCCGCCGTCGCCGCCCTGCTCGCGACCATCGTGGCCTGGAAGGACGCGCCGTTCGTCGTCACGATCGCGGTCGCGGCGGTGAGCGTGGCGGCGCTCGTCATCAGTGGCGACGCGTTAGTGCCGTAGCTCCTGGAGCTTGGTCTTCATGCCTTCCTTGAGCACTCCCCAGCGGTCCTCGTCGCCGTGCCACAGCGACTTGGCCATCTTCTGGATCTGGTCCCAACTGGCGTGCGGCGGAATCGGCGGTACGTCGGGGTCGCAGTACACGTCGAGCACCGTCGGCCGGTCCGCTGCCAACGCGGCGTCCCAGGCCGAGCCGAGCGAGTCTGCGTCCCGGACGGTGATCGCCTCGAGGCCCACGGACCGCGCGAAGGCCGCGTAGTCGACGTCCGGCAGCGTCTGCGAGTCGGGGAACTTGGGTGCCCCCTGCATCGACCGCATCTCCCAGGTCACCTGGTTGAGGTCGTTGTTGTGCAGTACGGCGATCACCAGCCGCGGGTCGCTCCACTCCCGCCAGTACCGCTTGATCGTGATGAGTTCGGCCAGCCCGTTCATCTGCATCGCACCGTCACCCGAGAACCCGATCACCGGCTTGCCGGGATGCCCGATCTTGGCGCCGATCGCATACGGCACCGCGGACCCCATCGTGGCCAGCGTCCCGGACAGCGACCCGCGCGTGGTGTCGTTGAACCGCACCTGCCGCGCGTACCAGTCGGCCGCCGAGCCGGAGTCGGCGACCACGATGCAGTCGTCGGGGAGCCGCTCGGAGAAGTCGTGGAACAGCCGCTGCGGGTTCACCGGATCGGCCTTGACCTGCGCGGCCGCGGCCATCACCTCCCACCAGTGCCGGACGCTCTCCTCGATCCCCGACCGCCAGGAGCGATCCTCCTTCTGCAGCAGGTACGGCGTGAGCTCGCGCAACGTGGCCGCCGCGTCGCCGACCAGGTTGACCTCGTAGGGGTACCGCATCCCGATCATGGTCGGATCGACGTCGATCTGAACCGCCCGCACCTTGCCGAACTCCGGCAAGAACTGCGAGTACGGGAAACTCGACCCGACCGTCAGCAGCGTGTCGCAGCCTCGCATCAGTTCCCAGCTCGGCCGCGTCCCGAGCAACCCGATCGAGCCGGTCACGTACGGCAGGTGGTCGCTCAGCACGTCCTTGCCGAGCAGCGCCTTGGCCACTCCCGCGTTCAGCAGTTCCGCGACGGTCTCGAGCTCACGCCGCGCACCACGCGCACCCTGACCGACCAGGATCGCGACCTTCACCCCGCTGTTCAGTACGTCGGCCGCCCGCAGCAGCGCCTCCTCGTCGGGCACCGCCAACGAGGGCGCGAAGCCTAGACTCGACGGCACCATCTTGAACGCGTGCGGCGGGGCGGAGTACTCCAGTTCCTGGACGTCGGACGGCACGATGACCGCGGTCGGCGCCGATCGGGACAGCGCGGTCCGGATCGCCCGGTCGAGCACGTTCGGCAGCTGCTCCGGCACGTTGACCGTCTCGACGTACTCGCTCGCGACGTCCTTGAACAGGGTGTGCAGATCCACCTCCTGCTGGTACGAACCGCCCATCGCGGACCGGCTCGTCTGGCCCACGATCGCGACCACCGGGACATGGTCGAGTTTGGCGTCGTACAGACCGTTCAGGAGGTGGATCGCGCCGGGACCGGAGGTCGCCGTGCAGACGCCGACGCGGCCGGTGAACTTGGCGTAGCCGACCGCCTGGAAGGCGCTCATCTCCTCGTGCCGGGACTGGATGAACCGTGGACCGTCGGCCCGCGTCCAGGCGGCGAGGATGCCGTTGATGCCGTCGCCCGGATAGCCGAAGACGGTGTCCACCTGCCAGTCCCGCAGCCGCTGGAGCAGATAGTCGCCAACCGTCGTCGCCATGATGCAACCTCCGAGAGTCGGTTTTCCCCTCGGGTGCCCCTTGTTCCCGCCTTCATGCGGCACCCGGGATGCGGTGGACCGGGAACGGTACGAACGTCAGGCGGCGTCGGGTTTCAGCGGTGCGTTGCTGCCCAGGATGGCGGCGGTCAGGGCCTCGGCGGGCTCCTTGGCGGCACGGGGGTTCGTGATCAGCACCAGGTCGATGGGCGGGAGCTCCGGCAGGCCGGCGCTCGGTGGGGGTTCGACCAGGTCGGCCGGCATCAGCGAGCGGGCGAAGATCGCGATGCCGAGGCCGGCCCGGACGGCCGCGAGCACGCCGTTCACACCGCGGACGATGCAGGTGATCCGGCAGGCCCGGCCGGCCTGCTCCAGCGTCTGCACACCGAGCGAGCGACTCAGGCTGGGTGCCTGGTAGGCGACCAGCGGCACCGGTCCGTCCGGGGCGATCCGGGTCCCGGCGATCCCGGCCCAGACCAGCGGATCCCGCCGTACCAGCCGTCCGTTCGGCTCGTAGCCGGTGCCGACGCTGTGCTTCACGTAGGCCAGGTCCAGGTGACCGGACTCGACCCGGCGGAGCAGGTTGGGGCTCTGGGCAACGGTCAGCTCGAGGTCGATCCGCGGGTACAGCTGGCGGAAGTCGCGCAGGATCCGCGGCAGCGGGGTGAGCGCAAGGTCGTCGGTCACCCCGAACCGCAGCCGGCCGCGCAGCTCCGAGCCGGTGAAGTAGCCGACCGCCTCCTCGTGCGCGGCCAGGATGGTCCGCGCGAACCCGGCCATCGCCTCGCCGTCGGCGGTCAGCGTCACCGTCCTCGTGTCGCGCAGGAACAGCGGCCGGCCGACCGCCGCCTCGAGTTTACGGACATGTTGACTCACCGTCGGCTGCCGGATCCCCAGCCGCTCGGCCGCCTGGGTGAAGCTGAGCGACTGCGCCACCGCCAGGAACGTCCGCAACTGGTCCGGGTCGTACATCGATTCCCCTCTCATAGCGCGACGCAATAAGACTAATAGGAGTAATTCGGTGTCGGAATCCAGCATCGAACTGTGAGGATGGACCTGTCCTCCCCTGACCAGTCCACTCGCGTAGGGAACGCTCTTGACCACCCGGGCCACCGGTACTGTCCCATCCGTCCCCGACTTCCACACCCACCGCTCCACCAGCAGCTCCGACCTCCGGGAAGCGCAGCGCCGCCCGGGCTTCAAGGACACCTTCAGCGCGCTGCAGGTCCGCAACTTCCGGCTCCTGGTCAGCGGACTGCTGGTCAGCTCGACCGGCGGCTGGATCCAGCGCATCGCCCAGGACTGGCTGGTGCTCACGATCACCGGCAGCGCCACGGCGGTCGGCATCACCACCGCGCTGCAGTTCCTCCCCACCCTGCTGCTCGGCCTGTACGGCGGCGTGATCGCGGACCGCTTCCCGAAGCGGAAGGTCCTGCTGGTCACCCAGACGATGATGGGTACTGGAGCCGCCGTCCTCGCTGTACTGGCGTTCACCGGTCAGGTGCAGGTCTGGCAGGTGTACGCGCTGGCCTTGTTCCTCGGTCTGGCCACGGCGGTCGACAACCCGACCCGGCAGTCCTTCGTCACCGAACTGGTCGGCAAGGACCGGGTCCGGAACGCGATCAGCATGGTCTCCTCGACGTTCCAGCTGGGCAGCCTGATCGGTCCGGCGCTGGGCGGCGTGCTGCTCGGCGCGCTCGGCACCGGCTGGGCCTTCGCGCTCAACGCGATCACGTTCTTCGCCTCGATCTCCGCACTGCTGATGATGCGCGAGAGCGAGATGCCCGGTCTGCAGGCCGCCCGCCGGGCGAGCGCGGGGATGCGGATCCGCGACGGTCTCCGCGACGGCGTGCGGTACGCGCTCGACGAGCCGGCCGTCCGGTGGGCGATCGCGCTGGTCGGCATCTACGGCATGTTCGCGATCAGCCTGCCGGTGACCCTGACCGCGTTCGCGGACCGGGTCTTCCACACCGGCGCGACCGGCTACGGCGTACTGAACTCGGTGGTGGCGGTCGGAGCGCTGGCCGGTGCTCTGCTGTCGGCGCGCCGGGTCCGGACACCCCGGCTGCGCAACCTGGTCTGCATCGCGTCACTGCTGGCGGTGACGCAGATCCTGGCCGCGATCCAGCCCTCCCTGTGGACCTTCATCCCGCTGCTGTCGGCGATGGGCATGGCGACGCTGATGTTCCTCACCGCCGCCCAGTCGATGGTCCAGCTGACCACGCCGGACGGGCTGCGCGGGCGCGTTTCCGGCATCTACAACCTGGTGTTCATCGGCGGTGGCGCGATCGGCGGTCCGCTGGTCGGTTTCCTGGCCCAGAACGTCGGCGCCCGCAGCAGTCTGCTGCTGTCCGGCCTGATCCCGGCCGTCGCGACCATCGCCATCGCACTCCGGCTCCGCCGCGACGGTCGCCTCCGGCTGGTCGTGGTCCGCACCCGCTCCCCCTGGCACCAGCCTCCGGTCCGGGTCAACCTCGAGCAGGCGCCGATCCAGTTGTCCGCTCCCGCCCGCCCGGTCGCCCGCACCTCCCGGCCGTTCATGCTCGGCCGGCGCCAGCACCAGCGCACCGACCCGCACACCCGGCCGCTGCGCCCACGCCGCCGGCCGCAGCACCACTAGTCATCCGGGGCAGGGCCGGGAAGCTGCCTCCCGGCCCTGCTCCGGATCCGGATCGGCTGAATACTTGACGTTGTAAATTAATCGCCCCTAGGCTCGGCCGGGTCCGCCTCTCTCCTCCCCCGGAGGATCATCGTGTTGAACTCGCGCCTCAGAACACGCCGTACTGCCGCTGCCGTGCTGGCCTCCGTCGCCCTGGTGTCGACGGCCGCCGCCATCGCACCGGCCGAAGCGGCCCAACCCTCCGCAATCCAGCCGGGCCCCAAGCCGACCTTGGTGGAACCCGACTCGGCGTTCCAGGGCTTCCCCGACCTGACCAGGGATGCTCAGGCCACGCCGGCCAAGCACGCGCAGGTCGCGGCCAAGCCGTACATGGGATGGACCAGCTGGAGCCTGCAGTCCACCAACTACCCGGGCGTGAACCCCGACGGCCCGGGCAGCTTCATCAACGAGCAGAACATCCTCACCCAGGCCCGGGCGATGGCGACGAAGCTGAAGCCGTACGGGTACGAATACATCAACATCGACGCCGGCTGGCAACTCGGCGGTGACGAGTACGGCCGCCCGGTGGCGAACCCGAAGCGGTTCCCGCGCGGGATGAAGGCGGTCGGCGACGACCTGCACAAGCTCGGCCTGAAGTTCGGCATCTACACCGTGGTCGGCCTCGGTTTCGACGTCTACCGCGACGGCAACACCCCGATCTACGACGCGCCGGGCTGCTTCACCCGCGACATCGTCTACCCGGACCTGCGGACGACGAACGGCTGGGACCAGGCGTACAAGATCAACTACGAGAGTCCGTGCGCGCAGAAGTACGCGGACTCGATCGTGAACCTGTTCGCCGACTGGGGCGTCGACTTCATCAAGATGGACGGCGTCGGCCCGGGCTCCTGGAAGGGCGCCCCGGACGACCCGAACCACAACAACACCGAGGACGTCGAGGCCTGGTGGCGCGCGGTGCAGAACTCCGGCCGCCCGATGATGTACACGCTGTCGTGGTCGCTCAGCCACCGGTACGCCGACGTGTGGAAGCAGAACTCGCACGGCTGGCGGATCGACACCGACGTGGAGTGCTACTGCGACACGATCGTCCGCTGGGACGGCTCGGTGAAGCAGCGCTGGTGGGACCTGCCGCAGTGGATCGACGACGCCGGGCCGGGCCACTGGAACAACCTCGACGCGATCAACGTCGGTGTCGGGGAGATGGACGGCCTGAACGAGGCCGAGCGGCAGAGCTACATGACGTTCTGGGCGATCAACGCCGCGCCGCTGTTCGTCGGTGACGACATGACCAAGCTCGACCCGTACGGCCTGAAGCTGCTGACCAACCGCGAGGTCATCGCGATCAACCAGTCCGGCAACCCGGCCCGCCCGCTGAACCAGGACCAGTTGCAGCAGGTCTGGTACGCCAAGAACGCCGACGGCAGTGTCACGGTCGGCCTGTTCAACCTGGCCGAGACGCCGGCCACCGTGACCGGGAACTTCGATCAGCTCGGCATCACCGGCAAGGCGACCGTCCGCGACGTCTGGGCCGACCAGAACACCCGCGGCGTCACCGGGCAGGTCAGCGCCGCGCTGCCCGCGCACGGGTCGAAGCTCTACAAGATCATCCCCGACAAGGCGGCCTCGCCGAGCAAACCGGCCGACCTGACCGCCACGGACGTGAGCCGTACGACGGTTTCGCTCGAGTGGCAGCCGAGCACCGGTGCCTCGTCGTACCAAGTGTTTGCCAACGGCAAGCAGGTGGCGACGAGCTCCGGGACCAAGGTCGTGGTCAGCGGGCTGCTGCCGCAGACGCAGTACACCTTCACGGTGAAGGGTGTGTCGGGCGGACGTACGTCGGAGGCGAGTGCGCCGGTCACCATGTTCACCTCGAAGTCGGGTGGACCGGTGAAGTACGAGGCCGAAGCGTCGACCAGCACGCTGACCGGGAACGCGAGCGTCTCCGGCTGCACGCTGTGCTCCGGCGGCGCGAAGATCGGCAACATCGGCGGTGACGCGTCGGTGACGCTCAACAACATCACCGTGCCGAGCACCGGCACCTACCTGGTGAAGATCGCGTACACCGACGGCGACACCAGCCGGCAGAGCATGCTCACCGTCAACGGTGCCGACACCTACTGGGTGAACTACCACGGCCTCGGCGACAACGACTGGGGTACGCCGCAGGTCACCTACCTGCCGATGAAGCTCCAGGCCGGGGCCAACTCGATCAGGGTGCACAACCCGACCGGCTACATCGCCGACATCGACTGGATCACCGTCTGACGGTTGTCCACAGATCACGGGGCCGGCCTTCCCCTGGGCCGGCCCCGTGCCTTTACTGGATCAATGAGCGCCTACCCCGAATCTCTGGTCCCACCCGGCTCGACCGCTCCGGTCCCCCGGCGGATCCGCGCGATGCTCGACGGTCGGGTCGTCCTCGACACGACCGACGCGATCTACCTCTGGGAGTTCCCGCCGTATCCGCAGTACTACGTTCCGCTCGCCGACGTGGCCGACGGGGTGCTGACCGAAACCGGCGAGACCAAGATGTTCGAGCACGGTGTCGCGCGGGTGCACACCGCCGGATCGGGGAAGGCCTGGGTGTACGACGAGGGGATCGCGAAGGACCGGGTCCGGTTCCAGTGGAACGCGGTGGACAGCTGGTTCGAGGAGGACGAGGAGGTGTTCGTCCATCCGCGCAACCCCTACGCCCGCTGCGACGCGATCCGCTCCGGCCGGCACGTCAAGGTGGAGCTGGACGGCAACGTCCTGGCCGAGTCGCGATCCACTGTGATCGTTTTCGAAACCGGTCTGCCGCCGCGGTACTACGTCCCGCGCACCGAGGTGAACTTCGAGCACCTCACCCCGAGCGAGACCGAGACTGCCTGCCCGTACAAGGGCCGCACCACGGCGTACTGGAACGTCGGCGATCAGGCCGATCTCGCCTGGTCGTACGACTTCCCGACCGCGCCGCTGCTCCCGATCGCCGGGCTCGTCGCCTTCTTCAACGAGAAGGTCGACATCACGATCGACGGCGTGCGCCAGGACCGTCCGATCACACCGTTCTCGGATGCGGACCTGAGCTCCGGTCATCCGGTGTGAGTTCGGCGATCAACTGCTGGAAGTGCGGGCACTCGGTGAAGTCGGGCGCCTCACAGGTCAAGGCGTGCCGGATCAGTCGCTTGGACTCCTGGGCCTGCCGGATCTGCTCGTCCAGGGCAGCGTCCTGCTCGGCCAGGATCCGCCTCCGCTCGGGTCCGCCGGGCGCCTCGAACATCCGGCGGATCTGCTCGAGGCTGAATCCGGCCGCCTTGCCCCGCTGGATCATCACCACGCGCGCCACGTGTGACTCGTCGAACCGGCGCCGGCCGCCGACGCGCGCGGCCGGCGTGAGCAACCCTTCGTCCTCCCAGTGCCTGAGGACGTGGGTGGCCAGTCCGAACCGGCCGGCGAGCTCACCGATCCCGAACATCAGATCGCGGACGTCGCGCCGCCGTCCATGGTGATGATCGCGCCGGTGACGTAGCTGGCCAGTGGGGAGGCCAGGAAGACGGCGACGTTGGCGATCTCGGCGGGTTCGCCGGCCCGGCCCATCGGGATCTCGGCGACCATCTCGGCCAGCAACTCGTCCTTCGGCCGCCCGCTGGCGCGGACCGCGGCCTCGAGCCCTTCGTCCACCCGGGCGGTGCGGGTCATGCCGGGGTTGATCACGTTCACCCGGACGCCCTGACCGGCGTACGCCTTGGCGTAGCCGACCGACGCCAGCATCAGCGCCGCGTTGGCCGCGCCGCCGCCGATGTGCAGCGGGTTCGCCGCGCGCCCGCCTTGGCCGACCACGTTGACGATCGCACCGCTGCCGCGCTCGGCCATCTGCCGGATGACCGCCTCGGTGGCGTGCATGTAGGTGAAGTACTTCGCCTCCATCGCCGCGTGCAACGCCTTGCTGTCGAGCTCGTCGACCGGCGTCCGGCGGGCCGCGCCGGCACAGTTGACCAGGATGTCCGGTACGCCGATCCGCTCGAACGCGGCCTTGGTCGCGTCGGGGTCGGTGAGGTCCACCGCCTCGACGTCGTAACCGAGTCCCTTGGCCGCCAGCTCCTCCTGCGCCTTGGCGAGATTGCCGGGATCACGCGAGATTCCGGTCACCTTCGCCCCCTCGCGGGCCAGCGCCTCCGCGCAGGCCAGGCCGATGCCCTTGCTGGCACCGGTGACGACGGCGGTCCGGCCCGACAGTTGCAGGTCCACGAGACTCCTCACAGTTTCGGCGTACGCCGGGAGTCTAGGCGAACGGCTCGATGCCCTGAGCAATCGTCAGTTTTCCGAGACACGGGCCGTCGGCAACAAATTGGAATTGTCGCTGTTCCGGCCTTGAACGGGCGGCTACGATGGGTGATCAGATCGACACTCTTTGTCTCGACGCCTGATGCCCAAGCGCACCCGACGCCGGAGGGAACCCGTGCCGACCATGTCTTCTTCGTCTTCTTCCCATTCCCCGCCCGCTTCCGCTCGCAGTACCGCGCCCGAGCGCAATACCTGGCAGTCCGTTCTCCACCATGACCTCCCGGCCTCGCTGGTGGTCTTCCTGATCGCGATACCACTCTCCCTGGGGATCGCCGCCGCCTCCGGCGCCCCGCTGATCGCCGGCCTGGTGGCCGCGGTGGTCGGCGGTGTGGTCGCCGGCGCGCTCGGCGGTGCCCCCTTGCAGGTCAGCGGCCCGGCCGCCGGGCTCACCGTTGTCGTCGCCGGCCTCGTCGGCCAGTTCGGCTGGGCCGCGACCGCCGGCATCACCTGCGCCGCCGGCCTGCTGCAGATCCTGTTGGGCGTCACCCGGATCGGGCGGCTCGCCCTCTCCCTGTCTCCCGCCGTCGTCCACGGCATGCTCGCGGGGATCGGTGTCACCATCGCCGTCCAGCAACTGCACGTGGTGCTCGGCGGGCAGGCGCAGAGCTCACTGATCGCCAACCTGCTGGCGCTACCCGGTCAGCTCGTCGCGCACCACCCTCACTCGGTGCTGGTCGGCGTACTGACCGTCGTCATGCTGCTGGTGTGGCCCAGACTGCCCAAGGTGAAGGCGATCCCGGCGCCTCTGGTCGCCGTCGTCGCCGTCACCGCACTGGCCGCTGTCTTCATGCCGGACGTCACCCGGGTCGACCTGCCGGACCAGCCTCTGCAGGACCTGATCCTTCCCGCTATGCCGGACGGCACCCCGGTCGAGGTCGTCACCGCGGTGTTGACCGTCGCGCTCGTCGCGAGTGTGGAGTCGCTGCTCTCGGCCGTTGCCGTGGACAAGCTTCATCGCGGCAAGCGGAGCAACCTGGACCGCGAGCTGATCGGCCAGGGCGCGGCGAACGCGGTGTCCGGCGCACTCGGCGGCATGCCGGTGACCGGGGTGATCGTGCGCAGCTCCACCAACGTCGCGGCCGGTGCGCGCAGCCGGGCCTCGACGATCATGCACGGGATCTGGATCGCGGCGTTCGTGCTCGCGGCCGGCTCGATGCTCGAACTCATCCCGATGGCCGCGCTGGCCGGCGTACTGCTCGTGATCGGACTGCGCCTGGTCCAGCTCGCGCACATCCGCACGTTGCGCCGGCACGACGAGTTGCTCGTGTACGTCGTCACCGCCGCCGGCGTCGCCGTCCTCGGACTGGCCGAAGGCGTGCTGACGGGTCTGGTGCTGGCCCTCGGACGCGTGCTCTACCGGCTGGCCCGGGCGACCGTCACCGCGACCGAGCAGGACGGACTGTGGACGGTGCGGATCCGCGGCACGCTCGTCTTCCTCGGCGTCGCGTCGCTGGTCCGGACGCTGCGGACGATCCCGGCCGGCGCGCGGGTGCGGATCGACCTCGAGGTCGACCATCTCGACCACGCGGCCTACGAGGCGATCGAGGACTGGCGGCGCGGGCACCTCGCGCGCGGCGGCTCGGTCGACCTGAACCGGGCGGCGTTCCGGGCCGCGATGCACACCGACCCGGCCGTGCGGCTGCCCTGGCAACCCCAGGTGATCCCGGAGCCCGACCAGCGCGTCTCGATGCTCGACGGCGTCCGCGAGTTCGAGGCGTCGGCCGACGGGATCCGGCCGGTGCTGGCGAAACTCGCGGCCGACGGGCAGCGGCCGGCGCACCTGTTCATCACCTGCGCCGACTCGCGGATCGTGCCGAACCTGATCACCACGAGTGGTCCGGGCGAGCAGTTCTGCGTGCGCAACATCGGCAACCTGGTCCCGCCGAAGGGATCGAACAGCAACTCCGTCGACGCCGCGATCGAGTACGCCGTCGAGGTGCTCGGGGTGAAGTCGATCGTGGTCTGCGGTCACTCGCACTGCGGTGCCGCCGCGGCCGCCCTCGAAGCCGACGCCCAGGCCGGCTCCGGCCTGCAGAACTGGCTGCGCCATCTGGAACCGTCGGTACGGCGTGCGGTCGGGCTGCCCGACATCATCGATCCGGCGACCGGCGTGAAGCTGTCACCGGCCGACAAGCTCTCCGTCGCGAACGTCGGCGTACAACTGGCCAACCTGCGCAGTTTCGCCTGCGTGCGCACGGCGGAGGCGGAAGGCCGGCTCGAACTGATCGGGCTGTGGTTCGACATCGGTGCGGCCGCGGCCCGGCTGGTCCTCGACCGCGAGCCCTACCTGGTCCGTGCCGACGAGGAGCTCGCCACCACGGGCACCTTGACCAGGCGCTGATCGAGCTCCACGACCTCGGCGGGTGTGCTCTCCGGGCGCACCCGCCGTGGGTCGAAGATCAGCAGCAACGGCAGCGCCAGCGCAATCGCGATCAGGCCGTCGAGCCAGTAGTGGTTGGCGGTCACCACGACGACGGCGAAGGTGAGCACCGGATGCGCGATCCACAACCAGCGCCAGCGGGAGCGGGTCGCCCGGATCAGGAACACAGCGACCATGAACGCCCAGCCGACATGCAGGCTCGGCATCGCGGCGAACTGGTTCGCCACGCCGGAGTCCGTGGTCGGGCCGTAAACGGACTGCCCGAGCAGTACGCCGGTGTCGATCCACCCCGGCATCATCCGCGGCGGCGCCAGCGGGAAGAACATGTGCCCGATCAGCGCCAGACCGGTCAGTGACGCGAGCGCCCACCGGGCTTTGCCGTACTCGCCCGGACGCCGGATCATCAACCACAGCAGGACGACCGCGGTCAGCGGGAAATGCACGCCCGCATAGAAGATGTTGGCCGCCTCGGCCAGCCCCGGGATCCGCAACGCGTGCTGCTGAACGACCGCCTCACTCGGCAGCCCGAGCCAGGCCTCCCAGCGGATGAGGTCATCGGCATGGCGGTACGCCGATCCGGCCTGGTCGGCGGACAGGAATCGGCCCAGGTTGTAGATCCCGAACAGCACCGCGAGCAGGGCCACCTCGCGAACGATCCGCCGTACGCCGGCCTGCGGCTTGACCGCAACCGGATGCTCCACCCGCTCCAGAGTCAGCTGCGCCACGTCGACCCCCTCAAACCGAACGCTCGTTCTCTGATTTCCAACCCTGCTCCTGTGTGCGCCCGGAATCAAGAACGGTCATTCGTTTTGCTGTGTGATCCTGACCGCACCGTTCCAAATTATCGCAATATGCTGATAGTTGCGAAAAATATGAAGCACCTCACATGGTGCGGGAAATTCGTTGGCGCCGGGTGCGGCGGGCAGGCGAGGGTGAGAGCCCGGGCTGCGGAATGAGGAGGACCAGCGAGTCGTGGTGACCGTCTTCGTCAGGTGGACCTGGATGCGGGCGGTGCTGCACAACGGGTGGTGGCTCGTCACCAGCGTCTATCTGGTCGTCGACGCCGGCCTCTCCCCCGCCCAGCTCGTGTTGATCGGCTCGGTGCAGAGCGTCTTCGCGTTGCTGTGCGAGGTGCCGGCCGGAGTCTTCGCGGACACGATCAGCCGCAAATGGTCACTGGTGATCTCCCAACTGCTGATGGGTACGGCGATGCTCACCACCGGGCTCGTCACCTCGTTTCCGTTGCTGCTGGCCACGCAAGTGCTCTGGGGCGTCTCGTGGACGTTCGCCAGCGGCTCCGACGTCGCCTGGATCACCGACGAACTCGATCAGCCCGACCGCATCACCGCCGTACTCGCCCGGGCCGCCCGTGCGCAGTTGACCGGTGCGGCGACGGGCCTGATCGCCCTCGGCCTGCTGGCCTGGACGACCCGTCGCGACGTCACGATCGTCGTTGCCGGAGTCGCGATGATGTCGCTGGCGGTGTACATCGCGTTGCGCTTCACCGAGGACCGGTTCATTCCGGTGCGCACCGCTCGGTGGTCGGCGTCGTGGACCACGTTCCGGCGCGGTCTCACGCTGGTACGGCGAAGCCGCGAGATCCTGCTCATCTTCGCCGCGACATTCCTCGTCAACGGCGCCTCCGACGCGGCCGGCCGGCTGACGCAGAAGCAGTTGCTCGACCTCGGCCTGCCGACCGAACCGGATCCGATCCTCTGGTTCACCGGACTCGGAGTCGTCGGCCTCGTCGTCGGCGCGGTGACCCTGCGGATCTTCGGCAAGCGGATCGACGGCGACCACGCCCGCACGGACTACGCCTGGGCGGCCGTCGCCGGGGTGGTCAGCATGCTGATGCTGGCGCTGGCCCGCGATCCGGTCGTCGGTGCGATCGCCGTCGTCCTGGTCTCCGGAATCGTCACGCCGCTGACCCGCGTGATCAGCACGATCTGGGTCAACGCGCGGACGACTGCGGACATCCGCGCCACCACGCATTCCTTCCTTGCACAGTTGGAGTACCTGGGCGAGATCGTCTGCGGGCTCGGCATCGCGGCCATCGCCCGCCTGACCAACCTGCCGCTGGCGCTCGGCGCGTGCGCGGTGCTGTTCGCGGCGACCGCCGTCCTGATGAAGCGTCAGCCGACCAGGGACGAGGCCGCGTTGTAGGTGTTGCAGGCGGCCGGACCGGCTGCCTTGAGCCCGACGTCGGTCCAGTGCACGTGGTTCGCCGGGCTTCCGTGGTCGCGGTTCGGGTCCTCGCTGGAGGCAACGACCTCGTCCCACACCTCCAGCCACTCGTCGTCGGCCGGGAAGTACTCCTTGTTGGCACCGAGGTAGGCGGCGCTGAAGCAGGACGCCTGCAGTTCCAGCCGCCGGCTCTCCTCCAGTTGCAGGTCGACACCGTTGAGGGCCAGCCCGCGCTCGTACTTCGCCTCGAGGATCCCGGTCAGGGCCTGGATGTGATGCCCGTACTCGTGCCCGATCAGGAACGCCATCCAGGCCCGGGCCCAGGCGGGATCCTCCTTGTACGCCGCGATGTCGACCTTGGCGTCCATGTAGATGGTGTCGCCGCAGTAGTAGGCCTGTCCGTCGTCGAAGTCGCACGGTGAGGACGGCGACTTCCCGAGGACGACGACCAGCTTCGGCGGGACGAAGGTGAGCCCGGCCGTGCGGATCGCCGGTGCCCACACCTTGTCGAGGCAGGCGACGTACTGCTGGTAGTAGGTACGGACGTTCGCCAGGGACGTGGCCGGAACTGACGGCTCCGCACACCGCGACGCGGCGAGCTTGCCGACGCGGTAGATCGGATTCTTCGCCAGCGCGGCCGGCTGCGGCGGCGCGGAGACCGGCGCCTCGGAAGTGTGCACGGTGGTCGGCACCGCCGACCTGAGCTTCTCCACCTCCGAGGCCGCCGCCGCGCCTGGATCTGTCTCGGCGGTCGACGTACATCCGGTCAGCAGTAGAAGAGCGGCTGCCCAGGCAGCGGCCATGCCCCGTGTGTTCACCGGGCGAATGTAGTCACCAGGTGATCGTCGCGTCGAGGGGACCGGCCGTGACGCGCAGGGGGTGGTCCGTGGGAAGGTCGTCGTACGCGGGTCTGCCGACGACGACCACCGGGGTCGCCAGGCCGTAGAGCTCGTGGGCGACGAGTGCGCCCAGGGCGATGATCGCGTCCGGACGGGCCAGGATGATCGCGGCCGGGGCGGTGTGGGCGCGGATCTGCTCGGCGAGCACGCTGGACGCGGAACTCGAACCCCGACCGGACTCCATCACCAGCACGCGTCCGGCCAGGATCGTGCCGCACTGCGGGTGATGCGCGTCGACGATCCGGCCCTGCTCGTCGGTGCCGCCCCAGAAGGACAGCGGCGCGGTGAGCGTGATCGGCTCACCGGACGCGATGCCGGGATGGAGCGTGCGTGCTCGGATCATGCTTCGAGCTCGTCGAGGACGACGTGGCCTGCCCGGGCCGACGCGACGCACTCCGCCAGCGAACCGAGGACGACATCGACGCCGATGTTGCCCGGCGCGTAGTGCGCCCACTTGCCGGAGTTCGTCATCACGTTCTTCCAGGCCGGGGACAGGATCGAGGTCACGTACGTGCAGGTGTCCACGACGACCGTGACACCGGCCGACTCGAGCATCCGCAGTACGCCGGTCTCCTCGGCGCGAGCCCGCGTCGCCCGGCCGGTCGACAGGTAGAAGGGGACCTTCAGCGGCGGCCCGTCATGGAGCAGGTCGGCGAGCCGCTCGCATTCGGCGTACGACGCATGCGGCGTACCGACGCTCACCGCGTCCAGCCCTCCGGACGAGAAGGTGGACAGTCTGCTCCTGGTGGCGCGCATCGTCTCGAGGTCGACGGCATGCGTCGGCAAGTCGTCGAGCGGACCCGTGGGCGCCTCCGGCGTGACCCCGACGGCATGGAACAGCGCGACTCCCCCGGCCGACGCGGCCGCGGCCCCGAACGCCTTCAGGTCGTCCTCGCTCACCTCCGCCGGAATCCCCACCAGCACAGGGATTTCACCCGCTACGACCGACCCGACATGATGCCCGAGCAACGGGTACGCCAACTCCGAACGCAGGAACCGATCGCCGAGCGGCCGGCAGTCGAAGACCACGGTCCCGCGCCGCGCCTCGGTCGTCTGCAGACCCGAGTACGGCGCCCGTCCGGTGATCGCGGCGCAGATGTCGAGGAAGTCGCCGTACCGATCCGTCCGCGCACCGAGGACAGAGTTGGCGAACACGATCGCGTTCGACTCGGCCCAGGCGACGTGCTCGCCGAGACCGGGCCGGTTCGGCAGTTGGTACGGCGCGCACGTCCAGGTCGGGGTGCAGCCGAGGTCGACGTAGGCGGCCATCAGTTCGCGGCCGCGGGTGGCGATCTCGCGTTCGGCAGCGGTGCCGCTGCGGACCAGGCCGGGATGCAGGAGGTCCATCGAGCCGACGTTCAGGGTGGTCGGGACGTGGACCTTCGCGCCGAGGCTGACCAATCGGTGTGCGAAGTCGAGACTGACCTGGCCGTGGTACAGGCACGAGTCGACGTGGGCGGAGGTGATCTCGACCAGCCGTGGCGCGCCCTCGATCCGGGCCAGGCCGACGATCACCCGCATCGCGAGCGCGACGCCGTCGCCGGCCTGACCGCCGAGCATCGCTTCTTCCTCGGCGGTCAGGTGCAGATCGTCCACAATCCGAAAGCTACCTCCTTCAGACGGTGAGACGGCGGGAGGCGACCAGCTCTCCGCTCCGGTAGCCATCGGCTCTGAGCAGCTGCCCCGGGGTGACGTCCAGGATGTCGATCGCGAGCGCCGCGTCGGTCAGGTCCTCGGAACTGATCGGCCGGTCGTCCAGATACAGGTCGACCCGGTCGATCTCCTCCACGTCGAGCGTGACGGTGAGCGTCGTACCGCTGAGGGACGTTGTCAGACCGAGCCGGCGGAACGGCATTGCCGCCAGCAACGATCCGGCCTTGTTCAGCAGGTCGACGTTGCCCTCCAGCAGGTCCGCCCGCGTCATCCGGTGCGTCTCGTGCGGCCGGATGCCGAGGTCCTCGACCGGGGTCCCGGACAGCTCGCCGACCCGCAGGGTGCGGCGGATCGAGACGCGCAGGTTGGCACCGTTCGGCAACGCCTCGTACGGCGACGTCGGGTCGGGCGGCGGCGGTTCGTTCAGCAGCGCGGCGAGCAGGCCGTGCGTCCAGACGTTCGCGCCGCCCGCGCCGGTGTTGTCGTCGACCCCGAGGATGGTGCCGATCTCGTGGTCGGCGAACCCGGCCGCGAAGATGTCGGTCGCCGAGTACACCCGGGCGTCGGTGATCAGCACCACCGGACCGTGGTACGTCTGGCCGATGTCGTTCGCGCCGTCCTCGGGCGTGATCGGCTTCGCGGCCGAGTACGCCGCACCCGTCTCGGTCGCCAGGTCGAGCGAGTCGAACCACGGCCCCAGATCGATCCCGGCCGGGTTGTCCTTGTGCCGGCGGCAGATCCGCAGGTTGAGCGGCGTACTGATGAACTGCACCGGCTCCGGCGAGATGCGCCGCGGCGTCAGTGTCTGCAGGGTGAACTCGCTGGCGTAGATGTGCCCGCCGCCGTTGTCGCGCACGTCGACGATCAGACCGTTCTGCGGCAGCAGACCCGCCAGCCGGACGAACTCGTCCCGGAAGGCGACCGGGTCCTGCACGCTGAACGTGAAGATCCGCAGGTGCCCGAAGGTCCCGGACGGCGTGACGACCTCCCGGGCCCGGAACACACCGGGCATCGTGGTGGGCAGATCCGAACCGCCGACCGCGGCCGGTTTGCTCAACTCCGCCGAACTCTGGCCGCCCTCGAGTTCGACCACGTCGCGAACGTACAGGACCTTCTTCGCCCGGGACTTCTCGTCGGAGTCCAGGTCCAGGCCCATCGACGCGGACGTCTCGCTGATCGCGTCCAGATCCGTCATCGGCGGGAGGTTGGCCGTCACCTTCCACTGCTCGCGCAACTCCTGCGTCGAGCCGTCGAGACCGAGGTAGGTGAGGGTCACCCAGTCCTCGTCCGGCGGCGCCTGGATCACCAGTGGTCGCAACGTGAGCGACTCCAGGCCGCGCGCGAGGTTCGCGACGTCGTTGCTGCCGGCGAACTGGGCGCCGTTCAGGGCCACGGCGCGGGCGATCGGCGTACCGCTCCAGTGCGTCACCTCCGCACCCGGGCCGAACTGCGGAGCCGAATAGCCGGTGACAATCTGGGTGATCAGGTAGTGCTCATCGCCGGCCTCGTCGTAGCACTTCTCGATCATGAACGGCAGGAACGCGATCTTGCCGGCGAACGGAGCCGGCAGCAGGTAGTTGGTGTGCAGGTCGCGGACCGAGTGGAAGATGCTCGACATCTGCCGGTGGAACACCCACTCCGGTTCCATCGTCTCGGCGGTCTGACGTTCCATCCGGGACCGCAACACGCGCAGCCGCTGCAGGGGGTTGACCGCGTGCATCGCGACCTTGAGCGGCAGGTGCACGTAGTTCTGGTCGAGGAGCAGCAACGCCTGGTCGACCAGCAGCTTCCGCTGCCCGATGGTCAGCGTCCCCGCCGAGGCGAGGAACTCCGGCAACGGTACGGCGGCCGCACCTTCGGCGGCCGGCGCCTTGGATTTGGTGGTGCGCGCGATGGTCTGCTTGGCAGCTCGCTTGCCGGCAGTCGTGGTCTTCGCCGATGCCTGCTTGGCGGTGCTCGTCTTCTTCGCGGTGCTCGTCTTCTTCTTCGCGGTGCTCGTCTGCTTGGCGGTGCTCTTTTGCTTGGCGGTGCTGGTCTTCTTGGCCGTTGTCTTCTTGGCAGTGGACTTGGTGTTGCGTGGCTGTGACATCTCTCCCCCAAAACGGCAGCCCCTCCCCGGGCCGCGATCCCTCCACCGTCGTCCGCCCACCGCACGATGTCAACGTCCCCGCGGCCTTCTGGTCCCCGGCTGTCAGGATGGGGTGATGAACGAGGTCTGGGACAGCTTGACGTCGGTGCAGCCGCAGCCGTCGCTCCGGGTCGTGATCGGCACCGGCATCGCCGCGCTACTGCTGATCGCGTGGCGGCCGGTCTGGCGGCACACGCGGCAGGTCGTGACGATCGCGCACGAGGGTGCCCACGGGCTGATCGCCGCGCTCGTCGGACGGAAGCTGGCCGGGATCCGGTTGCACTCCGACACGTCCGGGGTGACGGTGTCGCGCGGACATCCGACCGGTCCGGGCATGATCGCCGTACTGCTGGCCGGTTATCCGGGACCGGCGCTGTTCGGGCTGGCGGCAGCGTTCGTTCTCGGCCGCGGGTACGCCGTTGCGCTGTTGTGGGGACTGTTGGTCGCGTTGCTGATCCTGTTGCTGCAGATCCGCAACCTCTACGGTTTGTGGTCGGTCCTCGTCTTCGGTGCGGTGGTCTTCGGCGTGTCGTGGTGGGGATCGCCGGCTGTGCAGTCCGCGTTCGCCCATCTGCTGACGTGGTTCCTGTTGCTGGCCGCTCCTCGCGCCGTACTCGAGTTGCAGCACTCCCGCCGCGGTGGTGGGGGTCGCAGCTCCGACGCGGATCAGCTTCGGCGGCTGACCGGCGTGCCTGCGCTGATGTGGGTCGGGTTCTTCGGACTGGTGACGCTCGCGTGCCTGGCGCTCGGCGTCGTGTGGTCGGGTGTACTGCCGGACTAGGCCGGTGGTGGGAGTGTCACGCCGAATCCGGTGATCGCCAGTCGGAGCAGCACTTGGCCGGGTCGGAGGAGGTCGGCGATCTTCGTGGCACTGAGGAGTTCGAGCTCGGCGAGGCGGGTCGCGTACGGCGTCGGGCCTTCGAGCCGGGCCCGTTGCAGTTCGGCGGTGTTGTGCCAGACCTTCTGGCGGGACTCGCGGAGGAAGCGCTGCGAGGAGAGCCGGTTGAGCGGGGTGAGGACGCGGTCGAGCAGGCTCCTCGCGCCGCCGAGTTCGTTGTCCTCGGCAGCGACGCGGGACGCGAGCACGTGGTCGATGCGCTCGTGGTCGCGGCGGCGTCGTTCCATCAGCTGCGGGTCGGTGAAGTCGTCGTCACTGATCACGGCCAACAACGCCTGCGGCAGGTCGTAGTTGACGTGTGCGTTGATGCCCAGCAGGACGTGCAGCAGTGGCGGCAGGTCAGCCGGGGCATCGAAGGCCAGCCGCCACGGCCGCGCCACGTCGCCGCCGCGCTCGCCCTTGCCACGTCCGGCCGAGCGCCGGGCGAGATCGGCGTCGTGGGCGTCCAGGTACAGCTCGGCGAACTTCACGTCCCAGTCCTCGACCCACCCCGGGTCCTCGAACAACTGCGCCCGGGCGATCGCCGCGCCGATCGCCCGGGTGGTGCGAAGGTAGGTGCCGAGAAAGATCCGCCGGTGCTCGAGGTCCCGCGGCAACTCGTCCATCCGCTGCTGCAACCGCGCGACGACGCCGGCAATACCGTCGTTCATCAGTCTGCCGTTGTCCTTCGGAGAGCGCCGCTCCCCGAAGGACATGTCGACGTCAGGCGCGGCCGCCGGCGATCGGGCGGTCTCGCTGGTCGTTGCCGGGGCCGCCGTACGGGTAGTCGGCAGCGCCTGGATCACTGGCCGCGTCCAGTTTCGCCGTCTCCTCCTCGGTCAGGTGCAGATCCGCGGCGGCGAGGTTGTCGTCGAGCTGCTCCAGGGTCCGCGCGCCGAGAATGACCGACGTGACCGCCGGCCGGTCGACCAGCCACGCGAGCGCGACCTGGGCCATGGAGATGCCCCGAGCCTCGGCGATCGCGCGGACCGCGTCGACGACGTCGCGGACACGCTGGTTGCGACTGCGGCGGTGCCAGGACTCCACACCGCGGTCCGGGTTCTCACCCAGGCGGGTTGCGCCGGTCGGCTCCTCGTCGAACGAGTACTTCCCGGTCAGCCAGCCACCACCGAGCGGCGACCACGGCAGCAGACCGAGCCCGTTGTCCTGCGCGGCCGGGACGATCTCCCACTCGATCTCACGCACCAGCAGGTTGTACTGCGGTTGCAGCGTGACGAGCCGCGACCAGCCACGCCGGTCGATGAGGTCGCAGGCCTTCTGCAACTGCCACCCGGTGAAGTTGGACAGGCCGCCGTACGAGATCTTGCCCGAGCGTACGGCGTCCTCGAGGAAACTCAGCGTCTCCTCGAGTGGTGTGATCGGGTCCCACGCGTGCAACTGGTACAGGTCGACATGGTCGACCCCGAGGCGGCTGAGCGACGCGTCAAGGGCACGGCGCAGGTGCCGGCGGGACGTGCCGACGTCGTTGGGCGAGTCGCCGGTCGGGAACCGGCCCTTGGTGGCGACGACGAGGTCGGCGCGGGCGGAGCTCTTCGCCAGCCAGCGGCCGACGATCTCCTCGGACACGCCGGCGGAGTACACGTCGGCGGTGTCGATGAAGTTCCCGCCGGCCTCGACGTACCGGTCCAGCTGGGCATGCGAGCCGGCCTCGTCGGTCTCGGTGCCGAACGTCATCGTGCCGAGCGCGTAGGTGGAGACGACGGCGCCGCTCGCGCCCAGAGTGCGGTATTCCACAATTGCTCCTCGTTGTCCGGACAAAGCTTGCTGACCACCTTAGAACTGTCCGGGCGGCGCGCTAGCGTGGCTGTCCATGAACACGAGTGAGCTGCTGATCGACGCGTACGGACGGATCAAGGAGGTCGTGCACGACGTCGTGGACGGTCTCGACGACAAGACCCTCGCGAGCCGGCCCAACGGGACGGCCAACTCGATCGCGTGGCTGGTCTGGCACCTGACCCGGATCCAGGACGACCACCTGGCCGACGCGGGTGGCTACGAGCAGGTGCTGACCGCGGACGGGTGGCACGACCGGCTCGGGCTCCCGTTCGAGCCGGCCGACACCGGGTACGGGCACACCTCCGACCAGGTCGAGCAGGTGAAGGTGTCCGGTGAGTTGCTGCTCGGGTACTACGACGCCGTCCACGCGCGCACGCTGGAGTACCTGGAGACGCTCACCGACGACGACCTCGACCGGATCGTCGACCGCCGCTGGAACCCGCCGGTGACGCTCGGCGTGCGCCTGGTCAGCGTGATCGGCGACGACCTCGAGCACGCTGGTCAAGCGGCGTACGTAAAGGGGCTGCTCAGCTGAGCCTGGTCTGCCAGAGCGAGGTCCCGGCGATGAGATAGAGGGTGCCGGACTTCGTGAGCGCCGCGTCGGTGACGGGGCCTTCCGGGCCGGTCGACTCCTGGACGGTCCAGCTGCCGTCCCGGCCGCTCACCACCTTCACCTTGTTGTCCTGAGCAACGATCTGGACGACGCGCTCGCCGTTGACGACCGGCGGCGGCAGCTTGTCCTCGTCCCCGACCGGGATCGCCGGCAGGCCGGTCAGCCGCTTGGCGGTGCCGTCGCGGTCCAGCTGCCACATCGCGAGCTGCCCGTCGACGTACCCGGAGATCAGGCACGACGTCGTACAGGACGCGGTCATCGCCTGACTGCGGTTGCCGGGCTCGGGCAGCGCGACCCGGGTCCAGCCCTGGTTGAGCTTCGCCGACCGCCAGACCGCGGCCTCCTGGGCGACCACGTTCGGCGCCAGCCGCACCTGCGACCCGACGATCACGATGCTGTCGCCGAGCGCCGTACCGAAGCTGGGTCCGACCAGGAGGGACGGCGTACTCTGCAGGGCCGTCTTCGCCGGGCTCTGCCGGATCCACTTGGCATCGCTCTGCGGGAGCCAGACCGCGGCGTCGTTCCCGGTTTCGACACCGCCCCAGGAGCCGAGCAACGCCCGGCCGCTCGGCGTGATGACGGCCGAGTACAACGCGCCCGCCGTCTGCCCGCCGAACGTGTTGAACTCCTGCGGACGCTCGATCAGTCCACCGTCGACCGTGCCCGTCCACACCGTCCATCGCGTGTTCGAGTGCGCGCCACCGGCCGCGCCGCCGAGCGCGAGCAACTGCTTGCCGTCGTACGCGATCGAGTACCAGATCGCTTCGAACGCGTACGGGCTTTTGGGCGACGGCGTCACGGTGACCTGCTTGCGTTGCTCGCCGTTCAGGACGAGAAGTTGTGGCACGACCTTGGCGCCGCGATCACGGAGGCCGACCAGGAGTTGGTCGCCGTACTCGGTGAGTACGACGGGCTCCGCGCCGACGTCGACCTTCGACCAGGCAACGGGCGATGGGGCCGGCGGCTTGTCCTCACTGCAGGCGGTGACAAGGCATATCAGAAACAGGGCCGCGGCGGTGAGACGACGCATCAGCGGTTCTGTGGGAGTTTGGTGGTGGTCCTGCGGCCCGTCCGCGGCGCCGACGGCGGCGGTACGACGGGACCGATGTCGCCGTCCGGAGCGACGTCGAGGTCGACGATGACCGGCGCGTGGTCGCTCGGACCGGTCCCCTTACGAGCCTTGCGGTCGATCCAGGCGGCCTTCACCCGGTCCGCTACCGGCTCCGTCGCCAGCATCAGGTCGATCCGCATCCCGAGGTCCTGGTGGAACATGCCGGCGCGATAGTCCCAGTAGCTGAAGATGCGGTGATCCGGCCAGCGGTCCCGGACCACGTCGTGGAGCCCCTTGGCGGACATCAGCTCGGCCAGCGCCTGCCGCTCCGGCGCGGTCACATGCGTCTGACCGACGTACGCCGCCGGATCGAAGACGTCTGCGTCGGTCGGGGCGATGTTCATGTCGCCGCAGACGATCTGGTCGGCCGGACCGGCGGCGACCACCTCCCGAAGGGCTGCGAGCCAGGCGAGCTTGTAGCGGTAGTGATCGGAGCCGGGGATGCGACCGTTCGGCACGTAGAGGGAGTAGACGCGGATGCCGCCGCAGGTCGCCGCGACCGCCCGGGCCTCCGGGTTCGGGAAACCCGGAGCGCCGGCGACGCCGGTCACGACGTCCTCCAGTCCGACCCTCGACAGCAAGGCGACACCGTTCCATTGCACCTCGCCGTACAGGGCTGTCTCGTAGCCGCGGGCGGACAGCTCCTCACCGAGCAAATCGGTGAACGCGTCGTCCGCGAGCTTCGTCTCCTGCAGGCACACCACGTCCGGCTGCCGCTCGTCCAGCCACCCCAGCAACCGCGGCAGCCGCTGCTTGACCGAGTTCACATTCCACGTCGCTACTCGCACCCGACTTACGGTAGACCCCGGCACGGACCATTTCAGCAGTTGTCAGCCGACCGCCTGTTTGGGCGCCCTCCAGACGAGAGTGTTGCGGAGGTCGGTCGACGGGCGTTCCACGCAGTTGTTGTGCCTCGGCTTGTCCTTGCGGCCCCACGCGTCGTCACCCAGCCACGGCGGTACCCCGAACGGCAGGTCGCGGGCCGGGATCGCCGCGTAGTCCGACTCGAGGAACTTCGGGCCGTAGTTCGGCACCGTCGGATCACCGTCCGGGTCCGGCGTGACGATCGTCCGCAACTGGCTGACTGCCTCGCGCCAACTGTCCACCAGAACCTTCGGGCTGCGACTGGACGGATGCGGCACCTCGAAGACGGGGACATCCGGCTTGGTGTCCCAGAGCCTGAGCGCCGACCGGGCCTGAGTCCCGAACGCGACGATCGCCTGCAACTGCGGACCGGTGATCAGCTCCAGCAAGGTGTTGCGCCAGGCGAGGTGATCGGGCCGGGACAGCAGCGGCGCCGCCTGCTGAGCCCGCGACGGCAACAGGGCGTACGGGTAGGCGTTGACGAGGGCGTAGCTCCGGGTCAGACCGACCTTCGTGAGGAAGCCTTGCACCCGCTGCCCGGCATCCCCCACCAGCGTCCGCCCGGCGATCCGCTCGGTCGGCCCGGGATCGGACGCGATCGCCAGCAACCGGGCGGTCCGATTCAGCCGGCCCCGGTAGAACACCGGGCCCCAGTCGTACCAGAAGAATTCCCGCGAATCCGCATAACTGGGCACCTTCGCGAAGTGCCGGGCCACAGCGGCCGGCGGGCCGGGATCGAAATCGGCCATCGAAATACCTCCCCCTCGTCGATTCGTGACCTACGCTCGTGCAACAGGGGCGGTAGGGGGATTGTAAACGGGAGGGACGATGTTCGTACTGCGCGGAACCGTGGCGACGATGCGGCCGGACGGGCGGGTCCTCGATCAGGGCGCGGTGTACGTCGGCGACGACGGACTGATCGCGGCGGTCACGCCCGGAGACGCCGTACCGGAGGAATTCGCCGACGCCGTGAAAATCACCGTCGGCGGTGTCATCTATCCCGGTCTGATCGACCTGCACAACCATTTGATGTACAACAGCCTGCCGTTGTGGACCGAGCCGTCCCGCGAGGTTCCGTGGACCTCCCACAACCAGTGGGGCCGGGCGCCGACGTACAGCGAACAGATCAGCCAACCGGCCCGCCTGCTCGGCGCCGCCGCCGGCCGCGCTCTGCTCCGGTACGTCGAGACGCGCGCGATCGTCGGCGGTACGACGTCCATCCAGGGCAACCCGCGGGGCGCCGTACCGCCGGACAACGACCTGATCCGCAACGTCGACTCGGAGAAACTCGGCACCCGCGAGGATTTCATCCGGGTCAGCACACTTGTTGCCGAGAGCAAAGAAGAGCTGGCGCCGTACGCCGCCGCCGTTCAGCAGGGGCGGGGATTCATCGCGCATTCGGCCGAGGGGTCGGATCCCAGACTGCGCAAGGAGTTCCAGCTGCTCGACGAGGTCGGCGTGGTCACACCACAACTGGTCGCCATTCACGGCGGCGCGCTGACCGCGGCCGACTTCGCCCGGATGAAAGCCGGGAATTCGAGTCTGGTCTGGTCACCGTTTTCGAACTACTGGCTGTACGGCGCGACCGCCGATGTGGCCGCGGCGAAACAGGCCGGCGTACGGCTCTGCATCGGTTCGGACTGGGCGCCGTCGGGGACCCGGAATGTCCTGTGGGAGTTGAAGGTCGCGGATCTGTGGAACAAAGCCCAATCCGCGCCCGTGTTCACCGACGAGGAATTGGTGCGGCTGGCAACTTCCAATCCGGGCGAGGCGCTGTCGGGCGTCTGGCCGCATCCGCTCGGCCGAATCGAACGCGGCGCACTGGCCGACCTGGTCGTCGTACGGCGTGACCATGCGGACGTCCATCGCAACCTGATCGCGGCGACCGAGTCCGACATCCGGCTGGTCGTCGTCGGCGGACGTGCGCGCTACGGCCTCCCGTCGCTGATGAAGCGTCTCGCCCCGTCGGCGACCGCGATCTCACTCGGCCGGCTGTCCCGGTTGATCGACTACGGCGACCCTTCGGTCACCTGGAAGTCCGTGCTCACCGAACTCGAAGAGATCCGCGCCAACCCGTCAGCCGCGGCGGCGCGGGCGGCCGACACCTTCGCCGCGCTGGCGGCCGCCGACGAAGCAGCCTTCAACGACCTGGTCACCGCCGACGGGCCGGTCGACCTGGCCGGCACCGACACCTTCGTGCTGTTGCCCGACATGCCGGCTCCGGAACTCGAGACCTCACTGCGCCAGCGGGGTGCCAGCGGCGTCACACCGCCGGCGGTCACCGTCCCACCGCTGGAACCGCTGACCACCGGTCCCGCGTGGTTCGACGCGGTCGACGCCAACCCCTTCCACAACGGCCTCCTCTCCGGCCTCCGCAACTACGCCTGACGACCCCGCCCGTCCTGACTGCCGCGCGGATATATCACTTGAAGTGTATATACGCCTTCTGTAATACTTCTCGCCATGGACGTCTTCGAGGCGATCGCGGAACCCAACCGGCGCGAACTCCTGGATCTGCTGGCGGAACGGGAACGTCCGGCCGGTGAACTGGTCGACCACCTGCACGGGCTGACCCAGCCCGCCGTGTCGCGGCACCTGCGCATCCTCCGCGAGGTGGGCCTGGTCGACGTCCGCCCGGACGGCCAGCGCCGCATCTACACCCTGCGCGCGGACCGCCTGCTCGAGATCGAGAACTGGATCAGCCGGTATCGCAAGTACTGGCCGCGGCACCTCGACGCCCTCGAGCAGCACCTCGCCCAGAACCAGAAGGAGCCCACCGAATGACCACCGACGACCGCCACGGCGAACTGACCATCGACGGCGACCGCGCGACCATGACGTTCCGCCGCCACCTGCCACACCCGATCGAGGCCGTCTGGGCCGCGCTCACCGACCCGGTGGAACGCAAGGCCTGGTTCGGCGAGACCGTCATCGACGCCCGCACCGGCGGCAGCATCGAGATGATGCCCGACGAACCACCCGCCGCCCCCGACGCCAAACGTCTCACCGGCCGCATCCTCGTCTGGGACCCGCCGTACGTCTTCGAACACGAATGGCACCAGCGCATCGTCGAGGACAGCGTCGTCCGCTACGAACTCACCAAGGACGGCGACGGCACGCTCCTCACGTTCACCCACACCGGCCTGTCCCCCACCAACGCCCGCGGCTTCCTCCCCGGCACCCACGCCTACCTGGACCGCCTGACAGCCCACCTCGCCCACACCCCCATCCCCCACTGGCCCACCCGCTACGACGAACTAGCTTCGACCTACCCGACCTGGAACTAGCCCACGCCGGAGCGCGCCAACCGCCTGACGGCTGCCCCGCCCGGCCGGGCCTCGCGCCAATCAATCGGGCCTCACCATGCCCCGGCCCCTCCAGTCTGGGATCTGCCCGCTCCCGCCCCACCTCGAATCTGGGATCTGCCCCGCTCCCGCCGGCCCCGGCTCCGAGCTCGACCGCCCTACAGACGGTTGCCGCCGCCCCCGCACCGCAGCCGGCGCATGATACGCCCGCGGAACTGGCGAACCCGGATATCCACAGGGGCAGATCCGACGACTGGACGTAGTTATCCACCGACAGAAAGTCAGTCCGTTCGACGTGCCCCAAACACGGCACTCTCTTTGGCGAAGAGAGGGGAACGGATGGCCGAACTCGACTGTGATCCCGCCGACGTGACCGCGCTGGTCGCCTACCTGCGCGACATCGGGCACCACGAACTACTGACCCTGGAGGAGGTCAAGGAACACTCGTACTGGATCGAGGCCGGCCTGCTGGCCGCCGAGCAACTCGCCCGCGATCCAGGCCGGCACGACCCGGCGGACCTCGAGCAGGTGGTCGCCCTCGGCAGGCATTCGTGGCGCCGGATGATCGAGGGCAACCTGCGGCTCGTCGTGTCGCTCGCCAAGCGGTACACCGGCAAGGGCATCTCGCTCCTGGACCTGATCCAGGAGGGCAACATCGGCCTGATGCGCGCGGTCGAACGCTTCGACCACCGGCTCGGCCACCGGTTCTCGACGTACGCGATCTGGTGGATCAAGCAGGCGATCGGCCGCGCGATCTCGGACCGGTCACGTCTGGTCCGGATGCCGGCCCAGGCCTACACCGACGCCTGCCGCCTGGCCGCGATCCGCCACGACCTCACCCAGCGCCTGGGCCGCGAAGCCACCGTCCCCGAGCTCGCAACCGCAGCCGGCCTCACCATCGCCCGAGTCGAACGCGCCCAAGCCTGGCGAATCCATCCGGAAACCCTCGACCTGGACGACTCCGAACCGCTGGTCGACGACGAGGAGATAGTCCTCCGAGCCGCCCTCCGCCGCGACATCGCCCACCATCTGCAGTTCCTCGACGACCTCCACCGGCAAGTCATCCACCACCGCTACGGCCTCGACGGCCACAACCCCTCAACCCCCGACGAAACCGCCGCCACCCTCGACCTCACCCCCGACCAGGTCCGCACCCTCGAACGAGAAGCCCTCCGCCACCTCCGCCGCCGAGCCATCCCCCACCTCCGCGACTACGCCGCCTAACAGTGCTGTTTAGGACAGGTTCGTCAGGCTGAGGGTCGGACACAGTCGAGAGCTGTGTGTGGTTGCTGTCTGGGGTGAGGCCATCCTCCCGGGGCTGGTTTGATTAGTAATCCTGCGAGGGCTGCTCGACGGTTGCCTTCTGAAGTGCAGAGCTTCGTGCGGTCCAGCCGCTGGCATGGTGCGCTGGAGTCGTTCGGCCTTACCCGTTGGCTTGAGGCCGGCGGGCGCACCACGCCCGACCACCACAGATACCTAGACGGTGAAGCGGCAGTGGTGAGTGCCTGCCCGACGGGGAGCCCCGAGCGGGATACCCGCGCACCACCGCGGCGGCGGCACGCTTGGAGCGGCTGGGATGATGGGGATCGTGAGACTCAGGCGCACCACCTGGCCCCGCGAGCTGACCGAGTCGGTCACCGCCGCCTCCAAGCACGCCGGCAAGGAAGACATCCTCGCCGCGGTCCAGCTGACCGACGGCACCTGGGTCGCCGGCACCCGCGCCGCCGTCTACCTCCCCACCGACACCCCCGGCTCCGTACGCCGCGTCGGCTGGGAGCAGATCGAACGCGCCGGCTGGGACTCCGAGGCCTCGGTGATGCACATCTACGAGACCACCGACTTCGGCACCCCACTCCGCGCAACTGAGCTCAAGATCGACGACCCGGGCCGATTCGGACAACTCCTCCGCGAACGCGTCGACGCCAGCATCGTCGTCCAACGCCACGTCCCGCTCGCCGGCAAACGCGGCGTACGCATCGTCGGCCGCCGCAACCCCGCCGACACCGACGCCCCCGTCACCTGGAACTTCGTTCTGGACAAGGGCCTGGAGCCCACCCAGCCCGGCCTCGTGGACGCGGCCGAAGCCGCCCTCAAGACGGTCCGCGACGAGTTCGGCATCTGACCACAACCTGCGACCGGAAGCCCGCAGAACCTGCCCCGGAAGCCACCAACCCCGCCCCGGAATCCCGTTTTTGTAGTTCGTCCCGAGCCTGCTAACCTACTCAGGTCCTCAGGGATCGGGGGGCAAGATCACACCGATCCCGCGTAGCTCAATTGGCAGAGCAACCGGCTGTTAACCGGTAGGTTACTGGTTCGAGTCCAGTCGCGGGAGCAGACAAAACCGCAGGTCAGAGCCGGGTTCGCATAGTCGAGCCCGGCTCTCGTGCGTTAACCGTGCATTAGTGTGCCCGCCGCGAATGGGATGCATCGGGGCCGCCCCTTGCTTGTGGTCCGTTCGAGGACGGGCGGCAATTGTCGTAGCCAGCCTCGCAGTCGGGCTCTATCGTGGCGGTGGTGCCGACCTGTTGGCGCAGGCCAGCACCACTCGCGGGGTGGTTGCTACCTCAGTTGTGGTCGTGCCACCACTGGTACAGCAATGCCGCGAAGGCCAGGATCACCCGGATGATGCCCAACCAGCTCACAGGGTTGGTCCTGGCCTCGTGCTTCCGCCGCCGCCGCAACGGCGGCTCCCTCTTGCCCATGTAGAGCCCTCTCTGTTGTGTGGCCCGATCGAACGTCGCGAGCCCGTCGACAGCCAGCATTGGTGGTCACCGAAGCCCTTGCAAATAAGGGCCTTCCGGGACGTGGCCGTACATGAAGCGGTATGAAGCGGTATGAAGCGGCATGAGTCGGTATGAGGCGGCACGAAGCGGTCTAACGCAGTCAAAAATTGACCGGATATCGGACTCGCCTGCCTCAGGCGGGACCTTCTCGCGGGCCAGCGTCGCGCGTAGCGTCCGCCTCAGAAGCGCCACCGGCCGGGGTTGCAGCCCCGGGCCGATGGCTAGGCACCCACCTACCGAGAAGGTGAGCACCATGCGCCACAGCCTCCCAGACCCGCCCGACGACGCCCAGCCCCCGGAGCAGGCTTGGTACGCCATTGCGATCAGATGGGGCGGCAGCCCTCAGTACGAGTTGATCGTGACGCGCGACGCCAAGCTGACGATCCGCCGCACCGTCGACTACCTGGGCCGGATGGCGGACGCCACCGGCTCGGGCTGGCTCCGGCAGAACCCGCCACCAGACGCGGCCAGGGCCGACATGGCGGAGGTTGACGACTGGTTCGAGCAGTTCCAAGCGCACTCGTCCCGGCCCATCCTGGAGTGGCACCGCATCCCCGCCCCAGACGAGGGCAGCAAGGGCGAGGACGACGGCTCGGACCTGCCAGGTGTGGTCGAGCTACCGGACGAGCGACCACACGATCCGCGCGACTGAGAGGAGTGCCCACCCATGACCGAGACGACATGGAAGGTCTGCGGCCACCACCACCCGCCGAGACTGTTGCACCTGGACGGCTGCGAACACCTGGAGAGCCCTCGTGAGGGCTACAGCCCGGACCTGCGCGAGCCGGTCGGCGAGGAGACGCATCTGCGGCATTGCATGCACTGCGAGCAGCGCGCCGAGAAGGCCCGCAGCGGCTCCACGGGTTCCAGGTAAGCGAAACCGCCGAGACAGGCGGCACCAAACGCCACACAAGGATTAGGGGTCACACGATGTCGGTCGAACTCTGGTCTGCGATTCTTGCCGCTGCCGCCCTGTTGGTCGCGCTCGTCGCGGCCTACTTCGCCAAGCACAGCGCCACTGCTGCCGAGCGATCAGCTATAGCAGCCGAACGCTCCGCCGACGCCGCACGAGACCAGGCAGACGAGACACGACGCGCCAACGAGTTGGTCGAGCAGGCGCGTCGGCGCGGGGTCCGCGCGCCGGACGCGACCACTGAGAGCGCCCGCGCGGTCGGCTGGGAGGTCGAACGCGGTTCGGACAAGAACGTCCTGCGACTCCGCAACGTCGGCGAGGCTACCGCCACCAACGTCACTGTCGAGCCGAAATCGTGGTTCATCATGCAGGTGGACACCGACAGATTCGCCGGTCACGACGGACCCACGGTCGAGCCGAACGAAGCGCTCGACCTCTCCCTGGTGGGCGCGTTCGGCCAGGCCGTCTCGACGTTCGTACTCGTGTCGTGGGACGGCCTGGTAGCCCCGGTGCGGGTGCCGATCCCACCCCAGTAACACCGCCGGAGGGGCGCTCTTTCGTCGTGGAAGTGACCCCAGCGCCGCCACGCCGGGGCCACCCCTCTGTGCCACCAGCGGGGGGACCAGCAGGCCCCGCTGGTGACACTTGCCCGAGCCTCCCCAGCCAGCTCCGCCCGCCTGGTTAGAGCGGTAGCCGGTCACAGCCCGGGTGTGGCGGCCGACCAACCCACACCGCAAGAAGGCCCAGTGTGGGGGTCGGCCTTGGGTACCCGGGAGCAGGTCGGACGAAGGGCCCCCGGGTACGTTTCATCAGCCCTCGGCCTCGTCCGGGTAGAGGGCGGCGTGGTCCGCGTCCGGGGCGATGCTCACCGAGGGCCCGGGCAGATTCGCTAGCACGGGCGCGGGTGGCTTGGACGGGTCGCGGTCGGTCGGTGCCGGAGGTCTCTCCGGCGGCGGGCTGGCCAGGTTCACCGGCTCGATCATGGCGAGCCCGAGCAGGTGCCGGATGGTTGCCTCGTCCACGTCCAGGGGCAGCCAGTTGTCCCGGTAGAAGCCGAGCACCACAGCACCACCCCTGCCACCCATCGCGCCGGGCACCGAGGTGCGCACGGTGACGTACGGCGCGACGACGCGATACCTCGTTGCCTCCGGCATCAGGACGCACCTCCCGCGCCAGGCTCGGTTGTTGGTGTAGGCGCGGGTAGCGGCGTGGCTCTCGCCGTCTGCTGCTCGACCCAGGCGTGGTACGTCTCGTCGTCGGGCTCGTCAGCGGTGCCGATGGGTGCTACCGGCACCGTGTTGCGCTGCATCTTGTCCAGCCTGGCCTGAGTGCCGGCCGCGTCGGCTGCGAACCATTCCACCCAGGTTTCGGCCTGCGACGCCGCGATCTTCCCGGCCATGACGGCAGCATCCACGGCCATCCGCTCGCGGTGGGTGCGCTGGGCCTCGTGGTCGGCCCGAAGCTGCGCCAGCTCGTCGGCAGGCACCGACTCATGCCCGGCCGGAACCTCGGCCGCCTCGGTGAGCGCTTCGTTGACGGCGGCAACCAACACAGCGGGGTCGCTGGTCTGCACGCCGACGAGCTTGCCCAGCTCGCGCATCAGCCGGGCGCTGGCGTCCGCCCTGGCCCGCACCTCGGCGAGCGCGCCCACGTCCACCGGCTGCCACACGTCGCCGAAGCCAGGCACATCACGCACGGATGGCGGCGGCTCGGCTGCCTCGGGCAACGTGAACACCGGCAGCGAGGCAACCTCGACCTCCTCGCGCTGCTGCTGCCCCTCGGCCGCGTACTCGTCAAGCGCTGCCTTCATATCGGCATCTGACGCGTCTTCGGGCACGCCGGTCAGCCTGGCGACAGCGCGCCGGGCGCTGGCGGAAAACTCAGGCTTGCTCATCCTGCTGCACCTCCTCCTTCTGGCTGTCCTCACCGAACAGGCGAGCCCACTCCTCGGCGGTCAGCTCCTGCCGGTCTGGCGGCAGGGCCACGCGCCAAGCAGCGACCCGCGTCATGTACTCCTGCCAGCCGTACGCCCCGCGTCCGAGCGCGTTTCCGACTGCGTCATCCGCGCCCACCATCGGCGCGGCATCCTCCACCGGCGTCTCCAGCAGAACGAACAGCTCCGGCAAGCTCGGCGTCGCTGCGGCGGCGTGCCGGATCTGCCACGGCACACCGGCCAGGTTCTGCGGTTCCCACCCGCTCGCGGTCACCGGCGGGAGATTGCCGGAGGCAAAGAATGTTGGCGGTTCTCCGTACCCGCCACCATCGAGCGCCCGGGCGAGCGTCACCAACGGGTTCTCGTCGTAGTCGTCAATCTCGACCGGTGAACCACCGCCCCACGGGCTGAGCATCGGCCGCATCCGCGACGTGGGCCGCCGCCTCGTGGCCGCTGCGAGGACCGGACGGGCCGACGGGCGTGCGGCGGCCCGAACGTCGGCAAGACTGATCCGGCCACCGGCACCGGTCCCGCGCACCTGAGCCAGGGCGACCCCGAGCCGGTCGGCCTCGGCTTGGACGTGCTGCGATGCGGTGGCCATCACGCCACCTCACTTTCGTTGCGCTGAGCAAGAATCAGAGCCAGCTCGGTCCGGTCGAACTGCCAATGCCCGTCTACGCGACGGCCACCGAGCGACGGCGCGATCCGGCGCACGTGGCGGGTGCTCATGTGCAGCATCCGGGCCACCTCCTCCGTGTCGATCGCCACCGATGCTGGCATGGCGGCCGACTCCGGCAGGTCCGCGCGGTCATCGGCGCGGACATCGGCGGTTGCCGACAGCACCTGTTCCGCCTCAGCACACAGAGCCGCCAGCAGCGCGCGCGTCCCGGCCGACAAGCCAATGCCGTCCTGCCGTTCCGCCTGCCGTGCTCCAGCCAGCGCCAACCGGCACACGTCGACCAGCGCGCGGGACCGGAGCAGCACCTGACCGTTGCCTAGCCGCTCTATCGGCGGCAGTGTGTCAACCATCGCCAACACCGCCGCTCAACGCTCGCTCCACCTGCAGTTCGAATTCGAGTTCCCGGACGCGCTCCAGCAACTCCTCAGCCGTCCCAGTCGCCGTCTTCAGTGCCTCGCTGAACTCACGTGCCGTCTTGGCGTCGAGTACCTGCCAGCCGGGCGGCAGGACCGGCTCAGCCTTCGCCGACAGTCCCGCAGCGGCATTGCGGCCTCGCAGCCACCACCCAGCCACAGCGCCCACCAGCAACAGAGCAACAGTTGCCGCCAGCACCAAAAGCGTCATCATCGTGACTCCTCTCCGTGACCGCGCGCCCGCTCGGCCTCGACACGGACACGCCGCGCCTCGCGGCACTCCGGACTGCACGTCAACCGCCTTACGCTCGGTCGCCCTGCCGCCCGATCGAACGGTGTCGCGCACTCCGAACAGAACGCCACCTCCAGAACCGTCTCCGTCGTCATCCGTTGCTCCCATCAACTAAGGTCCCCGCCTTGCTCGAACGGCAGGTCTGGCACCAACGACGCTTGTACGCGCCCGGCTGCAAACCGGCCGGGATCACGAACAGCCGCCGACAAGCCCGGCACGTCCGGATCACCGGCCCCGACCCCGCCCGATTCGGGCCGCGCTTCACATACGGGCGGCCCCACGAGCGAGCCCACGCTGACACGCCTTGCACCACGTCCTCGGGCGGCCCCTGCGGCCCGTCCGCTCGATCGGCGACCCGCACCCAGCACAGGGATACGTGCCGTCGTTGCCCCAAGGCCCGGGTTCCGCTGCGTAATTCTGAGATTGCGAGCGCGGGGCTGCCCCGACGGTCTGGGACGTTTGGCCGGTCGAGATTTTATTTGCCTCGGTCGACTTGTCGTTGTCGTCGGAATCGGGTTGGGCTGCTTGGGCTTGGTCAACAACTTGCGGCCGGCCGTTGACCACGGCGTCAGGATCTTTCGTTGCGTTAGGCATCGTCACCACCGCCGCTTCGCTGGTGTGCAGCCTGGGTCGAGTTGCCCGGTGTCGTCGCGGTCGAGTTGTCGGCGTATCTCGATGTCGCGGCGGGCTGCTGCGGTGCGATGCTCGACGTTGCGCAGCTCGGCCAGCTCGTCGGTGACCCAGGCGTGGGCGTCGGCCCAGCCGGACAGGATGCGTTCGCGGTCGGCGTGGTCGTCGGCCTGCGCCTGGTTGGTGTCTCGGGCTTGACCGGGGGTCCCTTGCTGGGACTGGTCAGGAAGGTCAGCGGCCTCGCTCATCGGTGCACCTTGTCTGGGAGACGCTGTGCGCCGTTCTGGGCGCTCGGCTGGCGTCGGTGGCCGGTTGCCTGTCCTCGGTCCTGGTCGTCGCTGGTGGCCGTGCCCGGGTTCGCGGTGTGGCGCGTTCTGCGCAGGTCGGCGTACAGCCGGAAGATCCTTGCCGGGGACATCGGCTCTGTCCGCTGGCGGCGGTTGCGTCTGGGCATCGGTCGGTCACCTTCCCCGGTGTGCAGGTCGCTGTACGCCGACCTGGGCGACGTTCAGCCTGTGCGTCATTGACCGTTCACCCCTCGTGTTCGCGTCCATCAGAAGGGACGCACCTACTCGGTTCATGCGTCCCGAGTAGGTCGGTGTACCCCCGACCCTTCCGAGGGCTTAGAAAGCCGCACAGAGCGTCTCGCGCAGCGTCGTGATCGCAGGCACCACAGCAGGGCTTACTGGCCAGCCACCTTCTCGTCTGGCACTCGACCTGACGGCCTCCGCAGTTCTTGCACACCGGGTCGTCAGTCATCGGTCTGGTTGCCTTTCGGGTCGTTGTCAGGGGAGAGCCGCTCTGACTGCACCAACTGCTCTGACTGCACCAACTGCTGGGCTTCAGTGGGTGCAGTCAGAGCAGTTGGTGCAGTGGGAGCAGTCTCCCCAGGGGTTGCTCCCACTGTTGCGCTCGGCAACGTCCAGTACGTGCGGCGAGGGAACCCGCTGGAGCTGACCTCGGCCGCGATCTTCCGGCGGGCGCGCTTCAGCGCGTCTGGTGAGTGCCCTGCCTTCGCGCCCTCGCGTTTGATGACCGCGGACTCGTCGGTGCCGCCCTGTAACGTGAGCCAGTCGGTGAGCCAGTCCGCCGCCTCCTGCGTTGCGGTCCGGTTCCCGGCCCCGTCCGATGCGGCCTCCAGCACGTCGCCGAGACTGCGCTCGGTCTCGCCCTTCCATTCGACGCGCCCGGTCCAGATCGGGCCTTCGGTCGTGTCGGCGACGTGCGCCGAGACGATCCCGAAGGTGAGCGTCGGCAGGTCGGACCGACCCAGGTTGTTCTTCGGCTGACCCAGAATCCGTATGGCCTCGTCGTCGGGGTCGATCATGCAGAACAGCACGGCCCGGGCGACAGCGGCGAACGCACGTGATCCCATCAGCATCGTCAGCGGGTCAGTGCTGACGGACTTGTTCACGTGGATCAGTCCGAGAATCGCGGCACCGGTGTTCTCGGCGATTCGGACCAGCGGCTCCAGTGCCAGCCGGACCTCGGCGTCCTTGTGCGTGTCGAGCTTGGCGTCCAGGCGGCTCATCAGCGGGTCGAGCAGAACAAGCGCCGCCTGGACGTTGCGCGCCTGCGACTCCAGCGCGTGCAGGTCTCGCGGCAGGTTGAGCCCCGTCTCGAAGCCTGCGTGGGTCACTACGTCGATGCGGTACACCCGCTGCAGGTCTGCGCCAGCGGCCATGAGTCGGGGCACGATTGTCTGAGCCCAGGAGTCCTCGGATGCGGCAACAATGACCGCTCGCGGCTGGCCGAAGTGTGCCCCCGGCAACTGGCCTCGTGTCAGGTCGGCGGCGAGCTGGTATGCGACCGTGGATTTCCCGATGCCTTCCCGCCCGCCCAGTAGCGCAAGCGTTCCCAGCGCGAGACGGTTGAGCCACAGCCAGTGCACCGGCTTAGGTTCGATGTCGGCTGCCGATGTGAGACGGACGCGGCGAGACTGTGGCGACTCTTCAGTGTCCGAGCCGTCGCGGCCGTCCTGCTCGTCCCAGCCGTCCGGTGGGCCTGGGTCAACGTGCGGATAGTCCTTGCTCACGGCAGCAACCTCCCCTGCTCCCCGGCCGCGCCGTTGCCTACGGCATAGAGCCAGCGCCGCACGTTGTCGGGAGCGCCGGTGATTTCGACGTGGACCCCGCGCATCAAGGCGGCACGGACGACCGGAAGCACGCTCGGTTCAACCCGCGTCGCGCCGACGTGGATGGTTGCCCAGTCGCCCTGACAGGTGCGCTCCAGCGTCCCGGCCGCGCGGGCCTTCGCCGACTTGGGGTCAAGATCCGCCGACAGATCCACACGCGACCTGCCACGCAGCACACCCCGCGGCACCTGCTCGGGCTCGTCCTGGGCGCTCATCGGTCATCACCCGGTGGCCGTGGGTCCGTGCCCTGTCCGCGATGTCGCCAGCGGCTCTGCTCGTCCTTACAAATGAGGCTCGGGTCCGGGTACTCGTCCCGGCAGCCTCTTTTGCAATTCGACTCGTCGGCGAGCCTGCCGGGACAGCCGTGGTCATAGGCGTAGATCAGGATCTGCGACGACACCGGCATGATCTCGTTGCCGTCAGCTACATCGGATAAGGTGAAACCGATCTGCTCGTCAGTTGATCGCAGAGCCGCCCGGACTTCCGCCGGGCGGCTTCTTTCTGGGTCGGCCATCTCACTTGTCACCGCCGGGGCGTGTTACCTGGATTGGCTCAAGGAATGCGACCGCATCGTCCAGCAGGATCCGGTAGCGCTTCTTGCCGCCGAGCTGATAGCCGCGCAGGCGACCATCAGCGATGGCTCGGCGGAGGGTCTTGGGGTGGACGTCGAGCATCTCCGCCGCGTCTGCGAGGGTGAGGTATTTCCGTTGTGTCCTTGGGGTTTTCGGTTTCGTCGCGGGCATGGTGGGCCTTTCAGGAGTCTTGCCTGTCCGTCGCTGTCCACTTTTGCTCTGGAATTCCACCAAACAACTGAGTCGCCACTCACTAAACCGTGAATTCGCCGACAGCAGCGAACTGCATGCGTCAGTGTGCGTCAGTATTCGTCAGTTCACTGAGGGCAGGATGTACCCAAAATTCGTCCAGCAATAGTTCACATGCTGAGACGCACAAAGGCCCCCAGTAACCTGGGGGCCTCGGGAGTGCTCGGCTTAGTTGCCATTGGCAAGCTCCGACAGTCTCTTGGCGAGCAGCAGGTCTCGTTCCTCGCTGGCGTGCTGGTACTTCATCGCCATCGTGGGCGTGGTGTGCCCGAGCCGGGCCATGAGTTCGGCGATGGTCGCGCCCGACTGGGCGGCCAGGACAGCGCCGGTGTGCCGCAGCGCGTGCGGGGTCAGGTCGGGGCGACCGGCGGCATCCTTCGCCAGGTTGAAGCGATACAGCAGCGAGCTGTGCGGGAGTTGTTCACCGGACTTGACCGCGTAGAACAGCAGGCCCTCCGGGCCGATCTGGGCGTGGTCGCGGAGATGCGCCTTGAGCATCGGCAGCAGGTGCGGCGGCACATGCACCGGGCGTTTGCCGGCCGCAGTCTTGGGGTCGTCAACGATGACCTCGCCGTGGTCGCGGACCACACCGCGCCGAATCCGGACAACCCCTTTCTTCAGGTCAACGTCTTTGCGCCGCAGCTCGGTGACCTCGCCGAAGCGGAGAGCGCACCACGCCGACAACTGGATCAGCAGCCGCAGCCGGTCCGGCATCGCCTTGGTCAGGGTGGCCAGCTCGTCAAGGGTGGCCGGGCGCACCTCGGTCGTGCGCTTCGCCTTGCCCGCGCCACGGATGCGGCAGGGGTTCGCCGCGATCAACTCGTCCTCGACGGCGGTCGCCATGATGGCTTTCAGCAACGAGTAGGCATGGGCCTTGGCGGTCGCGCCGGTCTTCTTCTTGGTCGCTGCGGTCTTGAGCCCGGCGTACCACGAGCGCACCGCATCGGCGCTGACCGCGCCGACCGGCATCTCTCCGAGCCCGGGGACGATGTAGGTGTCCAGCAGCCAGCGGTAATGCGAGCGGGTGCGTGGCTTGAGCGTGCGGGCGGCCAGCCAGTCGGCCGCGTAGTCGCCCACGGTCCGGACCTGCGGCCGCTCGGCGGTCGCGGTCGGCGGCGACCAGTTCCCGTCGGCGATCTTCCGGGCCTCGCGGGAGAGCCAGCCTTCGCCGTCGATCTTGGCAGCGAAGGTGACGGGCGCGGCGTGGCGCTGCAGGTCGGGGCCGATGTAGCTCGCCTGCCAGCGCTTGGACGGCAGCTTGCGCAGCGTGCCGAACGCCCGGCGCGTCGCGGCGCGTTTCTTGGTGGTCATGGCCGGTTCCCCTCCCTGCGCCTGGGCGGTGCCCAGTCGCGGCGTGGCGTGCATCCTGCGTGCATTAGCAGAGTACGCCCGTGTCCTCCGCTGTCTATCCCCGTCTATATGCCGAAGTGGCTATATGCGCAGGTCACGGAGCGGAAATCGCTGGTCAGGGCTAGGTTCCCGGATTGACGGTCAGACTGGTTCGAGTCCAGTCGCGGGAGCAACCCAAAGCCGGCTTCCCCACGGGAAACCGGCTTTCTTCATGCACCCGCCGTACGTTCCGCAGATCTCGCGATCCGACACGTTTCCGTGGGTCCGCCGTTCCACCGCGCTTCCACGTCGTACGACCTCCGCAGCGGGCGCAGCCCGCCTCACCCGGCCGGCCCGCCTGCGAGGTCAGACCGAACAGCCCTCGACCGGGTCGGCGAGGGCTGTTGGTGGCGCGTGGGAGCATGTCGGCTCCACGCGGCATGACGAAACTCGAGTTGTTACGCGCAGCCGGTCAACCCGCAATCACGCCTCGGGCCAAGCCCGACGTCTGCGAGATCCGGGCGCCGGTTCCGGCGGGGAACACAAAGGTTCGTGGCTCACCGCTCCTTGCGGCGGTCGATGGCGCGTTGGATGCGGTGCTGCGGCTGCCCGGTCAGCTTCGCGATCAACGGGACGCGGTACTTGTACGCCGCGATCGCGCCCACCACGAGCACGAGAAATATGAACCAGCCCATCGGACTTCCCTTCGTCGGACCTGCCTCCATCATGCCTGGTTCCTGGTCATCACCCCTCAGTCACACCCCTGACCCACCCCTGGTTTCATGCCCCACCCACCCAGACCAGATACGATCTCCCGCACACGGGGCGGTAGCTCAGCCGGTTAGAGCAGAGGACTCATAATCCTTGGGTCGTGGGTTCGAGTCCCACCCGCCCTACCACGGAGACCACGGGTCAGCGGGGCTGACCGTTGGCCGGTGGCGCGACAGCAGGTCAGGAGACAGCGTGGTCGAGCCGATCATCCAGCGGGGTATCAAGATTGCCGGCGAGAATCCGATGATTGTTCTCTATCGGGCCGGCAGTGACGACATCGTCGTACTGGTGAGCATGTGGACGGCGCGGTACTCGCCCGTTGGGTCGGGTCGCGCGTTGCTGATCTGGGCCGATCCCGTGGAGTCAGGGCTTGGGGACAGCGCGCCGGTCGGGATGTACGCCGACAATCCGGAGTTGGCGCTGTATGTCTGGGAGCACTTCTACCGCGACTACGACCGGATCCGTGGACGCGGCATCGAGACGAACCCGCCGGTCCCGGCCAGGTTCGCAGAGGTCGCCGGCGGCGACCGGTTCCATCGGATCACCTGCGTCGCCGCCAACACGACGATCGAGCTCGAGTGGCGGGATGTGCTCGATTGCTTCCAGGTGACGACACGCCTCACCGGGTTCGAGACCTCGGCTGTCGGTTGCCCGTGCGCCGCGGCAGAGGTGCGCGTGAACGGCGTCGCGGCCCGCGGCGAGGTCCACCAGCCGGAAGGCTGGTTCGGCAGTTCCGCAGCGCTGGCCTTCGCCGAAACCTGGCGCGAAATCTGACCCCGCTGTACGACGCATTGCGGGGATATTGCCGATTCGTTCAATCCCGACCGCTGGGGTGACGGCAAGGATGCAGGTATCCGTCGACGTCACAGAAAGAGGGTTGTGTCGAATGCCTTCAGCCAAGCACGGAAAGATCTGCTACATCGTCATGCCCAGCGGGGACCCGCAGCGGTCCGGTGCGTTCTACCAGACGGTCTTCGGTTGGAATGTCCGGACTCGCGGCGACGGTGCGGCCGCCTTCGACGACTCCACCGGCGAAGTCTCCGGGACCTGGACGACCGATCGTCCGCCGGCACGCGACGGCACTCTCGACGTGCACATCATGGTCGACGACCTCCACCAGGCCATCGCCTCCATCCGTGCGGCCGGCGGCACGGTGAACGACAGCGACGTACACACCGAGCGGGAGCACTGGGCTGTGTTCAGCGACCCGGACGGCAACCGGCTCGGGATCTACCAGCAGGGCAGCGGCGCCTGACGTCTGGCTTGACCGACGGCCAATCGTTACGTTTGGCGGTATGCCACCGGTGTCGGACTCCGCCGTGGGTCGTCCGCACCCGGGCTTGGAAGGCCTGGTCGTCGGCTACAGCGGGACTGCACTCGAAGGGTTCAGTCCCGGGATCCACATCGGTACGCCGGGCCTGACACTGCCGCTGATCTTGACGTTGCACGACCGTCCGGTGGTCCAGCTCCGCCACTCCGGCGACCGCAATCCGCAGACGTACACGGCTCTGGTCGCCGGGCTTCGCATGGCTCCGGTGCTGATCGATCATGCAAGCTCCGCAGCGACGTTGTCGGTTCAGCTCAGTCCTCGGGGCGTCCAGGTTCTGTTCGGCGTACCGGCGAGCGAGTTGGTAAGCCTCTCCGTCCATACCGCCGATCTCCTCGGTCCCTCGATCGAGCGACTGCAGCAGCGGTTGGAAGACCTGCACGACTGGCCCAGCAGGTTCGCAGCCGTGGACGCCTACTTGCTGAGTCGGCGGGAAGATCGCCCACCGGAGCCCACGCTGGCGGATGGTGCGTGGCAGCTGATCAATGCCGAGCATGGCCGACTGACTGTCAAGGCGTTGGCGGAACGTCTCGGAAGCCCTCCACGCACCCTGTACGCCGGCATGATCAGACACGTCGGGATCGGGCCGAAGGCGCTGTCACGCCTGGCCCGGTTCGGCGCAGCCCGCCAGATCGTTCACAGCCGGCTGCTGAGCCGATCACCGAATCCGACGCTGGCCGTGATCGCTGCTGACTGCGGATACGCGGACGAGGCGCACCTCATCCGGGACTGGAAGGCCTTCGCAGGCAGCACACCCACGGGCTGGCGGGAGCACGACGACCTCGCCTTCCACCAAGCTCACACCAACCGCCAGTAAGGCCAACCCAACAGGCCATTCCGTCGTCTTCAGAGGGCGCCGGAGATGGCTTTCTTGCGGAGGTCGGAGCGGTAGGCCTCGAGGGCGATGAGCTCGCCGAACATGCGGTTGTAGTCGTCGGCCCGGTCGATCGGGTTGGTGCGCTGGAGCTTGGATTTGAGGTCCTGGATGCGGCGCGCGCAGGTCAGTTCCTGCAGCCGGGCCAGCAGGGCCAGCGCGTACGCCTCGTCCGGTTCGCGGCCCAGGCGGAGCGGGTCGACCGCGAGCGCACCAACCACGGCGGCGGCGGGATCGTTGCCTACGGCATCGCGTACGGCGATCACCCACGCCTCACCCGGAGGCGCCGCGGCCGGACCACCCGCCTTCGCCATCGCGGCGCGGATCGCGGCCAGCCACGGATGCGTGAAGTCCTGGTCGTCCAGCTCGTCGAATGCGACCCCGACGAGTGCCGGATGCTGCATCGCGACCTTGAGCACGTCCCACTCGATCACGAACCGCTGGTCCCGCGGCGACGGCACATCCACCCGTGGCGGCGGCGCCGCGGCGTTCTCGGTCTGGATCGTGACGCGTTCACCGGTGGGACGCGACGCCGCCCGATACACCTCCGTGCGAACCTGGTCGACCTCCATGCCCAGGTGGCCGGCGAGCTCTCGCGTGAACGCCTCCACCTTCGACCGGTCGCGGATGCTGACCACCAGCCGCGCGGCATCCCGCAAGGCGTCGATCCGGGTGTCCGCGCGGTCCAGGTCGTACTTCGACAGCACGTTGGTGAGCACGAACCGGTACAGCGGGACCCGCCGCCCGATCAGCTCGCGGACCGCGGCGTCGCCCTTCTGCAGCCGCAGGTCGCACGGGTCGAGTCCGTCCGGCTCCACCGCGACGTACGTCTGCGACGCGAACGCCTGGTCCCCCGCGAACGCCTTCAGCGCCGCCCGCTGACCGGCCTCGTCACCGTCGAAGGTGAAGATGACCTCGCCGCGGAACTGGTCGTGGTCCAGCAGCAACTGGCGCAACACCCGCGCGTGGTCCTCGCCGAACGACGTACCGCAGGTGGCCACGGCCGTCTGCACACCGGCCAGGTGACACGCCATCACGTCCGTGTAGCCCTCGACGACCACGGCTTGCCGACCCTTGGCGATCTCGCGGCGGGCGAGGTCGACGCCGTACAGGACCTTGGACTTCTTGTAGATCGCGGTCTCGGGGGTGTTCAGGTACTTCGCTTCGATCCGGTCGTCGTCGAACAGCCGCCGGGCACCGAACCCGATCACCTCCGACGAGGCGTCCCGGATCGGCCACATCAGCCGGCCGCGGAACCGGTCGTACAGCCCGCGCTGGCCCTCGGCCGAGAGCCCGGCCGCGACCAGCTCGGCATTGCTGAACCCACGCCCGCGCAGATGGTTGGTCAGCGCCTCGCCGCCGCGCGGCGAGAACCCGACCCCGAAGTGCACCGCGGCGTCCTTGTCGAAACCGCGCTTGTCCAGGAACTGCCGCCCGAGCGCCGCGTCGGCGGCGCCGAACAGTTGCTCGACGTAGAACTCGGCGGCGACCCGGTGCGCCTCGACCAACCGCGGCCGCTGGTTCGCCGGGCCGCGCTGCACCGGCGCGCCGGAGTCCTCGTAGCGGAGCTGGATGCCGACCTTCGCGGCCAGCGTCTCGACCGCCTCGTGGAAGGTGATCTGGTCGATCTTCTGGATGAAGTCGATGACGTCGCCGCCCTCTTGGCAGCCGAAGCAGTAGAAGAAGCCGCGGGACGGGGTGACGTTGAACGACGGCGACTTCTCGTCGTGGAACGGGCACAGCCCCTTGAGCGAGCCCCCGCCGGCGTTCTTCAAGGTCACGTACGAGCCGACGATGTCGTCGATCCGGGCGCGCTCGCGCACCAGCGCGATGTCCTCGTCCTTGATCCTGCCTGCCACGCCGTGAGTCTACGATCATTCCCAAGCCATCCGCCCGACGGTACGACGATCTGGGGAAAACCGCATGCCGAGAACCTTGCGCGACGGTCAACGGGCCGAGCTCTACGTCGTCGACGTGACCACCGGGGACCGGCGGCTCGTCCACAGTTCGTCCAGCCTGCTCTTCGAGGCGCCGAACTGGACTCCCGACGGCCGGCTGCTCGTCAACGGCGACGGTCGCCTGTTCGCGGTCACGCCGGACGGGCTGACCGAGATCGACCTCGGCGGGGTGCCGCCGATCAACAACGACCACGTCCTGAGCCCGGACGGTACGACGATCTACGTGTCGGCAGATGACGGACACCTGTACGCCGTGCCGCTCGAAGGCGGTTCCCCGCGACGGGTGAGCAACGACCGCGGCCCTGGATTCCACCACTACCTGCACGGGGTTTCGCCGGACGGCAGCACGCTCGCCTACATCGGGCTGGACTGGGCCGGCGACCGGCGGATCACCAACGTGTGGACGATCCCGTCGGCGGGCGGCGCCGACGTACAGATCACGAACGACGAGTACGCCGACGACGGCTCGGAGTACAGCCTGGACGGGAAGTGGATCTACTTCAACTCCGAGCGAGCCGGCCACGCACAGCTGTTCCGGATCTCGGTCGGCACCGGTGAGGTCGAGCAGCTGACCTTCGACGAGCGGGTCAACTGGTTCCCGCATCCTGCGCCGGACGGCTCCGCAATCGCCTACGTCAGCTTCCCGCCGGGGACGCAGGGCCATCCGGCGGATGTGGACGACGTACGGCTCCGGCTGCTGACCCCGCAGGGTGAGATTCGCGAGATCGCGACGCTGTTCGGCGGCCAGGGCACGATGAACGTGCCGAGCTGGTCACCGGACAGCAACTCCTTCGCGTACGTCGCCTATCCGATCTAGAGGTCCGCGAGATCGATCGAGGGGTCGGCGAGCCGAGCCGGATCGAGCTGCTTCCGGGAGCGGATCAGGTCCTGAACGGCGTCGATCGCACCCCACGTGTTGACGTGCATCCCGGCGAGCAGCCGCTGGTCGTCGTCGAGCCAGAAGGCGAGATACGCGCCCGACGCCGGATCACCGCGCAGCACCACCTGGTACGACGTGCCGCGCGGAACGTCACCGGCATACTCCATGCCGAGGTCGTACTGGTCTGTGTAGAAGAACGGGATCGCGTCGTGCGCGACGTCCTGTCCGAGCATCGCCTTGGCCGCGGACTTCCCGGTGTCCTTCGCGTTCTGCCAGTGCTCGACTCGGACCGGCCGGCCGAGCAACGGGTGTTCCCACCGGACCACGTCGCCGGCCGCGTACACGTCCTCCGCCGAGGTGCGCAGGTCCGGACCGGTCACGATGCCGGAGCCGTTGTCCGGGGTGGCGACCTCGATTCCGGCCTCTGCGGCCAGCTCGGTGTTCGGCTGTACGCCGACGCCGACGATCACCAGGTCGGCCGGGATCACCTCGCCGTTGGAGGTCCGGACTCCGGTCACCTTGTCGGTACCTTCGAACGCCTCGACACCGGTACCGAACCTCAACGTCACCCCATGCTGCCGGTGCAGCTCGGCGAACAGCCCGCCGACCTGCTGACCGAGCACCGCGGCCAGCGCGGTGGACTGCGGCTCGACGATCGTCACCTCGCAGCCGCGCTCCCGGGCGGCCGAGGCGGCCTCGAGACCGATCCAGCCCGCGCCGACCACGACCACCCGCGGCTTGGCGGCGTACGCGTCGGTGAGAGCCTGGGACTCGTCGGCGGTGCGTAGGTAGTGGATGCCGGCCAGGCCGGCTCCCGGTACGTCGAGGCGCCGTACGCGGCTCCCGGTCGCGATGAGGAGCTTGCTGTAGGAGACCTGTGAGCCGTCGTCCAGCGTGACGGTGCGGGCCGCGGCGTCGATTCCGGTGACCGTCGTACCGAGGCGCAGGTCGATGCTGTTGTCGACGTACCACTGCTGGTCGTGCAGTTGCGCGACGTCGGTCTGGTCCTTGCCGAGCAGGACGCCCTTGGACAACGGTGGTCGCTCGTACGGCAGCCTCGTCTCGCTGCCGATCAGAACGATGCCGCCGCTCCACCCGTTGTTCCTGAGCTCTTCGGCCGCGGTCGTACCCGCGAGACTCGCGCCGACGATGACAATCTGCTCTGCATCAGCCATACGCCGACTCTAGTCGCCGAGCTCTTGTCGCCGGCTCGTCGGCTCGCTACCTTGTCGCAGGACATCATACGTCCTATGTCCTGTCTGGAGAGCTATGCGCACCACCGCCCTGGGCCGCCTCGCGGCCGCCGCCCTGCTCGTGCTCGCACCGCTCGCCGCCGCGCCGGCGGCCTCCGCGCGGGAAGCCCCACCACCGGCCGCCGACTTGTCGGACACCGCCGGTGGACCAGACGACGCGGCGCCGTTCGTCGAGGACGGCGTTCTGTTCCAGCAACGGACGAACGGGTACGCCTGCTTCCGGATCCCGGCGATCGTGCGGGCGACGAACGGCACGGTGCTGGCGTTCGCGGAGGGACGCGTCGCGGACTGCGGTGACGACGGCGACATCGACGTCGTACTGCGGCGATCGACCGACGGCGGCAAGACGTGGGGTCCGCTGCAGGTGGTGTCCGAAGGCAACGGCAGCACCCACGGCAACCCCGTGCCGATTGTCGACAGTCGGACCGGCCGGATCGTCCTCGTGACGACGCACAACGGTCCGGCGCCGTGTACGAACGGCTGCGACCGCGACCCGTACGTCCAGACCAGCGACGACTTCGGCGCGACCTGGACGGCGGCGCGTGAACTGACCGAGGGCAAACTGCCGAACTGGAACTTCTGGTACGCGACCGGTCCGATGCACGGCATCCAGTTGCAGCACGGTCCACACGCGGGTCGTCTGATCGTCGGCGCGAGCTTCGAGACGTACGACGGTGCCGGAGCGCACGTCTACGGCACGCACCTGCTGTACAGCGACGACTCGGGCCAGACCTGGCACATCGGCGCGACCACGTCCCGCGACGACGGCACGGTCATCGCTCAGGAGGTGACTGTGGTCGAGCTGACCGACGGCCGGATCTACGCACTGGCGCGCGAACGCGGCACGGATCCGGGCAGTCGCGCGTACGCGATCAGCAGTGACGGCGGCGAAACCTTCGACAAGCCCTTCAGGACGCTGCCCCGGCTCGTCATGCCCGACGTCCAGGGATCGCTGCTGCGGTTCAGTTCGCGCAAGGACGGCGACCGCCGCAACCGCATCCTGTTCTCCGCCCCGGCCCATCCGTCCGCGCGCGAGGTGATGACGATCCGTTCGTCGTACGACGAGGCGCGGACGTGGGAGAGCTGGAACGAGGGCAAGGTGCTCTACTGGGGCCCGACGGCGTACTCCGACATGGTCCGGCTCGACGGCGACCAGGCGGCCCTGCTGTACGAGGCGGGTGCCTGGACTCCGTACGAGACGATCCGGTACGCACGGTTCAACGAGGCGTACCTGGAGACTCCGAACGGCACTCCGCCGGGGATTCCCGCTCCGCCCGCGCCCGGGCCGACCACGCCGGACGCCGGGCCGGCCGGCAACCCGGCGTACGTCCGCGGCGGCGCCTCGCTTGCCCCAGGCAAGTTCGGGACCGGGATCGCGCTCGACGGAGTGGACGACCACGTCGAGGTCCCGTTCGACCGATCGATCGACCTCGGCGCGGAAGACTTCACGCTGACCTCGTGGATCAAGTACGGCGCGACCACGGGGGCGCACTCGATCCTGTGGGGCTACCGGGTCGGCTGTTGCACGACGCCGGCGTTCTGGCTGCGCGCCGAGCCGGAGAGCAAGCGGATCCGGGCGATGCTGATCGTCGACCGGTACACCGTCAGCATCCAGTCGGCGTCGGCGTACAACGACAACCAGTGGCATCACGTGGTGCTGCAGCGGGCCGGCGGCAGGTTGCGCCTGCTGGTCGACGGTGCCGAGGTGGCCTCGGCCGTCGCGCCGCCCGGCTCGGTGACGGCGGGCAAGGAGTTCGGCGTGCAGGGCATCCACGTGGGCCAGCGGCTCGACGGGGTCAACCGCTTCCACGGCACGATCGACGAGGTCCGCGTCTACCGCCGGGCGCTGTCGACCGCCGAACTCGACCAGATCCGCACCACCAACGAACCCATCCGCACCCAACTGGGCCTCGACCTTCCGTTCACCACCGTCAATTGACGGTGGTGCCCACAGCCTGGCGCGGTCAGTTCACCAACTGGGCGTGCCAGGCTTGGGCGGAGGGGTCGGTCAGGGATGCGACCTGGTCGACGACGACTCGGAGGCGGGCGTTGTCGTCGGGGGCTTCGGCGAAGTCGGCTTTGAAGGGGGTGTCGAGGTGGAGCGGGGCCGTCTTCCACAACGCCTCGACCAGTTCGGTGAGCAGTTCGCGTTGCGAGGCCCGGCGGGCTTGGCGTTCGGGTGAGTTCAGGACGTGGAACATGCCCACGCCCTTGAGCAGGCCGATCTCGACGCGGATGCCGTCGGGGACGACCAGATCGGCCTCGTAGCGGATCAGCCGGGAGCGGCCGAAGACCACGTGCGTCGCCTGCTCGGCCGCGGTGCAGAAGCGGCCGATCAGCTGACTGGTCAGGTCCTTCAACCCGCCGAGCGCCCGGCGGCTGTCGTCGAACGGCGCGGCAGGCCAGTACGGCAGACCGGTCAGCCGCGCCCAACCCTCGTCCAGCTCCGCATCCGTTGCCTCCGGCAGATAGAGCCGCCGGACGATCTCCCAGTACGGCGCCCGGTCCGCCCCGACCGCGGCCAGGTCGATGCGGTGGGCAACGATCCCGTCCTCGACGTCGTGCACCGAGTAGGCGACGTCGTCGGCGAAGTCCATCACCTGCGCCTCGAGACACCGCCGCTCGCCGACGCCCTGGCGCAACCACTCGAAGACGGCGAGATCGTCGTCGTACACGCCGAACTTCCGCTCCCCCGGCCGGCGCGGCCACGGGTACTTCGTGGCGGCGTCCAGCGTTGCCCGGCTGAGGTTGAGGCCGACACTGCGGCCGGCCGGGTCGAACGCCTTCGACTCCAGCCGCGTCAGCAGCCGCAACGTCTGCGCGTTGCCCTCGAACCCGCCGATCTCCGCCGCGACCTGGTCGAGCGCCCGCTCACCGTTGTGCCCGAAGGGCGGATGCCCGAGGTCGTGTGCCAGACAGGCGGCGTCCACGATGTCCGGATCGCAACCGAGCGTCGCAGCCAGTTCCCGGCCGATCTGCGCGACCTCGAGGCTGTGCGTCAGCCGATTGCGGACGAAGTCGTCAGTGCCGGCCGTCACGACCTGCGTCTTGGCGGCGAGGCGTCTCAGCGCGGCACTGTGCAGCACGCGGGCGCGATCGCGAGCGAAGGCGGTCCGCCCCGGTCGTTTGACCGGCTCCGCCACCCACCGCTCGGCGTCGTGCTCGTCGTACCACTCATGCTGCTTCCTCATCACCGTTCACAGTAGCCGCAGCCACCGACATTCCGGTGAGCTTCGGGGACCCTTGCGGACAAGGGCCCCCGAAGGCACGACTCAGCCCCAGCCGCCCTGGACCATGGTCTGGAACTTCCACTCGCCGCCGACCTTCACCAGCAGATCGCCGTACCGGATCGGCTGGGTCTGGCCGTCGTACGTCATGGTGCCGTCGCTGATCACGAAGACCAGGTCGGCCGACAGGAAGTGCGGCGTCCGGGTGGTCTCGAGTTTCACGTCACCGCCACCGCCCATCACCTGCTCCATCTGGGCCAGGTACGCCGCCCGGTCCAACTGGTCGGCCCGGCCGTTGCCCTTGCCGTCGTCGGTCACCTCGTTCAGCGGGAACAGCGCCAGGTCCGCCATCCCCTCGTAGTCACGCGCGTCCGCCAGCGCGTCGTACCGCTCGAACCACGCCCGCACGCTGGCCAGGTCGTCCTCGGTGGGCACGAATCCCGTCGTTCCGGGCATCGTCTCAGTCAAACCGGCTCCTCAATATCGGAAACTTCGTACAGTGTACCCAGTTTTGCGCCGGCGCCAAACCTCGGCCCCGAAAAGTCGTCCGGACCGTGTCGAGACCCACCGGGCGGCTCCGACGTCCCAGGCATGACCGACAACAACACGCAACCACAGGCCACCGGCCTGCCTCCGATCGTCGACCGTGCGACGTTCCAGGCGGCCATCGACGAACTCCGCGTCCGGGAGAAGGCGCACACCCGCGAAGGCGACGCGATCGCCGCCGCACGGAGGCGGCTGCCGATGGTCGAGGTGGACGCCACGACCGAACTGATCGGCCCCGACGGACCGGTCACGCTCCTCGACGCCTTCGAAGGCCGCAAACAGCTCATCGCGTACTACTTCATGTGGCACCCAGGCCATCCCGCCGCCGAACAGTGCCAGGGCTGCACGTGGTGCAACACGCACGTGTCCGAGTTGTCCTACCTGCACTCCCGCGACATCACGTACGCCGTCTTCTGCCAGGGCCCCTACGACGAAAGCCGCCGGTACCACGAGTTCATGGGCTGGACGATGCCGTGGTACTCGGCAATGGACTCGCTGGACACCCTCCTGATCGGGCGGAAGAAGGGCATGATGCACCTGGTCTGCTACGTCCGCGACGGGGACCGGGTGTTCGAGACCTGGTGGACGACGATCCGCGGCGTCGAGGTGATGGACAACAGCTACTCGCTGATGGACCTCACCGTGTACGGGCGCCAGGAGGAGCACGAGGACTCGCCGGAGGGCTGGCCGCAACCGTGGGAGGTCGGCGGCCTGACCGCCAACGGACGACCCATCTCCCAGTGGTCACGCGTCGAGGCCGGCCGCAACGACGACCTCACCGCGGACCACTGAGCAACCACTGAGCGGTCACGACAGGCAGTAGCGCAGCCAGACGACGCCCCCTTCGAAGACCTCGGTGCCGGCGGGCTGCAGGTCCAACTCGCGCCCCTCGGACCAGCGTTGGCCGGAGCCGACAACTACCGGGTGGACCAGGATAGCCAACTCGTCGACCAGCGACAGGTCGAGGAGTGCGCCCAGCAGGCCACCGCCGGAGTCGACCCGGACGACCCGAGCCCCGCGGTCTCCGAGGGTGTCCAGGACCTCGACCAGATCGACCCGGTCGTAGCCGGTGATGAGCTCGCCCGTCGTACTGTCCGGCGGGCGGGCCGGCGTCTGGTCGGCGTACAGGGCAAGGACGTCGGACCAGTAGCCGAGTTGTCGCAGCCCGTCCCACTCGCGGACCCGCGCCCGGCTGTCGACGACGGCGAGCAGCGGCCCGTCGGCCCGCGGACCGGGGTGCGGAGCCGACCGTACGGCGGCCTCCTGCGCCAGGATCGTGTCGGCGCCGACCAGTGTCACGTCCTCCTGCCACAGCGTCGCCAGCGCGTAGAAGCGGGCGAGATCGACGTCGAACCCGGACGTCCTCCCGTCGAGCGACACCGCCACCTGAGCCACCACATGAGGCCGCATACGGACAAGCTAGGCGCCGCCACCGACAGTCTGCCCGACCTACCGCTCAGGCCGCGGCCGCCTCCAGCCGAGCCCGGATCGCCTGACGAGCGTGCGTGTACGGCGCTTCGCCGCCGTGCAGGATCGACGCCAGGTTGGCCGCCTCGTAGTACGCGTTGAGGTCGAAGGCCAGCTGCGCCGGATCCGCATCCAGCTGCCCGAGCTCGACCGCTTCCCGCACGGACGTCTCGAGCAGTGCCATCCATTCCAGATGAACGGCGGCCATCGCCTCGTGCACCGCCCCGGTCCGGGCGCCGAACTCGTGGGACACCTTGGCGAAGAAGCAGCCGCCGGGGAACACCCTCCGGCGTGAGTAGTCGAGCCAGCACTCACTCAGTGCCCGGAGCCGGGCGAGACCGGGCTCGACCTCCAGCGCCGGCGTCACCACGGCATCGGCGTAGATCCGCCGCGCGGCCCGGATCGTGGCGAGCTGGAGCTCCTCCTTCGAGCCGAAGTGCGCGAACAGCCCGCTCTTGCTGATCCCGAGCTCGGTGGCCAGCCGCCCGATCGACAGGCCTTCGAGCCCGTCGACCGAGGCGATGTCGACCGCCTTGCGCAGCACGGCGCGACGGGTTTGATCTCCCCGCACCAACCGCCCGTCGACCTTGTCCACGACTCCCGATCCTAATGCTGTTGACGTGAGCGCCATGACAAACTAATAATACGACCGTTCGTATAGTTTGCAGTCAAGGGAGAACCCCATGCGGAACCTGGTCCGGGCAGGACTGTCGACCATCGGAACGGTCTCGCCTCGACTGGCCGGCTGGGCCGCCTTCGAGCTGTGGCGCCGCCCGCTCGCCCGCGGCCGGGTCCGCGAGTCCGAGCGCGCGATCCACGAAGCCGCCCGGGTCGAGGTCGTCGACGGAATCGTCACGTACGCCTGGGGTGACGGCCGCCGGCCGGTCCTGCTCGTCCACGGCTGGCGCTCACGCGCCTCCAGGTACGCCGGCTTCGTCACCCGGCTGCTCGAACTCGGCTACAGCCCGATCTCGTACGACGGCCCGGGCCATGGCGACACGAAACAGCCGATGGGTACGATCCTCGACCACCAGCGCATCATCACCGGGCTGGCCGAGAAGCATGGCCACTTCGAAGGGGTGATCGCGCACTCGCTGGGCGTGCCGTTCGCGCTGTACGCCGTACGCCAAGGCGTCCCCGCGGAGCGGATCGTCTCGATCAGCGGGTTCGCGGACTTCGGCTACCTGGTCGACAAGTTCAGCCTCGAGCTGGGCCTGAAGCCCAAGGTGCAGGCCGAGCTGAGGCGCTCCATCGAGCGCGGGTTGTTCGGCGGCGACCCGGACATCTGGACCAAGTTCTCGGTCGGGCCGGGTGACGCCGACCTGCTGGTGATCCACAACGACGTCGACGACGTGGTCGACCCGGCGCAGGTCGCCGTACTGCTCGCGTCGTACGGACCGAAGGCGCGCTTCTCCGCCAAGACGGGACTCGGCCACGGCCGGATCCTCGCGGACCCGGCCGTGATCGACGAGGCGGTGACCTTCGTGGCGGTCCGGGACGAGCTAGATGTCGCGGAAGGTCTCGATCTGAGCGCCTAGCGAGTTGAGCCGGGTGGCGAGGTCCTCGTAGCCGCGGTTGATCACGTAGACGCTGCGCAGCACCGACGTACCCTTCGCGGCCATCATCGCGATCAGCGTGACGACGGCCGGCCGCAGCGCCGGCGGGCACATGATCTCGGCACCGGAGAAGTGCGTCGGACCCTCGACCATCACCCGGTGCGGGTCGAGCAGCTTGACCCGGCCGCCGAGCTTGTTCAGGTCGGTCAGGTAGATCGCCCGGTTCTCGTAGACCCAGTCGTGGATCAGCGTCTGCCCGGTCGCGGTCGCCGCGATCACCGCGAAGAACGGCAGGTTGTCGATGTTCAGGCCGGGGAACGGCATCGGGTGGATCTTGTCGATCGGCGCATGCAGCCGGGACGGCCGGGTGGTCAGGTCGACCAGCCGGGTGCGGCCGTTCTCGGCCAGGTACTCCTCGCTGCGGCTGTAGTCGAGGCCCATCTCCTCCAGCAGCGCCAGCTCGATCTCGAGGAACTCGATCGGCGCCCGCCGGATGGTGATCTCCGAACCGGTCACGATCGCGGCGGTGAGCAGGCTCATCGCCTCGATCGGGTCCTCCGACGGCGCGTAGTCGACGTCCACGTCGATCTCGGCCTTGCCGTGCACGGTCAGCGTCGTGGTCCCGATGCCGTCGATCTTCACGCCGAGCAGGTCGAGGTAGAAGCACAGGTCCTGGACCATGTAGTTCGAGCTGGCGTTGCGGATCACCGTGACCCCGTCGTACCGGGCCGCGGCCATCAGCGCGTTCTCGGTCACCGTGTCGCCGCGCTCGGTCAGCACGATCGGCTTGCCCGGCGTCACCGCCCGGTTCACCAGCGCGTGGTACTCGCCGCCGGTCGCCTTCACGTCCAGCCCGAACGGCCGCAGCGCCGCCATGTGCGGCTCGACGGTCCGGGTGCCGAGGTCGCAGCCGCCGGCGTACGGGAGCTGGAAGGTGTCCTCGCGGTGCAGCAGCGGGCCGAGGAACATGATGATCGAACGGGTCCGGCGGGCGGCCTCGGCGTCCATCGCGGCCAGGTCGAGGTGGGCCGGCGGGACGATCTCCAGGTCGCCGGCGTCGTTCAGCCAGGTGGTCCGGACGCCGATCGAGTTGAGCACCTCGAGCAGCCGGTTGACCTCCTCGATCCGGGCCACCTTGCGCAGCGTGGTGCGGCCTTTGTTCAGCAGGCTGGCGCACAGCAGCGCGACACCGGCGTTCTTGCTGGACTTGACGTCGATCGACCCGGACAGCTGACGGCCACCGGCCACCCGAAGGTGGACCGGGCCGCCGCCGAGAGAGACAATTTCGGAGTCGAGTGCCTCGCCGATCCGGGCGAGCATCTCGAGGGTGAGGTTCTGATGACCCTTCTCGATCCTGTTCACCGCACTCTGGCTGGTGTTCAGTACCTCCGCGAGTTGCGCCTGCGTCCATCCGCGGTGCTTGCGGGCGTCCCGGATGAGATTGCCGATCCGGCTCAGGTAGTCATCACTCATGCGCCGGACCTTATCTCACATGTGAGATATCCCAGTGCGGACCCGCCGGTATCAGCGTAGCCAATGTCACGCCCGCCCGATCGGCCACCCCCGGCCGCTGACGGCGCAGCGAAACAGCAGCCCCCTACCGACTGTTGAGACCGCCTCCGCCTACAGTTACCCCCAACTCCCGCCGCCCTCCGGAGAGGATCAGCAGATGCCCGACGACACCTCCGCCGCGGTGATGAACGAGTTCGAGGCGGAGTCGTGGCCGCTCGAGGCGGCGGCGGACAGCCTGCACCAGGTGATCGACGGCTTCCAGAACGGCGACACCCGGCCGCTGGTGATCGGCGACGGCGACCAGCCGGTGCTGGTCGTGCTGGCGATCGCGGACCTGGCCGACTTCCGGGCCCGGATCGCGGAACTGCTGGCGAACCCGGTCGACGCCGGCTGGCTACGCTACTACCTGCGCTCCCACTTCGACATGAGCTCCGAGCGGCTGATCGAGTTGCTCGGCGTCGACACCGACCACGGCCTGTCCTCCCTGGCCAGCCAGGTGAACGTCGAGCAGGCCGCCGTACTGCTGCCCGATCATCTGCGCCGGACCGAGGCCGGCGGGAACCCGCTGATGCTGATCGGCGACGGGATGATGGCGACCGCGGCGCTGGTCGCGTTCCCGGCGTTCCAGGTACTGCTCGCGATGGAGAACGAGGGCAAGGTCGAGGACGACTCCTGCGCGCACGACGACGAGGAGAAGCCGACCACGCCCCTCGAAGTGCTGGCCGAGCGGCTCGGGCCGGTGGCAACGCAACTCGTCGCCCAGATCAACGCGGGCCGCGAGCCCGGCCTGCCGCGGTACGAGCTGCACTTCGAGGACGACCTGGTCGAGCACCTGCGCGACCTGGAGGCGCGCGCGGAGAAGGCTCCGGGCGGCGGTGCGTACGACGAGCTGAACGATCTGCTGCACCAGTTCGACGAGATGCGCAGCGGGCTGGTCGAGGTCGAGGAGGACGAGCCGGCCGAGGCGCCGTACCTGGAGGCGACCGACCTGAAGGCCGCGCTGCCGGAGCTGCGGGACAACTTCCGCAACGGTTCCGACGACCCGTACCTGATCGGGCTCGACGGCCGTCCGCTCGCCGGACTGATCACCTTCGACCTCTACGAGGAGCTGCAGAAGGTGTCCGTCGAGCTGGACGGCACCGACGAGGCGCCGGTGCTGCCGCTCCCCCAGCCGCGCTGGGAGCACGGACCGCGCCTGCTGCCGTTCGAAGCCGCGATCGAGGTCTGCGAAGCCGTGATCGAGGACATCTCGAACGGCGAGGCGTCGATGGTGTTCGTCGCCGACGAGGACGGCGAACCCGAACTCGTGCTCGCCCCCATCGTCTGGCTCTGGGCGTACGTCGACCACCTCGACCTCGAAGCCACCGACGCCTGATCCCTCGGCAGCGTCAGCTCAGGGGGAACAGCGGTTGCCACTCCGCGAGGGTTGCGATCTCGTAGACGTTCGCCGGGGTGTACGGGTCCTTCGCGAGGATGTCGCGCAGCTCGGCCTCGTCCGCGACGTCGTACACCAGCAGCGCGCCGGTCTGGTCGGTGAACGGTCCGGCGGCCACCAGCTTGCCGGCTTCCTTGAGCGAGGTGAGGTACTCGCGGTGGGCCGGACGGACCTCCATCCGGCGGTCGGTCTCGGCGAGGTCGAAGCGCAGTTGCACGACAAAGAGGGCCATGCCGAAAACCCTACACGGCCTGCACTGCAAGGGAATTTGGTGCGGGAAGGGTGTCACGAGCCGCCACAGCGGCTGGTTCAGGTCAGACCCGAAAGTCGACGAGTGATCGCCCTTCCCGCCCGGTCATTTTCACCGCTCGACGAGCCGCTATGCAAGGGGTTGGTCAAGGAAATTGCTGCGGACAGTTGAGTCAGGTAACGCTTGGTGATCGAACCGCCCGCAGCGTCGATCAGGGCGCCGATACAGCCGTACAGTCCGTCACGCCGCTCGGTTGTCAAGGCCCGGTGACCGGAGTACGACGACAACACGTCGAGATACTCCGCGGTCGAATAGGTCAGTTCCCATTCGTACCGCCGGAACTCCACCGGCCCGAAGCGGCCGCCGGCGTCGATCTCCGACGAATCCTGCGGGATGGCGTCCGCTGGCTGCAGACCGGTGGTGTCCGCGTCGTCCATGAATTGCTGGTAGCAGCGCATCGCGTCCGCGAAGATCTGCACGCTGCCGCCGAGGATGTGCTCGGTCGACACCACCGCGAGGATCCCGCCCGGGCGCAGTACGTCGGCACACCGCGCCACCCGGGTCGCCGGGTCGAGCCAGTGGAACGCGGTCGCCGAGATGACCAGGTCGTACGACGCGGCCGGCAACTCCACCGTGTCGAAGTCCGCCACGACGACCTCGACGTCTGGCAGCTTGGCCTGGGCGAGCCGAGCCAGGTCGGGACTCAGCTCGACCGCGGTGACCGACCAGCCGCGCTCGACCATCGGGCCCGTCGCCTGTCCCGCGCCGGGTCCGATCTCCAGCACCCGGACCTCGTCCCGATGCCCGAGCAGGTCCGCGAGGTCGTCGTACAGGGCCGGTGGGTACGTCGGTCTGACCCGGTCGTACAACTCGGCGTCTTCCCCGAACGTCTGGCGCAGCTGCTCCCGGTTCATGCCCGAAGACTAGTGAGCACGAACCGGTGAGCGCCGCCGGTTCTCAGTCCAGGGCGGAACGGCCGGCCTCCAGCCGCGCGACCGGGATCCGGAACGGCGAACAGGACACGTAGTCCAGCCCCACCTCGTGGAAGAAGTGGATGCTGTCCGGGTCGCCGCCGTGTTCGCCGCAGATGCCGAGCTTGAGGTCGGGCTTGGTCTCGCGGCCGCGCTCGACGCCGGTCCGGACCAGGGCACCGACCCCCTCGCGGTCGATCGACTCGAACGGCGACACCGCGAAGATGCCCTTCTCCAGGTAGCGGGCGAAGAACGCGCCCTCGACGTCGTCGCGGCTGAAGCCCCACGTGGTCTGGGTCAGGTCGTTGGTCCCGAACGAGAAGAAGTCGGCCGCCTCGGCGATCTGGTCCGCGATCACCGCGGCCCGCGGCAGCTCGATCATCGTGCCGATCGGCAGCTGCCACTCCACGCCCACCTCGGCGAGCACGGCTTCCACCTCGTCGCGGGCCAGGTGCAGCTCCTGGACGGCGCCGACCAGCGGGATCATGATCTCCGGCCGCGGATCCTTGCCCTGCTGCTTCAGCTCGACCGCCGCGGACGCGATCGCCCGCACCTGCATCGCGAACAGGCCGGGGATGACCAGCCCGAGCCGGACCCCGCGCAGGCCGAGCATCGGGTTCTCCTCGTGCAGCCGCTCGACCGCGGCCAGCAGCGCGGCGTCGTGTCCGGGGTCCTCACCCCGTTCGCGCGCCACCGCGACCTTGACCGCCAGCTCCTCCATCGACGGCAGGAACTCGTGCAGCGGCGGGTCGATCAGCCGGATCGTCACCGGCAGCCCGTCCATCGCGGCCAGCAACTCGAGGAAGTCGCCGCGCTGCAACGGCTCGAGCTCGGCCAGCGCGGCCTCCCGGTCGGCGTCGTTGTCGGCCAGGATCAGCCGCTCGACCGCTTCCCGGCGCTCGCCCAGGAACATGTGCTCGGTCCGGCACAGCCCGATCCCCTCGGCGCCGAACCGCCGGGCCCGGGCCGCGTCGTCGGCGGTGTCCGCGTTCGTCCGTACGCCGAGGCGCCGTACCTCGTCCGCATGCGTGATGAGCCGGTGGACCGCCGCGACCAGCTCGTCGCTGTCCGGGTCCAGCGAGCCCTCGAAGTACTGGACCACCGGAGACGGGACGACCGGGACCTCGCCGCGGAACACCTCACCGGTGGTGCCGTCGATCGAAATCGTCTCTCCTGCCCTGATCACCGTGCCGTTCACCTTGATGGTGCCCTGGGCAACATTCACGTCGAGTTCCTCGGCACCGCAGACACAGGTCTTGCCCATGCCGCGGGCGACCACCGCCGCGTGCGAGGTCTTCCCGCCGCGGCTGGTCAGGATGCCCTGCGCCGCGATCATGCCGTGCAGGTCGTCCGGGTTCGTCTCGCGCCGGACCAGAATCACCTTCTCGCCGTTCTCCGCGGCCTCGACCGCGGCGGCCGAGGTGAACACGACCTTGCCCGAGGCCGCACCCGGGGACGCGCCGATCGCCTTGGTGATCCGCTCCTTGTCCGCGTCCGCGTCGAACCGCGGGAACATCAGCTGCGCCAGCTGGGCGCCCTTCACCCGGCGCAGCGCATCGTCGGTGTCGATCACGCCCTCGTCGATCAGGCTGGTCGCGATCCGGAACGCCGCCGCCGCGGTCCGCTTGCCGACCCGGGTCTGCAGCATCCACAGCTTGCCGCGCTCGATGGTGAACTCGATGTCGCACAGGTCGCGGTAGTGCCCCTCGAGTTTGGCCATGATCGCCATCAGGTCGTCGTACGACGTCTTGTCGAGCTGCTCGAGGTCCGCGAGCGGAACGGTGTTGCGGATGCCGGCCACCACGTCCTCGCCCTGCGCGTTCTGCAGGTAGTCGCCGTACACGCCGGGCTGGCCGGTGGCGGGGTCGCGGGTGAACGCGACGCCGGTGCCGGAGTCCATGCCGAGGTTGCCGAACACCATCGAGCAGATGGTGACGGCCGTACCGAGGTCGGCGGGGATCCGCTCCTGGCGGCGGTAGAGCACGGCCCGATCGGAGTTCCAGGACCGGAACACGGCCTCGATCGCGAGGTCCATCTGGGTCCGCGGGTCCTGCGGGAACTCGCGACCGGTGTGTTCGTGCACCGCGCGCTTGAACGTCTTGACCAGGGCCTCGAGGTCGTCGGCGTCCAGGTCGAGGTCGTTGCGGGTGCCCTTGGCCTCCTTGGCCGCCTCGATCGCATCCTCGAACACGTCGCCGTCCATGCCGAGCACGGTCTTGCCGAACATCTGGATCAGCCGGCGGTAGGCGTCCCAGGCGAACCGCGGGTTGCCGGACTGGTGCGCGAGCCCGTTCACCGAGTCGTCGTTGAGGCCGACGTTGAGAACCGTCTCCATCATGCCGGGCATCGACACCGCCGCACCGGAACGCACCGACACCAGCAGCGGGTCGTCGGCCTGGCCGAGTTTCTTGCCCATCGCCTGCTGCAACGCGTCGACGTGGTGGTCGATCTCGTCCGCCAGTTCGGGCGGAACCGCGCCGGTGGCCAGGTACACACGGCAGGCCTCGGCGGTGATCGTGAAGCCGGGTGGCACCGGGAGACCGAGGTTCGTCATCTCGGCCAGGTTCGCCCCCTTCCCGCCGAGCAGTTCCTTCATGTCCTTGTTGCCTTCGGCGAAGTCGTAGACGAGTTTCGGCACGATCACTCCCTGGGTTTCAGGCGGTGTAGGCGCGGTGAGATGGCCCGCTGGCCCATCGACTCCGGCGGCGGGGGCGTGTTTTCAGAGTAAGCCCAAAAACCAGTCCAGTTGAACACTGGTCTCACCATGTCGACGTGACTCTGCCCACAGGTCGAAGGCCGGAAAACCCTTCCCTGGTTGACAACGCGAGACAATCGGCACGTTTCCCACGGAAACGCAGAAGCAGGGTGTCATCCACCGTGGAGATGGGTAACACCCTGCTTCCGGGGTCGTGCCGCTACAGCTTGCGGCGGGTCCGCAGGTAGTCGCCGACGACGGCTGCTCCCAGGCCGTCGAGGTCGGGGGCCAGGACGCGGCCGCCGCTTCTGCGGGCCAGCAGGTCGACGAAGGCGTTGAGGCGTGGGTCGTCGCCGAGGCGGAAGACAGTCAGCGAAGCGCCGAGCTTGGCCAGGCGGTCCACCTCGAAGATCGTCTTCCGCAACGTGGCCGGCTCGGGTGGATACGAGAACTCCGCCGCGCCGTCCGGCTCCAGGTGCGCGGTCGGCTCGCCGTCGGTCACCATCAACACGACCGGTTGGGCGTCCGGGTGCCGACGGAGGTGGCGGCCGGCCAGCAGCAGGGCGTGATGCGCGTTCGTCCCCTGCTCCCAGGCGCCTTCCAGCCCGATCAACTGCGGTAGCTCGACGACTTCGGCGTACCGCCCGAAGGTGATCAACTGGAGTGCGTCGTTGCGGTAGCGGGTGGAGATGAGTTGGTGCAGCGCGAGCGCCGTACGCTTCATCGGCAGCCAGCGGCCCTCCTGCACCATCGACCACGACGTGTCCACCAGCAACGCGACCGCGGCCCGCGCCCGGTGCTCGGTCTCCGCGATCTCCACATCGGCCACGTCGAGCTTGACCGACCCACTGCGCGAGGCGGTGCGCAGTACGGCGTTCCGCACCGTGCGGGGCACGTCCCACGGCTGGGTGTCCCCGAACTGCCAAGGACGGCTCGACCCGCTCAGCTCGCCGGCCGCGCCGGCGTTCGCCGCGTCCCGCTCACCCGAGCCGCGGGCGGTCCGCAGTACGTCGGCCAGCGCCGTCTGACCGAGTTGGCGCAGAGCTTTCGGCGACAACCGCAGCGAACCGTCAGGCGCGCGCTCCAGCAGCCCCTGCTCACGAAGCTGCCGTTCGAGCTCGCTCAGCCGACGGGCATCGACCGTCGCCTCCTCGCCGAGCTGCCGGGTGAGCGCATCGAGATCGATGTCCTCCAGCCGCGCGCCCGGATAGGACTGCGCGAGCTGCTCGGCCAGCGCGTCCAGCTCGGCCAGATCCGACATCGCCCGCGCACCATCGGCGAGACCGAGCGGATCGTCGCCACTCATCCGGGCCGAACCACTCCAGTCCTCCCCCGGCCTCAGCGCCTGCAGTTGCGCGTCCAGCTGTGAAAGCTGCTGGGCGAGCTGCGGACTGCCGAACGCCTGCTGCGACAACTCCATCAACTCGGCCCGCTGCTCGGGGGTCATCGAGTTCAGCATCCGCTGCGCCGCGGCCGCCCGCTGCGCCAGGACGTCGATCAGCTCGTCGACGTTCTGCGGATTCTCGGGGAAGAACTCGCCGTGCTCGGCCATGAACTCGTCGAACAGCTGCGGGACCTCCGGCCGGTCCTGGGCGTGCGCCGCGAGCAACGCGTTCAGGTCGGTCAGCATCTCGTTGATCCGGGCAACGTCCTCGGGCGTGGTCTGCTGCAGCGCCTCCTTCATGCCCTCGAACCGCGACCCGAGCAGCTCCCGGCCGAGCAGCTCCCGGATCTGCTCGTACTTCTGCCGCGCCTCGGAAGACTCCCACTGGTAGTTGGCCAGCTCCCGTACGGCGGCCGCCGTACCGGACGGAAGGGCGTCGAGCTCGGCCTCCTTGAAGCGGGCCTCGTCGGACGGGTTCGGGAACAGTTCGCGCCGCTCGGCCTCGAGTGCCTCGTCCAGCAATCGCTGCACGTCGCGCAGCGTCCCGTCGAGGTTGTGACGCCGCTGGATCTCGCGGCGGCGCTCCCACAGCCTGCGGGTGAGGTCGTCCAGGCCCTGCATGTCCCGGGTGCCGCGCCGGAGCAGTTCCTCCAGCGCGGACCGGGGTGACGAACCACCCATCACGTCGCGGCCGATCTCGTCCAGCGCGTCACGCAGGTCCACCGGCGGCGCCAGCGGATCCGGCCCGTCGTGCCACGGCCCGTACGACCACCCTTCCGGTAGCACACTCATGGTCAGACTCCGTACACCGTGGTGTCGTCGTCGGCGTCCTTCGCCACCCGTTTGGACAGGTACAGCGCCTCCAGGGCGAGCTCGACCGCCGCGGCGATGCGACCCGGCGAATCGTCCGCATCCACACCCGCCCGGGCGGCGACGTCGTGCAACATCGGCAGCTCGGGCAGCGCGGCGAGCACATCGCGCCCCGGCACCCGCTCACCGGTCGTCACAAGGTTGCCGTCAGCAATAGCATGGGCCAGCGGGCTCAGGTCGAGACCGGCGAACCGCTCCCGGGCGGTGTCCGCCACGGACCGGCGTAGCAGGTACTCGAGCAGGTCGATCTCGCGCCCTTCCTCGCCCGGCTCGAATTCGAGCTTGCCCCGCAGTACGGCGGGCACCGCCTCCAGGTCGACCGGACGCGCAACGGCCGGCTCCTCACCGGTGATCGCACTCCGGCGCAGCGCGGCCGCGGCGATCGTCTCGGCCGCGGCCACCGCGAACCGAGCCGACACCCCCGACCGCTGGTCGATCGCGTTCGACTCCCGCAGATGCCGGACGAACCGGGCCAGCACCTCCAGCAGCGGCTCGCCCACCTCGGCGGTGAACTCGGCCTCCTGCCGGATCACGTCCACCTCGGCGTCGATGTCGAGCGGGTAGTGGGTCCGGACCTCGGCGCCGAACCGGTCCTTCAGCGGCGTGATGATCCGGCCGCGGTTGGTGTAGTCCTCCGGGTTGGCGGTTGCCACCAGCAACACGTCGAGCGGCAGCCGCAGCGTGTACCCGCGGACCTGGATGTCGCGCTCCTCCATCACGTTCAGCAGCGCGACCTGGATCCGCTCGGCCAGGTCCGGCAACTCGTTGATCGCGACGATCCCGCGGTGCGCCCGCGGGACCAGGCCGAAATGGATGGTCTCCGGATCACCCAGGCTGCGGCCCTCGGCCACCTTGACCGGGTCGACGTCGCCGATCAGGTCGCCGACCGACGTGTCCGGGGTCGCGAGCTTCTCGGCGTACCGGAGGTCGCGATGCAGCCACGTCACCGGCAGGTCGTCGCCGAGCTCGGCGGCCCGCCGCTTCGACTCGGGGGTGATCGGGTCGAGCGGGTGCTCGGGCAGCTCGGCCCCGTCGATCACCGGGGTCCACTCGTCGAGCAGACCCACCAGGGTGCGCAGCAGCCGGGTCTTGCCCTGGCCGCGTTCACCAAGCAGTACGACGTCGTGCCCCGCAAGCAGGGCACGTTCGAGTTGCGGGATCACCGTGCGGGTGAATCCGACGATCCCGGGCCAGGGATCACGCCCCGCCCGGAGTTCCCTCAGCAGATTGTCACGGATCTCGGCCTTGATCGACCGTGGTGTATACCCGGCGGCCCGGAGGTCACCGGCTTTACGAGGTAATTCAGCAGGTGCACTGGTCACCCTGACGACGTTAGCTCGCCCACCCCAAACCGCACGTGGTTCATCTCAGCGCCTGGGCGTGACCCGGCCCGACGTGAACACGTGCGTCGGGGCGAAGGTGACCGGGACCCAGGGGTGGGTCGGGGATTCGCGGGTGACGAAGTGGTCGCCGCCGGCCGGGAGGGCGGGGCGGAGTTCGTACTCGTGCACCAGCTCCTCGGAGAACGCCCGCCGGTCCCCCGTGGCCTGGTAGTTCATCACCAGGCGGTCTTCCCGACGTACGACGTCCAGCCGCACGCCGGCCCGTTCGTAGCGGCCGACGTGGCGGTCGTCGATCGGGAGGTCGACCGGCTGCGGCGGCTCCGGGTGGGCGACGCCGACGTAGTGCGTGAAGACCTCGGTGGCGAGCGGCTCGAACAGCGTGGTGCCGTTGCCGGAGTTGGTCAGCAGACACATGACGAGGCGCGCCTCCGGGTCGATCCGCAGGAACGCCAGTTGCGAGATCGTCATCCCGTCGTGGCCGAAGATTTTGCGGCCGCCCCAGTCGTAGATCCGCCAGGTCAGGCCGAGCTCGCGGAAGCCGCCGACGCCACCGACGTCCTGGACCTGCGGCTCCTGCATGGCCGCGTAGCGGTCGTCGGTCAGGTGCAGGATGGCGAATTCCAGCAGGTCGCCCGCACTCTGCGTCACCAGACCGGCCGGACCGATGCTGCGTGGGAGCTGCCAGGTCTTGACCGGCGAGCCGTCTGTCAGCAGGTGACCGAGGGCGGCCCGATGCAGCAGCGCCTCCTCCGGCAGCGTGACGGTCCTGGCGAGTCCGAGTGGTTCGACCAGTCTCGCCTTGAGCGACTCGTCCCACGTCCGGCCGTCCAGGACCTCGATGATCCGGCCGAGCAGGACGAATCCGGCGTTGCAGTACGAGTACGCCGTACCTGGCTCGAACAGGCTGTCCACGTCGCCGAGCAGGGCGACGTACTTCTCCAGACAGTCGTCGCCGCGGCCGGTGTCGGTGAACACGTCACCGTCGATCCCGCTGGTGTGCGTCAGCAGGTGACGGACCGTGACACGGTCATCGATAGGTGCCCCGGGCAACAATTTGACGACCTTGTCGTCCAAACCCAGGCGACCCTCGGCGGCCAGCTGGACGATCATGGTCGCGGTCCACGGCTTGCTGACCGACCCGATCTGGAAGAGCGAGTCGGCGGTCGTCTCGACCCCGGTCGACGCGTTCAGTACGCCGTACGGCGCGATCGTCGTCTCACCGTCGGACCAGATCCCGAGCACCGCGCCCGGGACCTTCGCCGCCTCCGCCAACTCACTCAACCGCGCAGACCAGTCAGGCATGCACCCAACCTACTCGGCTGCCTCGTCCGGGTAGGGTGGCGGTTGTGCAGGGGATCCCGGACGTGATCGACGGCGGGTTGCGGGTGCTGTTCTGCGGGATCAACCCCGGTCTGATGTCCGCCGAGACCGGCCACCACTTCGCCCGGCCCGGGAACCGGTTCTGGCCGGCGTTGCACCTGAGCGGGTTCACACCCCGGCAGCTCAAGCCCTCAGAGCAAGCCGAGCTGCTGACCTACCGGCTCGGGATCACGAACGTCGTCGATCGTCCGTCCGCGCGGGCCAACGAGCTGACCCGCGCGGAATTCGTGGCCGGTGGGGAGAACCTGGTCCGCAAGGTGCTCCGCTACCAGCCGGAATGGCTTGCCGTCGTCGGCGTCACGGCGTACCGGGACGCCTTCGGCGAACGAACGGCGCGCATCGGCAAACAGGACCGGGTGATCGGCGAGACCCGTGTCTGGGTGCTGCCGAACCCGAGCGGACTCAACGCGCACTACACGCTCCCCAAGCTCGCCGATGCCTTCGCCGAACTCGAGCAGGTCAGTTGAGCGCCGTCCGCAGGGTCGAGATCGCCAGGTCGATGGCGGCCTTGGCCGCGTAGGTGTCGCGGAGCGCGTCCAGCATGACGAAGTCGTGGATGATCGCGGCGAACCGTACGGCGGTCGTCGGCACACCGGCCTCGAGCAGCTTGGCGGCGTACGCCTCACCCTCGTCGCGCAGTACGTCGGCCTCACCGGTGATGACCAGCGCCGGCGGCAGACCGGCCAACTGCTCGGTGGTGGCGCGCAGCGGCGAAGCGGTGATCTGGTTCCGCTCGTTCTCGTCGGTCGTGTACTGGTCCCAGAACCACTGCATGCCCTCGCGCTGGAGGAAGTAGCCCTCGGCGAACTGCCGGTAGGACTCCGTGTCGAACGACGCGTCGGTGACCGGGTAGAACAGCACCTGCTGGACGAACTTCACGTCACCGCGCTCCTTGGCGAGCAGGGTGACCGCGGCGGTCATGTTGCCGCCGACCGAGTCGCCCGCGATCGCCAGCCGGTCGGAGTCCAGTCCGTGGTCCTTGCCTGAAGCAATGATCCACCGGGCGACCGCGTAGTTCTGCTCGAGCGCGTGCGGGTAGCGAACCTCGGGCGAGAGGTCGTACTCCGGGAAGACGACGGCGGCACCGGCACCGACCGCCAGCTCACGGACGAGCCGATCGTGGGTGTGGGCGTTGCCGAACACCCAGCCGGCGCCGTGGATGTAGAGGATGACGGGCAGTACGCCGGTCGCGCCGGCCGGCTTGACGATGCGGGCCTTCGTGCCGTCGGCCGCGGTCACCCACTCCTCGTCGATGTCGAGCTTCGGGTAGTCGGTGGTCTGTACCTCGTCGACCAGCTTGCGGCCGTCGGCCGGCGGCAGCTGGAACAGGAACGGCGGCTGGGCGGTCGCGTCGGCGAAGGCCTGGGCTGCGGGCTCGAGCACAGTCATGGAATCCTCCCGGACTCTCGGGGGAGAACGAACGTTCTCCGCGATGTCATGTACTCTAGGAGAACGATGGTTCTCCGCGCAAGCCCAGTGGCGCGGATCACGTGGCCCGGAGGATGTGGCGATGGCGATCGATACCGAGACCGCGCAGCGGCAGGTGCTGGACGCGGCCGACGAGTTGTTCTACGAGCGCGGCGTCCAGGCGGTCGGGATGGACGCGATCCGGGCCGCGTCCGGGGTGTCGCTGAAGCGGCTCTACCAGCTCTTTCCGTCGAAGGACGCGCTGATCGAGGCGTACCTCGCCCGCCGCGACGCCCTCTGGAAGTCGATGCTCGCGGAGCACGTCGACGCGGCGACCGAGCCGCGCGACCGCATCCTCGCGGTGTTCGACTTCCTGCACGACTGGTTCAGGCAACGCGACTACCGCGGCTGCGCGTTCATCAACTCCTTCGGTGAGCTCGGCACCGTCTCACCCCGCGTCGCCGAGCTGGCCCTGCAGCACAAGGAGGGCTTCCGCCAGGCGTTGACCGAGCTGGCGAAGGCTGCCGGCGCGCCCGATCCCGAACGCCTGGCCGACCATCTCATCCTGCTCAGCGAAGGTGCCATCACACGCTCCGCGATCTCCGGTTCGGCCGACCCGGCGATTCGGGCCCGCGAGGCCGCCGTACTTCTGCTGGATGCCACCCTGCCGGGCTGAATGACACCCGCGCTCGGCAGGATTGGGCGCATGCGTGCGAGTGAGCTTCTCCGGTTGATCGACGGTCTCTCGTACGGACAACGAGTACGGCTGCTCGCGGACCGGGCGCACCGACTGACCGGCCTGCTCGACGAGCTGGGTCAGGGTGAGGCGTTCGAGCGAACTCTCGGGCTCCAGATCGCCGAGGTCACCCGCGACACGTCGTACGTCGCCAAGCTCCTTCGCGACCCGCATCCGTCGGTGCAGTCCCGTGCACTGGCCGCCGTCAGCCGCGGCGTCCCGGTCCCGGACGACGATCTCCGGATGGTGTACGACGACGCACCCGCGGCACTGCGGACGAAGCTCGTCTCCCTGGTACGGCGGCAACGCCGGGAACACCTCGCCACGCGCCTGATCGACGAACACCGGGCTCGCTGGGGAGACGTGGCCGCGGCCAGTCTGCTCGAAGCCACCGATCGCGCGACGGTGGCGCGGCTGCTGCCCGAGTTGGCGTACTGCGTGACACCGAGCGGCTGGCGTCGTCTCGCCAAGCACCATCCCGACGAAATCCTCACCTTCGCGAACCGGATGCTTCCGGCCGGCGAGGACCGGGACGAGTGGTGGCGGGGGGTCGGCCACGGTGTGACCGCGGCACTCGACCACGACCCCGATGCGGTGCTGGCACTGATCAAGGATGCAATCCCGGCGCACGATGTGCCGGTGGCGGTGCTCGGCATCATCGGGCCGCTCACCGATCGCGATCCGGCCGGCGTGCTCGCCCTGCTCCTCGCCCCGGACCGGCGGGCCGTGGTGCCGAGTGTGCTGCAAACGGCTTTCCGTCGGCGGTTGCACAGGTATACCGACGATGAGCTGACTGCTCTCGGCCGGATCGTCTGGCCTGATCTGTCCGGGCTGTTACGCGAGTTGGCGCCGTCGCGTCGGGCGCGGATCTTCGAGGCGGTGACGAGTCAGCTCGACCTGAGCCAGGCACGCCTCGGTTCGGAGTTGCTTCAGGTCCTGCCGCACGCGCTGCGGATCGAGCAGGCGCGCCGGATCCTGGCGCTCCCGGCCATCCGTGAGGCCGATTCGCTGCGTCGGGGATTCACCGGCCACCTTCCGTTCGACGAGGCCTTCGCGTTGCTCGAGCCGGAGCTGCGTGATCCCAACGCCAGCGTCCGCGCATCGGTTCTCCAGGCGATCATCCGGTCGGCCGGTTCTGGCCGGCGACCGGAGCAGCTCGCGCAAGCGCTCACCTGGGCTGCCGACCGGGTGCGCAACGACCAGGACGTCGTACGCCTCAATCTCGTCGGCGCGGTCGCCGAGGTGTCAGCGCTCCTCACGGATGCGCTGACGACGCCGTTGCAGACGCTGTTGACCGACGCGCTGAACGCCCGCGACACGTCGTGGTCGACCCGGCGGGCGCTCACCACGCTGGCCGAGCGCGCCGTCGTACAAGGTGCTCTGGGCAACCAAACCGCCTTGCTGGAGTGGGGTCTACAGGCGCACACCCGGCTGTCGGAGAACCGTGGACTGATCACCTTGTACGGCCTGATCGACGGGCTGCCGCGGGGTCGCGAGGTCGACGTGTACGACGCCCTGCGGCCGACCATCGAGGCTGCGGCCAAACGGAACGAGTTCGGCTTGGCGCTGGCCGTGGCCGCGTCCTTCGGTCGTCGGGCCTGGTCGCTCGACCACCTGCAGGAGGTGCTCGAGCAGGCGGTCTGGTCGAATCAGGAGTACACCGTCGAGCAGGCCTGCCGGTACTGGCTGGACGCGCCGCAGACCCGACTGGACCGGGTCGGGCGGATCATCGAGCGCGATGTCCGGATGGCCCGCTGGCACCCGGTGTGGTGGGCGGTGACCGAGTTCCGCACCGACCTGCTCGATCCGGTATTCGCCGCTGCGGATCAGATCCGTCGGTTCGATCGCAACAGTCCCGCCTGGGAGGTGCCGGACTACGCGCTGCGGCTATGGCTGCCCCGGCAGCAGGCCCGGTACGCCGAGTTGCTCGGCGAGGTGGCACGTGATGAGCGGATGCCTCAGTGGTCCCGAGCGACGGCGGTGAAGGCGCTTGGGCACGTGCCGGGGGCATCACTGGACCAGTTCCTCAGCAGCGACGACGTCCTGCTGCAAGAGGCTGCTCTCGCCGGACTGGCTTGGACGGATCGACCCGACCTCGTATTGCCGTTGCTGCTCTCGCACGCGGGCGACGACCGAGCCAGAGTCGCGGTGTCCGCGGCAGCGCGTGCTGCGCGATTCGTGCGGCCCAGTCTGCTGCCGGGACTGCTGCTCCCCGTACTGACTGGTGAAAGCGTGAAGGTCACGTCCCGGAAGGAGGCGGTGCGGCTGCTAGGTGAGCTGCGTGCGCCAGGTGCGGGTGCTCTGCTGACGGAGGCCTGGGCGGGTGCTCATCGGGATGTACGGGCTGCCATCGTCCGTACGGTGTCGCAGTACCTGCTGTACGACGCAGCCGCTTGGGCCGTCCTGGAGCAGGCGGTGCACGACTCTGCCGCGACGGCTGTGGCACTGAGCGAGCGGCGCGCGTACGACGTACCAGCCGTCTACCGGTCGCGATACACGGATCTGCTGATCGCGGTGACGACCAGGAGCGAGCCGGAAGTGGTCGGGCCTGCGCTCGTGGCGTTACGGGGTTGGGGGCGGTTCAACCGCGCTGCTGCTCGGGTGTGCGCGGACTTCGTCAGCGACCTGTCCATCCGCAACCGGATCTGGCGTGACGCGACCGGAGCACTCGTCGCCATCGTTGCCACCAACCCGTCCGACGGGCTGGACGAACTGATCGATGCGGTGCGCCTCCTGGTCCGGCTCGAGGACGATCCCGACCTGCCTGATGCGACCGCCGACCGGGATCACCCGGCGCGGCAACGGCTGACGTACCTGGTGACGCAGTTGTCGGCTCAGCTGAGCGGCCGGTCGGCAGCGGTCCGCCAAGTTCTCAAGCAGGTCGCCGCCGAGCTGACCTCTGCGGAGTTCCTCCACCTCCGCCTGCAACTACTGGTCACGTCGCTCCAACTGGCGCGTCTCGCCGAGGAACTGTCCGCGCTACATCAGGCCGTCGCCGACGATCCGCTTGCAGCCCACACCGCGGCCGATCTGCTACGAAACCGGCTGGTCATCACCGAACCGGCCTGGACTCCGGAGTCTGTGCTGCCGGTGACCGCGTCGATCGTGCAAGCGCCGGACCCGGCCTCCGGCCTTCTGGCGCACGTCCTCCTCGCCGCTGCCGCTCCGCGAGCCGGCTGGTCGCCGGAATGGCGCCAACTCCTCGTGTCCCTCCGCAGCCATCCCCACCCCGCCACCCGCCGCCACGCCCTCGACCTGACAACGGCGGTCGAGGCCTAGGCGTCCGTTTCCCTTTCGGCGGCCTGTTGGGCTCGTTTGCGGCGTTTACCCTCATGCATGGCTGCGACGCGGGCAACCGGGATGGCGCGACCCTCTTCGAGCAGGTCCTCGGGGAGGGATTGGGGAGCAGGTAGTTGCTCGGCCCAGCGGTCCGCATCGGCGAGGAGGCCAGGCGCGGTGCGAACGGTGAAGTCGCGTGGGCTGACCCGGTCGAGGTCGTCCCAGCCGACCGGGAACGACACCGGCGTGCCGGGCCGGACGCGCGGGCTGTAGGCGGCGACAACGGTTGCCCCGCCCGAACGGGTCGAGTCCACGAAGACCTTCCCGTGCCGGTCCTCCTTGATGTACGCCGTCGTGGCGACCTCGGGGTCGATCCGCTCGGCCCGCGCCGCGATCGCCCGGGTCGCGGCGGCCGCGTCCTCGATCGGCACCGAGTCGTCGATCGGCACGAAGACGTGCACACCCTTCGCCCCGCTCGTCTTGACCGCACCCGACAGCCCGGCGTCGGTCAACGCCTGTCGAACCAGGAACGCCGCCTGCACGGCCTTGCCGAACGTCTCACCCTCCGGCGGGTCCAGGTCGAGCACGAGGTGGGTGACGCGGTCCCAGCGGTCGGCGCGCATCAGGGTCGGGTGGTACTCGACCGCTCGCTGGTTCGCGAACCACAGCAGTGTCCGCCGGTCGTCGCACAACGCGTACGACACCTGCCGCCTGGACGCCTCCGCCCACAGCGAGACGGTCTTCACCCACTCGGGCGTGTACTTCGGCACGTTCTTCTGCATGAAGGCCGGCTGCCCTGGACGAATCCGGATCACCGACAGCGGCCGGTTCCGCAACTCGGGCAGGATCCGCTCGTGAACGGCATCCAGGTAGTCGACCAGATCCCGCTTCGTCGCGTCGGCCTCGTCGAACAACGGCTGATCCAGGTTGGTCAGCGGGACCCCGTCACGCGTCTCGTCCGGCTTGCTCGCCATTCCCCGAGCTTAGGGCCTGGCCGAGGCCAGGTCGTTGAAGAAGGCAGCCTTCCGGGATTCGTAGTCGTCGGTGGGGTGGCTCTTGAGCTCGTTGTAGCGGCGGTGGGTGGCGGGGTCGGTGGCGATGCGCGACCAGGCGCGGGTGAAGCGGCGGTCGTGCTCGGAGTCGATCGGAGTGACGGCGAGCCCGGTCGGCAGGGGCTGGTCGGGGATGTCGAAGACGGCCAACGTGTCCGCCCAGGAGTGCGGGCTGCCGACCGGGAACCGGTGCTTCAGCATCGTCACGGTGGTGGCGAAGGATTCCGGTGGGACCCGGAGGTGGAGATCGACGTCGCCGCGGGTCAGCGTTCGCGGGACGCTCGAGGCGCCGGTCCACACGAGGTCGCCGGGGATGCCGAACTCTCGCAACATCCGGCGTACCCGCGTGTGGATCGCCGCCGCCTCGTCGGCGATGTCGTCGGACCAGATCACAACGTGCCGGGTCTCACCGCATGAGTTGCGGTTTGGGGAGGCTGCCGCAGGCGTCGCTGCGGTCCTGAGGAGTGACCGTCAGGGTGTGGCCGAGATCGTTGTAGCCGGTCGCGGCCTGCCAGGTGTCCGCGTTGGCGAGCCGGATCGCGTACGCCGAGTTGTAGGTCTCGGTGGAACCCGGCAGGCGCTCCTGGGACTGCAGGACAGGCGCGGGATCGGCGATGTTGAGCAGCAGGCGATAGCTGCCAGGCACCGCCGGTGCGCAGACCTGCCGGTCGAGCGTGGTGGTCGTCCCGGCAGCCCAGCGCCGCGGGTCGTCCGGAAGGGTCACCCGGTAGCTGTGCTTGTCACCCTGGAAGATCAGCTGGACCTGACGCGGGTTGTACGGCGCGGCCCAACCGTCGTTGCGGATCTTCAGCTCGACATCGACGGTTCCCCTTGGCCTGGTGGCGTTCGTGAACGTTCCCTGCGTCAGCGCGAACCGGTAGCCCAACCGCTGCTTGGCGATGGTGATGTTGTCACCCCAGCTGTTCAGCACGTCCCGGTTGTAGTCGGTGTTCAGGTAGGAGAAGTGCAGCCTCGCCATCTCCGCGGCCGCCGAGGGCCACTCCGACCTCGGCGGGTTGACCGCGCAGGTCTCACCGCCCTCGGGCACGTACTTGGTGTCCTGGGCAACGAATTCCTTGTCGAGCTCGATCGGGTCACTGAGATAGGTCCCGAAGTCGTCCGGACTGGCCAGGAAGCAGTCGTTGTGATGACCGACCCGCGCCACCGGCGAACCGTCGTACGCCTGCTCCGCGGTCAGAGCCCCCTCGGCTCCGGTCGGTACGCCGAGCATCCGCTGCTTCATGTACGGCGTACGCACCTGGATCATCCGGTCCGCGGGGAGCGCCTTCAGCAAGGCCATGACTACCGCGCGGCGGTCCGCCCAGTTCTGGTCCGAGACCTTGCTCGGATCCTGCGGGTCGGCGAAGTGGTCGGTGTAGTACCCCTCACCCCACAGACCGACGAAGCCCGACTGCACCACCGCGATCACGTCGGCGTTCTCCCGCAGGACAGGGGTCAGCTGCGCGATGTGCTTCAGGACGCGCTCGACGGGTGCGTCGCCGTACGGGATGGTGGGCGGCCAGCCGGGCGGCTGGGCGTACGCGAACCGGATGATCGCCTTGAGGCCGGCCGCGCGGATCGTCCGGAAGTCGGCCCGGACCAGGTCGAGGTAGGCCGGGTCGAGTTGATCCTGACCGGCGAACTTCTCCAGGTAGAACACGCGCAGGATCTGAGTCACGTTCTCCTGGGTCCGGTAGCCGCGCAGCCTGGCCACGTCGAGCGGCACGTACCCCGAGCCGTCCGCCCGGTAGTGCGTCTCGGTGTGGTGGTAGAAACCACGCTCCTGGTTGGCGATCACGGCATCGGTCGGCGCGTAGCCGCGGGTCGTCGCCGACCCGCTGCCGTGGGCCGCCGCGATCTGTGACGCGAACAGCAGACTGACAAGGGCGATGCCGGTAACGAGCCGTCTCATGATCGGTCCTCCCTGAACGCGTCCTGCGACCGTGGGAATAATCATGGACTCCAGGAAAACTATGTCAAGAGCTCGGCCGACTCCGGTCCGCGGACCACGGACAGGCCCCCGTCGTACCTGGTCGCCTCGACCTCCTCGAGAGCCAGCCGGACAGCCCCGAGCGCCACCCCCTCGTCACCGAACTCCGACACCCTGATCTCCGGCGTCCGCAGGCACCACCGATCCAGCTCACGCCGCAACGGCTCGACCAGCACGTCGGCCGAGCGGGAGAACCCGCCCCCGATCACCACCAACTCCGGGTCGAGCGTGAGGACCAGTGCTGAGGCGCCGACCGCGATGTCGCGCACGTACCCCCGAACCGCCCGCACCGCCCCACGCTCTCCGTCCCGGGCAGCGAGAAAGACCGGCTCCACGTCGTCGCCGGCGCTGGTGGCACCTGCGCGCGGCCGGCTGTCGGCGGTGCCGGCGTTCAGCCAGTTGTTCAGGTGCTGCGGCGCCCGCAACCATCCGGCCGCCGGCAATGCGCCGATCTCCCCGGCGGCGTTGGAGAAACCTCGATGCAGCCTGCCGTCGATGATCAACCCGGCACCCGTCCGCAGACCGGCCAGCAGAAACACGACGTCGCGGGCGTGCCGCGCGACACCGCGCCATGACTCCGCGAGCGCGGCCAACTTGCAGTCGTTCTCCACCCGAACCGGCGCTGGTACCAGTCGCCGCACATGCGCGGCGAGATCGACTCCGGTCCACTCCGGCACGGAGTCCGAGAACATCACCTTCCCAGTGCCGTCGACCAGCCCTGTGGTGGCGACCCCCGACGACCAGATCTGTTCGGGCTCGACACCAGCCCCGGCAAGCGTCCTGCGCACACAGTCGTCGAGCATCGCCAGCCGCTCCCGCCGCCCCGCCCGAGGGTTCACCGCGACGCGCGTCTGGTGCAGCACCGCCCCTTCCAGATCGGTGACCATGGCAAGCACCTTGTGCCCCCCGACATCGACCCCCAGAATCCGCCCGGCATCAGCCCGAAACCGATAACGCCGAGCCGGCCGCCCGACGGTGCCCCCGGCCGGGGCGACCTCGGTCACCCAGCCGCGCGCCAGCAAGTCCCGGGCAACATCCTCGGTCGAAGCCCGCGACAACCCCGTCCGCTTGGCCAGCTCCGTCAACGTCAAGGGCCGCTCATCCCGCAGAACCCGCAACACGCCGAGTGCGTTGAGCTGCCGCAACCGGGAAAGATCGCCCCCACTCGGCTCATCAATCATCGCGACCCCCGACGTAGCTGCAGTCGCTCACATAATGATGGAGCCCGAGATAACTATCAACACACCTGGCGGCCGGCCGATCACGACGCCTTCCAAGCCACCCCGTGGCACACCTAAACTCCCCGGATGGGGAACGGGGAGTTGGAGAAGTGGCCGACCGTCCAAGGCTGGGTCTGGCTGCAGGAGTACGGCGATGCCAACGGGGAGTCCGTACCGTTCGTGCGCTTGTCGTACACCCGAGGTGTGCCGGCCGTGGAGCTGGAGTTGCCACGGACCGCGTCATTGCTGGTCCTCTGGTGGGAGGCGATCGAGGATCCTCCCGACGCGAAGCGCGGACCGGGGTGGGTGCCGGCTTGGGTGTGGAGCGAGCAGGACGGTCACGATTCCCTGGCGTGGGTATGCCTGGACCCAACCGATGACGTGACCCCTCGGGAACTGCTGATGCCCACCTCGGCGCGGAGTCGACTGGCCGTACGCAGGGCGCTGAGCCAAGCCCTGATGCGGTTGACCGGAGAACAATCCGTGGAGGCGGCGCTCGAGTCCGCGCAGGTCGACCCGTCGAGCGGCGTCGCCGCTGACGGACCCGAGACGGTGACCGAGCACGATGCCGACACGCAGGACGAACCCGCGGAGCCCTGGGCCCTCGAGCACACCACCGAACTCGACGTACCGTCCGAATTCAACGACGCGGACCGTCCACAGGATGGTGAAGACGACTGGCCGACGCTACCGGTGTGGCTGTGGCTCGAGGAAGACGAAGGCGGAACCTGGCGAGCCAACGCACGCCTGAGTCCGACGGACGGTGTGCCCGCGCTGCCGGTCCAAGCGCCTGTCGCTCCCATCGGCCTCACCCGGTTGTGGTTGAGAGTTGGCGCACGGAGACGCGCGCACGATGACCGTCCCGGTGTGGCTTTGGGTCGAAGACGATGACCAGGGACGGGCGGCGAGGTTCTCGTTCGAACGGTTCGCAGGCGTCCGGGCAACCCCGCTCGAGATGCCGCACGACGAGCAGTCGCTCACCGTCCTGAGCGAGCGGCTGGGTGTGGCAATGGTCTGGCTGACCGGCTGCGATACGCCGGACGCGGCAGCGCGCGAACTCATGAGGCAGCAGCAGAGGACCCATGCGTCACCGAGGAAGCCTCAGCCACGCACCAAAACCAAGAGCCCCAGGAAGAAGCGGCCCACGAAAACAGCCGCGAGCGGCCGCCGGATGGTCCTGCCCCGAATCCGGATCGTCAGCGGCGGCCTCCCCGGCTTGGGTCGGCGCCGCTAGCACCTCGCCCGCAGTCCCCCACCAGCCCGACCCCGCACGAAGCCAGGTCGTCACAGCCCACACCCGACAAGGTGGTGTCCTGCTCCCACTCGCCGGCGGGGGCGGCGGCGTTCCGTCAGCCTCCGGAGACGCCTAGTTCGGCGGCGGTCAGGTCGGCTGAGAGGCCGTCGGTGTCGTTGAGCCAGCCTTCGGGGAGGACTATGTGGTCGCGGGGGCTGCCCTGGCGGCCTCGGGGGGCGCCGAGTTCGGCGACCGGGAAGGGTACGTCGGGGTCGAGCTGGGCCAGCAACTCGTCCAGGCGGGCCAACGAGTCGACCATGCCGAGAGCGGCCCGCAACTCGCCGCCGGCTGGGAAGCCCTTGAGGTACCACGGGACGTGCTTGCGGAAGTCGCGCAACCCACGCTGCTCCCCCATCAGGTCCGCGAGCAGCTCACCATGCCTCCGCATCACCTGCGCCACCTCGCCGAGCGTCGGCAGGTTCAGCGCCTCGCCACCGGCGAACGCGACCGCGAGGTCCCGGAACAACCACGGCCGGCCGAGACAGCCGCGCCCGACGATCACCCCGGCGCACCCGGTCTCCGCGACCATCCGCAGTGCGTCACCGGCTTCCCAGATGTCGCCGTTGCCGAGCACCGGGATGTTCACGTGCTGCACGAGGTCGGCGATCGTGCTCCAGTCCGCCTGACCCGAGTACGCCTGCGCCGCCGTACGCCCGTGCAGGCCGATGGCGGCGACGCCCGACTCCTCCGCGATCCGGCCGGCGTCGAGATAGGTCTGGTGCGCGTGGTCGATGCCGATCCGCGTCTTCATGGTGACCGGTACGCCGTACGGCGTCGCGGCGTGGACCGCCGACCGCAGGATCGCGCCGAGCAGGTTGCGTTTCCACGGCAGCGCGGCGCCACCGCCCTTGCGGGTCACCTTCGGGACCGGGCAGCCGAAGTTCAGGTCGATGTGGGCGACGCCGTACTGGTCGCAGAGGAGCTGGACGGCACGGCCGATGTAGACCGGGTCGACGCCGTACAACTGCACCGAGCGGACCGTCTCGCGCTCGTCGAAGGTGAGCATGTCGAGCGACTTCTGGTCACCCTCGACGATGCCGCGCGAGGTGATCATCTCGCACACGTACAGCCCGGCGCCCTGCTCCGCGCAGAGCCGCCGGTACGCCGCGTTCGTGATGCCGGCCATCGGCGCCAGCACGACGGGCGTGTCGATCGTGAGGTTGCCCAGCTTCAAGCCGGGGTGGCGGGGTGCGGAGGAAATAGCCACAGTCAGGCCTTCGCCACCAGGACCTGACCGTTGCCGGAGACCTGGGCCTGGTAGGGCTGGACCGCGTTCGCCGTCGTGGTGACGTCGCACGCGATCGGCTCACCGGAATGTTTGACCACGGCAACATCATCCATCGTGCAGGTCACCTTGGCCGCATCGGGCGCGGTCCGCAGCACGGCGTCGACCACCTTCGGCTTCACGATCGCGACCGACTCCGAGGTGAACTTGTACGACGCGGTGTACGTCTTCGCGTCGACCGTCAACGTGCCGCTGTACGACTTCCCGGCGTACGTGACCGTGCAGGTCAGCTCGTGCTTGCCCGGCTTCTCCACGTCGTCGATCCCGGGGCACTTCACCGTCGTCCTGGCAGCCTTGCCGGCCGCGACCTGCGCCTGCTTGGCGATCGCGAACTCGATCCGCTCCGCCAGTGGCGCGTCGTCCGCGGGCGCACCGGTGACCGCCGGCGTCGGCCACGGCTTCGACGGTGTCGGCAGCGCAGTCAGCGACGGCGTGGAGGCGGTCGGGATCGGCGCACTCGAACTGGCCGGCACAGACGATGCGGACGGCGCAGGCGTGCCGCCGGCTTCCGGCTCGCTGTCCGAGCATGCGGTGAGCGCGAACACCGCGATCGCGGACAGCCCGAAGACGCCCACCCCGAACCGCACGTGTGCCGACAGCACCCGCCGTACGCCCATCGTCAGCAACCGACCAGGTGCTGTGCCAGGTAGCCGCTCACCTCGGTCAGCGCCACCCGCTCCTGCTTCATCGAGTCGCGTTCACGGATCGTCACGGCCTGGTCGTCGAGGGTGTCGAAGTCGACGGTGATGCAGTACGGCGTCCCGATCTCGTCCTGCCGGCGGTAGCGCCGGCCGATCGCACCGGCGTCGTCGAAGTCGACGTTCCAGTTCTTCCGCAGCTCGCCGGCCAGGTCCTTCGCCTTCGGGGACAGCTCGGCGTTGCGCGACAGCGGCAGCACGGCCGCCTTGACCGGGGCCAGCCGCGGGTCGAACCGCAGCACGGTCCGCTTGTCCACGCCGCCCTTGGCGTTCGGCGCCTCGTCCTCGGTGTACGCGTCGAGCAGGAAGGCGAGCACGTTCCGGGTCAGCCCGGCCGCCGGCTCGATCACGTACGGCGTCCAGCGCTCACCCTTCTCCTGGTCGAAGTACGACAGGTCCGCCCCGGAGTGCTTGGAGTGGGTGGTGAGGTCGAAGTCGGTCCGGTTCGCGATGCCTTCGAGCTCGTCGAACTCCTTGCCGCCGAAGTTGAACCGGTACTCGATGTCGACGGTGCGCTTCGAGTAGTGGCTGAGCTTCTCCTGCGGGTGCTCGTAGTAGCGCATGTTGTCCGGCTTCAGGCCGAGGTCGACGTACCAGTCCCAGCGGGCCTTCAGCCAGTACTCGTGCCACTCCTCGTCCGAGCCGGGCGCGACGAAGAACTCCATCTCCATCTGCTCGAACTCGCGGGTCCGGAAGATGAAGTTGCCCGGGGTGATCTCGTTGCGGAAACTCTTCCCGACCTGCGCGATCCCGAACGGCGGCTTCTTCCGCGCCGTGCCCATCACGTTCGCGAAGTTCACGAAGATGCCCTGCGCGGTCTCCGGCCGCAGGTAGTGCAGGCCTTCCTCGGACTCGACCGGTCCGAGGTAGGTCTTCAGCAGGCCGTTGAACATCCGCGGCTCGGTGAACGTGCCCTTGTTCCCGCAGTTCGGGCAGGCGATCTCGGCGAGCTTGACGTCGTCGGCGTCCTTGTTCTTGCGCCGGGCGAAGTCCTCGCGCAGGTGGTCGTCGCGGAACCGCTTGTGGCAGGACTGGCACTCGGTCAGCGGGTCGACGAACTCCGACAGGTGCCCGGACGCCTCCCACACCTTGGTCGGCAGGATGACCGACGAGTCCAGCCCGACGATGTCGTCACGACCGGTCACCATCGAGCGCCACCACTGGGTGCGGATGTTGTTCTTCAGCTCGACGCCCAGCGGACCGTAGTCCCAGGCCGACTTGGTACCGCCGTAAATCTCGCCGCACGGGTACACGAAGCCTCTGCGCTTGCTGAGGCTGACGACGGCATCGACGGTTTCCACGGGCACTTTCGACTCCAGTAACGGCACTTTGCAACACGGAAAGGTCCAGGCTAGCGGTCCGACCGGTCCCCGGCGGAATCCAGTCGGAGATCGGTGCTACGGCAGCAACCCGGGCAGGTCGTCGTACGCGGTCGGCTCGTCGATCGCCAGCGAGAGCAGCGGGACCGCGGTCAGCTTCACCTCGTACGGCGACAACGCCCGCCGGTAACTGCCGACGTTCAGCCACTCCATGCTCAGGGCGATCAACTCCGGGTCGTCGACATTGCGCCCGACCCGGGCGGCCACGAAGCCTTTCTGCTTCCGCAGTACGTCGACCGCGGCCTGCAGCCGGACCGCGAACTCCGCCTGCTCACCCTCCGCCACCCGGAACCTGATCACCACGAACACCCACCCACCCTATTCACCGCCCTCCCGCGCCGAGCCACCCCACCCCACGGGCGACCGGGTCCGCAGTTGTCCACCTGGCCGCCCCGCCTGGAACAATGGACGGATGAGTTCCCCGAGCAGTAGTCAGCCGGTGAGTCCGCTCCGGCAGCGGATCACCAAGATCAGTTACCCGTACGTGGCGCGGCTGCACGGGATGCCGAAACTCACCCTGCCCGGCATCACCCTGGTGCTGGCGCTGGTCGGAGTCTTCGCTCCGGTCCCGTACGCCGTCGCCGCGCTGATCCTGCTCGCCCTGCTGCTGTCCTGGCTGGGCTTCCTGTCCTGGCCGGTCGTCGGCAACGGCGCGCGCTTCCTGCGCGTCTTCTCCATCCTGGTGATCCTGCTCTTCGCCGTCTCCCGCATCGCCGGAGCCTGACCGACCGAGTCCCATCCGCCGGTCAGTTCCAGATCGGCTCCAGGCCGAGTGCGACCAGGCGGTCGCGCAACCAGCCGAGCTCACGGGCGATCTTCTTCGCCAGCGTCTCGGGTGTCCGCGGCTTACGGGACCACGCGTAGGTCTCGGACTCGAGGTGATGGGTGAGCGGCTGACCGCAGCCGACCAGCCGGGTCAGGCAGTCCTCCAGTACGCCGTTGGTGCCGCTGAGTGGATCCGGAAGCGCGCAATGGGCCGGGACGTGAGCGTGCATCCGCCACGCAGCGTGCCCGGACAGCTGGTACGCGTCCTGGACGTCGTCCACACCCGGCCCGCACCACTCCCGGACCTGGCGCAGGTACTTCGGATCGCCGAGATCGGCCAGTCGCCGTCGGGCAGCCGTGTCGGACGGATCGACAAGCTGCGGGGCCGACGACAGTTGGGCCTTCACCACATCCACACCCGCGCGCCACAACGTCTCGAACGCGTCGGGAGGCTCCTCGAACTGGACGGCGAGGTGGCACGTGTCGAACCCCAGTCCGATCCGCGACGAACCGCCGTACGGACTCGAATAGCGGCTCAGCCAGGCGGCGGCCTGCGAGGTCATCTCCAGCACGCAGCCCGGTTCGGGCTCGACCGCGACCCGGATCTTGCGGCCGGTGCGCTGCTCGGTCCGTTCCAGGTGCCAGTCGAGCCGCTCGAACGCCTTCTGGGCGGCCGCGTCACGCGCCTTGGACCACGGCACCCGCCACGCCAGCGGGATGGTGGAGATCGATCCGTACGCCGCGTCGCGCGGAAGCAACGCGGCGAGTACGTCGACCAGGTCGAGGGTGTAGCGCAGTCGTTCGGGCTCGGTCCAGTCCGGGCAGTACAGCTTGCTGCCGACGACCTTGTCTTCGAACGCCGAGTGCGCGATGCCGTTGAGCGTGACGACTTCCAGCTGGTTGCGCCGGAGAGCGCGGCGAAGTCTGCCGACCGCGGCGGGCGAGTTCGCCAGCCGGTCGGCGAGCGGGCTCGCGAACCACAGGCCGACTCCGAGCAGCGGTACGCCGAGCTCCTGACGGACCAGCGACGCGTAGTCGTCCAGCCCGGCGATCACGCCGTCGAGATCCTCGGCCGGGTGCACGGTGGTGCTGTAGCCCAGGTGGACGGTCGACCCGTCCCGATGCCGGAATCTCATCCCGACCTCCTCACCCCGTCAGGCACGGAAAGTGATCAGAGGCGGACTTTCCGTGCCTTGATACGCACTGTAGGAGTACGACGACCGAGTGTGAAGGTGTGGTTCCCGGTTCGTGACCTCAGGCGGGTTCGGCGGCGATGTGTTCCGGCTCGGTGGTGACCAGGTCGCGGGACCGGTCAGCCACGGCCATCGCCGCGAGGGCGGTCGTCAGGGGAACGGCGGCGATGATGCCGAGACTGCCGACCAGGCCGCGAACCACCTCGATCGCGACCATCTCGGTGGACAGGACGTACCGGCCGGGCAGGCCTTGGACCGCGAACGTGATCAGCACCGGCATCGCCGCACCGGCGTACGCGAGGACCAGCGTGTTGACCACCGAGGCGACGTGGGTGCGGCCGATCCGGAGCCCGGCGCCGATCAGCTCACGGCGTCGCGCCGCCGGGTTCGCGGCGGACAACTCCCAGACGGCGGCCGCCTGAGTCACCGTGACGTCGTCGAGAACGCCGAGCGCACCGATCACCATGCCGGCCACCAGCAACCCGGCGAGGTCGAGGTCGGGCGAGAACGTCTTGGCCGTCGACGCCCCCTCGGCCGCCAGCCCGCTCAACTGACAGAACTTGGTGAAGAACCAGCCCAGCACCACGGTCAGTCCGAGCGCGGCGATCGTCCCGGACAGGGCCATCGAACTCTCCGCGTTGATCCCGTGGGTCAGGAACAACGCGACCGTCATGATCACCGCGCCGCCGACGACCGCGACCAGCAACGGGTTCGACCCCTTGAGGATCGCCGGCAGGATGAACTGCGTCAGCATCACCGCGGTCACCGCCAGCGCGATCAGCGCCGCGAAGCCACGCCAGCGCGACAGCGCCACCACCGCGGCCGCGAAGATCAACGCCAGCACGAGCAGCGGCATGGTCCGGTCGTGGTCGACGTACTGGTACCGGTCGGCGACGGTCGGTGCATCGGTCTGGATGCCGAGCATGATCGATTGCCCGACCTCCACCGGGAGCGCGGCCTGAGCGGCCTTCGGCACCTCGACCGGCACCGACTGTCCCTTGTCCGGACCGGTGGTGAGCTTGACGGTCGCCTCGTCGCACTGGTCCTGGGCCGCGGCGCACGCCTTGATCGCCGTCACCTCGCCGCGGGCGGTGGCGGTCTGGTACGACGAGACCTGCACGCCGCCGCCCGGCCACATCACGATCATCGCGATGACGGCCGCCGTGATCAGCGGGGCGAGGACCGCGGCGACCACGATCCGGACGCGCCGGCCGACGATCGCATCCGAGTTCACCACCGAGGTGTCGACCACGTGATCGCCGTGCCCGTGACCGTGGCCATGACTATGACCATGACCATGACCGGTGGGAATGCCGAGCTTGTGCCGTCGGTTGGCCCGATGGTCGGCTCGTCTGCGTCCAACGTTGCGGCTGGCCATGGCTGAACTCCCTGTTTTGACAACCAGTTCCGATTAAATGAAAATGATTGTCATGAGATCTCGAACTCGTCTTGTCGTCGCCGGCGCCACCGCTCTGGCCGCCGCCCTCACCCTGGCCGGATGCGGCGGCGACTCGACCGCCAACGGCTCCGGTGGCGACAAGCTCGACGTCGTCGCTTCGTTCTACCCGCTCGAGTTCATCGCCCGCACAGTGGGGGGCGACGCGGTGAACGTGACCACCCTGACCGCGCCCGGTGTCGAGCCGCACGATCTCGAGCTCACGCCCAAGCAGGTCGGCGAGATCGCCGGCGCGAAACTGGTGCTGTTCGAGAAGGGGCTGCAGCCCGCGGTCGACGAGGCGATCGAGCAGAACGCCAAGGAGACCGGCTTCGACGTCGCGCCGGCGGCCAAGCTGGAGGCGACCGGCGCCGACTTCGGGGAGCACGAAGGGGAAGGCGAGGAGCACAAAGACGAAGGCAGCACCACCCCGGCCACCACTCCGGCCTCGTACACCGGGACCGGCGCGGCGCGGACCGGTGCAGCCCAGGCCGCCGCGGTCGCGCAGCCGGTTTCGGCCGGCAGCGAGGAGCTGGACCCGCACTTCTGGCTGGACCCGGTCCGGTACGCCGGCGTGATCCAGGCGGTCACCGACAAGCTGGTCGAGACCGACAGTGCGAACGCCGACGGCTACAAGGCCCGGGCCAAGACGCTGCTCGACGAGGTCGGCAAGCTCGACTCCGAGTTCAAGACCGGTCTGGCGACCTGCAAGCTGAAGACGTTCGTGACGAGCCACGAGGCGTTCGCGTACCTCGCGAAGCGATACGGTCTGACGATGGTCGGCATCGCCGGGCTCACCCCGGACGCCGAGCCGACCGCGGCCAGGATCAAGGAGGTCCAGGACATCGTCAAAGCCCAGAAGGTGACCACGATCTTCTACGAGGAGCTCGTCAGCCCGAAGGTCGCCGAGTCGATCGCCCGTGACATCGGCGTCAAGACCGCCGTACTGAGCCCGATCGAGGGCTTGTCGGAAGCCAACTCCTCCGAGACCTACCTGACCCTGATGCGGGAGAATCTCCAGGAGCTCCGGAAGGCGAACAGCTGCGCGTGACACCTCCACAAGACGTTGCCAAGGCCGTCCAGGTCGCCGATCTCTCGGTCGACCTGGGCGGTCGTCTGGTGCTGCGGGGCGTCGATCTCCAGATCCGCCAGGGCGAGGTGGTCGCCGTTCTCGGCACCAACGGTTCCGGTAAGTCGACCCTGGTCCGGACCGTCGTCGGACTGCTCCCCGCGGCTCGCGGGGAGGTCCGGCTCTTCGGTACGCCGGTGCCACGCTTCCGGCAGTGGCGACGCGTCGGGTACGTTCCGCAACGCATCACCGCGGCCGGCGGCGTACCCGCGACCGTTCACGAGGTCGTCTCGTCCGGACTGCTGTCGAAGCGGCGGTTGTTCACTCCGCTGAGGGCTGAGCAGAAGCAGGCGATCGACGACGCGCTGCAGATCGTCGACATGGCTGACCAGCGCAGGAGCGCCGTCTCCGAGCTGTCCGGCGGGCAGCAGCAGCGGGTGCTGATCGCCCGCGCTCTGGTGTCCGATCCGGAGCTGCTGATCCTCGACGAGCCGACGGCCGGCGTCGACCTGGCCAGCCAGCAGATCTTCGCCGACGCGGTCCGGGAGCGGGTCGCGCGCGGGACCACGGTGGTGATGGTCAGCCACGACCTCGGCCCGATGGACGCACTCATCGACCGTTCCGTCGTCCTGCGCCGCGGGCGGATCGTGTACGACGGTCCGCCGCACGCCTCGCAGACGCACGCACACGTCCACCACTCACACGGTGGCGACGAACCCGGGTGGCTGTCGTGATGACCATGTTCCAGCTCGAGTTCATGCAGCGGGCGTTGATCGCCGGGCTGCTCACCGGGCTGTCCGCACCCGCGATCGGGACGTACCTGGTGCAGCGGCGGTTGTCGCTGATGGGCGACGGCATCGGCCACATCGCGATCACCGGAGTGGCGCTCGGCCTGCTCACCGGGAGTGCACCGGTTCTCACAGCCATCATCGTCGCTATCGCCGGTGCCACCGCGATCGAGTTGGTGCGTGCGCGCGGCAAGGCCAGCGGCGACGTCGCGCTCGCACTCCTGTTCTACGGAGGTATCGCCGGTGGTGTGCTGCTCATCGGACTCGCCGGACAGGGTGCCGCAACGCTGAACACCTACCTGTTCGGCTCACTGACCACAGTGTCGCCGAGCGACCTGTACATCGTCGTCGGGCTGGCCATCGCCGTACTGGTCGTGGCGATCGGTCTGGGACCGCAGCTGTTCGCGGTGTGCCAGGACGAGGAGTTCGCTCGCGTCACCGGGTTGCGCGTGCAGGTGCTCAACCTGGTGATCGCCGTGATGGCTGCAGTCACCGTGACCGTGGCGATGCGGACAGTGGGATTGCTGCTGGTCAGTGCGTTGATGGTCGTGCCTGTGGCTACGGCACAGCAGGTGACGCGGTCCTTCCGCAGTACGTTCGTCACAGCGTGTGGAATCGGTGTGCTGGCGTGTCTGGCCGGCATCGTTACGTCGTACAACGCGAACGTGGCTCCCGGCGCGACGATCGTCGTACTGGCGCTGGCCGGGTTCGTGGTGGCGGCCACGGTCGGGGCTCTGATCCGGCGTCGCCAGGGCCGGGTCGCACCGCTGGCGGACGAGGAGCCGGAGGTCGGCGTACCGGCGCCGGAGCCGCACGTGGTGAGCGCCGGTCACCCGCACTCGCACAACCCGAGGTGCGGCCACGCCGCTGTCGAGCACGGCGACCACGTCGACTACGTGCACGACGGTCACCTGCACGCGGCACACGGAGACCACTGGGATGAGCACTAGCTTGTCCAGTTCTGAGAGAATTGGCGGGGTTGCCGGGGAATCACGGTGACGGAGTGACAGGAGGAACGGTGGCCATCGGAACACGCTCGACTCGTCAGCGCGCTGCGGTCGCGTCCGCGCTCGACAATCTCGACGACTTCCGGACCGCCCAGGAGATTCACCAGGAGCTGCGGTCCGCGGGTGAGGCCGTCGGCCTGACCACCGTCTACCGCACCCTGCAGGCGCTCGCCGACTCGCGAGAGGTCGACGTACTGCGCACTGCCGACGGCGAAACGGCGTACCGGCGTTGCTCGAAGGGTCACCACCACCACCTGGTCTGCCGCAACTGCGGCCGCACCGTCGAGGTCGAGGGCCCGGCCGTCGAGCGCTGGGCCGACAAGGTCGCCGCCGAACACGGCTACGCCGACATCAGCCACACCCTCGAGATCTTCGGCACCTGCCAGGACTGCCAGCAGGCCTAGTGGCCTAGGTCACCTTTGCCTTTGAGCGCGCTCGAAGGCGTACGGTCGAAGACATGAACACGACCGGCGTCCTCACGACGCCCGAGCGGCGGCAGGCTTTCGTCGATCGTTACGAGGTGCCGCGGCCGGCGCCGCTCGACACCGAGCTGCTCGAGCTCCTGGACCTTCCGGACGACCTCCCGGAGCAGCTGAGCATCGCCGAGGCGGCCGAAGTCACCGGGCTCACCGCGCACACGCTGCGGTACTACGAGCGGATCGGCCTGGTCCGCGTCGGACGCGACAAGGCCGGCTACCGGTACTACGACCGGCAGGCACTGGCCCGGATCGTGTTCATCACCCGGCTGCGGCTGTCCGACATGCCGATCAGCACGATCAGCCACTACCTGGAGCTGGTCGCGCAGGGCGAGGAGACCGCACCGCAGCGGCTCGCACTGATGGAGGAGCACCGGGCGACGATCCAGCGGCGGCTGCGCGAACTGCAGGCGGCGCTGGCGGTGACCGACTACAAGATCACCACGTACGGCGGTCACGCCAAACCTTAGTTCTCTGTTGCTCGGCCGGCGGATCGTTCGCGTCCGTCGGGCGGCGGAGCCATGCCTTCTCGAGGAGATCACGATGAAACTGGGCAGCACCGGAGCCGAAGTCAGCCGGCTGGGACTGGGCTGTATGGGGATGAGCTACGCGTACGGCGCGACCGACGACACCGAGTCGATCGCGACCCTGCACCGCGCCCTGGACCTCGGCATCACGTTCCTGGACACCGCCGACATCTACGGATTCGGCGCCAACGAGGAGCTGATCGGCCGGGCCGTCAGGGACCGCCGCGACGAGGTGTTCCTGGCCACGAAGTTCGGCATCACCGGCGATCCACGGACCGGGCGACGGGGCGCGAACGGGTCGCCGTCGTACGTGCGCACCGCCATCGACGCATCACTCGGCCGGCTCGGCGTCGAGCACGTCGAGCTGTACTACCAGCACCGCGCCGATCCCGCCGTACCGATCGAGGAGACGGTCGGCGCGATGGCCGAGCTGGTCGAGGCGGGCAAGGTGCGGTACCTCGGGTTGTCGGAGGCGTCGGCCGACACGATCCGGCGGGCGCACGCCGTCCACCCGATCACCGCGGTCCAGACCGAGTGGTCGCTGTTCAGCCGCGACATCGAGGAGTCGGTGCTGCCGACGTGCCGCGAACTGGGGATCGGGATCGTGCCGTACTCGCCGCTGGGCCGTGGCATGCTCACCGGTGCGGTGCCGCGGCGGTCGGAGCTCGCGGCCGACGACTACCGGCGGACGTTGCCTCGCTTCGACGAGGAGAACTTCGAGGCCAATCTGGCGCTGGTGGACGAGATCCGTTCGGTGGCGGCCCGCTACGACGCCACTCCGGGTCAGGTCGCGCTCGCCTGGGTTCTTGCTCAGGGCGACGACGTTGCACCGATTCCGGGGACGAAGCGGCGTCGTTATCTCGAGGAGAACGCCGCGGCACTGGAGGTCGAGCTGGCCGCGGACGATCTGGCGGCGCTGTCCAGGCTGACTCCGGTGGGTCCGCGGTACCCGGACATGACCTGGGTCGACCGGAGCACTGCCCCGCTCGGGTGATAATCTGCCTCGCAGTAAGCCTTCTGCCTTCCGGCGGGAGGCTTTTCTGCGTTTTCCGTCTGTGAGGAGTCCAATGTCAGATCTCGTGGTCCGGCGTGCCGGTGAGGCCGATCGGGTTGTACTGGAGCGGTTGTGGCTGATGTTCCGGCACGACCTGTCCGAGTTCCAGGGCCAGTTGCCGCGGCCGGACGGCAGCTATCGGAGCGAGTGGCTCGAGTCGGTGCTGGCGGGCGACCCGGACTGGGCCGGGTACCTGTTCCACAGCGGGGAGAACCCGGTCGGGATCTCTTTCGTGCGGGCGCTGACACGGCCTGTGCGGGTGATGAACGCGTTCTTCGTCGTCCGGCCGGTACGGCGGAACGGGTTCGGGCTGCGCGCCGTACGGGAGGTCATCGCGCAGCATCCCGGGCGGTGGGAAGTGCCGTTCCAGGGGAACAACGCGACGGCCGTGCGGTTCTGGCGGCGCGTTGCGACCGAACTGGCCGGGGACGCGTGGACCGAGGAGACGCGGCCGATCCCGGGCGATCCCGACGCTCCGCCGGACGTGTGGATCTCGTTCGCGGTTTAGAAGCGTTGCTCTGGGTCAGAACAGCACGACCGAGCGCAGGACGTCGCCGTGGTGCATCTTGGTGAACGCGGCCTCGACCTCGTCCAGGGCGATCGTCTCCGAGACGAACCGGTCCAGCGGCAGCCGGCCCTGGAGGTGCAGGTCGATCAGCATCGGGAAGTCGCGAGTCGGCAGGCAGTCGCCGTACCAACTGGACTTCAGCGAACCGCCGCGGCCGAAGAAGTCCAGCAACGGCATCTCCAGCGTCATGTCCGGCGTCGGTACGCCGACCAGGACGACGGTGCCGGCCAGGTCGCGGGCGTAGAACGCCTGCTTCCACGTCTCCGGCCGCCCGACCGCGTCGATCACCACGTCCGCGCCGAACCCGCCGGTCAACGCCTGGACCGCCTCGACCACACCGTCGTGATCGAGGTCCTTGGAGTTGATCGTGTGGGTCGCGCCGAGTTCCTGGGCCACCGCCAGTTTGCGGTCGTCGATGTCGATCGCGATGATCCGCGCGGCGCCGGCGAGCCGGGCTCCGACGACGGCCGCCGTACCGACGCCGCCACAACCGATCACGGCGACGGAGTCACCGCGGCCCACGTTGCCGGTGTTCAGTGCGGCGCCGAGGCCGGCCATCACGCCGCAGCCGAGCAGGCCGGCGACCTCGGGCTTGGCCGCCGGATCGACCTTCGTGCACTGACCGGCGGCGACCAGAGTCTTCTCGGCGAACGCCCCGATGCCGAGCGCGGGCGACAGTTCGGTGCCATCGGCAAGGGTCATCTTCTGCTCGGCGTTGTAGGTGCTGAAGCAGTACCAGGGGCGGCCGCGCAGGCAGGCGCGGCAGTTGCCGCAGACGGCCCGCCAGTTCAGTACGACGAAGTCGCCCGGCTCGACGTCGGTGACGCCTTGCCCCACGCTCTCCACGATCCCGGCCGCCTCGTGACCGAGCAGAAAAGGAAAGTCATCGGTGATGCCGCCGTCACGGTAATGCAGGTCGGTATGGCAGACACCGCACGCCTGCACCTTCACCACCGCTTCCCCCGGCCCGGGATCCGGCACCACGATCTCCTCGATCGACACCGGCCGACCCTTACCCGCCGCCACCACACCACGCACCGTCTGCCCCATCCCCCGACGCTAACCGCAACCACCCCCCACCGTCAGCCCTCCCCGCGCGCCGCAAACCCGGCCTGTGGTGGCCCCGTGTCCACCGGTTGGGGGACAGGGGGTCCGTCGGGCGGTGCTCCCGGAGGCGGGCGGGGGCGCGCGAGGGTTGGAGTATGGAGACAGATGAGGCTGTGAGGGTGCGGGGGCTGGTGAAGCGGTACCCGGGCAAGGTGGCTGTGGACGGGGTGGATCTGGACATCCATCGAGGTGAGGTGTTCGCGCTGCTCGGGCCGAACGGGGCCGGCAAGACGACGGCCGTGGAGATCCTGGAGGGGTATCGCCGCGCCGACGAGGGTGAGATCAGCGTGCTGGGGGTCGACCCGGCCCGCGGCGACCGGTACTGGCGGGCCCGGCTCGGCATCGTCGCCCAGACGTCCCGCGACGAGGCCGAGTTGTCCGTCGCGGAACTCGTCAACCACTTCGCCGGCTACTACCCGGCGCCGCGCGACCCCGACGAGGTGATCGCCGCGGTCGGCCTGTCGGAGAAGCGCAAGGCGCGGACCCGGAAGTTGTCCGGCGGCCAGCGGCGCCGCCTCGACGTCGCGCTCGGCGTGATCGGCAACCCGGAACTGCTGTTCCTGGACGAGCCGACCACCGGGTTCGACCCGGAGGCGCGCCGGCAGTTCTGGACCCTGATCGAGAACCTGCGCACCGCGGGCACCACGATCCTGCTCACCACCCACTATCTGGACGAGGCCGAGCACCTGGCCGACCGGGTCGGCGTGATCGCCGACGGCCGGATGGTCGAGGTCGCGACGCCGGACACGCTCGGCGGCCGCGGCGCCCGGACCGCGCGCGTCTCCTGGCTCGCCGAGGACGGGATGCGCGAGATCCGCACCGGCGAGCCGACCGCCGAGGTCGCCCGGCTGATGGCGCAGTACGGCGGCGCGGAAGTGCCCGAGTTGGAGGTACGGCGGCCGAGTCTCGAAGACATCTACCTGGAACTGATCGGGTCGGCCACGGCCGCTCCGGCACTGGAAGGAGCTGTGCCGTGAGCGTCGTCCTGCCGTCGCCGCTGAAGGTCGGGTTGTCGCGGACCGGGCTGGAGGTCAAGCAGTTCTTCCGGGAACGCGAGCAGCTGATCTTCACGTTCCTCTTCCCGATCATCTTCCTCGGCATCTTCTCCGCCGTGTTCAGCGGCACCGAGTTCGCCGACGGAGTCGACGCGGCCACCTACTTCACCCCGGGAATGATTGCCTCCGGCATCTTCTTGACCAGCTTCCAGTCGCTCGCCATCACGATCGCGATGGAGCGCGACGAGGAGCTGCTGAAGCGGTTGCGCGGTACGCCGATGTCACCGCAGTCGTACTTCATCGGCAAGATCGGGCTGGTCCTGGTCACCTCGATCCTGCAGTTCGCGCTGCTGCTCGCGATCGCCGGTCTGTTGCTCGGGGTCGACATCCCGAGCGAGCCGGTGAAGTGGCTGCACTTCCTGTGGATCTTCGTCCTCGGTACGGCGTCCGGCTCGGTGCTCGGGATCGCGTTCTCCGTCGTACCGAAGTCGGGCAAGGCCGCGTCCGCGGTGGTGACGCCGGTCGTCCTGCTGCTGCAGTTCATCTCCGGGGTGTACTTCGTCTACAGCAGCCTGCCGGCCTGGATGCGGTCGGTGGCGGAGATCTTCCCGCTGAAATGGCTCGCCCAGGGGATGCGGTCGGTGTTCCTGCCGGACGGGTTCGAGGTGAACGAGCCGGACGGATCGTGGCAGCTGGGCGTGGGCGCGGTCGTGCTGTCGGCGTGGCTGGTGGTCGGACTGGTCGTCGCGCAGCGCGTCTTCCGCTGGACCCGCCGTGACGCCGGCTGACTGTTCGACTAGGGGAAGATTGATCCGTGGAAGCCAGGAGTGTGCGCATCGACGAGCCGGTCTGGGTCCGGACCCTGATCGGCTGGCACGCCGTGTTCTGGGTGCTGCTGGGGATGACGCTCGTCGTCTCGTTCTCGGCCGACTTCGGCACGGCTCGCCGGATCGTCTACACGAGTTCGATCCTGGTGCTCGGGGCGGCGTACCAGTTCGTCGGGCGGCCCGCGATCACGTCGCGCCGGCGGCTTCCGTCGTACCTCTACCGGATCGTGCTGATCGGCTGCCTGATGGTGCTGGTCGGGCTGTTCCCGCAGTCGGTGTTCCTGATGTTCATCGCGTCGGCGCAGATCTGGCTGCTGAGCGACGACGTCCGCGAAGGCGCGGCGATGAGCCTGTTGCTGGTGATCGGGGTCGGCTCGGCGCAGTTGTGGAGTGCCGGCTGGGGCTGGGACGAGTTCTGGTCGATCCTGCCGTGGATGGCGGTCAGCCTGGTCGTGAGCCTGCTGTTCGGGATCTGGATCGAGCGGGTGATCACCCAGAGCGAGCAGCGGGCCGAACTCATCGCGCAACTGGAGTCCGCCCGCGACGAACTCGCCGAGGCGCACCACAGCGCCGGTGTGATGGCTGAGCGGGAGCGGATGGCGCGCGAGATCCACGACACCCTCGCGCAGGGCATGACCTCCATCGTGATGCTCGCCCAGGCGGCGGCGGTCGAGCTGCAACGCGGCGGAGTCGACGGCGCCGCGGCCCGGTTGGCGGCGATCGAGGACACGGCTCGGGAGAACCTGGCCGAGGCGCGGGCGTTGGTTGCCGCGTTCACTCCGGTGGCGTTGTCCGAGGCAACGTTGACCGAGGTGTTGCGCCGGCAGGCGGAGCGCTTCGCGGCCGAGACCGGCGTCGACGTACAGGTGTCGCTGGACCTGCCGGACGAGGAGGTCGCCGCGTTGCCCCAGGCGCAGCAGGTGGTGCTGTTGCGGTCCGCTCAAGAGGCGCTGGCGAACGTTCGGAAGCATGCGGCCGCCACGCAGGTGCAGATCACGCTAGGCCTCTCGGACGGCGGGGTGTGGATCGAGATCCGCGACGACGGAGCCGGGTTCACACCTGGTGCCGCGGCCGCCGGATTCGGGCTGGCCGCGATGCGGGGGCGGGTCGAGGAGTCGGGTGGTTCGGTGCAGGTGGAGAGCGCGCCGGGTCGCGGTACCCGGGTGCAGGTGCTGATTCCAGCGGAGGACGTGTGATTCGGGTACTCGTGGTCGACGACCATCCCGTCGTACGGTCGGGCCTGACCGGGATGCTCGCGGTGACCGACGACATCGAGGTGGTCGGCGAGGCCGGCGACGGCGCGGAGGCGCTCGCGCTGGTGGAGTCGACCGAGCCGGACGTCGTACTGATGGACCTGCGGATGCCGCGGATGGACGGCGTCGCGGCGACCGGGGCGATCGTGTCCGGGTATCCGTCGACCCGTGTCCTCGTGCTGACGACGTACGACACGGACACCGACATCCTGCACGCGGTCGAAGCCGGCGCCGCGGGCTACCTGCTGAAGGACACGCCGCACGCCGACCTGCTGGACGGCATCCGCGCAGCCGCCCGCGGCGAGACGGTCCTCGCGCCGCCGGTCGCCGCCCGGCTGATGTCGCGCCTGCGTACGCCGACCGCCCCGCCCGCCGCCCAGCCGTCACCCCGCGAACTCGAGGTGCTGGCCGGCGTCGCCCGCGGCCTCAGCAACGCGGAGATCGGCCGAGAACTCTTCATCGGCGAGGCGACCGTGAAAACCCACCTCCAACGCCTCTTCACCAAACTCGACGTCGACGACCGCACCCGAGCCGTCACCGTCGCCATCGAACGAGGCCTCCTCCCCAACCCCCGCACCCGTTAGCCGTGCCGGACCGGGCTACTGGGCGACCTCGTTGGGGACGGCGCCGCCGTAGCGACGGTCGCGCTGGGCGTAGATCTCGATCGCGCGCCACAGGTCGCGGCGGTCGAAGTCGGGCCAGAGCGTGTCGAGGAAGACCATCTCGGCGTACGCCAGCTGCCAGACCAGGAAGTTCGACGTACGCTGCTCGCCCGACGAGCGCACGAACAGGTCCACCGGCGGGATGTCCGGCGCGTACAGGTGCCGGGCGATCGTCTGCTCGGTGATCCGGTCCGGCTTGAGCTTGCCGGCGGCAACTTCCTGGGCGATCGACCGCATCGCGTCCGCGAGCTCGGCGCGACCACCGTAGTTCACGCAGAACTGCAGGGTGATGGTGTCGTTGTGCCTGGTGCGCTCCTGCGCGTACTCGAGTTCGTCGATCACGCTCTTCCACAACCGCGGCCGCCGCCCGGACCACACCACCCGCACACCCATCGCGTCCAACTCGTCGCGGCGCCGGTGGATCACCTCCCGGTTGAACCCCATCAGGAATCGCACCTCTTCGGGGGACCGGGCCCAGTTCTCGGTCGAGAACGCGTACGCCGAGATGTACTTGACGCCGATCTCGATGCCGCCCTTGATCACGTCGAGCAGCGACGCCTCCCCCGCCTTGTGACCCTCGGTCCGCGGCAGGCCCCGCTGCTTGGCCCACCGCCCGTTCCCGTCCATCACGATCGCCACGTGGCGCGGAATCAGCTCCGCCTGAATCCTCGGCGGCCGCGCCCCCGACGGATGAGGATCCGGCGGCACCACCACCTTCTCCCCACTCGGCTGCACCGACCCCCGACCCCGACGACGACCAATAGGCGACATACCCGCAGTCTCCCCCACCTCCCGACTGGGCGACCCGCCCACCCCTGCACATACCTGCAACCTGTGGATAACCCCGTTTTTGAACACCCTCCGTATGACACCCTTACACCAACCGCACTCAGAACGGAGCCCCTGCATGACCCGCCGACCGGCCCTCGGACCAGCCGCCGCAGCCCTCTGCGCCCTCCTGGCGCTCCCCGCCTGCCACCCCTCCCCCGAAGCCGGCCACCCCAACACCACCCCCACGTCGTCCATTGAGACGCCGCCACAGACGGCGTCCTCGACACCGGCGTGGAACGCCGAAGAGCAAGCCGCGGTCACCGCTGCCAAGGCGCGATATGTAGCAGCGAGAGCAGCTATAGACAAGGCCCTGAACGATCCGACGAAGTCAAGCCGCGCTCCGCTCGAAGCGGCAGGATTAGGCGGCAGTTGGATCATCGCGGCGATCGATGACGTTCGTTCACTTCGTCAGAACGGGTGGTACCGGTCGGGATCTGTCCAGATCCGCTCGCTGGATGCCCAGGCGGTCAATCTCGGTGTAGCGCAACCTGAGGTCATGTTGAAGTCGTGTATCGACTCGTCGGCGACGAAACTCCACTTCCAGAAAGACGACAAGATCGTTCCGGTTGGCCCCGGCACCGGCCGGCGAAACGCGTTTACTGCAAAGGTTGTGTACGCCGCGCGGACCGGAACCTCCACGAAGATGTGGTTCGTCATCGAAGAGAAGGCAATCGGAGCATGCTGAGGCTCGGGCGATCAGTGGCTACTGCTCTCTTCGTGGCGATAGCCGCCTGGGTGAGTCTGGTCGGTCTGGCAGTGGCGGGGCCGGTCATCCCGCCCAGGCCAGGTCCTGACTACACGCTGGTGTGCCTCAAAACGGAGCCAGTGTGCACTTGGATCCTGAAGTCGTACACAGGCGAAGAAGGCGACGAGGGCGAGAAGGGATCCCCGGCTCAATCAGCGAAGAAGGTGAAGCCGACGTGCCAGTTCGCGGGCGCCCCGCAGGCATGCACAGATGCCGAGCTCGGCAACTGGTCGAACGGTCAGCAGTGCTACCTCCGGCGAGAAGACCCGCAGCCTCCATTCACTGACCCGCGCTGGAAGGGGCACACGGACGGGAGTATCTGGGCATGTGTTCGGCAACAGGGATATGACGAGGGCGAGCATTTGGTGACCAGGTGGGTCTGGTTGCCCGGGGAGCCCGACACCGTGGTGGTTGATCCTGTGACCTTGGCTTACCGGGCTGTCGCGATGATGCGGTTGGCGCCGCCGTTGGTTCGGACGGCGCCGGGGGTTGGGCAGGTGGGGTTGGTGAATATGCCGGTTTGGTTGTGGGTGGAGAAGACTGAGAACACGTGGGGGCCGATCGAGCGCAGTGCGAGTGTGCCCGGGTTGTCGGTGACCGCTACAGCGCACGTCAAGGCTGTGAACTGGTCGATGGGAGACGGAAGTACGGTGCGGTGCGAGGGCGCGGGGACGCCGTACGACAAGACCGTCGGCATCAAGGACTCGCCCGACTGTGGGCATGGGTACAAGAAGTCGTCTCGGGAACTGGCGAAGTGTGTGTATCCGGTGACGGCGACCGCGCAGTGGGAGATCACCTGGCAGAGCACGCTGGGCGATACCGGTCAGCTCTCGATGACCCAGCAGGCGGCCACTCAGCTGCGCATCGGCGAAGCGGTTCCGGTGCTGGTCGATCCGGGAGACGCTGAACCCGCCTCCCCGGCCAAAGCGGCGTGCTGAGCGACGTCTCATAGGGTCGGAGCCATGGAGATACTACCGAGCCGGTCCGAGATCTTTCTGCTGTCGGAAGATGACAGACAACTGGTAGCAGAGGGTCCGGCGATGATTGGGCCGGATGGGACCAGGCACGACGTGCCGCCGAAAGTGTTCGAGGCCCTGCGCTTCGTCGAAGAAGCGATGCGTCAGGGCTACGCCGTGCAGGTCACCGCGCTCCGCCACGAGTTGCCCATCGACGAGGCTGCGGCCGCGATCGGGATGGGAAGCGACGACCTCCGCGCGTACGTGGCCGAGGGCGCAATCCCGTTCCGGTCCACGGAGTACGTCGACTGGGTGCGACTGGCCGACGTACTCCGCTTCGACCGCCGTCTGCGACAGCAGCGCCGGGAGGCTCTCGACGCCATGCTGAGCGAGTCGGACTACGACGACGACAACGACCGGCCGGAACCAAGCGGGCCCAGCTGATGCCAGAGCCGGTCCGACGGGCATTCCTGGACGCGAATGTCCTCCGTGGGCACCTGCAGACTGACGTCCTGCTGACGCTGGCAGACTTCGGTGCCTTCCACCCACGCTGGTCTGCCGAGGTGCTCGACGAGGTACGCCGGAATCGGCCCTCCCGCTTGCCGGAGGAAGCGATCGAGCGTCGGCTGACCCAAATGAACCTCGCCTTCCCGCAGGCCATGGTCACCGGGTACGAATACCTCGAGGCCGAGATGCACGCCGACGAGAAGGACAAACACGTGCTGGCCGCGGCTGTGCACTCGCGGTCGGCCATTCTGGTGACCGAGAACGTGAAGGATTTCACCGCCCCGACCAGCGGTCCGCACGCTATCCGCGTCGAGAGAACGTCCAGGTTCCTCAATCACCTTCTGGAGGACAACCCGCAGCGGGTGATCGCCGCGATGCGGGAGATGATTTCCCGCACCCGCCGCGAGCCGAACTCGATGTCCGCACTCATCGACAAGCTGGCATCCCGGCACGATCTCAGATCGTTCGCGCAGAACCTCAACTCGGTCGTGGCGCTGCGGCACCCCGGAACACACTCCGAGCCGGTAGGCGGACACAGGTCGACGTCGGCACGTTCAGTCGCGCTTGATGACGTGGCGCCACCCACGGGCGCCGCTCAGCCACCCACCGCTCCGCTCGATCCCCTCACGCCGTCGCGAAAGCACGAGGAGGACCGAGGCCTAGACCGTGAAGCCTGACGGCCTACCGGTGCCGTCGGCGGGGGTTAGGTCCAGGTGGGGGAGGGAGCGGAGTTGGTGGTCTTGGTGGTATGTGAAGAAGGCGGCTATGAGGCCGGTGGCTTCTCGGCGGGTTCTGGGGTCGGCTTGGAGGGCGGTGGGCCAGTCGCCGGTGAGGAGGGCTGCCAGGTGGGTGACGGTGGTGGGGGCGGGCATGGCTGAGGCCGGGGGGCGGCAGGTGGTGCAGACCATGCCGCCGGCGGCGGGGTTGAAGGCTCGGTGCGGGCCGGGTTCGCCGCAGCGGGCGCAGTCGGCGAACGACGGGGCGTAGCCGGAGATGGCCAGCGAGCGGAGGAGGAAGGAGTCGAGGACGAGGCCGGGTTCGCGTTCGCCGGTGGACAGGACGCGGAGGGCGCCGGCCAGCAGGAGGTGCTGCTGGGTGGCGGGTTCCTTCTCCTCGACGACGAGGCGGTCGGCGGTCTCGAGCAGGACCGTGCCGGTGGTGTAGCGGGCGTAGTCGTTGACGATGCCCTCGCCGTACGCCGCGATCGAGACGGCCTGGGTGACGACGTCGAGGGAGCGGCCGGTGGCGAGTTGCAGGTCGACGTGGCTGAACGGCTCGAGCCGGGCGCCGAAGCGGGACGATGTACGGCGGACGCCCTTCGCGACGGCGCGGATCTTGCCGTGGCCGCGGGTCAGCAGCGTGGCGATGCGGTCCGCCTCACCCAGTTTCTGGGTGCGCAGCACGATCGCCTCATCCCGGTAGAGCGGCACCCCACCAGTTTCTCATCCGCGGGCGACATACTCCTCGAAGCTGGTCGGGCGGCGGCCGGTGATGCTCTCGACGGCCGGCGAGACCGTGCTCAGTTCGCCGCTGGCGATGGCGGCGTACGACGTCACCCAGCCGGCGACCTGCCAGGACGGGGCGCCGTACGACTCGCGGGAGCGGTAGGCCTCGTCGAGGGTCTCCGGCTCGTAGCGGATGGGCCGGCCCCAGGCGGCGGAGAGTACGGCGGCCGCCTCGGCCAGGGTGAAGGCGACCGGACCGGTCAGGTCGTACGTCGCTCCGGAGTGGCCCGGGTCCACCAGAACCCGGGCCGCCACCGCCGCCACGTCGTCCCGGGCCACCGCCGAGACCCGGCCGTCGCCGGCCGGTCCGCGGATCACGTCGTCCTGACCGACGAGCTCGGCGACGAAGTCGAGGTAGATGTTGTCTCGCAGGAAGGTGAAATCGACGCCCAGGGACCGGATGTGCTCCTCGGTGTGCCAGTGGTCACGGGCGAACGTGAACGTCGCGTCCGGCGCCGCACCGAGGAACGACGTGTAGACGATCCGCCGGACACCGGCCGCCACCGCGGCGTCGACTGTTGCCTTGTGCAACGCAACCCGATCCGCGGATTCCGTTGCACTCAGCAACATCAAGGTCTCGGCCCGCTCGAGCACGGCGGCGAACTCCGGTTCGCCGTACGCCGCCTGCGCCACCTCGGCGCCCGGCAGCTGAGGAGCCCGCGCCGGATCCCGCACGATCAGCCGTTGTGGTACGCCGGAATTCGCCAGCAGGCGGGCGATCCGGGAACCGAGCCGACCGGTGGAGCCGGTGACGGCGATCACTTGCCCACCAGGTCCATTCCACTCTGGGTGTACCGCTGGCCGGACACCGCGTCCGGCGGGAACGCCTCGTCCAGCGCGGCCAGGTCCTCGGCGGTCAGCGAGACGTCCACGGCGCCGAGGTTCTCGGCCAGGTACTTGCGCCGCTTGGTGCCGGGGATCGGCGCCACGTCGTCGCCCTGGGCCAGCAGCCAGGCGAGCGCGAGCTGGCCGGGGGTGACACCCTTCGCCGCCGCCAGCTCCTTCACCTTCTCCACCAGGTCGAGGTTGCGCTGGAAGTTCTCCCCGCTGAACCGCGGCAGGCCGCGCCGCATGTCGTCCGGGGCGAAGTCGTCCGGCGACTTGAGCTGACCGGTCAGGAAGCCACGGCCGAGCGGGCTGAACGGGACGAACCCGATGCCGAGCTCCCGCAGGGTCGGCAGTACGACGGTCTCAGGGTCGCGAGTCCACAGCGACCACTCGCTCTGGACGGCGCTGATCGGGTGGACTGCGTGGGCGGCCCGGACCGTGTCGCCGTTGACCTCGGACAGGCCCAGGTACCGCACCTTGCCGGCCTGGACCATCTCGCCCATGGCGCCGACGGTTTCCTCGATCGGCACGTTCGGGTCGCGCCGGTGCAGATACCACAGGTCGACGTGGTCCACGCCGAGGCGGCGCAGCGAGGCGTCGATCGCCTGCCGGGCGTACTCCGGGCTGCCGTCGACCGTGCTCGGCGGCGCGGTGCTGCCCGCCGGCTTCTTGAAACCGAACTTGGTCGCCAGGACCACCTGGTCGCGGCGGCCGGCCAGGGCGCGGCCGACAAGTTCCTCGTTGTCGCCGTCGCCGTACACGTCGGCGGTGTCGATGAAGGTGCAGCCGGCGTCGATGGCGGCGTGCAGGGTGGCGATGGACTCGGCCTCGTCCGTCGTCACACCGTAGGACTGGGACATCCCCATGCAGCCGAGGCCGAGGCAGGAGACGTGCAGGTCACCGAGCTTCGATTCACGCATACCTCCGAACCTACCGTCGTCACTCGTTGCTGCGAGCAAGACCCTCCATCGGTCACGGTCAGTGATCGCAATGCGTAGCCAGACAACATTTCCGTATCAAGTCAACGTTGTAGACCTCATGCCCCGTCGCGTTCCGTATCTTCTACCGGGGCAGAGGGGGTTGGATGTTCTTACGAAAGGCCCTGCGGTACCGCTGGTCACAGGCGCTGGTGCTGGCGGGGGTCAGCCTGCTGATCGGGACCTGCGCGGTGTTCGCGCCGTGGTTCGCCCGCGCCGTCGAGCAGACCGTGATGACCGAGGCGCTGTCCGGCCAGAAGCTGACGGCGGCCTGGCAGCTCGAGTCGCGCGCCCCGGTCCGTTCCCGCGGCCCTGGGCAGGCCGACAGCCCGGAGGCGCTCGACCAGCTGATCCCGGCCGACGTCAAGCCGCTGTTCACCCCGCCGGTGCACGGCATGTACTCGAACGTCGGCTGGCGCCGGACCGGCGGTGCCGACTCCACCGCGCCGCGCGGACGGCTGACCTGGCGAGACGACTACTGCGCGCAGCTCGTGCTGGTCGAGGGCCGCTGCCCGCAGGGCCCCAACGAGGTGGCGGCGTCGACCGCGGACATGGAGACGTGGGAGTTCTCGCTCGGCACCACCCTCACCGCGGTGCCGTCAGACAACGTCGGCGATGGCGGCGGCAAGCTCACGATCGTCGGTCTCTACCGGCCGAAGGAGCCGCGCGCCGACTACTGGTTCGGCCAGTACCCGACCGGCCACTCGCGGATCCCGGGTGCGAAGGACCCGGGCTCGTCGGACTACCTCTTCACCGACCGTACGACGTTCGCGCAGAGCGACTGGGCTCCGCGGCTGACCGCCGACACCCGCCCGATTCCCGGAGTCGCGCGGATCACGGACCTCGACCGGCTGCACCAGGCGACGACCACCGTCAACGGGAACGCCGCGGAACGGGGACTGTTCGCCGAGAACACCTCCGGCCTCGCCTCCGTCGTCGAGCGCGTCCAGCGGGAGCGCGACCAGGCGACCACGATCATCCCGTTGGTGATGGTGCAGGTCGCGCTGTTCGGAGCGGTCGTCCTGGCGCTGGCACTGGCCGCTGTGGTCGACCAGCGGCGACCGGAGATCGCTCTGGCTCGTCTGCGTGGGTCGAGCGCACGCCGTACCGCACGATCGTTGTCGCTCGAGCTGGGCCTGCCGGTGCTGACAGGAACGCTTGCCGGCGGGCTGGCAGGGTTCGGACTCCTCCTGATCGTCCGAGCGACCTGGCTGCGCAACGGCTCTCCGATCGAGCTGCCGTGGACAGTACCGGCTGCATTGGTCGTCGCGGTGGTCGTTGCGCTGATCGTCGTACAGCTGCAGGTCCGAGGCGTCGTACGGCAGCCGATCTCCAGCCTGCTGCGGCGGGTCGTGCCGCGTCGGCGCCGGACTCTGGGCGTGGTGGACCTGTGCATCATCGTGTTCGCAGTGGCTGGACTCATCGCAACGCTGACTGGCGCCGGCCGCGGTCCACTGCCCGTTCTCACACCGGTTCTGCTCGCACTGGCCGCCGGATTGACGTTCGCACACCTCCTGCTGCCCACTGCGGGACTGATCAGCCGTCAGGCTGCCCGGCGTGGGCAACTCGGTCTCGCACTCGGAGCACTGCAGGTCTCCCGCCGGCCGGCCGTGACCCGCATCGTGGCTGCTGTGGCCGTTGCTGCCGCCCTGGTTACGTTCGCCGGGCAGGCCGCCTCGGCAGGCGAGCACAACCGCGAGAACCGAGCCGGCTACGAGACGGGCGCCGAGGCGGTACTGCGAATGAACGCCTTGTACCTCAGTGAGTTCACCCAGGCGGTCGACCAGATCGACCCGGACCGGCGTTGGCTGACGCCGGTGGTGATCTCGAGACCGCTGTCGCCGGACGCGCTGAAGTCGATGATGATCGAGCCGGACAGCTTCCGCCGGATCGCGTACCGCGGCGACCTGCTGACCAACGCCGAGGGCTGGCAATCGCTGAAAGCGCCGACGGGCCTGAAGCCGATCGAGTTCCGCAGCTCGCAGCTGACCGTGACCGCCTCGACCGGCCGGATGCAGCAGGTCTCGGCGGAGAGCACGAACGGCGAGGTCCCCGCGACAGCGCCGCCGAAGTCGGTCATCCTGCGGGCGAACGTCGTCAGCCTCCGCAACGGCGGCCGGTTCCTGGTCAGCTTCCCGCCGATGCCGCTGTCCCCCGGCAAGTCGTTCGAGCTGAAGGCCCCGGTGGACTGCCTCGGCGGCTGTCAGCTGCTGCAGCTCGGCATCGGCCGGGAGCCGCTCGACCAGGCCGGTGTCGAGGGCGACGTGGTGATCAGCAAGATCTCCAGCCCCGACCGTCCGTCGATGGCAATCGGTACGGCGGCCGACTGGCAGCCGGTCCGCCAGGCCGGTTCGGACCAGGGCTCGATCGCGGCCAAGCCGGGCGGTGTGCTGACGATCGCAGTCCGGAGCCTCGGCAACGACCAGCTCCTGCAGTACGCGACGGTGCCCACGGTCGTTCCGGCTCTCGTCACCCCGGAGTTCCCGTACGACGAGGCGACGACGAGCCCCGCGATCGACGGGACGCCGATGCCGCTAGCCAAGCTCAACCAGCTGCTCGGCCCGGTGAACCGCTACCCGGACCGCACCGCGGTGGTCGATCTGGAGACGGTACGGCGGCTGGCCGGCACCGTCGACGAGTCCGCGACAAACTACGAGATCTGGCTGAACGCGGACGGCCTGGCGAACGTCGACACGATCATGGCCCAGCTGAGCAAGGCCGGTTTCGCGGCCGAGCTCGTCGACCGGAGGGTCGACCGGATCGCGTCGTACGGGCGGTCCGCGAGTGCACTGGCGTTGCAGCTGACTCCCGTGGTCGGGATCGTGGGCTGGGCGCTGGCGATCGTCGTACTGCTGCTGACTGTGGTGACGTCGTGGCGGTCGCGGGCGCAGGATTACGCGAGTCTGCGGATCACCGGCGTACCTGCCACCACCACTGGGCGTGCTGCGAGGTGGGAGCAGACTGGCCCGGTGGCACTCGCCGTACTGCTGGGGACGGTGTGTGGGGTGGTCGGCGCGCAGGTGGCGTTGCCCCTGATCCCACTGTTCGCAGATCCGGGTGGACCGATCCCACTGGAGCTCGACACGAGCTGGACCGTCGTACTGGTGCTGTGGCTGGCTGGAACGGCTGTGCTGGCTGCTGCGACATTGCTGCTCGGCAGTGGGGTCAACAGACGCGCCGGCTACAGCCGGATCCGTGAGGAGCTGACATGAGCGGCTTGGCGATCAGTACGACGGGACTGGTGCACATCTACCGTGCACACGGCCATGACGTCGCCGCGCTGTCCGGCATCGGTATCACCGTGCGGCCTGGTGAACTCGTGGGGCTTCTCGGCCCTTCCGGCGCCGGCAAGTCGACACTGCTGCAGCTGTGCGGCGGCCTGCTGACGCCGAGCGCCGGCCGGTTGCAGATCGGTGAGCACAACATCGCGACGATGACCGAGGCCGAGCTGGACCGGATGCGCGCCGGTGACGTCGGCATCGTCCTGCAGGGCGCGGGACGCAACCTGATCCCCTACCTGACGCCGTCCGACAACATCCGCTACGCCCAACGCGCCGCACCGCGTGACCGCGAGCTGCCGAAGCCGGACGACGTACTCGAGTTGGTTGGACTCCGGAACCACGCCAGTACGCCGTTGACGTCTCTGACACCCGGTCAGATCCAGCTGTGTGCGGTCGCGGTGGGGATCGCGACCTTCCCCGGGCTGCTGCTCGCGGACGAGCCGACCAGCCAGCTGGACCATCAGGCTCGCGACGAGGTGCTGGCGGCGATCCGGACGATCAACGCGGAGACCGGGATGACGGTGCTGCTGATCACGCACGACCCGGAGGTCGCGGCGACGTTGCCGCGGACCATCACGATCCGGGACGGTCGGATCGCGTCGGAGGGCCGGTCCGGTGAAGAGTACGCCGTGGTCGCGACCGACGGGTCGTTGCCGCTGCCGCCGCATGTGGCTGAGCTGCTGCCGGCCGGCACGCTGGTCCAGGTGACGACGGAGGACGGCGAGATCCGCCTGACGCCGGTGGAACAGGAGGGACCGCGGTGATCAGGGTCAGCGGTGTGACGGTCGCGTACGGCGATCTGGTCGCGGTGGCGGACGTGTCGTTCGAGGTGCCGCCCGGGTTCGTGCTCGCGGTCAGCGGACCGTCCGGCGCGGGGAAGAGTTCGTTGCTGTGGGCAATCGCCGGCGCGGTGCCGGTGAAGTCCGGGCAGGTCGAGGTGGACGGTCTGGTGATCACGGACCGGCCGTCGGCGGCGGCGCACGGCGTCGTACTGATTCCTCAGGGGAACGGGCTGGCACGGGTGCTGACCGCGCGGGAGAACCTGTCGATGCCGCTCCTGGCGGATCGCAAGCCCTCCGACGAGGTCGACCGGGTGATCGAGGAGGCGCTGACCGCGGTCGGTCTGCTCGAGAGCGGTGAGCATCTCGTCGAGGAACTGTCCGGTGGTGAGCAGCAGCGGGTCGCGGTCGCCCGTGGGATCGCCCAGCAGGGCAAGGTGATCCTGGCCGACGAGTCGACGAGTGAGCTCGACAGCACCAACCGCGAACGCGTCCTCGACCTGCTGCGAACCCAGGCCGACCGTGGCGTGGCCGTCGTCATCGCCACCCACGACCCGAACGTCGCCGACTCCGCCGACGGCCACGCCCACATGGACGAAGGCCACCTGACCTGGGTCCGGCGTCTCTGACCTCGTCAGACACGCCGTCGTGGTCTACGGGGGTTCACAGGCCGAGGGGGGTTGGGGTGGTGGGTGGGCCGGCGTGGAGGAGGGATCGGATCAGGGTGGGGAGGGCCCGGGGGCGAAGCGGGCGTCGGAGCTGAGGAGTTCGTCGAGGGTCCACCAGCGGTGGCCGTGGACGTTTTCGGCGCGGAGTTCGGCTTCGGCGAGGGTGGCGCCGACGGTCAAGGGGTCGGTGCGGACCAGGAAGTAGTCGTTGACGACGCCGTCCTACCCGGTTGCGTTGCCCTCGGCAACGATAACTCGAGCTCGCGATGCTCCTCGACCGGGTGGAAACCGAAGCGGGCGTTGACCTTCTGCATCGGGCCGTTCGACTTGGCGGTCCACGTGTGCAGGTGGCGCTGGTTCGTCCGGTGCTTCGCCAACTGGTCCAGGTTGGCCAGCTTCAGGTGGGTGCCCAGGTTGTGTCCGCGGTGCTCCCGCAGTACCAAGGTGTCGTCCTGCTGGGCGTGCGAGTCGTCGGCACGAGGCAGGTACATCAGCGTGTATCCCGCCGGCTCCCCCGACAACGTGTGCGCCATGGTGACGAGCGCAAGGTAGTTCCGGTCGATCCGCTGCTCACTCGCCTGCAGCTTCTCCACCGTCCACGGCACGATTTCGCGGGTCATCCCGCCCGTCGGCACGTCCCGATCCATGGCCGTGTGCAGATCGGCGTACGCCTGCTGGTGTTCCGGCGGGCACACACCGGCCCACGACGTCAGCCGATACCCGTCCAGCACGCCGGCCGACCGCCGCAGTTCGTCGAGCAGCACTTCGTCGTACGGCAGCGGTACGACGAGATGGTCCTCGACATGCTCCACGGTGAACCCGAGCTTCGCCGGTCAGCCGGTACTCGAACAGCATCGCGCCGACCACCCGGTCGTCCTCGAAGGCCCCGACCGCGAGCCGCCGCTTCAACCGGCCGGGGTTGCGCAGTGAGTAGCCGAGGGTCTCCCGGCCGACCACGAGCGCGGCCTCGCGGCCGGCGACCACACCGGCCCGCAGGGCGTCGTACCACTCGTCGAACAGGGCCAGATCGGCCGGATCGATCTCCCGAACACTGATCACCCCGCCGAGCCAACCAGGTCCGCGGTTCACCCACCACCGAATTCCGGCCGGCCGACGGGCGGACGGAGGCCCGTCCGGATACGGACCTCCGTCCGCGATCGGCTCAGGCCGGCGCGACCTTGCCCTGGTACATGCCCATGATCACGAAGTTGTCGGCGTACGGCGCGTTCCTCAGGATCGGGTCGTCGTCGGCCGGGAACTTGGCGACCCGCGTCCCCTCCAGCGCCGGGTTGTTACCGTAGCGCTCCCACAGCGGGATGATCGGCAGCAGCTCGTTGAACGCCAGCGCCGCGGCGGTGATGTTCTTCTTCTGCTCGTCGACGTTCAGGCCCTGGGCGGACTTGTCCACCACCGACTTGAGGTCGATCGGACCGGCGGACGTGGTCTGCTTGAGCGGGAAGTTCATGCCCTTGCCGCCCGAGTTCGCCGCGATCACGTAGTTGAACGTGTACAGGTCCTGGACGAACGCGAAGTACGGGTGCGGGTGGTTCGAGGCACCCCAGCCCTGGATCGCGATGTCGAACTTGCCGGCCAGGACATCGGGGTTGAGCTGGGTGAAGGTGATGCCCCGCTTGGTGATGTTGAACCCGAACTTGTTCAGCTGGTCGGCCGCGTTGGTGGCGGCCGGGTTCCAGTCGGCGAACTCGGTCGGGAACTTGATGTCGTACGCCGCCGGCTTGCCGGACGGCAGCGTCCACTTGTCGCCGGACTTCTTCCAGCCGGCCTGCTGCAGCAGCTGGGTCGCCTTGTCGGCGTCCTTCTCGTAGGCGTTCAGCTTCTTCTGGTCCGCGTCGGAGATCCAGTCCGGTACCAGGATGTCGGAGAAGCCGGCCATGAACTTGCAGGCCTTGCCCGAGTCGCCGAGCGCGACGGTGCCGTTCTCGTTGCGGTCGAGGATGTAGGCGATCGCCTGCCGCACCCGGACGTCGGCCAGCTCCGGATGGGTGGTGTAGTTGAACACCAGCGACGGTCCCGAGTACACCGGCGGGCGGAGGATCCGGAAGCCGTTGGACTGGAAGGTCTTCTCGCTGGCCACCGCGAAGCCGTGGGTGGCGTAGTCGACGTCCTTGTTCATCACGGTCGGCGTGATGTCCGAGGTCTCGCCGTTGTACAGGACGACCTTGGTGAAGCCGATCTTGTCGGCGAACAGGCCCTTGTCGTTCTTGACCAGCGTCATCTGGGAGTTGGTCATGCTCTTCGGGTCGTAGTTGAACGGACCCGAGACGACCGGGTTCTCCGGGCGGAACTTCTGGAAGTCGCCGTTCAGCTGCTTGCCCTGCGGGCTGTCCAGGCTGGTGTTCGCCTTCCGCAGCGCCTCGGCCTTCGTGGCCCACTCGCCGTACACCGAGCTCGGCAGGATCGGCGCCCGGAGGATGTAGCGCTCGAGCACCGTGGACGGCGTGCCGATCGTGAACAGGACCGTGGTGTCGTCCTGCGCCTTGACGTCGGACAGGAACGTCCACGACTGCTGGCGCATCAGCCAGTGCAGGTTGAACGTCGACACGACGTCCTTCGCGGTCACCGGCGAGCCGTCACTCCAGGTCAGGCCGGACCGGAGCTTCATCGTGTAGGTACTGGCAGCCTCGTCCAGCGAACTGGACTCGGCCATCATGTACTCCCACTTCTTGTCCGCCCAGTAGTACATGCCGCCGCTCGGGTAGATCAGGTCGAGGTACGGGCTCTGCTGCTGGATACCGTCGGTGACACCGGCGGCCAGGTTGAAGTGCCCCTTGGGCGGCAGCTGGTAGGGGTACGCGCCGTGGAACTCCTTGTTGCCGGCGGCGTCGCCGCCCTCGTTGGTCGGCTGGCTCGGCGAACACGCCACCAACGATCCGGCGCCGGCGACGCCGACCCCTGCCAGGCCGAACAGCTGGAGAACCTGCCGGCGGGAGACCTCGTTGGTCTCGGGACTTGCGCCGGACTCGTTGTTGCCGTTGGGACTCATTGCATGTCCTTTCCTGATTCTGATCGCACGCCCCGCGCGGTCAGGGGTTTCTGAGGGTCGAACTGACTAGCGGTCCTCGCGTTTCGCGCGGCGTCGGGCCAGGACGACCACGGCGACGACGGTGAGGCCCAGCAGCAGGCCCAAACACAAGGTGAACAGGGTGACGACGAACTCCGGCGTACCCGGCGTCAGCGTGACCAGCAGGACCACGCTGGCCAGCACCAGGAACGCCGCCCAGCCGAGAGCCAGCCGGCCCATCTCGGGTGGCATCAGCCGGCACGTTCATCCGGTCCGAGCACCTCGGCGCCGTCGCGGGCCACCACGTGACACGCGGCCGACTGACCGGGACGGATGTCGTACAAGGGAGGTACCGCACCGTCGCAGAGGCCGTCCTCGAACAGCGGGCAGCGCGGATGGAAGGAGCACCCGGGTGGCAGGTGCGCCAGACTCGGGATCTCCAGGCTCCGCAGCGATCCGGTGCCCTTGGTCTTGGTCAGGTCCGGATCGGGTTCGGGGATCGCGTCGATCAGCGCCCGGGTGTAGGGATGGGTCGGCGCGTTGATGATCGCCGGTGTCGGCCCGAACTCGACGATCCGGCCCAGGTACATCACCGCGGTCTTGCCGTGCCAGCCGAAGTACTTCGCGATCGCGAGGTCGTGCGTGATGAACAGGAAACCGACGCCGAGTTCGTCGCGCAGCCGGCCGAGCATCGCCAGCACACTGATCCGGATCGACACGTCGAGCATCGAGGTCGACTCGTCCGCGATGATGATCTTCGGGTCGAGCGTCAGCGCCCGGGCGACCGCCACCCGCTGCCGCTGGCCGCCGGACAACTGGTGCGGGTACTTCGGCAGGAAGTTGCCGGGCGGCGTCAGGTCGACCTTGGTCAGCAGCTCGGCCGCTCGTTCGGCGGCGGCCTTCCCGCCCTTGACCACGCCGTGCTTGAGCAGCGGCGCGGTGAGCGTCTGCAGGATGGTGCGGGTCGGGTTCAGGGAGGCGTACGGGTCCTGGTGGACGTACTGCACGCCGCGCCGGAAGGTCCGGAAGTCGCGCCGGTTCATCGACCAGATGTCCGTGCCGTCGAAGAGCACCTGGCCGTCGCTGGGCTGGGCCAGGCCGGCCGCCATCCGCGCGGCCGTGGTCTTGCCGGATCCGCTCTCGCCGACCAGACAGAGCACCTCACCGGGATTGATCGACAGGTCGACACGGTCGACGGCGCGGATCGCTCCTGCCTTGGTGTCGAACACCTGGCTGACGCTCGCCAGGGTCATCAGCGGCTTGCGCCCCTCAGCCGTCACAGCCGGAGCCGATTCAGTTGCGGTCATGGGGCCTCCCGGCCTGGACTGAGGAGCGGAGGGAGCCCGGTCCTGGGGCCCCCGGCCTGGACTGAGGAGCGTAGGGAGCGAAGCGACCGGAGCGACGAGGGAAGGCCGGGAGTCACACCCCATGACCCGCCGCGCGGCAGCGCGGCAATGAGCAGAGTCATGAGGCCGTCCCCACGTCTTCGCCGCGTACCTGGCGGTCGAGGCGTACGTCCTTCCAGTGGATGCAGGCGGCCACGTGGCCGTCACCTGGTTCGTCCGTGATCGGGAGGAGTGGCGGATCGTCGTCCGTACACTCCTCGGTGGCGAACCGGCATCGCGGGTTGAACTTGCAGCCCGGCGGCAGCGCGGCCAGGCTCGGCGGACCGCCGGGGATCGACTCGAGGTCCGGCAGATCGCCGACGATCGGCGGCACAGCCTTGATCAGGCCCAGCGTGTACGGGTGCCGCGGCCGGTAGAACAGGTCCCGGACACCGCCGGTCTCGACGATCCGGCCGGCGTACATGGTGGCGACCCGGTCGGCGAGTTCGGCAGCCAGCGACAGGTCGTGGGAGATGAAGATCATCGCGAAGCCGAGCCGTTCCCGCACCTCGTGCAGTACGTCGACCACCGACCGCTGGGTCAGGATGTCGAGGGCCGTGGTCGGCTCGTCGAGGATCAGGACCTCCGGCTCGAGCAGCAGGCTCATCGCGATCAGCACCCGCTGCCGCATCCCGCCGGACAGTTCGTGCGGGTAGCTGTCGAGCACCCGGGACGGCTCCAGCCGGACCAGCCGGAGCAGTTCACCCGCGCGGTCGTCGATCTCTTTCCGGCCGGCCTTGGTGTGCGCACGCATCGTGTCCACCATGTGGCCGCGGATCTTCAGCACCGGGTTGAAGGCGTTCATCGCGCCCTGGAACACCATCGCCGCGTCCCGCCAGCGGAACTGGCGCAGGTCCCGGCCGTCCAGCCCGAGGACGTCGATCTCCGTCCCGTCCCCACGGTTGAAGGTCACCGTGCCGCTGGCGTGGCCGAGCCGCGGCAGCAACCGCAAGAGCCCGAGACCGAAGGTCGTCTTGCCACAGCCGCTCTCCCCCACCAGCGCGAGACTCTCGCCGGGGTAAAGATCGAGGTCGATGCCCCGGACCGCCTCGACCGTGGCACCGGTCCCGGTCCGGTACTCGACCTTGAAGTCGCGGACGGACAGCAGGGGCTTGCCGGCCCCGCCGCGGACGGCGCGGGCGGCGCCGGACGTCGCAGTCACCATGCTCACCGGTCCCGAAGGCGTGGGTTGAGGATTTCCTCGAGCGATCTCGTCATCATCACCAATCCGAGCAGCAGGAGAACGATCGCGACGACAGGACTCAGGATGAACGGCAGGCTCGCGTCGTTGAAGATCGCGCCGGCGATCCAGGCGCGGTTGAGCATGATGCCCCAGTTCGACCCGGTCAACGGGGCCAGGCCCAGCAGGTAGAGGCCGACCAGCTGGTAGATCGCGTTGGTCACGCCGATCATGAAGTTCATCAGGATGAAGCTGGCCATGTTCGGCAGGATCTCGACGAACACCACCCGGACCGTGCCGAGGTCGAGCAGCCGGGCCGCCTCGACGAACTCGCGTTCCTTCAGCGACAGCACCTGGGACCGCACCGCCCGGGTCAGCACCGGCCAGGACAGGCCGCCGACCAGCAGGGCGAGCAGGATCGGCGAGTCGAGCCGGAACATCGCGCCGAGCACCGCGAGCAGGACGATCTGCGGGACGGTGAGGACGACGTCGGCCGCGGTCACCACGGCCGAGTCGACCCAGCCGCCGATGTAGGCGGCCAGCGAGCCGAGCACGATCGCGAGGATCGTCGAGATCGCCGCCGCGAAGAACCCGATGAAGATGACGGTCCGGCCGCCGTCGATCATCTGGATCAGGACGTCCTTGCCCTCGTTGTCGGTGCCGAGCAGATGCCCGGGCGACCCGAACGGCAGCATGATCGACTTCACGTCGGGCGCCACCGCGGGAGTGAAGAACGGCCCGATCGCGGTGATCAGCACCAGCATCAGCACGATCAGGAACCCGATGAAGCCCGCCGGGCTGCGCCGCAGCGACCGGATGATGCCGGAGAACCTGGAGACGCTCGTCGTCCCGATCGCGCCGACGTCGGCGCCGGTGGTCACGATGTCGGCCATCTCGTCACCCCTTCGCCTTGCTGCCGACCCGGATCCGCGGATCCAGGCGGCTGTAGAGGACATCGGCCAGCAGGTTGGCCACCACCACCGAGATGGTGACGACCAGGAAGATCCCTTGCAGGACGGGATAGTCGCGGCCGGAGACCGCGTTGTAGAGGCTGAAGCCGATGCCCTGGTAGCCGAAGATCCGCTCCACGAAGATCGACCCGCCGACGACGAAGCCGAGCGACACGGCGAGCTGGCTGAACAACGGCAGTACGGCGTTGCGCCCGACGTACCCGGTCCGGATGCGCGTGTCGGTGAGACCGCGGGCCCGGGCGACGGTCACGTAGTCCTCGCCCAGGGTCTCCACGGTCGAGGACTTCATCACCAGTGCCCAGGACCCGACCGTGGTCAGCGTGTAGGCGAGGATCGGCAGCGTCGCGTGGTACAGGATGTCGTTGAGGAAGCTCAGACTGAACGCCGGCTCCACACCCGGTGTGTAGGAACCGCGGATCTGGGTCAGGTTGAAGACCTGCAGCTTCACGCCGAGGAAGACCACGATCAGGATCGCCAGGATGTAGTTCGGGATCGCGTGCAGCAGCGACCCGACCGAGCTCAGCACGTGGTCGATCCAGCTTTCCCGCCGGTAGGCCATGATCATGCCGGCCACGATGCCGATGGTGAAGGCGAGGATCGTGGCGATACCGACGGAGAACAGCGTCCACGGCAGATAGGTCTTGATCACGTCGGCGACCGTGGTGCCCGGCGACAGCAGCGAGTTGCCGAAGTCACCCTGGAGCAGATTCACCATGTACGTGAAGTACTGCTGGATCAGCGGCTCGTCCGGGTTCAGCGAGAACAGGCTCTGGGCCTGCGCGGCGGCGTCGGCGTAGGAGACACCGGTCTGCGCGATCTGCGTCTGGATGTAGGTGTCGACCGGGTTGCCCGGCAGCAGCCGGACCAGGAAGAACGTCCCGGTGGTCACAATGAAGACCGTCAGGATCGCCTTGGCCAGTCTTCGGACCAGCCAGGCATTGAGGAACCGCCGGGCGGGTGATGGTTTGGGTTCCTCGGCTGGACCCTCCATCAGCTTCCCAGCCGGTGTGTCGACCGCACCGCCCACTGCTCACCTCCACGTGACTACCGACAACGGCCCCCGGTTGACACCCTTTAGTAAGAGACACTGCCTTGCAAGGAGTTGCTCGTAGGTAGGACAGTCTGCGCAACCGCAGACACCGAGTCAACGCTTTCTGTCATCGTGCGACGGGTCGATCGAATCGTGATCAAACTCGTTGCACTGCGCACCGGTCGTGCCACTGTGTGTGCCGAAACTACCGGATCCACAGGCCCGGAACGTGGACATCGGCCGCCACTCGTCGAGTGGCGGCCGATGTGAGCGAGTCCTGTCAGCGGGTGGCGCGGTTGATCGCGGAGACGACCGCCTTCAGCGAGGCGGTGAGGATGTTGGCGTCCCGGCCCACACCCCAGTACACCTCGTCGCCGACCTCGCACTCGACGTACGCCGCGGCGAGCGCGTCACCGCCGGCCGAGAGCGCGTGCTCGTGGTAGTCCAGCACGCGGACGTCGTACTTGAGCGGCTTGATCGCGTCGACGAACGCCGACACCGGGCCGTTGCCCTCGCCGGTCAGTTCGTGCGGCACACCGTTGGAATAGACCTGAACCCGGAGCTGGTCGCCCTGGCCCTCGCCGGACGACGAGTTGACCGTGAGCAGCGACAACTTGCCCGGGGCAAGGTACTCGGCCGCGAAGATGTCCCACATCTGCTGCGGGCCGACCTCGCCGCCCTCGGCGTCGGTGTGCTGCTGGATCACCCGGCTGAACTCGATCTGCAGCCGGCGCGGCAGGTCGAGGCGGTGCTCCGACTTCATGATGTACGCGACGCCGCCCTTGCCGGACTGCGAGTTCACCCGGATGACGGCCTCGTACGACCGGCCGACGTCCTTGGGGTCGATCGGCAGGTACGGCGCCTCCCAGGCGATCTCCGAGACCGGCCTGCCCTCAGCCGCGGCCTGCTGGTCCAGCGCCTCCAGGCCCTTCTTGATCGCGTCCTGGTGCGAGCCGGAGAACGCGGTGTAGACCAGGTCACCGGCGTACGGCTGGCGCTCCGGGACCCGCATCTGGGTGCAGTACTCGACCGTGCGGCGGATCTCGTCGATGTCGGAGAAGTCGATCTGCGGGTCGATGCCCTGGCTGAACAGGTTCATCCCCAGCGTGACCAGGTCGACGTTGCCGGTCCGCTCGCCGTGACCGAACAGGCAGCCCTCGACCCGGTCCGCGCCGGCCATCAGGGCCAGCTCGGTCGCGGCCACCGCCGTACCGCGGTCGTTGTGCGGGTGCAGGCTGATCGTGCTGTGCTCCCGCCGGGTCAGGTTGCGGCCGAACCACTCGATCTGGTCGGCGTACACATTCGGGGTCGACATCTCGACGGTGGCGGGCAGGTTCAGGATGATCTCCCGGCCGTCGGCCGGCTGCCAGACGTCGCTGACCGCCTCGCACACCTCCAGCGCGAACTCCAGCTCGGTGCCGGTGAAGATCTCCGGGCTGTACTGGTAGCCGAACTCGCAGTCGCCGAGCATGTCGTCGGCGTACTTCATCACCGTCTCGGTGCCGCGGACCGCGATCGCCAGGCACTCGGCCTTGTCGACGTTGAACACGACCCGGCGGAACAGCGGCGCGGTCGCGTTGTACAGGTGGATGGTCGCCTTCGGCGAGCCCTGCAGCGACTGCACGGTCCGCTCGATCAGCTCGTCACGGGCCTGGGTCAGCACCGAGATGGTGACGTCGTCGGGGATGACGTCCTCTTCGATCAGGCTGCGGACGAAGTCGAAGTCGTACTGGCTCGCGCTCGGGAAGCCGACCTCGATCTCCTTGTAGCCCATCTTCACCAGCAGGTCGAACATCCGGCGCTTGCGGGCCGGCGACATCGGCTCGACCAGTGCCTGGTTGCCGTCGCGGAGGTCGGTGGACAGCCACCGGGGGGTCCGGTCGACCGACTTGGTGGGCCAGGTGCGATCCGGCAGGTCGATCGGCGGGAACGCCGAGTAGCGGTGGATCGGCATACCGGACGGCTGCTGCACGGGCTTGGGCTGGTTCTTCGGTGCCACGGGGGTTCTCCTCGGAAGGTGCTGCGTTCGATCGCTACGGGCGAGGGTCGTGAAGGACGACCGGCGTACGACGAAACTCCGCGGCGAGGGAACCGGCCTTGTCAGGCCTCGCCGCGGCAGCGAAGGAGGAGAAGCTGGTGCCGCATGATGCCAGTGAGTCTAAGCACAACCCACCCCGCGCGTCGAACCGGGGGTCCGCCCGGCGAGACACGTAGCGTGACGGCTTGTGCTCAAGTGCGCTTCAATTTCTACCCTTGACCGCATGACTGCATCCCCGACGGACCGGATCGGCACCCACGGTCTCGGCGTCCTCGTCACCCTCAAGCGCGACGGCAGGCCGCAACTGTCGAATGTCACCTACGTGTTCGACGGCCAGCGGATCCGGGTGTCGCTGACCGACGGCCGGGCGAAGACGAAGAACCTGCGGCGGGACCCGCGGGCCAGCCTGTACGTCAACGGTCCCGGCGGCCGCTCGTACGTCGTACTGGAGGGCAAGGCCGAGCTGAGTCCGGTCGCGGCCGATCCGTACGACGAGGTGGTCGAGGAGCTGGTCGACTACTACCGGACGGCATCCGGCGAGCACCCGGACTGGGACGAGTACCGCCGGGCGATGGTCACCGACAGACGACTTGTCTTCTCGATGACCATCGACCACGCGTACGGGATGCCTACGCTCTCCTGAGGTCGAACCTGTCGAGCTCCATCACCTTGACCCAGGCGGCGACGAAGTCCTTCACGAACTTCTCGTCGGCGTCGGCGCTCGCGTAGACCTCCGCGAGCGACCGGAGTTGCGAGTTGGCGCCGAAGACCAGGTCGACGGCGGTCGCCGTCCACTTCAGCTCACCGGTGGCGACGTCCCGGATCTCGAAGACGTTCTCCTCCGACTCCGACGCCCTCCACTCCGCGCCGGCGGAGAGCAGGTTGACGAAGAAGTCGTTGGTCAGCGTGCCGACCCGGTCGGTGAAGACGCCGTGCTTCGTACCACCTGCGTTCGCGCCCAGAGCCCGCAGGCCGCCGACCAGGACGGTCAGCTCCGGCGCGGTCAGGGTGAGCATGTACGCGCGGTCCAGCAGCAGCGTCTCGGGCGAGAGCTTCTCCCCCGGCCGCAGGTAGTTGCGGAAGCCGTCGGCCCGCGGCTCGAGTACGGCGAACGTCTCGACGTCGGTCTGCTCCTGGGACGCGTCCGTCCGGCCGGGACGGAACGGGACGGTGATGTCGTGTCCGGCGTCGCGGGCCGCCTTCTCGATGGCAGCGCAGCCGCCGAGCACGATCAGGTCGGCCAGCGAGACCCGCTTCCCGGAGCTGTTGAACTCCTGCTGGATCTGCTCGAGGGTCTGCAGCACGGTGACCAGCTCGGCCGGCTCGTTGACCTCCCAGCTCCGCTGCGGCTCGAGCCGGATCCGGGCGCCGTTCGCTCCGCCGCGCTTGTCGGTCCCACGGAAGCTGGCCGCGGACGCCCAGGCCGTGGTGACCAGCTGGGAAACGGACAGCCCCGACCCGAGCAGCCGGTCCTTGAGGGCCGCGATGTCCGCCTCGCCGATCAGCTCGTGGTCGACGGCCGGAACCGGGTCCTGCCACAGCTGCGGCTCGGGGACCCAAGGGCCGAGGTACCGGGAGACCGGGCCCATGTCGCGGTGCAGCAGCTTGTACCAGGCCTTGGCGAAGGCCAGCGCGAAGTCCTCCGGGTGCTCGAGGAAGCGGCGCGAGATCTTCTCGTACTCCGGGTCGAATCGCAGCGCGAGGTCGGTGGTGAGCATGGTCGGCCGGTGCTTCTTCGCCGAGTCGTGCGCGTCCGGCACGGTCGCCTCGGCGTCCTTCGCGACCCACTGGTGCGCGCCGGCCGGGCTCTTGGTCAGCTCCCACTCGTGGCCGAACAGGTTCTGGAAGAAGCCGTTGCTCCACTGGGTCGGCGTACTCGTCCAGGTCACCTCGAGACCACTCGTGATGGTGTCCGGGCCCTTGCCGGTGCCGTGGGTGCTCTTCCACCCCAGGCCCTGCGCCTCCAGCGGCGCGCCCTCGGGCTCCACCCCGACGTGCTCGGCCGGACCGGCGCCGTGGGTCTTGCCGAACGAGTGACCGCCCGCGATCAGTGCGACCGTCTCCTCGTCGTTCATGGCCATCCGGCGGAACGTCTCGCGGATGTCCCGCGCCGCCGCCAGCGGGTCCGGGTTGCCGTTCGGGCCTTCCGGGTTCACGTAGATGAGGCCCATCTGTACGGCGCCCAGCGGACCGGAGAGCTCGCGGTCGCCGCTGTAGCGCTCGTCGCCGAGCCAGGTGTCCTCGGGACCCCAGTAGATCTCCTCGGGTTCCCAGACGTCCTCGCGGCCGAAGCCGAAGCCGAACGTCCGGAAGCCCATGTCCTCCAGCGCGACGTTGCCGGCCAGCACCAGCAGGTCGGCCCAGGAGATCTTGCGGCCGTACTTCTGCTTCACCGGCCACAGCAGCCGCCGGGCCTTGTCGAGGTTCGCGTTGTCCGGCCAGCTGTTCAGCGGCGCGAACCGCTGCGCGCCGTCACCCGCGCCGCCGCGGCCGTCCTCGATCCGGTACGTGCCGGCCGCGTGCCAGCTCATCCGGATGAACAGCGGGCCGTAGTGGCCGAAGTCGGCCGGCCACCAGTCCTGGGACGTCCGCATCACCTCGACGAGGTCGCGCTTCAGCGCCTCCACGTCGAGCTTCTTGAACTCCCCGGCGTAGTCGAAGTCCTCCTCCATCGGGTTCGACTTCGCCGCGTGCGGGTGCAGGATCGTCAGGTCCAGCTGGTTCGGCCACCAGTCCCGGTTCGTCCTCGGCCGGCTCACCTTCGGAGTCGGGGAGTCGATGGCCGGGTTCTCGCTCTCGCTGCCGTGGTGGGTAACACCGGACGTGTCGGACATGCTCAGCCTTTCCGTGCGGTTGCTGGGTCAGGGGTGGTGGCGGAACAGGCGGGGCACAGGCCCCAGTAGACGACTTCGGCCTCGTCGACGGCGAAGCCGTGGCGGTCCGACGGGTGCAGGCAGGGCGCCTCCCCGACCGCGCAGTCGACGTCTTCGATGACACCGCACGACCGGCACACCACGTGGTGGTGGTTGTCGCCCACCCGTGCCTCGTAGCGCGCGACCGACCCGGCCGGCTGGATGCGCCGCAGCAGCCCGGCGTCGGTCAGTGCGCGCAGGACGTCGTACACCGCCTGATGGGAGACGTCCGGCAGATCCTCGCGGGCGGCACGGATGATCGTGTCGGTGTCGGCGTGCGGATGCGCGTGGACAGCGTGCAGTACGGCCACCCGTGGCCGGGTGACCCGGAGCGCGGCCCCGCGCAACAGCTGGTGGAGGTCGGATTCGACTGCCACGTCATGCAGTCTTCCGCCCGATCTGGAGTCAGTCAAGATTTCTCCCACGGACGGTGAGTACCCACCGGCGGATAAATCACTCGCGGTAAACCGTACGGGTGTGGAAGCTGGGCACGTGGAGATCACGAGACTGTCCCCCGACGACGAGGTCGGGTGCGCCGACGCGGTAGCGCTGATGAGTGCCGCAGCCAAGCTGGACTGCCCGGAGGCGCTGCTGCCGACCCCGCGCAGCTATGCCGCCGGCCTGAAGCACGGCTGGGACGGTGACCCCGGCCAGGCCTACCTGGCTCGCGAGGACGACGGCACGACCGTCGGTCTTCTCGGTCTGCACGCCCCGAACTACGACAACACGCACCTCGCGTGGGTCGACGTCGGTGTGCATCCGGACCATCGCGGCCGCGGCATCGGCTCGGAACTGCTCGAATACGGCGAACAGGTGGCTCGCGAGCTGGGCCGCACCTCACTCGGCACCGGCAACTGGGACCTGCCCAAGGCCAACGCGTTCGCCGAGCGGCACGGGTTCGAGCGGAAGGCGGTCGAGGTCAACCGGCGACAGGACATCGCCGGACTCGACTGGTCCGTCGTCGAGCGCCTGTACGACGAAGCGGTCCAGGCGTCGGCCGGCTACGAGCTGCTCCAGGTGTCAGGGCGGTTGCCGGACGACCTGCTCGACGGCATGGTCGCGCTCACCGCGGCGATCAACGACGCGCCGAAGGACGACCTGGACATCGAGGACGACGTGTTCACGCCCGAGCGCCTGCGCACGTACGAGGCGGCCCAGGAGGCGCACGACCGGAAGATCTACCGCGTGATCGCGCGGAAGTCGTCGACCGGCGAACTGGCCGGGCACTCGACGATCGTGGTCGAGCGGGAACGACCGCACATCGCCGAGCAGCACGACACCGCGGTCGACCGCGCCCACCGCGGCCACCGCCTCGGCGCCCTGGTCAAGACCGCCATGCTCCGCTGGATGCGTGAGCAGGAACCAGCCATCACCCAGCTGGACACCTGGAACGCCGAGTCCAACGCCCACATGATCGCCATCAACGAACAGCTGAACTACCGCATCGTCGGTCGCGTGATCGCGTACCAGAAGTCGCTCTAAAAGACGGAGGGTGTGGGAGGACCGCATCGTCGGTCGCGTGATCGCGTACCAGAAGTCGCTCTAAAAGACGGAGGGTGTAGGAGGACCGCATCGTCGGTCGCGTGATCGCGTACCGGAAGTCGCTCTAGACCGGCTCGACGACGGTTACCTTCATCTGGTTGGACAAGGTGAATCCGAGGGACTCGTAGAGGCGGATCGCACGGGTGTTGGTGCCGCCGGTATGCAGGAAGGGCCGGCGGCCGGTCGCCTCGATGTGGGCGGCCACCGCGCGGACCAGCCGGGTGGCGAGACCTTCACCGCGGTACGACGGATGCGTGCAGACCGCACTGATCTCGGTGTGGGTAGGCAGCGCGAAGCGCGTGCCCGCCATCGCGACCAGCTCGCCCCGGCGCCTGATGCCGAGGTAGGTCCCCAGCTCGATCGTCCGAGAGCGGAACGGGCCGGGGTCGGTCAGGGCGACGAGGGCGAGCATGTCCGGTACGTCGTCCAACGTCAGTACGACGGCCTCGTCGTCCGGTGCGGCCAGATTCGGCGGGGCGACGTACTGGACCAGGTCGAACTGGCGGTCGAGCTTGAAACTGTCCGGGACCGGCAGGTCCGGGCGCATCAGAGCGGCGACGGTGCCGGTGCCGAGCAGCTCGGCGGCGTCCAACCAGTCCTGCGGTTCAGGGTCGTCCGGGATGGCCAGGAACGGGGCGACGGCCTTCGGGTAACACCGGGCGTTGCCGCGGGTTTCGGCGAATGGAGAGTGTGGGCCGGTCAGGGCGGCGTACACCGGGTTCTGCAGGGGCATTCAGAAGCCCAGTTTGCGGAGGTGTTTGGCGTCGGTCTGCCAGTTCTTGGCGATCTTGACGTGCAGGTCGAGGTAGACCGGCGTACCCAGCAGGGCCTCGATCTGACGCCGGGCGGCGGCGCCGACCTCGCGCAGGCGGGCACCCTTGTGGCCGATCACGATGCCCTTCTGGCTGTCCCGCTCGAGGAAGATGTTGGCGTACACGTCGAGCAGCGGCTTGTCCTCCGGGCGGCCCTCGCGCAGCCCCATCTCGTCGATGGTGACGGCGATCGAGTGCGGCAACTCGTCGCGCACACCCTCTAGCGCGGCCTCGCGGATCAGCTCCGCGACCAGGGTCTCCTCGGGCTCGTCGGTGATGTCGCCGTCCGGGTACAGCGGGTGGCCCTCGGGCAGCAGCTTCACGAGTTCGTCGGCGACCAGGTCGACCTGGTAGCCGGACGTGGCCGACACCGGCACGATCGAGGCCCACTCGATCCCGGCCGACTCCCCCAGCGCGGCGATCTCGGCCAGGTGCTCGACCATCCGGTCCGGTTCGACCAGGTCGGCCTTGGTGGCGAGCGCGACCTTCGGGGTCCGCGCGACCTTGGCCGCCTCGCTGACCAGGAACCGGTCACCCGGGCCGATCTTGTCGCTGGCCGGCAGGCAGACCGCGATCACGTCGACCTCGGCCCAGGTGGTCTTGACCAGGTCGTTCAGCCGCTCGCCCAGCAGGGTGCGCGGCTTGTGCAGGCCCGGGGTGTCGACGAGTACGAGCTGGGCGTCCGGCCGGTGCACGATCCCGCGGACCGCGTGCCGGGTGGTCTGCGGCTTCGACGAGGTGATCACGATCTTCTTCCCCACCAGAGCGTTGGTGAGGGTGGACTTGCCGGCGTTGGGCCGCCCGACGAAGCAGGCGAAGCCGGACTTGAAGGCCTCAGGTGTGGACGACATCGCGGACCTCTCCGGTGCCATTGGCAACTACGACGGGAACCGCGGCGCCGGCGAAGTGCCGGACCACGCCGACGTCGGCGGACTCCGCGTCGGTGACCACCGCGGCGGCCTCCAGGCCCTTCACCCCCGAGGACAGCGCCATCGCCACCGCCAGCTGGAGCGCGGTCAGGTCGACGGTGTCCAGCGCCACCGTGCAGGCGGCGTACGTCCGCCCGTCGGAGTCCCGTACGGCGGCGCCTTCGGCCGCGCGAGTGCGGGCCCGGGCGGCGCGGGCGAGCGTGACGAGTTTGGCGTCCTCGGCCGAGAGGTCTGACAAGAAGTGCTCCCAAGAAATCGAACCGGTGCGACCGGGTGAAGTGGGTCAGGCGTGCTGGTGGTTGGGGTCGTGCGCGGGGTCGGCGGTCTCCTCCCGCCGTACCAGCACAGTACCGACCTGGTTGCGGCGCCCGGACGGCCGCTCCGCCGTCAGCGACAGACCCGCGATCTCCACCTCGGCGCCGGGGATCGGCACCTTGCCGAGCAGTTTCGCCATCAGGCCGCCGACGGTGTCGACGTCGTCGTCGTCCAGCGGTACGCCGAACAACTCGCCGAGCTCGTCGATCGGCAACCGGCTCGACACCCGGTACGCCCCGTCCGACAGCTCCTGCACCGAGTCGGGCACCTCGTCGTACTCGTCGGTGATCTCGCCGACGATCTCCTCCAGGATGTCCTCGATGGTGACCAGACCGGCCGTTCCGCCGTACTCGTCGACGACCATCGCGACATGCATGCGGGCCGCCTGCATCTCGCGCAGCAGCTCGTCGATGGGTTTGGAATCCGGGATGTACATGCACGGCCGCATCACCGACTCGACCCGCTCGGTCGACTCGGCCTGCGCGTTGTCGTACACCCGGCGCATCACGTCCTTGAGGTAGACGACGCCGAGGATGTCGTCCAGCGACTCGCCGATCACCGGGATCCGGGAGTACCCCGACCGCAGCGCCAGCGAGGTGAGCTGGCGCAGCTTCTTGTGCTTCTCGATGTAGACCATGTCGGTCCGCGGCACCATCACCTCGCGGACGATGGTGTCGCCGAGCTCGAACACCGAGTGGATCATCTGCCGCTCGCCGGACTCGATCACCGCCGACTTCTCGGCGTAGTCGACCAGCGCGCGCAGCTCGGCCTCGGTCGCGAACGGGCCCTCGGCGAACCCCTTGCCCGGGGTGAGCGCGTTGCCCAGCATGATCAGCACCTTCGGCAACGGCCCGAGCACCCGGGTCAGCGCCATCACCGGCCCGGCCGAGAGGATCGCGAACCGATCGGAGTGCTGCCGGCCGAGGGTGCGCGGCGCGACGCCGATGATCACGTACGAGATCAGCACCATCACCACGGCGGTGATCAGGATGTGTTGCCAGGTGATCGGGAGGACGTCCGACAGCGCCTGGGTGACCAGCACGATCGCGGTGATCTCGCAGATCAGCCGGACCAGCAGCAGCGAGTTCAGGTACCGCGGCGCGTCGGAGAGCAGGTCGCGCAGCCGGATCGCGCGCAGGTTGCCCTGCTCGACCTGTTGGTTCGCCCGCACCTTCGAGTACGACGACAGGGCTGCCTCGGCACCGGCGAACAGACCGGCGAGCAGGACGAGCCCAACAGCCACAACCAGCAGGACGAGGTCGTGGGAGCTCACCGCGACGTCACTCCTGTCCGAGCCGGTTTCCTGGAGCGCGCCAGGCTTCCAGCAGCCGGCCCTGGACGTCCCACATCTCCGCCTTCTCGGCGGGCTCGGCGTGGTCGTACCCGAGCAGGTGCAGGATCCCGTGCACGGTCAGCAGCTCCAGCTCGGCCCAGGTGCCGTGCCCGGCCTTGGCGCCCTGCGCGGCCGCCACGGTCGGGCACAGCGCGATGTCGCCGAGATGCCCCAGGGGAAGCTCGGAGTCGTCCGCCGAGTCCGAGGAACCGGGCCGCAGTTCGTCCATCGGCCACGACATCACGTCGGTCGGACCCGGCAGGTCCAGGAACTCGACGTGGTAGCGCGCCATGGTGTCCTCGTCGACCAGCTTGATCGACAGTTCGCACTCCGGGTGCAGGCGCAGCGACTGCATGACGAAGCGGCTCAGCCGCATCAGCCCGTTCGCGTCGATCTCGATCCCGGACTCGTTGTTGACCTCGACGTTCATCGCTTGCCGTCAGAGCTGCCTTCGTAGTTCTCGTACGCCGAGACGATCCGGCCGACCAGCTTGTGCCGGACGACGTCGTGCGAGGTGAGCCGGCAGAACGCCAGGTCCTGGACGCCGTCCAGGATCTCCTGGACGACCCGCAGGCCCGAATTCGTGCCGGTCGGCAGGTCGACCTGGGTGACGTCGCCGGTGACCACCATCTTGGAGCCGAAACCGAGCCGGGTGAGGAACATCTTCATCTGCTCCGGCGAGGTGTTCTGCGCCTCGTCCAGGATGATGTAGGCGTCGTTCAGGGTCCGGCCTCGCATGTAGGCCAGCGGCGCGATCTCGATCGTGCCGGCCGTCATCAGCCGCGGGATCGACTCCGGGTCCAGCATGTCGTGCAGGGCGTCGTACAGCGGCCGCAGGTACGGGTCGATCTTCTCCGACAGGGTGCCGGGCAGGAACCCGAGCCGCTCACCGGCCTCGACGGCCGGCCGGGTCAGGATGATCCGGTTGACCTCCTTGGCCTGCAGCGCCTGGACCGCCTTGGCGACGGCCAGGTAGGTCTTGCCGGTACCGGCCGGGCCGATGCCGAACACGATGGTGTTCTTGTCGATCGCGTCGACGTACCGCTTCTGGTTCAGCGTCTTCGGCCGGATGGTGCGGCCGCGGCTGGACAGGATGTTCTGGGTCAGGACGTCGCGCGGGCTCTCGACGGTGGCCGCCTTGATCATCGCGATGCTGCGCTCGACCGAGTCCCCGGTCAGCCCGTGGCCGGTGCGGACCACCGCGATCAGCTCGTCGATCAGCCGCTCGGCCAGGGCCAGCTCGGCGGGCTCACCGGTCAGCGTGATCTCGTTGCCGCGGACCATGATGTCGGCGGCGAACTCCTTCTCGACGATGCGGAGGAACTCGTCCCGGGCTCCGAGCAGGGCCACCATGTCGATGCTGTTCGGCACGACGATCTTGTGCGACGCCTGCGTGGCGGTGGCGGCGGCGTTCGCGCGCGCGTCCGGTTCGATACTGCGTGGCCTGGACAGGCTCTTCCTCCTGATGCCGGTGATGACTGACCCACCCATGCTAGCCGTCCCGTCCGACACCCTCACCGGAAATTCGCCGGGACACGCTCGCCGGGCGCCCTCCGGACCCAGCCTGAGCCGTGGCACCGGCTCCCCGGCCGCCGAGAGCGGGGTTGGCGGTGAGTACGCCGGACAGCCGGGTGAGCTCGTCCTTCGACGGCCCGGGCCGCAGGACGCCGTGCTCCAGGGCGAGGCGGCGGTTACGTTCCGCGGTCCACTCCGGAGTCGGGTGGAGACTCACCGTGACTCCACTCTTGGACGGCCGCAGCATGGGTCCGAGATCGGTTCGCAGGGCCCGGAGCGCCTCCTCCGGCGGCTTCTCCCGGTTCTGCTCGTGAGTCCGCAGCATCCGGTACGTCGCCTCGATCGCGGCCCGGGTGGATCCGGAGTCGGCCGGCGGCTGGTCGAACTCGTCCGAGTGGGTGTTCCGGCCGTCGTCGATGCCCACGGCATGTGCCGGTGTGAACACGTGCAGCGACTGGACGGGCGCCGCCGGATCGCCGTCGTACACGGTCTCCTCCCGCCACGCGTGCGCGCCGGAGTAGCTGTCCTGCAGTGCATGCGCGGCCGCACCGAGATGCTTGAACTCGTCCTCGGTCGCCCCGTGCGCCGCGGCCAGTTCGTCGAAGATGTACTCGGTGTTCGTGGCCAGGTTGTCCACACCCCGGCGAAACGGGTCCGCCATGAAGTGCTCGCGCTGCGCGTCCGGGTTCGCGTACGCCGAGTGGCCGGTCGGACCGAGACCGACGTACGGAACGGACTTCCCGGTCCCGGCGAAGTTCTTGATCACACCGGCGCCCAAGGCGCGGTCCTGGTGTGCCTGCGCCTGGTCCAGTGCTTCGGCGTACTCCTGCTCCCGGAGGCCGTGGATCGTCCCGTCGGGTCCGGCCAGGTGCTGGTACAACCGGGCGACCGCTGCGTAGGTGATGTCGCGATGTCCGGACCACTGGCCGTCGCCGCGTTGCTTCATCCCCTCAGGCTCTCATCCGGGCGGGGCAGCGCCGTTGTCAACCTGGGACGTGGCCTTCGCGTCGTCTTTGCGTGGCGCAACCGGCGGTGGTGTACGAAGAGTGCGTGACACAAGAGTCCTCGTGGGATGCCGACGAGGCGCTGACGGCTGTCTACACGGCGCACTACACGTCGCTGGTCCGCCTCGGCGCCTTGTTGCTGCGTGACACCGGTACGGCGGAGGAGATCGTGCAGGACGCGTTCGTCGCCATGCACAGCCGCTGGAACCGGCTGCGCGACCCGCACAAGGCTCTCGCGTACCTGCGCACCGCCGTGGTGAACCGCTGCCGCTCGCGCCAGCGGCATCTGGTGGTGGTGGACAAGCACACGCCCCGCTCGCTTCCCGACGAGCCGAGCGCCGAACAGGCCGTCCTCCGGACGGTCGAGACCGACCGGGTGATCGAGGCGATGCGCATCCTGCCGGAGAAGCAGCGCACCGTGATGGTGCTGCGGTACTACGGCGACCTGTCCGAGGCCGAGATCGCCGAGACGATGGGGATCAGCCGCGGATCCGTGAAGAGCCACGCCGCGCGGGCGACCAAGTCGCTGCGCCAGCTCCTGGAGCAGAACGCATGAACGAGAATCCGAACGATTCGTTCGACGAACTGGTGCGGCGGGCGCTGGCCGAGGAGGCCGAGCGGATCGAGCCGTCGGACGCGCTGCCGGAGATCCAGGCCCGGGTGCGAGCGCAGCGCCGCCCGGCCGCCCGGCGTCCGTGGGTGCTCACCGCCGGGGCGGCCGCGATCGGCACGGCCGCGGCCATCGGCGCCTTCACCGTCCTCGACGACAACTCCAGACCATCCGGCGACGACCAGCTCGCGGGCAGCCCGGCCACGACGACCACCACGACCAACGCCCCGTCGTCCCCGGTCCCCACCGCCGCCCCGACCCCGGTCCCGACCCAGGCAACCGTTCCACCGTCCGCCTCCGCCAAGGTGACCACCGCGCCCTCCGGCCGGGGCACGCCTGAGCCGATCCGGAGTACCGCCGTGCCGGTCTACTGGCTGGGTGAGAGAGTCGGCACGACGACAGCGGAGCCGACCGTCCGGCTGTATCGCACCTGGACCAAGGTCATCAACGGCCGGCCCGCGCTCGACGCGGTCCGGATGATGACGTCGAAGGACCCGGGCGACCCCGACTACTACTCCCCTTGGCGTGGGGCCCAGGTGAGCTCGGTGACCCTGGCCGACGATGTCGTCACGGTCGACTTCAAGCAACTTCCGCAGACCAGACTGGACGAGGCAGCGGCGAACGTGGCGGCCCAGCAGCTCGTCTACACGGTGCAGGGCGCCCTGAACAGCTCACGCGAACGGGTCCAGGTCACCCAGCGCGGCCAGACCGGTCACCTGCTCTTCGGGCACATCGACACCAGTCGACCGTTCACCCGCGCCGAGGCCGGCAAGGTCCAGGCGCTGGTGTGGATCGACAACCTGACCGACGGTCAGGTCACCAAGAGCCCGATCACCGTGACCGGGGTCGCCGCCGCCTTCGAGGCAACGGTGAACTGGCGCGCTACCAACCTGAAGACTCGCGAGACGGTGGCCGACTTCGTCAACACCAAGGAGGGCCAGAAGTTCTCGCCGTTCGCCATCCCACTGAAGCTGACGCCAGGCCAGTGGCGGATCGAGGCCTACCTGGTCTCCGCGGAGGACGGCTCGGACACCGACATCGATTCCAAGACGGTGTACGTCAGGTAGCCGGTAGCCAGATGGTGAAGGCGGCGCCGCCTTCGGGGGACGGCGCGGCGGTCATGGTGCCGCCGAGGCGGGAAACCAGGCCGAAGGCGAGCGCCAGGCCGATGCCGGAGCCCACGGGCCGTCGACCTCGGTACTTCTCGTGCAGTACGCCGCGCTCGAAGGCCACGGCGTAGTCCTCGGGAGTGAGACCCGGACCGCCGTCGCGGACCTGAAGCGCAACCGCGCCGGGGCTCGATGTGTCCAGGGCCAGGGTCAACCGCGAGCCGGCCGGAGTGACCCGGAGCGCGTTCTCGGCCAGGCCGTCCAGGACCTGACGGATCCGCCGGGCGTCGGTCGTCACGACGGCCGGTGACGACGGCACCTCGAGCCGGAAGTTCACGCCTTGCCGCTCGCACCGCGCCCGCCAAACCTCCGCGCAAGCGGTGACCGTCTCGCGCAGATCCACCTCCGCCACGTCGAGCCGGAACTCGTCGGCACCGAGCCGAGCCAGGTCGAGCAGGTCACTGACCAGTCGCTCGAGCCGTTGCGACTCCCGCTGGATCACCTGACCGGCGTGCTGAGCACCCGGCCCGGTGACGACACCGTCCGCGAGCGACTCGGCGAACCCGTGGACGGCGGTGAGCGGCGTACGAAGCTCATGCGAGACCGACAACAGGAACTCCTGCTGCCGCTCCTCGCTGTGCCGCAACGCGACCGACAACTCGTTGACGGCCTCGGCCACCTCCGCGACCTCCGCCGGTCCTTCGACCGGGACACGTAGGTCGCGTCGGCCCTGCCGTAGTGCCCCCGCGACGTCCGCCGTACGACGAAGTGGACGGGACAGCAGCCGACCCAGCAGCCCGCCCGCCAACGCGGCGACCAGCAGTCCGGCGCCCAGGGCGAACAGGATGTTCCGGATCAGGATCCGCTGTGCGTCGGCCGCCATCCGGATCGGCGAGACCAGCGCGAACCCGGACCGCGGCCCCACTCCCCTGGCCTCGACCAAATACTCCTGACCGTCGACGGACACCTTCGCGGAGATCCGTTCTCCGCCACCGATCCCGGTCAGGCCGGCCGCCCTGGCCGCGTCGATCGCCTGCCGGTCGGCCGGCTGGATACCGCGACGAGGCAACAAAATGACCACGACGATGCCCTGACCCCTGACCACCTCGGCGGCCCGGCCCAACCCGGCGGCCCTCGATCCCAGCCCGCGTTCGTCCAGCTGGCTGGCCAGTACGTCGGCCTGCGCGGCCAGCGAATCCTGCAGTACACCCTGCGCAGACCGCCGGGCCAGCCCGGCCATCACCAGACCGGCCACGAGTACGGCGATCCCGGCCACCGCGACGCACACCAGTACGACCCGGGTCGCCAGCGAGCCCCGTCGAGCGGTCATCGATCGAGGTCGGCGGCGTACCCGACACCGCGGACGGTGCGGATCGGGCTCGCCGGGCCGAGCTTGGCGCGAAGTTGCGCGATGTGGACGTCGACCGTGCGCGTGCCGGCCGAGCTCTGGTAACCCCAGACCGAGCTGAGGAGTTCATCGCGTTCGAAGACCCGGCCCGGCCGGCGGAACAGCTGCGCCAGCAGGTCGAACTCCGTGGACGTCAGCGACACCTCCTCGTCACCCGCCCAGGCGCGCCGGCGGCTCACGTCGACGCGCACTCCGCCGACCGTGAGGACCTCGGCCGCCGGGACCGCACCACCGCTGCGGCGCAGCACAGTCCGCACCCGCAAGGCGAGCTCCCGCGGGCTGAAGGGCTTGGTGATGTAGTCGTCGGCGCCCAGCTCCAGGCCGAGCAGCCGGTCGACCTCGTCGTCGCGGGCGGTGACGAACAGGATCGGAGTCCAGTCGCCGGCCGCCCTGATCGTGCGGCAGATGTCCGCGCCGTCCCGGCCCGGCAAGCCGATGTCGAGGATCACCGCGACCGGCCGCAGCTTCCGCCAGGCCGCCACCGCGGCGTCGCCGTCGGACTCCACGTGGACGGCGAACCCGTCCCGCCGCAGGTACAGCGTGATCACCTCGGCGATCGCCGCTTCGTCCTCCACCACCAGCACCAGACCGCGCCCGGGTGCTGCGCCCATCGTCTGCTCCTGGGGCTCAGGGTGAGCCGTCCGCTGCCAGCTCCGAATCGATCGCGTCCAGGGTAGACCCGATCCCGGCCAGCTCCTGCCCGGGCGACCCCGCCTGCGAGCCGGTTGTCGAGCCGCCCTGCCGGCCTACCTGCTCCGGTCGGCCGCCGGTGGGCTGGTCGGCGGAGTCGGCGCACGACGCCAGGCTGAGCACGACACCCGCCGTACCGACGAGCGCGACCAGGGTCCGGCGGATCACTTCACCACCTGGCAGTGCTTGGTCTTGAAGGTCTCCAGCTCGGTCTTGACCTTGCCGAGCTGCTCGAGCCGCCCAGCCCGGCGCTCGGCCCGCTTGTCGAGCTTGGCCGCGACCTTCTCGTGTCCCTTGGCCCGCTGCTTGGCGGCCCGGGCCTTCAGCCACGCCACCGAGCCCTTCACGTCCGCCCCACCGTTGATCCTCGCCGCCAGCTTCACCCGGCGCTCGATCAGCTTCGGGAGTACCTCGGCACACAGCCGCTGCGACTCCTCCGGGCTCAACGTGATCGGCGCGTACGTCGGCGTGGGATCGGCCGCCGCGACCGTCGTACCTCCGACCAGACCGCTCACCACCATGACAACCGCCGTACCCAAGCCTGCGGACCTACGCATCTCCAACTCCCACGTCTCGGCAACTCGAACACAACCGACTCTCGCGGCCTACCGTTCGAGAGCCGTCGCCCCAGTGTTCGGGCTTTGTAAGACTCCGCGCTCAGGCCCAGCGGGTGGGGGCGAGCAGGGCTGCCGCGGCGGCCACGCCGGCGGTCGAGGTGCGGAGGACGGTGTCGCCGAGGCGGACGGGGTCGACGTCGAAGGTCTTGAGTTCGGCCGGGGAGATGCCGCCTTCGGGCCCGATGACGATGACGAGGTCGCCGTCGGTGGGGACCTCGAGGGAGGCCAGGGGGGTGGTCGCTTCTTCGTGCAGTACGACGGGCAGCGCGGCGCCGGCCACCAGGGTCGCGACCTCGGCGGTGGTGGCGATCGGGGCCACCTCGGCGAACCAGGTCCGGCGGGACTGCTTGCTCGCCTCGAAAGCCCACGCCCGCCATTTCGCGAGCGTCTTCGCGGACCGCTCCGGGTTGCTGCGGAACTGGCTCCGCTCCGCGTTCCACGGCACGATCACGTCCGCGCCGACCTCGGTCAGCATCTCCACCGCCAGCTCGGCCCGCTCCCCCTTCGGCAAAGCCTGTACGACGACCAACCGCGGACTCGGAGCCTGACCCGACCCGCGGTCGTCGACAGCAACGGTCACCCCCGACTTCGACGCGGCCGTCACCACCCCCTCGGCCCAGCCACCACGCCCATCCGTCAGCCGAACCCGCTCCCCCGGCCCGATCCGCCGAACCACCGCAGCATGCCGCCCCTCAGCCCCTTCGAGCCTCAGCTCGTCACCAAGGAGATCGTCCGAGAAGAAGACCGCGACACCCACTCAGACCGCCGCTTCACTGGTCACGTGCAAGGGCGGCCTTCAGTGGGCGCCGAAGGCGTCGCGGAGGCGGCCGAAGACGCTTTTGTGGGTGGCCTGGACCTGGCCTTCGGGGCGTTCCTCGCCGCGGAGCTGGGCCAGTTCCTTGAGCAGCTCGGCCTGGGAGTCGTCGAGCCGGGTCGGGGTCTCGACGATCACCTGGACGATCAGGTCACCACGGCCGGCGTGCCGCAGTCGCGGCACACCGCGGGCCGTCAGCGTCATCGCCGTACCGGACTGGGTGCCCGGCCGGATCTCCAGCGGGGTCGTCTCACCCTCCAGCGTCGGCAGGTCGATCGTCGTACCGAGCGCCGCGGCCGTCATCGGCAGCGTGACCGTGCAGTGCAGGTCGTCGCCGTTGCGGGTGAAGATCTCGTGCGGCTCGACCTCGATCTCGACGTACAGGTCGCCGGCCGGGCCGCCGCCGGGGCCGACCTCGCCCTGGCCGGACAGCTGCACCCGGGTGCCGGTGTCGACGCCGCCGGGGATCTTCACCGTGACGGTCCGGCGGGACCGGACCCGGCCGTCGCCGGCGCACTCGACGCACGGGTTCGGGATGATCGTGCCGTAGCCGCGGCAGTTCGGGCACGGCCGCATGGTCCGCACCTCGCCGAGGAACGACCGCTGGGTGTGGGTCACCTCGCCCCGGCCGTGGCAGATGTCGCAGGTGACCGGCTCGGAACCGGCCGCCGCGCCGGAGCCGGAGCAGGTCGGGCACAGTACGGCGGTGTCCACCTTCAGTTCGCGGGTCGTGCCGAACGCGGCCTCGGCCAGCTCGATCCGCAGCGGGATCAGCGCGTCCTGGCCGCGCCGGACCCGCGGCCGCGGCCCGCGGGTGGCCCCGCCGGTCTGGCCGAAGAAGGCGTCCATGATGTCGGTGAAGGTGAAGGCCTGCCCGAAACCGGCGCCACCCGGGCCCGCGCCGGCGCCGGTTGCGAACGGGTCACCGCCGAGATCGTGCAGTTGCCGCTTCTGCGGGTCGCTGAGCACCTGGAAGGCGCGGCCGATCTCCTGGAACTTGTGGTGCGCGTCCTCGGAGTCGTTCACGTCCGGGTGGTACTGGCGGGCCAGCTTGCGGTAGGCCTTCTTGATCTCGTCCGGTGAAGCGTCGCGGCTGACGCCCAGGACGGCGTAGTAATCGGTGCTCATACTCCAAGCCAGGGTCGGTGGTCAGTTGTCGGCCAGGATCTGGCTGACGTAGCGCGCGACGGCGCGTACGGCGCCCATCGTGCTCGGATAGTCCATGTGGGTCGGGCCGACGATGCCGAGCGTGGCCAGCGCCTCCGACTTGGACCCGTATCCGGTCGCGACCACCGAGGTGGTGGCCAGTTCCTCGTACGGGTTCTCGTGCCCGATGCGGACCGTGAGGGTCTGCGGGTTGGTCGCCTCACCGAGCAGCTTGAGCAGGATGACGTGCTCCTCGAGCGCCTCGAGCACCGGTTTCACGTTGCGCTCGAAGTCGTCGCCGTACCGGGTCAGGTTGGCCGCTCCGCCGACCGCGATCCGCTGCTCGCCGACCTCGTCGGTGAACGCCTCGATCAGCGTGGTCACGATCGCCGCGACCAGCTGCCGGTCGGCCGGCGCGAACGACTCGGTGACCGCGGCCAGCGAGGCGGCCGCCTCGGTCAGCCGCTGCCCGGCCAGCGCGGTGTTGATCCGCGACCGGACGTCGGCGATCAACTGCTCGTCGACGTCGTCGTGCTGTTCGACGATCCGCTGCTCGACCCGGCCGGTGCTGGTGATCAGCACCAGCAGCAGCCGGCGCGGCGTCATCGTGACCACCTCGACGTGCCGCACGCTCGACCGGTTGAGCGACGGGTACTGCACGATCGCGACCTGGCGGGTGATCTGGGCGAGGAGCCGGACGGTCCGGCGGACCACGTCGTCGAGGTCGACCGCGCCGGCCAGGAACGAGGTGATCGCCTTCTTCTCGGCCGGCGACAGCGTCTTGACGGTGCTCAGCTTGTCCACGAACAGCCGGTAACCGGCGTCGGTCGGAATCCGGCCGGCGCTGGTGTGCGGCTGGGTGATGTACCCCTCCTCCTCCAGCGCGGCCATGTCGTTGCGCACCGTGGCGGGTGACACCCCGAGGTTGTGCCGGTCGACCAGCGTCTTCGATCCGACCGGCTCGTGGGTCGCCACATAGTCCTCGACGATGGCGCGGAGAACATCCAGCTTGCGTTCGTCCAGCACGCGCACCACCCTCTCTCCGTCGACCCTTGGCACTCAGCTGATCCGAGTGCCAGTCTACCGAGCCGTAGCAGTCCCCGGTGCAGGAATCCGGCGTGGGACCCGCCTCGAGCCACGGATCGAGGTTATGCGACCTCGGGAGACGCTCCCAACGGTACGGCGGCGGGCCGCTCGACCGTACTCGCGACGTCCACCGGCTGACCCTGCGCGGCGGCCTCCAGCACCGACTCGAGGACGTCGAGCACGTGGTAGGCCAGCGCTCCGTCGGCCCGGTGCGGCTCGCCGTTGCGGATCGCCCGGGCCATGTCCGCGACCCCGACGCCCCGGCCGGCTCCGGCGTACCCGCCGGCCACCGGGACTTCGGCCCAGTCACGGTTGGTGGCGGTGGCGATCTCGACCTTGCCGTCGAAACCGTTCGGGTCGGGCACGGACAGGCTGCCTTCCGTCCCGTGGACCTCGATCCGCGGTAGCCGGGCGGCCCATACGTCGAACGACATCAGCAGCGTGGTCAGCGCGCCGGACGCGTGCTCCAGTACGCCGGTGACGTGCGTCGGCACCACGACCGGGAAGGTCTCACCGGCTCGCGGACCGGTGTGGATCTTCCGCTCCTGCTGCGACTGGCCGGCGTGTGCGGTGACCCGCCGTACCGGACCGAGCAGGGTGACCAGGCTGGTCACGTAGTACGGGCCCATGTCGAGCACCGGACCGCCGCCGGGCTGGTAGTAGAACTCCGGCGCCGGGTGCCACAGCTCGTGGCCGGGCGTGACGAAGGACGCGGTCGCGGCGGTGGGTACGCCGATGTCGCCGCGGTCGATGGCGGCGCGGGCGGTCTGGGTCCCGGTGCCGAGCACGGTGTCGGGCGCGCAACCGACGCGCAGGTTGTTGGCGGCGGCGTACTTGAGCAGCGGCTCGGCCTCGGCCCGGTCGACGGCCAGCGGCTTCTCGCCGTAGACGTGCTTGCCCGCCTCGAGTGCGGCCTGGTGGACCGCCGCGTGCGCGGCCGGGATGGTCAGGTTGAGCACGATGTCGACGTCGTCCGCGGCGTACAGGGCGTCGGGCGACAGCGCGCGGATCGCCGGGTTCTTGTCGGCGATCGCCTGGGCGCGGGTGAGGTCGAGGTCGGCCACCGCGACCACGTCGACGCCCGGGAGCTTGGCCAGGTGGTCGAGGTACGTGCCGGAGATGACGCCGGTCCCGACGATGCCGACGCGTGTCACTTGCTCGCCCACAGCAGCCCCCGCTCGATGATCGTGCGAACCTCCGGTACTTCGAGGTCGTCCAGCTTGTGCCCGACGGTGCAGACGAAGACCTTGCCCGCACCCCAGGTCCGGGTCCAGACGGCCGGCATCACGGCGCCTTCGATCCACGGGTAGTCCGGGTGCGCGCTGAACGTGGTGGTGGCCAGCACGGTGTTGGTCGGGTCGTAGTGCACGTAGTACTGCTCGGTGTGCACGTCGAAGTGCGTGATGCCCTCGACGATCGGGTGGTCGGCGACGACGTCGACCCGGTAGTCGGTGAACCCGTGCGGGTGCGAGATGAACTGGCCGCCGGTGATGAAGCTGTAGTCGGCGTTGTTCCGGAACGAGTCGCAGATGCCGCCGTGCCAGCCGGCGAACCCGGTCCCCTTGCGGATCGCCGCGTCAAGACCCTTGAAGTGCTCGGGCTCGATCTCGCTCATCGTGACGCACTGCAGCACCAGGTCGATGCCGTCCAGGTCGAGGTAGCTCTCGGTCGTCCCGGACGCGGTCACCTCGAACCCGTTCTCACGCAGATACGGGATGAACATGTCCGTCGCCTCGACCGGGGAATGTCCTTCCCAGCCGCCCCGGACCACCAGTGCACGTCGTGTCGTCACGCCGTCCGCCCTTCGAAAGTTTCGTTAGCGAGCTCGGAAAAATTGCGGAACCGCCACCGCGACACTAGGCGTCGCCCGACCGGCCTTCAAGTGCGATTCCGTCCCCTGGATAGGGCTTCCCGATCGCTAGGGTCGGTGTATGGGCTGGAAGTTCTGGAAGCGTGAGAGCAAGCCGGTGGACACCGTCCCGCAGACACGGCCGCAGGACACGGTGACGCCGGGCGCGTTCGAACTGACCGTCGAGGACGTGTTCTCGATCACCGGCCGCGGCACGGTCGTCACCGGCCGGGTGATCGCGGGCACGGTCGCCGTCGGCGACCAGGTGCTGCTCAGCCGCGCCGGTTCGCCGCTGCTGCAGACCGAGGTGTCCGGGATCGAGATGTTCCGCAAGACGGTGAAGGTCGCGAAGGCCGGCGACAACGTCGGCCTGATGCTCCGCGACGTACGGCGGGAGCAGGTGATCAGGGGCGACGTGCTGAGCAAGTAATGTCGACGCCATGAGCGAGTGGGTCGAGGTAGGGGACGGTTGCTGGGTCCGCCGGTACGACGAATGGGACCTCAACGTCGGCCTGGTCGTCGGCAGGGACGGCGCCCTGGTGATCGACACCCGCGCCACCACCGAACAGGCCGAGGAACTCGCGACGCACATCCGCGAACTGACCGAGGCTCCCGTCCGCTGGGTGGTGAACACCCACGCGCACTTCGACCACGTCGTCGGCAACAGCGTCTTCACCGACGCCACCGTCTACCTGCACGAGAACGCCGCGGCCGAGGAGAACCTCGACGGTACGACGTTCTCGGTCGCGAAGGTGATCGACCTCGGCGACCGCCGGGTCGAACTGCTGCACCTCGGCAACGCCCACACGTCCGGCGACACGGTGGTCGTCGTACCGGATGTGGACGTCTTCTTCGTCGGCGACCTGGTCGAGGAGTCGGCGCCGCCGTCGTACGGCGAGGACTCGTTCCCGCTCGAGTGGCCCGACACGATCGACCGCGTGATCGGCCTGCTGTCCGACACCGCAAAGGTCGTCCCGGGGCACGGCGCGGTCGTCGATGCCGAGTTCGTCCGGGCCCAGGCCGGTGACCTGGGGACGGTCACCAACACCATCTCCGGCCTGCATCACGCCGGCACGTCCCTGGACGACGCGCTGAAGCACACCGACGACTGGCCCTGGCCGCTCGATCATCTGCAGGACGCGATCAAGCGCGGCTACGAAGCCCTGGGCACTCCTCGCCGGCCCACGCTCCCCCTGCTCGGCCCGGGCTGATCGGCCGGCACCCCACACCGGCCCCGGTCCTTTGGGGGTTGTCCGTTGACATGACGTGAGCTGATCCCGCAACTTGTTGCGAAGCGCACGTCGCCGACCGGATGGGGTGGGACCGATGGCCACGATCGAACAGACAGAGCACCCCGACGGACGGGTCGAGCTGACCGATCCCGAGGCGCTCGTACACAGCCCGTACGCGAACGCCGAACTGGCGCCGACCCGGCTGCCCGAACGCCACTGGACGACGTACAACTACGCCGCCCTGTGGATGGGGATGGCTCTGAACATCCCGAGCTACCTGCTCGCCGCGGGGCTCGTCCAACTCGGCATGAACTGGCTGCAGGCGTTCCTGGTCATCACTGCCGGAAACGTCATCGTGCTGGGCCCGATGTTGCTGAACAGCCACGCGGGGACGAAGTACGGCATCCCGTTCCCGGTGTTCGCGCGGGCGTTCTACGGCATCCGCGGCGCGAACCTGCCCGCGCTGCTGCGGGCGTTCATCGCCTGCGGGTGGTTCGGTATCCAGACCTGGGTCGGCGGCCAGGCGATCTACGTGATCGTCGGCAAACTCGCCGGTGCGGGGTGGACGAACGCGTCGGCCGTCGGCGGGCAGCCGTGGACGCTGTGGCTGAGCTTCGCGTTCTTCTGGGTGCTCCAGATGATCCTGATCTGGCGGGGCATCGAGGCGCTGCGCTGGTTCGAGAACTGGGCCGCGCCGCTGGTCATGGTCGGATTCGTCGCGCTGATGGTGTGGATCGTCGCCGAGGCCGGCGGGCTCGGGCCGATCCTCGACCAGCCGTCGCGGCTCGGCTGGGGGCTCGACTTCTGGAAGGTCGCGGCGCCGTCCCTGATGGGCATGATCGCCTTCTGGGCCACGCTGTCGCTGAACATGCCGGACTTCACCCGGTTCGGCGGCAGCCAGAAACAGCAGGCCCTCGGGCAGGCGCTGGGCCTGCCGACCACGATGTCGCTGATCGCGATCATGTCGATCATCACGACGTCCGGCACTGTCGTGGTGTACGGCGAGGCGATCTGGGACCCCGTCGTACTGGCGGCCCGGTTCGAGAACCCGGTCGTGGTGGTCTTCGGCCTGGTGATCGCCATCCTGGCGACCATGACCACCAACGTCGCGGCCAACGTGGTGAGCCCCTCGTACGACTTCTCCAACGCGGTGCCGAAGCTGTTGACCTACCGCCGGGCCGGTCTGCTCACCGGAGTCATCGGCATCCTCATCCAGCCGTGGCGGCTGATCTCGGATCCGTCGATCTACATCTTCACCTGGCTCGGCTTCTACGGCGGCCTGCTCGCGTCGGTGGCCGGCGTACTGATCGCGGGGTACTGGATGGTCGACCGCACGAACCTGTCCCTGGCCGACCTGTACCAGCCGGGCGGCCGGTACTGGTACGCCGGCGGCTGGAACTGGCGTGCCGTTGTCGCCACTCTCCTCGGCTCCCTGCTCGCGGTCGGCGGCGCGTACTCGAACCCGGGTGCCGGCCCGTTCCCCGCCGACGGCCTGATCCCGTTCCTCAAACCCCTCTACGACTACTCCTGGGCAGTCGGTCTGGCCGCCGGCCTGCTCGCGTACCTCGCCCTGACGGTGACCGCCCCGTCCCGCCGGTCGAACACGAGCCACGCCGCCCCGATGTTCTAGCGCGGCGGAGGATCGGCAGCGGGGTCGTCGAGGCGGGCTCGGCGGAGAAGGTAGGCCCTTTCGACCTCGTTGTCGGTCAGGTCCGCGGCCGACAGGTACGCCGCTCGGGCCCCGGGGAGATCGCCGAGTGATTCCAGCAGGTGTGCCCGGACCGACAGTTCGCGGTGTCTGGTGAGCGGGTTCTCGGAGAACTTGTGGGTTCGCTCGAGTTCGTCGAGGAGCGCGAGCCCGCGTCGCGGTCCGTAGGCCTTGGCCACAGCGACGACTCTGCTCAGGCTGATGGGGGCGGTAGGCAACAGCCGCTCGAGCCAGACGTACAGCGCGGCGATCTGCGGCCAGTCGGTCTCCGCCGCGGTCGGCGCCTGGGCGTGCACCGCGGCGATTGCCGCCTGCAACTGATACGGACCGACCGGCCCGGTCTGCCAGACGGACTCGATCAGGGCGACGCCTTCGTCGATCAGCCGCCGGTCCCACTGCGACCGGTCCTGCTCCTCGAGCGGAACGAGTTCGTTGCCGTCCTGGGCCCGGGCCGCACGCCGGGAATGAGTGAGGAGCATGAGCGACAGGAGGCCGGTGACCTCGACGTCGACGGGCCGCAGGCGGTGCAGCATGCGGGTCAGCCGGATTGCCTCCTCGGTCAGCTCCACCCGTTCCAGCCGATCGCCGCTGCTGGCCGTGTAGCCCTCGTTGAAGATGAGGTAGAGGACCTTCATGACCGCGTCGACCCGGTCCGGAAGGTCTTCCGGGCTCGGCGGCTGGAAGCGGGCCCCGGACTGCTTGAGGCGCTGTTTGGCCCGGCTGATCCGGGTCCCCATGGCCGCTTCCGTCACGCCGTACGCATGGGCGATCTCGGCTGTGGTCAGGCCGCCGACCGCGCGCAGGGTGAGGGCGACCTGGGAGGTCGGGCTCAGCGCAGGGTGGCAGCAGAGCAGGAGCAGCAGCAGGCTGTCGTCGTGGTCGGCGACGGCCGGCGCCGACGTCGTCGGATCGAGTACGGCGGGGTCCGCCAGGCCGGCCTCCTGTTCGCGGCGGCGGGCGGCCTGCTCCGAGCGGACCATGTCGATCATCCGGCGATAGGCGACGCGGATCAGCCAGCTGCGCGGCTCCGCCGGGATTCCTTCGGCCGGCCAGCGCCGGCTCGCCACCAGCAGGGCCTCCTGGACCGCGTCCTCGGCGATGTCGAAGCGACTGAACTTGCGCACCAGCGCACCGAGGACCTGCGGCGCCTCGGAGCGCAGCAAGTCCTCGATGGTGTCGTACCGGTCGGTCGTTGCCATCGTCGTGGTCCGGTGTCAGGCGCCGAAGTCGTCACCCATGATCGGCCGGATCTCCACCGGCTCGCCGAGGATGTCGACGATCCGGCTGACGATGTCCACGGCCCGATCCAGGCTGACGCAGTCGATGACGGCGAAGCTGGCCAGTACCTCCTTCAGCTCGGCGAACGGGCCGTCGGTCGCGACCACGCCTGCCTCGGTCTTCCGCACGGTGGTGGTCATCACCGGGTGCCCTAGGCCCTCGCTGGTGACGAACTCCCCGGTCTCGCGGAGCTCGGCCTCGAACTTCTGGTACGTCGCGAACGCGGCGAGGGCCTCTTCCGACGCAGTGTCGGCGGTCTCGGCGTCCCAGCTGTCGACCGGGGTGTAGCCCAGCAGGAGAAACTTCATGATCGCTCCTTCGAACAAAGAGTGTCTGCGGTACGAGGTCGAGTCAGGCGAGGCGGCGGAGCCAGAGGGCGTGCACGGTGGTCCAGGTGAAGGCGACGACGCCGTTGAACGCCATCTGCAGGCTCGCTTCGCGGGACGACAACGGCAGCAGCAGGATGATGGCGACGACGAGGTTGCCGATGGCAGGGACGATAGCGCGGCGGCGGACGGATCGGACCACCAGAACGATGCAGGCGCCGGCGAGAGCGGTGAAGGCCGTTGCCGCCGCGGCCGAGTGGACGATGCTGTGCCACGACATGGTGGCGGCCGGGCCGTCCGGCGTTCCGGCCGGGAAGCCGTACTCCGGATCCATCACGAAGAGTCCCGCCAGGACCAGGCCGGCACCGAAGATCCCGGTGAACAGCGGGACCAGCCGTCGTCCGGCGCCGTCGCGGACCAGGCGCCGGCGGGCGACGGCCAAGGCGATCACCCCGGCTCCGGCCAGAGCGAAGGTGGCCATCTGGATCCAGCCGAGGTCGCCGGTGGACAGCAGGCTGATCGGATGCACCCGCAGGTCGAAGCCGTCCCGCATGAGCATCTGCGCGGTCACGGAGGTGAAGAAGAACGGACCGGCCAGCGCGGCGGCGGTCAGCAGCCGGCGGGTCGACGAGCGGGCGGCGTACGACGTGCCGGCCGGGCGAGCGGGAGCGGTGAGTGATGTCATCGTGTCCTCCTCAGGACGAGTTGGCGTGGACACCGCTACCTCGGTCGTCGCACCGGGGCTTTGACACCTCCAGCGTGTGATGTAGGTCACATGAAACGTCGGCGGGACCGTGTGGAAATCGGCCCCGCGGCTCCGAGGTGTCGGTGACCGCGGCCGGTGGGGCCGCACGATCACCGACAAGGAGCATCGAGATGAACCACGAGGCTGACAACACGAACGCGACCGAGACCGAGGCCACCGCCAACTACCCGATCGAGCAGCCGGAGCCGAGCCCTGCGGTCCGCGCCCTCGACCGGCTCGTCGGAACCTGGGAGGTGACCGGAGGGGCGGAAGGAACCGTGCGCTACGAATGGATGGAGGGCGGCTACTTCCTCCTGCAGCACGTCGAGCTCAGCCAGTTCGGGCACCAGATCAAGGGCCTGGAGGTCATCGGCAACCTCCACCCGTTCGGCGAGCCCGTCGGTGAGGACGTGGTCTCCCGCTTCTACGACACCACGGGCAACACCTTCGACTACGTCTACGAACTGGACGGCGACACGTTGACCATCTGGGCCGGCGCGAAGGGCAGCCCGGCCTACTACCGCGGCACCTTCAGCGCCGACGGCCGAACGGTCACCGGCGAATGGACCTACCCCGGTGGGGGCGGCTACGCATCGTCGATGACCCGCGTCTGACCCCGTTCCGGTGTGTGGCTGACCGGTCGGACGCCGTGCTGGACATACGGTGTACCGGTGGCTGATCGGTATGGGAACGACGTGCTGGCAGGCGACTGGCGGAAGCCGAAGAACGGGCGGACCGTCGGGGTCGAACTCGAGAAGGGGATGGTCGTCGAGGAGCCGAGTTCGGGGTTCGTCGGCGCCGTGGTCCGGTGGGAGCACGGCGTCGTCGACCTCGAGGACCGGTTCGGCAACATCAGGACCTACCCGCTCGGGCCCGGGTTCTGGCTGGACGGCAAACCGGTCAGCCTGAAGGCGCCGAAGAAGGCGGGCCCGGCGAAGAAGACGCGGACCGCGTCCGGCTCGGTCGCGGTTAGCAACGTCCGGGCCAGGGTGGCCCGGGCCGGCCGGATCTACGTCGAGGGCCGGCACGACGCCGAACTGGTCGAGAAGGTCTGGGGTGACGACCTGCGGATCGAGGGCGTGGTGGTCGAGTACCTGGAAGGTGTCGACGACCTGCCCGGGATCGTCAACCGGTTCCAGCCCGGTCCCGGCCGGCGGCTCGGCGTCCTCGTGGACCACCTGGTCGAAGGCTCGAAGGAGTCGAAGATCGCCGCCCAGGTGACGAACAACCACGTGCTGGTCGTCGGTCACCCGTTCATCGACATCTGGGAGGCGGTCAAGCCCGCCTCGGTCGGGATCAAGGCCTGGCCGAAGGTCCCGCACGGGCAGGACTGGAAGAAGGGCGTGCTGAAGACCTTCGGCTGGCCGGCTACCGACCAGGCCGACGTGGCCGCAGCCTGGAAGCACATCCTGTCGAAGGTGAAGAGCTACGCCGACCTCGAGCCGGCCCTGCTCGGCCGGGTCGAGGAACTCATCGATTTCGTGACCCTGGACTGAGCTCCGGGACCTTCGCCGCGATCAACTCCTCGATCCGGTTCCGGACCCGTCCGACGTACCAGGTCAGCACGCCGAGCGCCGTACCGGCGGCCAGCACGAGGCCCGCGAGAAGAGCGGCGACGATCCGTACGGCGGCCACGTCGACGAGCCCGGCGACGATCAGCAGCCCCACCCCCAGGCCGATGGCTGCCGCCGGCAACCACTGCCTGAAGATCAGCGGCTGCTTGGCCGGCGTCAGCTTCGGACTGCGCACCAGCCGTTCCCACAGCGCGATCCGGGCCGGCTCGGTGAACCATCGCGCCGCCTGGAGCAGCCACGACCCGGGCTGATCCTTGCGGCCCGCCATCGCCTTGATCCAGTCCCCCGGCTGCTTGCCCAATCCGCCGGAGACCTGCACCATCCGGTCGGCCAGCCCTTTCGTCGTGGCCCGGCCTTCGCCCGACTGGTTCAGTTCGTCGCGCATCGTGGTGAGCGCGGACAGCAGGTTGGCGTCGCTGAAGTCGCGGGCGAGCCGTTCGATCCGCTCGGCGACCTCCTCGACCTTCCAGCCCTCCGCGACCAGCACCTGCCGCTGCGTCTCGCGGATCCAGTCCGGGTCGGCTCCGAGCAGGGCGCCGAGGTGCGCGACGCAGTGCAGCCGGCCCATCAGCCAGTCCCACCGCCGCCAGTCCGCCGCGCCGAACGCACCGAAGTGCCCGACCTGGGTCCCGTAGAGGATCCGGTCCTTGAGCGCGTTCGCGACCGACCCTTCCTGCAGGTCGTCCAGCAGCGTCAGCGGGACGTCCGGTCCGAGCCGTACGAACTGGAACGGCGCACTGCGCTGCTGAGGGGTCCGCGCCGACGTGCAGCGGGACACGATCTCGACCTCGAGCGCGGTCTCGACCACGTCCCAGCCGACCGCGGCGATCAGCTCGGCGAACGCGTCCCCGAGGGCGCGCTGCACCTGCAGGTCCTCGAAGATGTCGCTCAGCCCGACCGCGACCGTCTCCGCCCCGCCGGGCAGGCCGAGCTCGAAGTCGGCCTTGGCCAGCCGCTCCGACAACGCGTCCCGCACGGCCTGCGTCTTCATCAGGCAGTCGCTGGTCGCCTGCAGCCGCCGCTCGAGTTCGTCGCGCTGCGGGGAGTCGGCGCTGCCCAGCCTCGTCCGCAACGAGCGCAGTACCAGGCGGACGACGCGCTCGGCCGCACCGGTCCCCCACGGCCAACTCGGGTTGCCGTCGGCATCGTTGCGCAGCGGTTTGGTGAACCCGTCCGGGTCCGGGACCCAGGGATGCGCGGTCCGCAGGATCTCGTCGATGTCCTGCTCCGACAGCGCGGTCGCGGCGTCGAGCACAGTGGTCTGCTCCTGGCTCGCGATCGTCACCGCCTCCCACACCTCACCGGCCGCCCGGCCGCGGGAGTACGTCGATTGCAGCGCGTTCGCCGCCGCCCGCAACCGATCCCGCTCGGCTGATTGCTCCATGCAACGGTCGAACAGCCGCTGGGTGTCGGACCAGGACGCGTCCGCCTCCAGCAGCAGCCGCTCGAGCTGCTCGACATCGGCCCGGAAGTCGACCTCGCGCGGGAACTGGACAGCGGACAGGACCGCCTTCCGCCAGTTCGGCGCGTCGTTGCCGACCAGTTCGGTCGCCGCATGGCCGACGCCCGCGGACGGTACGACGTACAGCACGTAACGGCTCGCCCGTCCCGCCACCGGCCGGCGGGCGACAACGTCGAGCACCGGGCCGAACGGCGCGTTGTCCAGGACGCCGCCGTCCACGAGCCAAGCACCCGGATCCGCCGTCGTCGGCTGGAGCCGCGGCGGCGAACCGGCCAGCTTCGGCGTCTCCTGGACCGGCGCGAACGCGGCCGGGAACGAGGCGGACGCGCGGGCCGCCAGGGCGAGCAGCTTGGTGTTCGTCAGCTCGTTCTTCTCCGCGGCCGAGAACGTCCGGGTCCGGCCGTCGTACGTCGCGGTCTGCTCACTGGTGAAGCGGAACAGGTAACGGTGGTCCGGCACCACGAAGCACTGCCCGGCCGCGTCGGTCGCCTCGAACTGCTGCACGCCCAGCCCGGAGGCGGTGACGAACAGCGTGACCGCCTCCTTGGCGGTGGCCTCACCGGCTTCCGCGACGTCCTTGATCAGGCTGTCGAGCTGCTTCAGGAAGTAGTCGCCGTCCAGCACCGAGCGCGACTCGGCATCGGCCGACGGAACCAGCTTCCCGACTTCGAGCGACCCCAGCCCGACCCACTTCTGCCGCAGCCATGGTCCGTGCTCGCCGTCGGGATCCAGGGTCGAGCCGTTCGAGATCGCCGTCGCCAGCAACGATCCGTTCAGCCCGCCGGCGCTCGTCCCGGCGATCACGTCCACCACGACCCGGCGCCGCTCCCCGCCGCGCCGGCACAGTTCGCGCCAGCGGTCGGCGAGCACCTCGTCGTACGGCTGCGACGGCGGTGCAGCCCCGGCGCCGGACGCGCGGCGGATCAGGTCCAGCTCGTGGGTCACCCCACCCATCCACACGGCGAGGCTGACCCCGCCGTTCAGTACCAGCGCGATCCGGATCTCATGATCGGTCATTCGTCCCCCTCTTTGTGTCAGGGATACCAAATGGTGACGAGCATTGACAGTCGTCGCAGCGGAGAGTGAACGAAAGTGTGACGTCAACCGTTGTCGAGGGCACCACGCAGCGTCATTCTGTTGCTGGGGGTGGTCGTCATGAACAGGACGGCGCTGATGGTCACGGTGATCGCCGTACTGGTGGCCGGCTGCGCGGACACGACCGACGGCGGCGGCGGTACGCCGTCCCCCGCACCGACCACCGCCCCGGACACGACCGGCGAGCCGTCCCCCGAGCCGACCACACCGGAAACCACCCAGACCGAGATCGACAAGCCGTCGATCTCGATCGCCAACGCCCCGATCGGCGGCAACGTCGAGGAGGACGGCGTCGAACAGTGCGCCGAGGTCAACTGGCTGGGCAAGAGCCCGATCCCGGACGGTACGACGATCAGCCTGGGCGCGGCCGGGCTCAGTCCGGACGGTGTCTTCGACTTCTACCAGGGCGCCTGCCCCGGCGACGTGCGTGCCTGCGCGGACGTGAAGTGGCAGAGCGGCGACTTCAAGCCGTGCTACGTCGGCGTCAAACAGGTCGCCAACGGCACTGAAGCCGTCGACCTCGTCATTGCGGTGCAGGCGGTCTGCGAGACCGAGAAGGACTGCGAGAGCCTGGCCGAGGGCTTCGGCGCCAGCCAGATCGAGTTCCAGCCGATCCCGCTCGAGACGCCCGGCGGCGAGACACCCACGAACGGCACGCCCTCGAATGGCTGACGAGCAGTCCCCGGTGGAGCGCTGGGTGAGTTCCGCGGCCAAGTTCCTCCCGCCGATCACCCTGGTCACCGCTCTGCTGTTCTACTTCGGCTACGTCTCCGCGCGATCGCAGTACGAGTACTTCGGCATCGACGTCGACACGATCGGCCTGAGCACGCAGGACTACGTGATGCGCAGCCCCCAGCCGCTGCTCGTCCCGCTGCTGGTCATGATCCTGCTCGCGGTCGCCGGTCTGCTCCTGCACAACGCGATCCATCCGACCGATACCGGCGTACGACGAGCCTCCCGGGCGACCGCCGTACTGCTCCTGATCGGCGTCGCCGGTCTGCTCGCGTTCCCGTTGATCGGGCAGCTTCCGTACTACGCCCTGTTCGTGCCCGGCGTGATCGGTCTGGCCGCGGCCACCCTCGCCTACCTCACCTATCTACGCAGCCAACTCGACCCGCAGCTCAGCGGTCAACGATCCCTGATCGTGCTCCTCGCGGCAGTGGCCGTCACGTGCGCGTTCTGGGCGACGGCGACGACAGCGCAGTACTCCGGTCGCGGTCTGGCCAAGGCCGATGCCGAGAACCTGGACAAGTTCCCGGTCGTCATCCTCGACACCAAGGAGAAGCTGGCACTGCGGTCGCCGGGACTCGAGGAGACCGCGCTGCGGCCGGGCGCCGGCCAGACCTTCAACTACCGCTACCGCGGCCTGCGCCTGCTCGTGGTCGGCGAGAACCGGCTCTTCCTGGTCCCGCAGCAGTGGAACGCCTCCAACACGACCGTCGTGGTCCCCCTCGACAGCTCCGTCCGGGTCCAGTTCCAGTTCCAGAACGACCCGCCGTGACAGGGGATGCGGAGCCGGGGTTCAGGCGGAGTCGCGGATGATCAGTTCGGTGTCGTAGATCTCCGGGCTGGTGAGGTCGGCGCCGCCGATCTTGGCGAGCAGGATCTCGGCCAGCCGGGCGCCGAGCTTCTCGATCGGCTGCCGCACCGTGGTCAGCTTCGGCGTCGTCGTCGTGGCCATCACCGAGTCGTCGAACCCGACCACCGCGACGTCCTCCGGCACCCGGCGCCCGCGCTGCGACAGCACCCGCAGCGCGGTCGTCGCCATCAGGTCGTTCGCCACGAACAGCCCGTCCAGGTCCGGGAACTCGTCGAACAGCCGCAGCGCCGCCTGCTCGCCGCCGTCCGGCGTGAAGTCGCCGAAGGCAACGGCCTCGGGCAGCCCGGCCTCCTTCATCACGTCCTGGTAGCCGGTCAGCCGGTCCAGGCCGGCGGTCATGTCCAGCGGGCCGGCGATCGTCCCGATCCTGCGTCGCCCGATCGACAGCAGGTACTCGACCGCCGTACGCGCACCCGCGACGTTGTCGACGTCCACGCTCGCCACCGGTACGTCGACACCCAGCGGCCGGGCGCTGAACACGATCGGCAGCGGCAACTGGGCCAGCTCCTGCAGCACGTTGTCGCGGCCGTGGTGACTGACGATGATCGCACCGTCGACGTGCCCGCCGCGCAGATACCGCAGCAGGCGCTGGTCGTCACCCTCGGCGGGCTCGAGCAGCAGCACCAGTTGCGAGGACGTCGGCGCCAGCGTGAGGCTGACGCCACGCAGGATCCCGGCGAAGAACGGGTCGGAGAAGACCCGGCTGTCCGGCTCCGGTACGACGATCGCGACCGAGTCGGTCCGGCGGGTCACCAGCGCCCGGGCAGCCCGGTTCGGCACGTACCCGAGCTCGCCGATCGCCCGCTCGACCGCGGCCACCGTGTCCGGCAGCACCTTCGGCGAGCCGTTCACGACCCGCGACACGGTGGCCCGGGAGACACCCGCGAGCGCGGCGACCTGCTCCAGTGTCGGAGAACCAGAGTCCTTCATCGGTCCTCCTCCGGACGACATGATGTGACGTCAGTGTGACGTTCACACCGTAGTACGTCGGCCGCCCGATTTCTCAGCTGCTTCTTCTCGTGTTGGCCGCTTTGTCGGCGAGTTCCAGGGCTTGTTTCCAGGCGGCCTGCGGCGCCTGCCTGCCCTCGTCGACGCGGGCCAGCGCGGCGCTGAAGACCTGGTTGATCTCGCCCTCGCGCGGTCCCTTGTGCTGTTTGAGGATCACGTTCCGGGCCCGGTTGATGAAGATCTGCCCCACCGGCGCGTTGTTGAAGTAGGGGTTGACCTGGTTCTTCACCTGCTCGTCGTCGTACGCGTCGAGGGTGGACGGGAACGAGCCGATCTTCTTGAACACCTTGACCTGCTGCTCGGGAGCGGTCAGCCAGGCGGCCAGCCGGGCTGCCTCCTCGGGGTGCGGCGACTGCTTCGGCACGGTCAGGTACGAGCCGCCCCAGTTGCCGCCTCCGCCGGGGAACACGTCGGCGACGTCCCACTTGCCCTTGCCGTAGCTGCCCGCGTTGTCCTGGATCACGCCGAGCATCCAGCCCGGGCACGCCATCGTCGCGAACGCGTCGGTGCGGAACGCCTTGTTCCACGCCTCGCTCCAGGCCGGCAGCTTCGCGGACAGGCCGTCGGCACTGCCCTGGACGATCTGGTCCCAGACCTTCTTCAGCCGCGGGTTCTCCGCGCCGAGGTAGCGGTCCTGGTTGGAGTAGTAGGCCTGGATCAGCTGGTTGCGCATGGCTTCCCAGGTCAGCACCGCGGAGTCGTACCAGGCCGAGCCCGGCACCTTCTGCTTGAACTTCCGCCCGACGGCGAAGTACGACGTCCAGTCCGGGAACAGCTTGGCCACCTGCGCCCGGTCGGTCGGCAGCCCGGCCTTCGCGAACAGGTCGCGGCGGTAGCAGATCGCCTCCGGCCCGATGTCGGTGCCGTAGCCGATGATCCGGCCGTCCTGGGTGGTCGCGCCGGCCACTTTCCAGTCCAGCCAGCGGTCCTTCAGGTCGTCCGCGCCGTACTGGCGCAGGTCGACGAACTTGTCCGCCTTGGCCAGGTAGTTGTAGATCCAGCTGACCTCCATCGCCTCGATGTCGGCCAGCCCGGTCCCGGCGGCGAGGTTGGTGTCGAGGTTCTTGATGTGCGCGTCGACGGTGGGCGCCCGGCGCTCGACGATCTCGATGTTCGGGTGCTGGGCCTCGTACTCGCCGTACAGGTCGTCGTACCCGAACTCGTTGAAGGTGGCGATGGTCAGCTCGATCTTCGGGCCGTCGGCCTGGTTGCCCGGGGCATCGGACTCGCCGGTGCCGCCGCAGGCGGCGGCGAGCAGGACCGAGCCGCAGGCGAGCAGGACCGCCACGAGGCGCTGGCGGTGCCCGGTGCTGGGCCGCATGGAAGGCTCCCTGGAACTTGGACGGAGTTGAGAGCGCTCTCGGATCGCGAAAGTGTGCTGAGTTTCGAGTGTTCGGACTTGGTATGTCAAGTGCGGGGTCGTCCCGCTGAGACGCCATCCGCCGCCGAGGCTGATCACGGTGGGTGATCGTCAGGACCGCGGCGGCCCGACCGAGTCGCGGACCACCACGACGGTCCCCAGGGTGGTGACCGGCTGCTGGTGGGCGAACGGGTCCGCGTTCTTGTCCTGCCCGGCCAGACCTGCCCGGACCGCCGCGCGGCCGAGTTCCTCCAGTGGCACCCGGACGGTGGTGAGGGCCGGCAGCAACTCCGTGGCCACCGGTACGTCGTCGTATCCGACGACCGAGACATCGCCCGGAACGGACAGCCCGCGATCCCGCAGGGCCGCGTAGACGCCGGCCGCGACGATGTCGTTGGCCGCGAAGATCGCGGTGAAGTCGAGACCGTCGTCGAGTGCGCGGAGGGTCTGCTCGTAGCCCCACTGCCGGCCGAACGCGCCGGTGCGCACCAGCGCCGGGTCGAACGGAACCTTCCGCGCGGCGAGCGCCTGCTCGAACCCACGCAGCCGGGCGGTCGTCGTGGACAGTGCCGTCGGACCGCCGAGGTAGAGGATCCGGGTGTGCCCCGCGCTCAGCAGGTGGTCGGTGATCGCCGCCGCACCGCCGGTGTTGTCGTACTCCACCGCGTACGCCGAGGTGTCCGACGACAACCCGGGCCGGCCGCAGAGCACCAGGCTCGAGCCGGCAGCGCTGAGCTGACGGGCCCGTTGGCTCACCGCGGTGAAGTACTCCTTGTCCTCGACCGCGCCGCCGACCAGGATCACCGCGTCCGCCCGCTGCTCGAGCAGCAGGTCGACGAACCGCAGTTCGGCGGCCTGGTCGCCCTGGGTCGAGCAGACCAGGCAGAGCCGCCCGGACGCCACCGCCTCGGACTGGACACCGCGGGCGATGTAGGCGAAGAACGGGTCGACGATCTCGTTCACCACGATGCCGACCACCCGGGTGTTCGATCCGGCCAGCGCCCGGGCGTGCGCGTTCACCACGTAACCCAGCTCGCGCATCGCCCGCTCGACCGCGGCCCGGGTCGAGGCCGCGACCGGATAGTTGCCGTTGACAACCCTGGAGACGGTGGCCGTGGAGACGCCGGCGCGTGCGGCCACGTCGCGGATGGTCCGGGCCGCGTCCGGATCACGCCGCCGGGCCCTCGGCCGCGGAGGTTCCGCCGCCATCCATCACCACCTCCTCCTCGCGTCCTCCCGCCACTCGGACGATGCACCGCAGCCCGTCCACCTCGACCTCGACAGCCTCGGCCAGAGCCTGCGGCCACACCGTGTCGCCGGACAGTACCACCGCCGACACCAGGATCAGCGGACCGCCGGGATGCGACCGGCGGACCACGTACGGCGTCGCCGAGTGCGGCCCGAACGCGTTCGTGTCAAGGCCGCGTCGTACGCCGGCGTCGTCGTACCCGTGGAGTCCCACCACGGCCGAAGCAAGGCGATCGGTCCGGACCGCGTGCGCCCACGTGCCGGTGCTGCCGGTCCGCGGCCGGCGCTGATCCGCGACCGCATAACCGCCGTGCCGCACCATCACTCCCCCGGGTCCGTCGACCAAGACACACCGCACTTCCACCCGGCCGAACACCACAGACGCGACCTCGATCCGCCAGGGGTCGTCGTACCCCGGCAACCAAGCGTTCCACCACGAGGCTGCCGGCCCGAGCCGCCGGATCCGTCCGCGGTGGCTGACCTCTCCGCTGGGAGCGACGAGAGCCACGTGGTTGTCGATCCGCTCGGGCGACAACTCGGGCCCGGTGCGGCTCGAGTACGCGAGCCGGTCGTAGTGATGATCGGCCGGCGGCTCCGTTTCGCCAGGCGCGGCATGGTCGCTGCCGTGGTTGAGAAGCCGGACGATTCCGTCGTGCCGAGTGCTGTGCACCAGAAAGCCCGGCGCCGGCAACACCATGACCTGGTCGTCCTCGTCGATCGGCAACGCGGCCTCTCGCTCGGTCCACACCGGATGCTCGGCCGGCAGCAACAGACCGAGGAACCCCTTCGACGCCCAGTACGGCGAGGCCGGCCCGGAGTACGACTGCGTCACCGGAAGGAAGTGATGATGCCACCCGAGCGACAACAGTCCACGCTCGTCGGGTGCGCCGTGATCGACGAAGTGACGCAACATGCCGGAGCACAGTCGCCTCGTCTGCCCCGGCGTCAGAGGTGACGCGTCCAGCAACGTACCCATCCAGTACGGCGCCGCGGCGGCCATCCGGTAGCACAACGATCTGCCGTGGTGGACCGGCGCCCCGTCACCGCCGACCAGGTGGACCGCCTCCTCTAGGAACCGCCGGAGCCGGTCCCGATACCCGGTGAGCCGGTCGTCGGCCGCCGTACCGGCCATCCGGGTCCACAGGCCCGGATAGAAGTGCATCGCCCACCCGATGTAGTGGTCGAAGTTCTGGCCGTCGCCGTCGGAGTACCAGCCGTCGCCGACGTACCAGTCCTCGATCCGATCGAGCCCGCCGTCGATGTCGTCCTGCGAGTACGGCGCACCGACCGACGCGAGGAACTGCTCGCCGACGACCTGGAACAGCCGCCAGTTGTTGTCCCACGTCTTCGAGCCGACGAACCCGCTCAGCCAGTCGACCACCTTCTGCTGCTCCGGCCCGTCCAGCCGGTCCCACAGCCAGGTCCGTGACTCGTGCAGGCCGACCGCGATCGCGGCGGCTTCCACCATCTGCTGCGAGCACGGCGTCAACCGCGGCCACTCGTCGGCCCCGGCAACCAGACCCCGCGCATAGCGCTCGACCAGCCGATCGTCTCCCTGGGTGGCGGCGATCCGGAAGGCCGCCAGCAGGAAGGACCGCGCGAACCCCTCCAACCCGTCACAGTCCGCCCCCGACCAACTTCCCCGCCCAGGCAGGCGGATCTGGGCTCCGCTGGGCGAGAACCACGGCACCAGCGAGTCGAGCAGTCGATCGGCGACCGCCAGCCAGGTCTCGCGGGTGTAGCCGGTCCGCGGGGACAGCAGCCGATCGGGTGGCGGCAGTCTCATGCGATCCGGGCCAGGTCTTCGCGGCCGATGCCGTGCGCCAACTCGAGACCGGCGGCCAGCCGCTCGATCTCCGCCACCGCGGCCGCACCCAGCCGGACCACTTCGTTGCCCATGGCACCGGCCAGGTGCGGCGTGACGAACACGTTCGGGAGGTGAAGCAGCGGCGACGTCGCCGGCAGCGGCTCGGGATCCGTGACGTCGAGCACCGCGTCGATCCGGCCCGACGCACACTCCCGCTCGAGCGCGGCCTGGTCGATCAACCCGCCCCGTGCCGTGTTGATCAGGACGGCGCCGTCCGGCATCGCCGCCAACAGTTCGGCCGAGACCAGACCACGGGTCTCGGGCAGCAGCGGCGCATGCAGGCTGACGATGTCGGCAGTCGAGAACAGCGTCTTCAGATCGCACCACGTCGCTCCGAGCGCGGCCGCCTCGGACTCACTCAGGTAGGGGTCGCTCACCAGTACGTCGACGTCGAGTCCGCGCAGCCGCTCGAGCACCAGCCGGCCGATCCGCGATGCGCCCACGACACCGATCGTCGTACCGAGGTTGCCGATGACCGGTGCGCCCGGCAACGGCCGGCTGCGGTCGACGGTCCGGTACCAGTCGCGATGCCGGAACGCGCGTTTGCCCGCCAGCACGATGGCGGCGAGCGCGAACTCCGCGACCGGGATCGCGTTCGCCGCGGCCGCCGAGGACACCACGATGCCGCGCTCGAACACCACCGGGTCGACGAACGTCTTGATCGTGCCGGCCGCGTGCACGATCGCCCGCAGGCTCGGCGCCGCGTCGAGGACGTCCGCGGTGATCGGCGGACAGCCCCACCCGGTCAGCAGCACCTCGGCCCGGGTCAGTGCACCTCGGACGACGTCGAACGACCCGTCCAGCACGGGTACACCGTCTTGCAGGCCGAGCAACTCGGCGACGCCTTCGAGACGCTGCCGCACCGGTGGCGTGACGACTTGCGTCCAGGTCCCGGCCGGCATCGCCACGAGGGTGCGCAACCTGGGACGCGGGTCCTGGGCGGCGTAAGGGTTCGGCACGAATCACTCCTAGTAAACGGTTACGGAAACCGTAGAGGCGGCCTGGCTCGACGGTCAAGGCCGATCGATGGAACGCCTTGACAGCAAGCGATAGGCGTCCCTAGGTTGTGTCGTCATCTGCTCAGCAAACGGTTACTATCAAGGAGGACCATGCATCGCCTCAGCCGATCGCCCGGCCGCGCGCCGGCCAGGGCTCGCCTGCGCCTGCGAACCCGGCTGCGCCGCGACCGGACGATGCTGTTGCTGGTCCTGCCGGGGTTCCTGTTCTTCGTGGTGTTCCACTACGTCCCGCTGCTGGGGAACGTGATCGTCTTCCAGGACTACCAGCCGTACCTCGGCTTCCGGGGCAGCCCGTGGGTCGGCCTGGGGAACTTCACCGTGTTCACCGAGCCGGACTTCTACCGCGCGTTGCTGAACACGCTGAAGTTCGCCGTACTGCAGCTCGTGCTGTTCTTCCCCGCCCCGATCGCGCTCGCGCTGTTGCTGAACAGCATCCTGAGCTCGAAGGTCCGCCGGTTCGTGCAGAGCGTGGTCTACCTGCCGCATTTCATCGGCTGGGTCATCCTGATCTCGATCAGCCAGCAACTGATCGGCGGCACCGGGCTGCTGCCCCAACTGCTCGGTGAGCTGGGCCTGCCCAGGGTCGACCTGATGACGAGCCCCGGGTTCTTCCCCTGGCTGGTCACCCTGCAGCTGATCTGGAAGGACGCCGGCTGGGGAACCATCATCTACCTCGCCGCCCTGTTGAACATCGACAACGACCACTACGAGGCGGCCGCGATCGACGGGGCCGACCGCTGGCGCCGACTGTGGCACGTCACGCTGCCCGGCATCGTGCCGGTGACCATGCTGCTGCTGATCCTCAACCTGGGCAGCATCCTGTCGGTCGGCTTCGAACAGATCCTGCTGCAACGCGACGCGGTCGGTGCGGATGCCGCCGAGGTGCTGGACACCTACGTCTACTTCCACGGCGTACTCGACGGCCAATGGGGACCCGCGGCCGCCGTCGGCCTGGTGAAGGGCCTGATCGGCCTGGTGCTCATTCTCGGCGCGAACAAACTCGCCCATCGCTTCGGCCACGAAGGGATCTATCGACGATGAAGTCCTCACCGCGGCCGCCGTGGATAGAGCCGCCGACCCGCCTCGGCCTTGCCCTGAAGGCGGTCGCGATCCTCGTCGTCTGCCTGCTGGTCCTCTACCCGTTCGTGAACATCATCGCGACCAGCTTCGCGAGTGAGCCGGAGATCGTCCGCCGGGGCGGGATCATCCCGCTGTTCCCGACCGAGCCGACTTTGGCGGCGTACCGGACCATCTTCGCCGGCGGCGTGGTCAGCCACGCGCTCCTGGTCAGTGCCGGCATCACCGTGATCGGCACAGCGCTCAACCTGGTCGTCACCATCGGCCTGGCGTACGGGCTGAGCCGGCCGATCGTCGGCGGCCGGTTCGTGCTCACCGCGGTCCTGTTCACGATGCTCTTCGGCGCCGGCATCATCCCGAACTTCCTGCTGGTCAAACAACTCGGCCTCTACGACACGTACGCCGCCCTGATCGTGCCGGGCCTGGTCAGCGCGTTCAACTTCCTGGTCCTGCGCAACTTCTTCCAGAACATCCCCGCCGAACTGCTGGACAGCGCCCGGATCGACGGCGCCGGCGACCTGGCCATCCTGCTGCGGATCGTGCTGCCGCTGTCCAAGGCGGTCCTGGCGGTCGTCGCGCTGTTCTACGCGGTCGGCCACTGGAACGCGTTCTTCAACGCATTGCTGTACCTCAGCGACACCGACAAGTGGCCGCTGCCGCTTGTCCTGCGGCTCTACGTGCTGCAGGGCCAGCCGGTCGGCGCGGGTGCCGAGTCGCCCGGCGAAGCGGTGGCGTCGATCCAGGCCGTGCAGATGGCGGTCGTCGTCGTGGCGCTCGTCCCCATCCTCTGCGTCTACCCGTTCCTCCAGCGCTACTTCACCAAGGGCGTCCTCACCGGTGCCATCAAGGGTTAGGAGAAAACTGTGACCACCTCATCGGCCGGCCTCAGCCGCCGGAGCTTCCTGCGCAGCGCGGTCGGCGTCGCCGTGATGAGCGCCGCCGGCGTCCCCACGCTGGTTGCCTGCAGCAACGGCAGTACGGCGTCCGGAACCGCCCGGGCGTCGTCGCTGACACTGCCGGCATACGTTCCGTTCGCAGGGCCGAAGCCCGACCTGCCCGGCACCCCGGACGGCGTACCGCCGGGCTACCGGACCTATCCGAAGGACCTGGTCAGGACCGTCCCGCAACCACCGCTCGGCGGCGGCAAGGTGTCGGTGATGACGAACATCTTCGACCCGCTGCCGCCGTCGAAGGACAAGAACACCGCGTGGCAGGAGGTCGAGCGCGCGCTCGGCGGCAGCCTGGACCTCACCATCGTCCCGGCCAGCGACTGGGAGACGAAGTTCCAGACCGTGCTGGCCGCGAACGAACTGCCCGACCTGGTACTGCTGTCCGACCCGTCCGTGGTGAACAACCTGCCGGCGTTCCTCGCCGCCAAGTGCACCGACCTGACGCCGTACCTGTCCGGCGACAAGGTCAAGGACTACCCGAACCTGGCCAACATCCCGGCCGTCATCTGGCAGGCGTGCGTGGTCGACGACAAGCTGTACGGGCTGCCGATCCCGCGCAGCATCACCGGCGGCGCCGGCTTCTACAACAAGCACCACCTCGACCAGGCCGGGATCGGCTATCCCGGCTCGGCCGAGGAGTTCCAGGCCGCGTGCAAGGAGCTGACCCGGCCGCAGCAGGGCCGCTGGGCGATCGTCAACTCGAAGGGCAACACGTTCTTCACGATGATCCAGCAGATGTTCGGCGTCCCGAACGGCTGGCGGCTCCAGGACGGCAAGCTGGTCCGCAGCTTCGAGACACCGGAGTACAAGGCCGCGCTCGAGTTCGCCGTCGGCCTGGTGAAGGCGGGCGTCGTCGTCCCCGGCTCCGACGGGATCGACAGCCAGGCCCGGAAGAACGCGTTCAAGGCCGGCAAGGGCGCCTTCGTGTACGACGGCTTCCCGGCGTACCCGGACTACCTGAAGGACATGAAGCGGCTGGCCCCGGCCAACGACCCGCGGGCGTTCGTGCCGATGGCGCCGGCCGGCGGCACGGCGAACACCTGGTCCGACAACATCCTGTTCGCCTACACGCTGATGAAGAAGTCCGACGAGGCCCGGGCCAAGGAACTGCTCGGCGTGGCCAACTTCTTCGCCGCTCCGTTCGGCAGCACCGAGAACCTGCTGCTGACGTACGGCGTCGAGGGCGTCGACTTCACCAGGGACGCCAACGGCAACCCGAAGCTGACCGCGAAGGGCGAGGCGGAGCTGACCGTGCCGTGGAAGTACATCGCCGGTCCCCCGCAGGCACTGTTCAACGCGTCCGATCCGACGTACGTCGACAAGGCGCACGCCGACCTGACCAAGCTGATCGGCATGGTCGTCAAGGACCCGACGGCCACGCTGATCTCGCCGACCAACGACAAGTCCGGCGGTGACCTCGGTCAGGCGCTGACCGACGTACGCAACGACGTGATCGCCGGCCGGAAGCCGATCAGCGCGTTCGACGCCGCGGTGAAGAAGTGGGCGAAGGACGGCGGCGACAAGATCCGCGGCGAGTTCGAGTCGGCGCTGGGCGGTGCGAGCCCGCGATGAGTTGGCTGACCGAGGCCCGGTTCGGGCTGTTCGTGCACTGGGGCATCTACGCGGCGGCCGCACGGCACGAGTGGGTGAAGTCGTACGAACGGCTCACCGACGAGGACTACCAGCCGTACTTCGACCACTTCTTCCCCGATCTCTACGATCCTGAGCGCTGGGCCGACGACGCGTGGAACGCGGGGATGCGGTACCTCGTCGTCACCACCAAGCATCACGACGGGTTCTGTCTGTGGGACTCGAAACTGACCGGCTACTCGGCTCCGCAGACCCCGTGGGGCAAGGATCTGCTCGCCCCGATGGTGGAGGCGTTCCGGGCTCGGGGCTTCCGGATCGGGCTCTACCACTCACTGCTGGACTGGCATCATCCGGAGTTCCCGGTCGACCTCTACCACCCTCAACGCGAAGATCCGGACTTCATCGACCGGACCGCGGGCCGCGACGTCCGCAAGTACGCCGATTACCTGCACGGCCAGGTCCGTGAGCTGCTCACCGGTTACGGCCCGATCGACGTGATGTGGTTCGACTTCTCGTACGCCGGTCGCGGCTTCAACGCGAAGGGTCCGGACGAGTGGCGGTCCGAGGAACTGCTGGCAATGGTGCGCGAACTCCAGCCGGGCATCCTGGTCAACAATCGGCTGGGGCTCGGGAGCGGTGACTTCACCACACCCGAGCAGGTCCAGCCGCCGGGGAACGAGGTTGCGGCGGGCAACGGTACGCAGGTCCCGTGGGAGGCGTGCCACACCCTGAACGGCAGCTGGGGCTACCACCGCGACAACCACGACTGGAAGTCGCCGGCCCTGCTCATCCGGATGCTGGTCGACTCGGTGTCGAAGGGCGGCAACATGCTGCTCAACGTCGGCCCGAACGGGCGCGGCGCCTGGGAACCTCGCGCCCTGGAGGTGCTCTCCGGCATCGGCGAGTGGATGCGGTTGCACGAGCGGTCCGTGCGCGGGTGCGGGCCGAGCGCGTACGTGCCGCCGGCCGACTGCCGGTACACGCAGAACGGCAATCGGCTCTACCTCCATGTCTTCGCCTGGCCGATGGGTCATCTGCATCTGCCGGGACTGGGCGACAAGGTGGCCTACGCACAACTCCTGCACGACGCGTCCGAGGTCCGACGGGTGACCGTCGATCCCTCGGCCCCCGGACACACCTATCTCGCCGGTCTCCCGGACAACACCCTGACCTTGAAGCTCCCGAATCGCGCGCCCGAGGTCGACAACCCGGTGATCGAACTCTTCCTCCGCGACTGAGTTCCCTCGAACGACGAAGGCACCCACCTCGACCCGGTGGGTGCCTTCGTCTCCTTGTGTGCTGGGCGTTCTCGGTCAGCTGGGCGGCGCCTGGCGGATGGCGGTGGGATCGGTAGTCGGCGGCGTCAGGTTCAACGCCGCCAACTGTGCGACCGCCTCGGCGTCGACCGGCACACCCCAGGCGCGGAAGAAGTCGCTCAGGTCGTAGCCAGCCGTCCGGCTGCACAGCACCACAAGGTTCCGCAACCGCAGCGCCTCGTCCGTGTAACTGCCGGCGTACGGCCGCTCGACCCGGACCAGCTTGTGCAGATCGGGCCAGAAGCTGTCCCCGAACGCCAACCGCAACTGCTCGAACATGACCAGCTTCTCGTAAGCATCGAAGCTCTTGCCGTAGTCCACACCCGGCTGCCGCAGCTTGCCCGGCGCACTCTGCCACGGCGTGAGTCCGGTCTTCGCGTCCGGTGCATGCAGCCGCGGCTGCTGACCGTACTTCGTCGCGAAGACAGCATTGACGGCCAACGAGTAGATGTTGACCGTCACCTCGGTCAACGAGCCCGGCTTGTACGTGATCTGCTGATGCTGATGCCCGAGCTCGTGGTACACGCCCCAACCACGCGTCCGCAGACCTTGCACGGTGAGCATCCGGTCCTGGATCGGCGGCGGGAACGACATGTGCCCGTGGGTCGCGTACGCACCGACGCCGGTGATCGCCGACGGATAGCCGACAAAGTGGTACGGGTGGGCCTGCCGGGCATGCACCGGCGCCGACCCGTCGAACCCGCTGACCTCGTCCTCGATCCGGACGATCTCCTCGTACGTCGACAACAGGTTGGTGTGGTTCTCGGTCCGGTACGTGAGCGCCGATACCCGCTCGACCGTGATCAGGGTGTGCGGTGCGACGAGTTCGACGTACGGCGTGATCCGCTCGTCCAACTGGCGCTGGAACTCGGCCTCCGACGTACGGCCGAGAACGAAGTACGGCATCGGCTGGACGGCGTCGCCGAGGCTGACCTTGGCCTCGCCGGTGGATCCGATCAGTTTCAGGTAGACGACGCCACCGCCGGCATCGGTGATCGTGTTGCGGCCGAGCTGCAGCGGATACTGCCGCGGTGCCTTGAACTCCTTTCGAGCGTCGGCATCCGGTGCGCCGACGACCAGAGTCGGGAGCGGACTGCCTGGGTGGACGACGACGTTGAGTGGCGTCGTCGCGGGCAGGTAGAAGCCGGTGGTGCGGAGCTCGGTGTTGCTCAGCGAGTTCTGCGTCCGGTCGAGCTCCGTGGTCCGCGCCGAAGGAAGAGCCGGGATCACGAAGGTGTGGCTCAGCTCCTCCGCCTCCGCCGTACGGCGGAAGGCGGCGGCTGCCGTTGACATGGGTACTGCGGTCGTTACTGCACCGGCCGCGGCGGCGGACAGGATCCGTCGCCTCGAGTACAGGGTCGGTCGGACGTGCTGCATCAGAACCTCCTGGTTGCTACCAGCACCCGGCGACCCGGCCGGCTCCGTCCGCCGACCCCGACTGCCAGCAAACTCAAGTCCCCGCTCCCCCACCGCCCCGGCTGTCAGCCGGGGCCTCGGGGCGTCAGCTCCGGCTGAAGGTTGCGGTGTGGGTGGCGCCTCGACTGCCTGCGACTGCGATGTCGAGGACGAGCTGCTTGCCTGTGGCGACAACCGTCACGGTGTCGTCGTGTGTCAGCACGCGGGCCACGCGCTGGTCGACCACCAGACGCAGGGTCTGAACAGTGCGACTGGGATCCGAGACCGCGACGTGGACCGTGCGCCCGTCGGTGCCGACGACAACGGACGCCGGACCGGACGCGGTGATTCCGCCGGCCGCACCAGCAGTCCAGAAGTTGGCGAGGGTCAACTGATCCCGCCCGGAGTGGACGGCCTGGACCTGGGCGGTGTTCGACAGCACCGTGACACCAGGGCTCGCCGCGCGTTCCTCAGTGTCCAACCTGCTTGCCCCAGGCAACAGAACGTACGCGTACTCCCCGGCCTCCGTCCCGTGCTCGAGCACCAGCGAGACGTAGCGACGCGTGAACGGCGTTGTCGACCCCGCCGTGTCGTTACCCGTGTTGATCTCCCGCCACGTGCCGGTACGGTCCTCCCGAGTCGCACGCACCCGTCCGCCGTGCGGGAACACGTACCCACCGACGCCTTCCAGGTGCGCCCACCGCGGCCCGTCGTACGAACCGTTCCCAGGCTGCGCGACCCCGTCGACGACGAGAGCCGCCGTACCGTTCTCGTGCAGGTTGCGGTTCTCGACCACGGTCTCGACCGGGTAGCCGTCGGTTCCGGCGATGCCGGCGCCCAGGGCAACGGTCGAGTCCGACAGGCAGAACCACGACTTCCGGGCCTGGAGCGTCTTGTCGTGGTTGATCAGATGCATGCCGACGGCACCGGCCTCGTTCCGGTACGTCGCTCCACCGACCCACTCGGCGTACGCGGCGATCGTCCCGGTTCCACCGCCGGTCCCGTGGGGCTGCCGGGGCTTCGTGCTGACCGTCGTACCGGGCAGGCGCTGCGCGTCGACGGTCGGCCAGTACGCGTCGTAGAACTGGGCGTGGTCGTCGTTGTAGAGGTAGGTCATGCCGTCGCCGACGTACCAGCCGCGGAGGTTCTCCCCGTTGCCCCATTCGTAACGCGCCATCCGCTTGGACGACATGGCGATCGCGAACGTCCACTCCGGGCGCCGGTGCACGACGCGGTCCTGGTTGTGGAACTGGAAGTGCGCCGGCGTTGCGGGCGCCGGCGTGACGGCCGCGTCGTCGAGGACCGCCTTGGCCCGGGAGATCTCCGGGATGGACGCACCGGGCAGGTAGTCGGCGAGGCGGTCGCTGGTGATCCACCCCTTGGCGAGCGCCTTGTACCGGCTCGCGTACGGTTCGCCGACACCGCTCGCGAGGAGCAGCACACTCGACGTGGTGGCGTGACCGTTGCGGTGGTCACCGGCGCGTTCGCGGGAGATGGCCCGGCCGGAGACGCAGTCCATCATCAGACTGCCGACGATGAACGGCGCGAAGCTCGCCTCGACCGCGTCCAGGATCACCGCGCGGTTCGGGTCGGTGATCTGCCAGGTCGAGCCGCCGAGCAGCGAGAAGAGGTTCGCGACCCCGCCGAGCGCGACGTTGCCGTACGTGCCGACGTAGGCGAGGTTGCCGTGCTGGACGAACGAGCCGTCGCGATAGAACCCGTCGCCGCTCGTGACGTAGGTGAACACACTGTTCCTGCCGCCGTCCGCCACGTCGCTGAGCGCGTCGCGTCCGGCGGCGACCTTGGCTGCCGACTTTCCGACGATCCCGCGGAGAGCGACGATCAGCGCCTTGTCGACCCGGTTGGCGCCGGTCTCGCGGAGGTTCGGGGAGTTGGTTCGGCGGTTCGGGTTGGGCACGAAGCGGTCGACGGCTCGCAGGTACGCCGCCAGTTGGTCGGCGGACAGTACGTCGTACGCGAGGACGCAGGTGTCGAGCAGGGCGCGCGGCGCACCGATCTCCCAGAACCACCAGTTGCCGGTCTCGGGGAGCGTCTCGTTGTAGGCGCGTCGATAGAGGAAGTCGAGGGCGCTCGAGAGGTGGCCGGCCGGGTCGAGCGTGAGTGTCGTGCCGGGGGTGGCGCGGGCCAGCGCGATGGTCTTCAGCCTGGTGTAGCTGATGGCGAAGTTCCCCGAGGTCGAACTGAGCGGCAGATCGGGCCAGAGCGCGGTGCGGCTGGTGTCGGTGATCAGGCTGTCGACAAAGCCTTGTGCCTGGGCGGTCAGTTTGGCCAGGGCGTCGGCGTAGATCTGCTCGCTGGGGTCGATCGCACCACCGGTGTTCAGCGCGGCCCAGCGGTCGCGCAGCACCTCGAACTCGTCGGCGGCCGCGGCCGTCCGGGCCGGCAGCCCGGTGGCTGTGAGTGCCCCCGCGGCGAGTCCCGCTTGGAGCAACAGGCGTCGGCGGATGGAAGGCGGCATCGCGACTCCTCAGGAGTTAGTAAGCGTTTACCGCACACCTTCTCCGATGCACACAACAGTCGTCAACACCTCGAAACGATCACTTCTGATCACTTCTTGTCCTGACTTATCTGCCCCCAGAGACCAGCAGGGGGTCGCGTCAGGGAAGAAGGGCCCGGACTACTGCGTCGGCCAGGAGACGGCCCTGGTTGGTGAGGGTGAGGCGGTCGTCCGTGATCTCGGCCAGGCCGTCCGCGACGACCTGGTTGGCTGCTGTTCGGCCGGGGGTGTCCAAGACGTCCAGCGGCAGACCGGCGGACAGGCGGATCTCCAGGAGGACGCGTTCGACTCGGCGGGTTTCGGGGTCGAGGAGTTCGCGGGCATGGGCGGGACTCCGGCCGGCGTCGAGGCGTTCGGCGTACGCGCTCGGATGCTTCACGTTCCACCAGCGCACTCCGCCGACGTGACTGTGCGCGCCCGGGCCGATCCCCCACCAGGTGTCGCCGCGCCAGTAGAGCTCGTTGTGCCGGCAGCGCGCGTCCTCGGTGCGCGCCCAGTTCGAGACCTCGTACCAGGTCAGGCTGTGCGCGGTCAGCAACTCGTCGGCCAGCACGTACTTGTCCGCGAGGTCGTCGTCATCCGGCATCGGCAACTCACCGCGGCGGATCCGGCGCGCCAACTGGGTGCCGTCCTCAACGATCAACGCGTAGGCGCTGACGTGATCCGGATCGGCCGTCAGCGCCGACTCCAGCGACGCCCGCCAGTCGTCGAGCGACTCCCCGGGCGTCCCGTAGATCAGATCCAGGTTCACATGCTCGAACCCGGCCGCGGTCGCCTCCTTCACCGCCTGCAACGCCCGGCCCGGAGTGTGCTGCCGATCCAGAATCCTGAGCACGTGCGTCGAAGCACTCTGCATCCCGAAGCTCACCCGCGTGAACCCGGCCTCGAGCAGCGCTTCGAGATACGCCGGATCCACCGACTCCGGGTTGGCTTCCGTCGTCACCTCAGCATCCGGTGCCAGCCCGAACTCGTCACGTACGGCGCCCAGCATCCGACCGAGGTCGGCCGCCGGCAGCAAGGTCGGCGTACCACCCCCGAAGAACACCGTCTCGACCGGCTGATCCAGCTCCGCCAGCACCCGCCGAGCCAGCCGAATCTCTTCGATCGCCGTGTCCGCGTACGACGCCTGCGAGGCACCGCCGCCGAGCTCCTTGGCCGTGTACGTGTTGAAGTCGCAGTACCCGCACCGCGACGCGCAGAACGGCACATGTAGATAGAACCCGAGCGGCCGCCCCGCAGCCTCGCGCACGGCAGCTTCCGGCAGCGCCCCATCCCGAGGCGCAACCTCCCCCTCGGGCAGTGTCGACGGCACCCACCCATCCTACGGACCCGCCCCAGTCAGGACGGGCGGGCTCATGACGTAGCGCCGGTGTAGCGGCGGAGGCCCGCGCGCCAGGCGGTGATGGCCAGCAGGGCCAGGGCTGTGGCGGCGGCTACCGCGCCCAGGAGAACTGGCCAGTGCGGGCCACGGAGGAGGGTGGCGGAGGGGACGGAGGCGATGAGGGCCATGGGGAAGACATACGTGAGGACCATGCGGAGCGGGCGCGAGAAGATGTCGGTTGGGTAGCGGCCCAGTTGCCAGGCGGAATGGTAGAAGACGTCGAGTTGCAGCTTCGGCGCCCAGAACGCCAGGCAGGCGAGCAGGACACTGAGCGCCCACGTGACGACCAGACCGGCCACGACCAGCAGGAGCCAACCCAGCACCCCGGTCGGATCGGGCCGTCGGTCGGCGACGGCAATGCCCCAGCTGAGTACGCCGAGACCTGGCACCAACTGGATCAACGTGAGTGGGGACGACAACGACAAGCTGGCAAGGAAGAGACTCGGTGCCGGCTGCAACAGATAGCTGTCGAGCTTGCCATTGCGGATCCCGTTGTCGGGGAACCACGACAGGTTCGGGTCGATGAAGGTTCCGCGCAGCCCGGTGATGAGCTGGTAGGTGCCGATCAGGACGAGCGTCTCGGCTTTCGACCACCCCGCCAGAGTCTCGGCCTGGGTGAACACGATCAGCACCGGTGCGACCGCCGTACCGAGACCGACGAAGGCGAGCAGCACGTCGAACACCAGGTTGATCCGGAACGCCATGCTTCGCCGCAGCGACATGGAGAAGCTCGCGCCGAGCAGAGTCAGCAGCTTCATGAGCCCACCGCCGTGTATCGACGTACGCCGGCCCGCCAGACGAACCGTACGACGACCAGCAACACGACCAGCCAGAAGAGCTGAAGTGCGAGCGCTCCCCCGACCGACCCGCCGTACGCCGCGAGCTCGGCAGGCAGACCGCTCATCGCATAGAACGGCGAGGCTTCGGCGATCTGCCGCCAGACGTCCGGCAGGAGTCCGACCGGTGCCGCCGTACCGCCGAACAGGAAGAGCAGCGAGTGCCCGAATCCGACGATCGAGTGCACACGTTGGGTCCAGAAGGCGGTCATCGACAACAGGAATGTCAGCAGGAAGACCAACGCCGCGGCGAGTACGACGAACGGCAGACTGACCAGCACCGACCGCCAGTCGAAGCCGGTGCCGAGTGAGAGTCCGGTCAGCAGGACGACGGGTGCGCCGAGGAACGTGAGCCAGGCACGAATCGCGAGGTTCGCGCCGAGTACGCCGATCACGACGGGCTGCGGGCGGAGTAGTTCGTGGCTGATCGTTCCGTCGTAGATGCGTTCCGAGAACGTGTGCTGCTCGAACGACTCGGTCATCAGGGTGACCAGGATGATCGCGACGTAGTACCGCCCGATCGTCGGATCGTCCGGGTAGACCGCCGACCAGACGAAGAGCCCGATCAGCGGCCCGATCACCGCCTGGACGACGAGTGTCGCCAGGAACCACCAGGCGCCGGACCACTCCAGCACCTCCTGCCGAACCCGGAACCCCAACAACACAAAGGTCCTCACCGCAGGCCTTCCCGGTAGGCGCGGTCGATGACCTTCTCCAGCGGTGGTTCTTCGACAGCCAGGTCGACGACGTCAACGGCCTGCAGTAGCCGAGACGTGGTGACGGCGACCTCGTCTCTCGGGACGCGCAAGACCCACAGACCGTCCGAGGACTCGACCACCTCGCCGAGTTCGTCCACGACGCCGGCGCCGCCGCGTGCCGTGATCCGGATCAGCTTGTACGGCGACAGTCGGGCGGACAGTTCGGCGAGCGGGCCGTCGTACTCCACCCTCCCCTGGTCGATCAGGATCAGCCGTGGGCACAGCGAGGCGACGTCCGCCATGTAGTGACTGGTGAGCAGAACCGTGGCACCGGTCTGCGTCACGTAGTCGGAGACGAACTCACGAATCTGACCGGCCGCGGTGACGTCGAGACCGATCGTCGGTTCGTCGAGAAACAGCACCTCCGGCCGGTAGATGAGCGCCGACGCCAGACCGACCCGCATCCGCTCGCCGAGGCTGAGCGCCCGCAACTGCCTGTCCAGCACCGGAGTCAGCCGCAGCAGGTCCTCGAGTACGGCGAGCGTCCTGGTGAAGTCTGGTCGGGGTACGTCGTACAAGAGCCGCTGATACTCGAGCGAGTCCATCACGGTCAGCTCCTGCGAGCCGCCGACCGGCTGACTGCCGCGGACGAACGCGATGCGTTTCAGGAACCCGGTACGACGTTCCCACGGCACGGAGCCGAGCACGCGAACCCGACCGCCGGTCGGGAACAGGATCCCGGACAGGATCTTCATCGTGGTGGTCTTGCCGGCGCCGTTCGGTCCGATGAACCCCACCACCTCACCGGGTTCGATCGCGAACGACACGTCGTCGAGGGCCTGGACCTCGCGGTACTCACGCCGTACCAGCGAGTCCAGGGCCGCGCGCAGCCCCGCTTTCCGGACCGGCGCACGGAAGGACATGGACAGGCCGGCCACCTCCATCACAGTCATGACAGCGACCGTAGAAAGAAAAGACGCCAGCTTGTGGCTTGTTTTCCTGGCATAGTCGAACAGTGCGCGCCGAACGGCTCCTCCGGCTCCTGCTGCGGCTGCAGACCCGCGGCCAGTCGACCGTGAAGGAACTCGCGCAGTACCTGGAGGTCTCACCGCGGACGGTCCAGCGCGACCTCGACGCGCTCAGCCTCGCCGGCGTACCGGTGTACTCCGTGCGCGGCCGCCGGGGCGGATGGGCACTGCTGCCCGACTACCGGACCCGGCTCACCGGTCTCGCGCCGGCCGAGGTGATGTCGGTGTTCGTCGGCGCGACCGCGCACGTCCTCGCCGACCTCGGCATGGACGCGTCGAGCGACCAGGCAATGACGAAACTGATCGCCGCGCTTCCCGAGAACGCCCGGCGCGATGCCGAGTACGCCAGGCAGCGGCTGCTGATCGACCACGCCGGCTGGGACGACCGCCGGGAGTCGCCGCGCTGGCTGGACCTGTGCCGGCAGGCGATCTGGGAGGAACGGCGGATCACGATCACCTACCGGGATCCCGACGAGCCGTTCGACGTCGAGCCACTCGGTCTGGTCGCCAAAAGCCGCACGTGGTACCTCATCGCGGCTCGGCCGGACGGCGCCGTACGCACGTATCGCCTCAGCCGGGTGTCGTCCGCGGTGTTGACCGACAGACAGTTCACGAGACCGGCCGGCTTCGACCTGTCGACGTACTGGGCGCAGGCGCAGGAGCGCTTCCGGGCGACGCGGCCGTCGTATCCGATCGTGCTCCGCGTGCGCGACCGCGCCGTACTGCGCTTCCGGCCGACCGCGCCGCCGCTGCCCGATGCCGACGGCTGGTTCATCGTCCACACCGATCTCGAGAACTCCACCGAAGCCTGCGCCGCCGTCCTCGCCCAAGCCGGCGACGCGCGCGTCCTCGCTCCCCGAGAGCTCGCGGACATGGTCCAGCACGCCGCCGCCGAGATCCTCACGTCGCACCAGCCGCAACCCACTCCCCGCCGACAAACCAGGACGCGGCCAGGGTGGAGCGAGTGATCGGGGCGGCGATACTGGTCGGCGTGACGAGAGAGCCGCGGTTGGAAGTCGAGTACTGCACGCAGTGCCGGTGGTTGTTGCGGGCGGCCTGGACGGCGCAGGAGCTGCTGACCACGTTCACGACCGAACTCGGCGAGGTCGCGCTGATCCCCGGGACCGGAGGTGTCTTCGACGTCCGTCTGGACGGCGAGACCCTCTGGTCTCGCAAGGCCCAGAACGGCTTCCCCGAGATCGCCACCCTCAAGCAACTGGTCCGCGACCGCATCGCCCCCGACCGCTCGCTCGGTCACTCCGACCGCCGCTGACCCAGCTCGACGACACGCCGCCGAGCTGGGTCGAGCCTCGAGCGGTTACGAGAGCTGGAGGACCGGGGCGATCGTCTTGTTGCGGGCTCCCTCGTAGGCGGCCAGAAGGATCCCGAGTACGGCGATACCTTCCTGCTCGGTGTGGATCGGGCGGGTCTTGGCCAGCAGCGAGTCGGCGAAGTGACCGATCTCGGCGACGAAGGTGTCGACCGGTTCGGCGTCGATCGTCTGGGTCTCACCGGACCGCAGCCGCACCGTCACCGAAGTGCCGTCGCTGTGCAGGGCGCCCAGCTCACCCACCGCGGAGAACCGTTCGGTCGACGCGGCCGGCTGGTACGCCCAACTGGTCACCATCTGCCCCACGACGCCGTTGTCGAACCTGATCAGGACCTGCGCCGAGTCCTCACCCTCCATGAACTTCAGCCGGTGCGTCGACAGCATCGCGGTCGCCTCGACCGGTTGGCCCCCGGCGAGGTGCAGCATCAGGTACGTCGGGTGGTACCCGGTGTCGATCAGTTCGCCACCACCACTCGTCCTGCTGCTCGCCCGCCACCCCATGGTGCTCGGGTCGAAGTCGTTGTAGAAGCTGTCCGTGGTCCGGACCTCGTACACGGTCCCGATGGTGCCGGCCTCGAGCAGTTCCTTCGCCTTCGCCACAGCCGGCAGGAACAGCTGATTGTGCGCACACATCAGCGTCACGCCGTTGTCCTGCACCGCTTTCCGGACATCGGCCGCCTCGTCCGCGGTGAGGCAGAGCGGCTTCTCGCACAACACGTGCTTGCCGGCCTCGGCCGCCGCCACGATCGCGTCCCGGTGGAGGTGATGCGGCAGGCAGATGTCGACCGCGTCGAGTTCCTCGGTCTCCAGCATCCGGCGATAGTCGACGTACGACGTGGCACCCAGCTCCTTGCCCCGCGCAACCGCCGTACCCTCCACCGCGTCGGCGACGGCGGTGACCCGGATCCGGTCGGTGTGTTCGCGATAGCCCCGGATGTGGGCGCCCGCGATACCGCCGCCACCGATCAGACCGACCTTGATCTCTGGCATGTCAGCCTCCGTAGGAGATGGTTCGGCCTTCTTCGGCGGCCTGGTTCGCGGCGACGACCAGGCGGGTCAGCTCGACCGCCCGGGTCAGATTGTCGTCGGCCCGGGTGCCGTTGGTGATGTGGTCGACCCACTGGGCGAACGGGTCCGGGTTGTGGTCCGGCACCGGCACCTCCCGCTCGCCGACCCGCAGTACGTTGCCGGCGTCGGCGTAGGTCAGGCTGCCTTCGGTGCCGAAGAGCTCGATCGTGAACGGGTTCCGGCTGGTGAACCCGGCCTCGATCACGCCGATCTTCTGGTCCGGGTAGCCGACGGTCACGACGGCGTTGTCCTCGAGCCCCCGGCCGTTGACGGACCGGTAGATCGCACTGACGCTGTCCGCGTCGGTGCCGAGGAACAACTGCACCAGGTAGACCGGATGACAGCCGAGATCGGTGAGCGCTCCACCGATGGCGGCCTTCGGCTCGAAGAAGCGCTGCGGCAGCCAGCCTTCGGCTCCGTCACGCGGTACGGCGCCGTCGTGCGACAACCGGACCCGGCCGTAGGTGAGCCGCCCGAGCTCGCCGGACGCGATGACGTCCTTGATCGCCTGGGTGTACCCGTGCGCGAGCCGCGGCAGCGAGACCACCAGCTTGATTCCGTTCGCGTCCGCCGCCGCGATGATCTCCTCAGCCTCCGCCACGGTCGGCGCGAGCAGCTTCTCGGTGAAGATGTGCTTGCCGGCATTGGCCGCCTTGACCATCACGTCACGGTGCTCGTTGGTCGGCGTGGTGATCACGACGCCGTCGACGTCCGCCAGCACCCCGTCGAGGTCCTGGCTGAACGGCACCCCGAACTCGTCCGCCCCGGCCTGCCCCAGCGCAACGTCGTCGTCCCACACCGCGACGAGCTCCGTCCCGGAATGCGCCTGAGCCTGCCGCGCGTAGTCCCTCGCATGAACGTGCCAGAACCCCAGAACCGCAACCTTCAGCGGTTTCGACACCTTGCCTCCTCGCTGACCCCAGTCGTCGGAAAACGATCTCCCGCCCTACCTTGCCAACCCCCGCCCCACCCCACACCCCCACCGGCGTTTCATCCCACCACCCGGACCGCCACCCGCGTCGGCACGATAGGACTCGTGCGAACCCTCCGGACCAGCTCAGAAGCGGAGATGGTTGCAACGTTTCTTCGTGCTGAACTACGTTCGGGCCGGTTCGGCCCCACGCTCGAGCGGACCCTGGCCAGACGTGGTCTATCGCGGACGCTGCTGACCAACGCGAACCTGTCCGACCCGGAGGAGAACGAGCAGCGGCGTCAGGTGTTGGGTGAATTCCGCGGCTATCGCCAGGACCGCGAACTGTTCACCGGCTTCCCATACGAGCTCGGCTGGCAGCAGGTGGCGCTGTCGCCGTCTGAACTGCTCCGCGTGCGCTACATCGACTACAGCTACTGGACCGCGCTAACCGGCGGCACTCGACGGCCGACAGACGCCGCCCGGTGCATCCGGCGCGGAGGTCTGGTCTTCGGCCACATGCCGACCGGGCACTTCCTCGCTGTTGCGGATTCTCTGCGACAAGGGGCGAACTGGGAGCCGATCATCTGCGTACGTGCCGGTGACCATCATCCGATCGTGGTCCTCGAAGGTCACACAAGACTCACAGCTATGGCCCTGGCCTCCGACTGCCTCCCTGACGAGGTCCCCGTCCTGCTCGGCACGTCCCGCGCGATACCCGACTGGCCGTGCTACTGAGCCCCGCCCATACATCGGCGAACGCCGTGCATCCGTCACGAGGTGGGCAGTGTGTCAGCCGTCTGCACCGGGGCCAGGAAGTGTTGGGACGTCGTCTGGAAGTAGCTCTGTTCGGTAGCGGATCAGGCGGAGGGGGTGGCGGTAGTGGCCAGCCTGGAGGGCGGCGTCGGCGGTGAATTCGACGACGAGCTTGGGTTGGACCTTGAGGATCGGGGTTTTGCTGGTGCGGCCCCATTGGGTGCTGATCTCGTCCGGCCACGGATGCCGGGACCCGGCAGGCTTCAGCAGCGGCGCGATGGCGGCGGCCTGCTCGTCCTTCAGCTTCACGGTCCGGCCGACCACCTCGAGTTCCTTGCCGCGGTACCGCCCCACCACCAGGACCTCGGGCCGCTCCAGGGAACCGGTGACGGCGCCCACGATCGCCTCGGCCGTGTCCCGCTGCTTCACCTTGATCCAGTCGCGGCGGCCGGGCTGGTACCTGGTCGACGCCCCCTTCACCACCAGACCCTCGACACCGCTGGTCTTGAACGCCGCCAGCCACTCCAGCGCCTCGTCCGGGTCATCGGTCACCGGGGACAGCTGCAGCGGCGGTCGCCAGTTCGCCGCAAGGGTCTCCAACCGGTTCCGCCGTACGGTCCAGCGCATCGTGCGGATGTCGACACTGTCCGCCGCGAGCATGTCGAAGACGATGAACGACGCCGGCTGGGCAGGGGCGAGCTTGGTCCGGACGGTGGCGACGGTGTTCACCATGCGCTGTTGCAGTGCGTCGAAGTCCAGCCGCTCGCCGGTCCACACCACCAACTCGCCGTCCAGCACACAGTCAATGTCGACCTGGGCGGCCAGGGCCTTCTGTACGTCGGGGAACTTTGCGGTGAAGTCCTTGCCGTTGCGCGACCACAACCGTACGTCGCCGCCCTGGCACACCGCACCCGCGCGGAACCCGTCCCATTTCAGTTCGAACCGGGAGCCGCCCGGCATGCCGTGCTTCCCAGGCAGCTTCTCCACCGCCCGGGCCAGCTCCAGCCCGACCGGACCCAGCAGCTCCGCCGCCGGCACGAGAGGTGCGCCTGGGTCAGCTCATGTGCCGTACGGCGAGCGGTTCGGTGGCGACAGCTTGATGCCCTCCGCCTGCGCCTTGGACCTGATCGCTTCCTCGGTCCGGCCGAGCCGCACACTCATCACCCCGACCGGCGTGTTGCCCTCGGCGAGCTCACGCAGTTCCCGAAGCTCCTCGTCGGTCCACTCGTGCCCGCTGTCGGGACGAGGCGTCGTCTCCGCCATGGTCCGCTCCCTCCGTCGAAGGTTGCCTGCGGCACCGGTACCCGGTACCCGGTGAGCACAACCGGCTGAGGAGCGGTTTGCCCGCGGGCACCGGTACAACGTGAGAATCGGCGTACTGGACATCGGGTCGAATTCGGCTCAGCTGCAAGTCGTGGAGGCCTCGCCTGGTGCGCCGCCGCTACCGACCCACGCGGTGAAACACCCCACGCTGCTGGGTGAGGCGATCCAGCCGGACGGCTCGATCACCTCCGAGGGCGTGGACCGGGTGATCGAGGCGGTCCGGGGTGCCGCCGCGGCGGCTCGGTCACTGCAGGTCGAACAGCTGTTCGCTTTCGCCACGTCCGCCGTACGGGACGCCACCAACTGCGCCGACATCGCGGACCGGCTGGAGAGCGAGACCGGGATCCAGCCGCGCTTCCTGACCGGCGAGGAGGAGGCCCGGCTGACCTATCTCGCGGTACGGCGCTGGTACGGCTGGTCGGCCGGACGACTCCTGGTCCTCGACATCGGCGGCGGTTCGATGGAGATCGCGCTCGGTCGTGACGCCAGACCGGAGTTCGCCGTCTCGCTGCCCCTCGGGGCGGGCCGGCTCACCAGGGCCTTCCTGCATGACGATCCGCCGAAGCGCGAGCAGCTCCGGGAACTGCGCCGGCACGCCCGGGCGACGCTGCGTGAGGTCTCCGACCGGCTGCGCTGGGAGGGCGACCCGAAGCGGGTGATCGCCAGCTCGAAGACGTTCAAGCAGCTGGCCAGGCTGGCCGGTGCGCCGCCACAGCGGACCGGGCCGTTCGTCCGTCGTACCTTGCACAGAAGCGACGTGGCCGCGTGGGCTCCGCGGCTGGCGCGGATGCCGGCCCGGGATCGCGCCCAGCTACGCGGCGTGTCCGAGTTCCGCGCCAAACAACTCGTCGCCGGTGCGATCGTCGCGAAGGCCGCGATGACGGCACTCGACATCAAGCGCCTGGACGTCTCGCCGTGGTCACTGCGCGAAGGCGTGATCCTGCAGCACCTGGAAACCGTGATGCACCAGGACCAGCCGCTCAGCATGGACTCCCTGCAACCCACGCGCGTCCTGGAGCCCGAGAGCTCGCCCCCGGCCAACGTCAGCCCGATGCCGTCGAGAGGACTGCCCGCCCGCTAGTTGCCGCACGAATCGAATGGGGTACCGATGGGACAGGTTGTGGGGACCGTGGTGGAGGAGTGCGGGTGACTGACCACGAGATGATCCTTGCTCGGCTGGCCGGACTGGTCGCGGCCCATCCCGAGCCGGAGCATCTCGCGCTGCGGATGGCGGAGGCCTGTCAGGTGCTTCTCGGCGTCGACGGCGCCGCGATCACCATCGAGAACACCTCTCCGCGCCGGACCACGCTGTGCGCCACCGATGGCGTGGCGTGGCGCCTGGAAGATCTCCAGGAAGTGACCGGCGAGGGACCCTGTCGCGACGCCTACCGGCTCAACGAGCCGGTCGTGTTCGACCTGGAGGAGGGCGGGGTGGACCGCTGGCCCGCGTTCACCACGGCTGCCCTCCAAGCGGTCGGCCGCCACACGACGTACTCGTTCCCGATGCGCGCCGAGGGGCGTCCGTACGGTGCGATCAGCATGTACGCCGCACGTGGGCGACAGCTCAACGAATCCCTCGCCACCGCGCAACTGGTGGTCGACGCCGTCGGCGCCGTACTGCTCAGCGCACCCGCGGACGACCTCGTCGTCAGCGGCGACTTGTGGGCGTCGCGGGTGACCGTGCACCAGGCCACCGGCATGATCATCGCCCAGGCAGGCGTGCACAGCGTGGACGCCCTCGCCGTCCTGCGTGCGCACGCCTACGCCACCGACCAGCCTCTCGCCGATGTCGCCGCAGAGGTGGTCGATCGCCGCCTCGACTTCAAGGACCTGATTGACGACGACTGAGACGCGCCAGCGGGCCGGCCCCGGCGTGCGGCCGACGCCGTACCTGCAGTGATAGCAGGTACGGCGCCGTATCGGAGCTAGTGATTGCGGCCGGTCAGGGCGTCCCGGAGGCGGTCGATCATGCCGACGCCGGGGCCGAGGATCAGGTTGGCGGGCGGCTTGTCCGGCGCGGACGGGTGCGGGCGCGTGGGTGCCGACGCCTTCGCCCGGACCACCAGCCGGCCGAGCTCCTCCAGCTCCTCGACGCTGCACGCCGCCTGCATCCGCGGCAGCAGTTGCTGCTCCTCGTCCTGGATGTGGAGCCGAACGTCGCCGATCAGGGTGCCGACAAGTTCGTCGAACACCGGATCGGTCGCGTCGACCCCTTCCAGATCCTTCAGCGTGCGCTCGACCTCCGCATGCTCCTCGATCTCGTGGTCGGCGACCCTGTCACCGTCCGGCAGTACCCGGCGCGCCGCCGGGTACATGAACATCTCCTCTGCCACGGAATGACGGACCAGCTCGGTCGTCAGGTGGTCGGCCAGATCCCGCCGGTGCTGCGGCGTACCGGCGCCCGACTCCAGTTCGGCGAAGATCCGCTCGATCTCGCGGTGATCGCTCGTGATGACCGTGACCAGATCGTCCTGCCTCCCCGGTGGTACGACGCCTGCCGGTTCTCCTGACGTCACAACGCCACCTCCGTCAGCCGGCGGTCTCTTCCGCGGACAGGCGCTGGGCCAGCATCTCCTTGCCCTGCTCCCCGGCCTTGCGGTTGTTCTCCTGGATCTTGCGGAACCACTCGGCCAGCTCGGAGTCGCCGGCCGCGTCGGCGTCGGCGATGTAGGTCTCCATCTGCCAGGTCCAGTGCAACGATGCCTGCAGCACCGTCACCAGGTTGTAGTTCTTGTCCTTCACCGTGCGCTCGGGATCCTGTGCCATCACGCCTCCTCGAATGGTTGGCCGCCGTACCAGAGATCACTCCGGCGGTCCGGCGGGGTCGCCGGATTCGTGTTCGTCGCCGTCGCGCGGCGGGTCGTCGTCGGCGACCGTCGCGTCCGGCCGGCCCTCCTCCGGCGCCGTCATCGTCGGCTCCGCGTCCTGGTCCTGGTACTCGTCGTTCGGCTCGGTCATGCCGGCCCGGTACCCCCCGACGACTCACCGACACGTTCGGTTCATGCGCTCCCCGTCACGTGGATTCGCAAGGCCTTGCGAGCCGTCCGCGGGGGCGGCGGACGTTGGAGGGGTTAGCGGTAGCCCTCGCGTTGGGTTTGTTCGGCGGCTACTCGGACGCCGTAGTGGTAGGCGAGTTGACCGCCCAGCCAGCCGGAGGCCCCGAGGAGGGCGAGTGCGATCAGGCTCAGCACGAAGGCGACGACACTCGCCTCCTCGTACCCCTGGCCGGCCCGGACCGCGAAGCTGACGGCGAAGAGGATCACCACGGTCAGGTTCAGCACCATGTGGATCAGGCCTGTCCTGAAAACCTTCGTGCCGCGGGGAATGACGAGCAGATCCATCAGCCCGAACACGGCGGCCAGGACCGCACCGACGATCCCGATGCCGATCAGCCAGTACGCCCCCTCCGCGAACACGGGCTCCGAGTCGGCAGCGGCAAATGCGACCACGTCGAAGACGGCGCTGGCCACCCACGCGCCGATCGGCACGGTGACCATGACCGGATGGAACGGATGCCCGTACGGCCCGGCCAGGCTGGACTTGGGGCGCTTCGCACGCTCGAGGTCATCCATCGTCGTACTCCTGAGCTCGTCGACGGACCGTAACCGTCGCTTCTATCGCCAGTACCCACTGGCAATAGACTGCGATCGCGCCCGTGCACCCAGCGGGCACCGAGGACGGCACGCTTGACGACAGCGAGGGAGCGCCCATGACCGAGCCGAGCGCCGACGGTACGTCGTACGCACCGAAGATCGACGCGGTGGGGATCGACTGCGCGGACCCCGATGCAGTCGGGCGGTTCTGGCAGGCGCTGCTCGGCGGCGAGCTGCGACGGGCCGAGGACGGCGTCACCGAACTGCACGGTGGAGCGGTGCGGTTGGACTTCCAGCGCGTGCCGGAGGGCAAACAGGTCAAGAACCGGCTGCATCTGGATCTCTATGTTCCGCCGGAGGCGCGAGAGCAAGCCATCGAACGGGCGATCCGGTTGGGTGCGACCCGCGCCGACGACCTGTACGACGGCGGCAGGTGGCAGACGATGCGCGACATCGAAGGCAACGAATTCTGCATCGTCTGGGGTGGCGGAGACGGCGTCACGCCGGAGGCAGCCGACGGGTGAGAGGCGTCACCCAGCGATCAGTGGTTGTGACGCATCGCACAGCTGCCATCGGCGAATGGCGGGACCTGGGGCTGGGTACCTGCTCGCCACGCGATCAGGGGTCGCGCCGGCCGGTGCCCGACGTCGGCCGGTGAAATCACGCGGATTGGTGGCGCGTGGCGGTGGAGTGCGGCGAGAACCACGGGCCGGGTCTCCCCACCCCGCGCCACCAAACGTCTGCAGCCGCTACCTGGCCGGTTCGCTCGTGCAGGTGGTCGGAGTCGTTGCCTCGCCGGCGCTGATGAGCGGGTTGGCACGGTGGCGGCCGAGGTTCCACTCGAGCCAGTCGTTGTCACTTACCGCGCGATAGCGCATCGCACACCCGACCACGTCGTCGGGCAGCTTGGCCAGCACCGGTACGGCGTCGTCCGAAAGCCCTTGCAGGTGACGCCAGTCCACCTTGCCGGTCTCGGCGTACCGGTCGACGTTGTGCTGGGCGATCCAGGCGTCCGGGTTGATCGCGGCAAGCCCGAGCAGGAGGGTCGCGCCACTGAGCAGTGCCGCCCGCGGCAGCCAGCCGGCCTTCAGCGTCACCCCGGCGATCATCACGCCGATCACGAGCAGCCCCAACCAGCCCTCGAAGACGTCGACGAGCAGACGGAGTTCGGTGAAGCCGTACGCCTCCTGGTAGAGATGCATCCGATACAGGGCGGACGCGACGACGACCAAGGTCAGTAAGCACAGCAGGCCGAGTGATCCCCGCAGCCAGGCCACGTCCGCGGCCGTTGCCCGCGGAGCCTTGCGAGCGGCGGCCCACACCACGAGCAACGTGAGCGCAGTGGCCACCGTGAGCTGACCGAAGCCCTGGTGGACGTACTCGGCATACGTCAGCCCGGTGGTGCGCTCGAGATACTCGTGTCCGCCGAAGTTGGCCGTGACCTGCGCAGCGAGAAAGACCAGGAAAACGGCGTCCACGAGCAGCACCGGCACCAGCCACTCGTAGCGACGGGCGACCGGCCGCGCCGCCCCGGATCCGGTCTCGACGTTGGGCGGATTCAGCCCGAGGTACGTCGCTGCCAGCACAACTCCACCAACGGCAACGGTGACGAACGCCCGCAGTACGAACGAATCAAGCTCCAGATCCGGCACGACCGCACCCGCCCACTCCGCGAAGACCGCATCGGCCGAGGCGAACAGTAGGCCGAAGACCAGGACCCCCAGCAACGACCACACGACCGTTCGCAAGGCCGCCGCGCTCGTCCGCAGACCCTTGACGGCCTGCGCCGAACGACCGAGCCAAGGCAGTCCCCGCAATCCAGCGAGCGGCCAGGCCAGCCCGGACAGGACGAACGCCGGCAGTGTGCGGCCGTTGACCAGCCCGGCCATGCACAGCGCACCACCCGCCAGGAGGCACAGTACGACGATCCACTCCGCATCTCGGACAACGGTGGTCGCGGCCAGGAGCACGCACAGCGCGGCACAGACCTGGGTGAAGCGAGAGCGCCGATTCACGCTGAAGGCAAGGATCACTGCCCCGGCAGCCAGCAGGACGACGAACGTGCCGAGGCCGAGGTCGCGGAACGGCAAGACGATGCCGGCCAGCAGCCCGACGCCCAAGCAGTACAGGACCGCACGGACGCTCCCGGGCAGACCGGCCTCGGGCCAGAATCTGCCGAACAGCATGTCCATTCCCGACTCCGGCGGTTGCGCGGCGACGGGGGCGGGAGTGGCGACCGGTTTCGTCATGACTGGCTCCTGTGCCTTCGTGCTGACGTGGTTGTCGGCCCCGGCTGTGCGGGGGCTGTGCCGTGGTTCGCGCGGCAGGTTCGCCCGGACCCGGGCACCGGTACTGCCCGGCGCGGGATCGACGAAGTGGATGGTGCCGCCGTGGAGATCGGTCACCCAGCGGGCGATCGCCAGCCCGAGACCGGTGCCGCCGCCACCGTCGGCTCCTGTCAACGTGCCGAATCGTTCGAAGACCCGTTCCCGGTCGGCGGCCGGCACACCCGGTCCCTCGTCGGCGACCTCCAGCCGCCACCCCTCGGGCGTCGCCTCGGCGCTGATCCGAACCAGTCCCCGGGCAGGGCTGTGCCGGGAGGCGTTGTCGAGCAAGTTGGCGACCAGTTGGTGGAGCCGAGCCGGATCCGCGTACACGGTCAGATCCGGGGGTGTGACGCGTACGTCGTACCGCACCTCGCGCCCCACCACTCGCGCCTCGGCCACGGCCCGTTCCAGCAACTCCCCGACCGATACCTCGGTGGTGGACAGCCTGGCCTCACCGGCATCGATTCGGGCCAGATCGAGCAGGTCGTTGGCAAGCGCCGAAAGCCGCTCCGCCTGATCGAGCGCCGTCCGCAACGCGACGGGATCCGGCTCGGCGACGCCGTCGACCAAGTTCTCGAGTACGGCGCACAACGCGGCGAGCGGGGTCCGCAGCTCATGACTGACGTTCGCGACCAATTCGCGACGCCGGCGGTCGACGGCTGCCAGGTCCTCCGCCATCCGGTTGAACGCCCGGGCCAGCTCTCCGACCTCGTCGCTCGAACTCGCGGTGACACGTGCGGAGTAGTCGCCACGCGCCATCCGCCGAGCCGCGGCGGTCATCTCCCGCAGGGGCGACGTCATCCCGACCGCCAGCAACTGCGTCACACCCAGGGCCAAGGCCACCGTGACCGGGATGCTGAGCCACACCGGTACGCTGCCGACGGCTCCGACGGCCGCGACGATCGAGGCGACGACCACGCTGACCGCGACCAGCAGACCGAGCTTGACCTTGACCGACGTGACCTGATCCAGCAGCGGGCTGCTCATGTCGCACTCCCCGGCTCGAGGGCGTAGCCGACACCATGCGCCGTGCGCACGCGATCCGCGCCGATCTTGGCTCGCAACGCCTTCACATGGCTGTCGACCGTGCGGGTGCCCGACGCGTTCGGCCAGCCCCACACATCGGCGTACAGCTGTTCCCGGGTCAGTACGGCGCCCGGCTTCGCGGCCAGACAGAGCAGCAGATCGAACTCCGTCGGCGTCAGATGGACCTCGCTCCCCGCGATCCACACCCGGCGGGCGGCCGCGTCGATCCGCAGGTCGCCCAGCTCGGTGACCGGGCGGACAGCCAGCTCGGCGGCCCGTTCGACGCGTCGAAGCAGAGCAGCCACCCGTGCCACCAGCTCCCGCATCCGGAACGGCTTCGTCAGGTAGTCGTCGGCACCGACGCCGAGCCCGACCAGGATGTCCGCCTCGTCGTCGCGCGCGGTCAGCATCAACACGGGCACCGGCCGATCGGCCTGGATCCGCCGGCAGACCTCGTGCCCGTCGAACCCGGGCAGCATCACGTCCAGTAGGACCAGATCCGGCGCGGTCTCGGCGAACATCGCCACCGCGCCGGGCCCGTCCCAGGCCTGCACGACGTCGTACCCCGACCCCCGCAACCGGTCGGTCACCGCCTGGTTGATCACCGGCTCGTCCTCGACCACGAGGATCCTGCGGGCTGCTCCGTCGACTGCCACGGTTCGAGCGTAGGAGCGGAGCTGGTCAGGAACGGCGGACGACTCGTGAAGGTTCTGTGCAGGTCTTCCGGTCGCGGAACGCGTCGAGGTGGCGTAGTGTGAACTGATTCCGTCAAGACGCGGCGGGGTGCACCACTCCTCGACGCGGGCATCGGCTGGCCGGTTCGCGCGCCAGATTCGAGAGCCCCCATGTCGACCCCCATCGCCGCCGCGCGCGACAACCGGCAGGCGCACGCCTTCGCCGAGCTCGCGGTGCTGCTCCACGACGCGCCGACCACGGCCGAGACCGCGGAGGCCGTGGTCCGCTACGCGATCCCGGCGGTCGCCTGCGAGCACGCCGGCATCGCACTCCAGGACGCGAGCGGCGTCATCACGATCGGCACGGTGAGCAGCGACGTTCCTCGCCTGCTCTACGGGCTGCAACTCGACCACGGCGACGGGCCGATGATCGCCGCGATCGACCACAACGTCGTTCTCTACATCCCCAGCGCGGCCGACGAGACCCGATGGCCGGCCTGGAGCCGGCACGCGGTCACCTTGGGCGTCGGCAGCGTCGTACACCTGCCGCTGATTGCCGGCAGCAACACGCTCGGCGTGCTCAGTCTCTACAAGAGCGTGTGCGACGGCTTCGGCGACGACGACATCGCCATCGCCCACGTGCTCGCCCGCCATGCTGCGGTCGCGGTCGCCACCGTGCAGCGGCGCGAGGACATGACGAGCAAGGTCGACGCCCGCAAGCTGGTAGGGCAGGCCATGGGCATCCTGATGGAACGCCACGACCTCGACTCCGACCAAGCGTTCGCCGTACTGCGGCGCTACGCCGAAGGAAACGACCTCAAGCTCCAGCGGGTCGCCGAAGAGGTCGTCGCCGGCCGCAGATTCGCCACACAGAAGAAGCCGGCGCCGCCCCGCCTACCCGCGGTCGGCTGACTCGCGGGCCTCGAAGACATTCCCCGGGTCCGGCGCCGTCCGCTGCCTGCGTTCGAAGCCGAAAAAACGGACGATCGGGCCGACCAGCCGTTCGAAGACGCCGGGAAGCAGGCGGTACAGCCCGACCTCGAGGTGGCTGATCAGGCCGACCGTCGTCTCCCGACGTGGCCGCTCGATCGCCCGGACGATCCGCACCGCGACGCGTTCCACGTCGTAGACGGGCGGAATCGGCCGGCCCGGGCGGCCGAAGTACCTCGCGGCTCGGGCGTAGATCGGAGTGTCCACCGAGCCCGGCGAGACCAAGGTGACCTCGACCCCGGGTAGCTGCCGTGCCTCGAGGCGCAGTACGCGAGCGAATCCGTGAACCGCCCATTTGCTGGTCACGTACGGGCTGGAGTACGGGATCGTCACCTTGCCGAGCACCGAACTCACGATCACCAGGCATCCCTTGCCCTGGGCCCGGAACTGCCGCAGTCCGGCCCGGGCCACGTTCGCCGTACCTCGCAGGTTCGTGTCGACGACCCGATCGAAGACGGCTGCCGGGATGTCCTCGAACCGCCCGAAGGCGAGTACGGCGGCGCAGTGCACGATCGCGTCGATCCGGCCGTACGCGGCCACCGTGTCCTTGACGGCCCGGTCCACCGCAGCCGAGTCCGACACGTCCATCGGCAGCAGGAGTACGTCGGCCGCCCCTGCCTCGCGGCACTCGACAGCTGCCTCGTCGAGGCGGGCGGTCGACCGGCCGGTCAGGGCCAGCCGGCCCTGCGCCCCGGCCAACCGCCGAGCCGTCGCCCGGCCGATGCCGCTCGACGCGCCGACGACAAGGACCACTGGAACTGCCATGCCGGCTCCCCGATCGATTGTGGACGGTCCCGGTGCTGCTGGTCAGAACACCGGGACCTGGAGCCCCCGGCCTCGCGCGCGGCCAGGTGCCCCTTGGTCACCCCTGTGCCCGCGCCGAATCCCCGAGGCGCCAGGTCACGAAGGCCGTGCCGCCCGGATCACCGGAGCCGGCAGCGAGGGCGGCGATCACCAGGCCGATCGCCAGTCCACAAATGATCAACAGGCCGATGGCAAGGCCGGCCCGCTGCCGATGCGGCGGGGCAACGTCACCGGTGCCGCTGAAGTCCGGACCCCAGCCGAAGCCGAGCAGCGGCGGGCCTCCGCCCGGCATGCCCGGCAACGGATGATTGGCGTACAGCGGCATCGAGCCGTCCGGCAGGGCGGCCGGCGGCTGATGGGCTTCCTGACTCCTCACAGTGTCCGCACCCCCTTGAACGGTCCCAGGTGCTGGTTGGCTCAACACCGGGAACCTGGACGATGCCGAACCCTCGAGTGCTCCGGCTTCGTCCTGTCTCCTCAGTGCCCAGGAGACAGGCAACTATTCCGATTGGCAAGGCATGACCGCGGTTACCGGGAGGATCCCGAAACCTGGAGGCGACGATGAGCTTCGACCGACCCGGACTCGACGACAAGCACAAAACCGTTAGCGACACCGAACTGAACGACGCCCTGGAGAACGACGAACTCGAGAAGGGCGGCCTCGACTTCGACGAGGTCGAACACAGCGAAGGCGACCGCTCCCCCGGCCCCGAGCCGAACCCGGCCCGCCGCCCACCCCGCGACCAGGACGTGACCCAAGGCAACGAAGGCCGCCCGGTCGAACCGCCGGACTGACGAGTCTCGTATCCAGCCGAGAAGGGCTGGGTACCGGCTGGGTGAAGCTACTCGAGCCCAGGAGGTAGTGATGCCGAGCAAGTCGGCGAACGTCAAGAACGAGAAGCAGTACGAGGCCCTCAAGGACAAGGGCATGTCCAAGGAGCGCGCCGCCAAGATCGCCAACGCGCCGAAGTCGAGCGAACACGGCGGCAAGAAGAGCGGCAAGGGCAGCAGCAGCAGCAAACAAGGCGGCACCACCGCCCAAAAGAAAGAAGCCGGCCGCAAAGGCGGCAAAGCCGCCGCCAAGAAGAACTGAACCTTGCTAGGTGCTACCCGTGGCCCGTGAACCCTCACGGGCCACCGGCAGGCTTGCCGCCTTCCCGCCAACCTCCACCGCCTTCCGCCGACGAAGGAGCCACGCGTACGCCGCGGGGCGGCGAACTATGTTCGTGAACCCCGTGCGGTGAGACCGGGTAGGTAACCCCGGGTGGTGTTGCCGGACGATCGACGCTCACGTGACCCTTCGATCAAGCCGACGACACCACCCGCCCCACCGGGTGTACGACCCCAGCACCCACCCCACCGGGTGCACGACACCAGCACCCACCCCACCGGGTGTGCGGGAGTGGTAGCGAGCACGGCGACGGAGGAGCGCGCGTAGCTCCGCGTGGGTCAAACGGGTGCGGTCAACGCCGGTGCGGTCGCCTGACGAACAACGGCCAGGCGACCCCACACGGCTTTCAACCAAGCGGGCGACAGCACGCGCACAAAAGGGCGGGTGGGAGCGGCGGCGAGCACGGCGACGCAGGAGCCGCGCGTAGCGCCGCGCGGGTAAAACCCCCGAGGTGGAGTCGCCTGACGAACAACGGCCAGGCGACCCCACACGGCTTTCAACTAAGCGGGCGACAGCACGCGCACAAAGGGCGGGCGGGAGCGGCGGCGAGCACGGCGACGCAGGAGCCGCGCGTAGCGCCGCCGCGGGTAAAACCCCGAGGTGGAGCCGCCTGACGAACAACGGCCAGGCGACCCCACACGGCTTTCGACCAAGCGGGCGACAGCACGCGCACAAAAGGGCGGGCGGGAGCGGCGGCGAGCACGGCGACGGAGGAGCCGCGCGTAGCGCCGCGTGGGGAACCACCTGCGGCGAGATCGCGTGAGGCTTACTCGTACATCTTGTCGAGGAGGTCGGCGTACTGGTTCTCCACGTGTTTGCGCTTGAGTTTCAGGCTGGGGGTCATCTCCCCGGACTCGACGGTGAGGTCGCGGTCGAGGATGGTGAACTTCTTCACGGTTTCCCAGCGGTTCAGGCCGGCGTTGAGTTCGTCGATGTAGCCCTGGACCATGGCGCGGGCCGCGTCGGAGGTGACGATCTCGCTGTACGACTTGCCGGCCATGCCGTTCGCGGCGGTCCATCCCTGGATCGCGTCGGGGTCGAGCGTGACCAGCGCGCTGACGAAGTTCCGTTTGTTGCCGTGGACAACGAACTGGCCGACGTACGGGCAGATCATCTTGAACCGGCCCTCGATGGCCTGCGGGGCGACGTACTTGCCGCCGGAGGTCTTGAACAGGTCCTTCTTCCGGTCGGTGATGAACAGGAACTCGTCCTCGAAGTGGCCGATGTCGCCGGTGTGGAACCAGCCGTCGGCGTCGATCACCTCGGCGGTCTGCTCGGGCTGGTTGTGGTAGCCGCTCATCACGCCGGGGCCCTTGATCAGGATCTCGCCGTCCTCGGCGATCTTCGCCTCGGTGCCGGGGAAGATCGGGCCGACGCTGCCGAGCCGGTACTGCGTGGGCCGGTTCAGCGACGAGCCGGCGGCGGTCTCGGACAGGCCGTAGCCCTCGAGGATCAGCAGCCCGGCGGCGTGGAACCATTCGGCCAGTTTCTTGTCGAGCGCGGCCGAGCCGGAGACGAAGAACCGGATCCGGCCGCCGAAGCGGGCCCGGATCTTGGACAGCACCAGCTTGTCGGCGAGGGTGTACTGCGCCGCCAGAGCACCGCCGGGCTCCTTGCCGGCCTGGCGCAGCGCGGAGACCCGAGCGCCGACGCCGAAGGCCCAGTGGAAGAGCTTGGCCTTGATCCCGCCCTCTTCCTCGATCATGGTGACGATCCGGGAGTGCGCCTTCTCGAAGATCCGGGGCGCGGCGGCCATGAAGGTGGGCTGGACGACGGCGGCGTTCTCGACGATCTTGTCGATCCGCCCGTCGATCGCGGTGGCGAAGCCGATCTGGAACTGTACGGCGAGCAGCACCTGACCGAACACGTGGGACAACGGCAACCAGAGGAACTGCAGGTCGTCCGGGCTGAGCACCCGGATCCCCTCCACCGCGGCACCCTCGTAGGTCCAGACCGAGTGCGGCAACCGGACACCCTTCGGCCGGCCGGTGGTGCCGGAGGTGTAGATCAGCGTGCACAGGTGATCGGGCTTGATCTGGGCAAGCCGGTCGTCCACGGCGGCCGGGTTGTCCTTCAGGTACGACGCCCCGAGCTCGTCGAGCGCCGACAGCGACAACACCCAGGACGCGTCGTCGGCGGGCGGCTCACCGTCGATCAGCACGACCTTCTGCAGTGAGGGCGTCTCGGACCGGTGCTCCCGCAGCTTGTCCAGCTGGCTCGCGTCCTCGGCGAACACGACCTGTACGTCGGCATCCGCCACGATGAACGCGACGTCGGTGGCGATCGTGGTGGGGTAGATCGTGGTCGTGGCCGCGGCCGCGAGGACGGCGGCCAGGTAGCACTCGACCCATTCCATCCGGGTGCTGGACGCGATCGCCACCCGCTGTTCGGGCTGGACGCCGAGGGCGATCAGACCGGCGGCCCGGCGGCGGGCGAGCTCGTCGAGGTCCCGCCAGCTGACGGATTTCCACTGGTCCCCGGACGGGTACCGGAAGGCCTCGCGTGAAGGGGTCGCGGCGACCCGGTCGAGGAACATCGCGGCCATGTTCTCTTTGCGGTTGCTGAGCAGCGCGAGCTGGCCCTCATCGGCGACTGGCTTCATCTCTGGCCTCCATCGGGGGGTCAAGTAACCGGAGGGTAATCGCTACCGGGCACGGCTGACTATGCCCCTCGCTCACCCGGCCGCAGCTTCTCTATTACGTTTCCGCAACGCGCGCACACGGCCAGTGGGCTGCGTCTCACTGACAGTTCTACCCCCGCACCAGGCGGTCTCGTCAACCGGGTCGCAGCCGGTCCAGCGCGCGCCGGGCCGCCTCGGCGTCGGGGTGGTCCATCGCCTCGAGGATTTCCAGCGCCTCGCTCCAGCTCGCCCGGGCCGCGTCGCGCCGGCCGGCGAGCTCCTGTACCTGGGCCATCGACATCAGGCATTCAGCGGTCTCGTGCCGCCGGCCGAGGGCGCGCACGATGGCAACCGCGGTCGCATAACCGGCAATGGCTTCGTCGAGCCGGCCGGACCCGGCCAGGGCGAACGCCATGGTGTCGCTCACCACGGCACGCCCGTACTCGCTGTCCTGCTCCTCGTAGAGCTTCAGCGCCTGCTGCGCGTAATCAACGGCCGCGTCGTACTCACCGAGCTGCCCGTAGTACCAGCCGAGGTTGTTGAGTGCGTTCGCCCGCGCCTCGACGTGACCGGTCCGCTCGTAGATGCGGAGCGCGCGCATCGTCTTCTCGATGGCCTCCCGGTGCTCCCCAATCCGGCTCAGCACCCGCGCCTGGCTGAGCGATCCGTGCGCAACCCCGGCGTCGTCGCCCAGCTCCTCTGCGATGCCGAGGGCGAGCGCGTGCTGCCGGAGCGCGTCGTCCCATCGCCGCAGCGCCATGTGACCGCGGGCGAGGTCCCGCCGAGTCTGGGCCTGCTTGCGCAGATCACCGAGCCGCACCGCCGCCTCGAGCGCGAGCAACTCCGACTCCATGTAGCCGGGCCGTCCGCGGAAGTCGAGATAGTCCGCGATCGTCCACACGTACAACCACAACAACCCGTCGGCCCGCCCGGCGGCAGCACGCAGTACGGCGAGGCTGTTCGGTTGCTCGGAGTCGAACCAGGCGAATGCGTCCTCGCGCGTCGACAGCTGAACCGTCTCGACACCCGGATCCAGACCCGGCAACTCGACCGGGTCCCGCCCTGGGGCGAGCAGCAACGCGGCCGCCTTGCCGGTGTGAACCAGATACCCGAGCAGTCGCTCGAACGCCTCGTCGGCCTCCTGCTCCGCGCACAACTCGCGCGCGTAACTGCGGAGCAGGTCGTGCATCGTGTAGCGATCCTGCCCGAGCTCGACGAGTTGATGATTCGCCACCAGTACGGCGAGCATCCCGCGAGCCTCACGAATCGGTACGCCGGCCAACGCCGCCGCGGCGCCGACGGTGATCTCGGCCCCCGGATGCTGGGCCAGCAACCGGAACATCCGCGCGAGCTCGGGCCGCAACTGCCGGTACGACCAGGAGAAGATCGTCCGTACGTCGACGCCGTCGCTGGTCGCCAGCGCGTCCAGCGGCGCCTGGCTGAGCGTCTCGACGAACGAGTCCAGCGGCCGCCGCGGGCGCAACGCGATCTGTGCCCCGAGCAGCGAGAGGGCCAGCGGAAGCCCGGCACACCGGCTGATCAGCGCTTCGGTGCTCCGGGCATCCTCCTGCAGCCGCCGCTCGCCGACCCTTGCTGCCAGCAACTGTCTCGACTGGACCGGGTCGAGGACGTCCAGCTGGATCGGCTCCGCCTGCTCGGTCGCCACCAGCCCGGCGAGCTCGTTCCGGCTGGTGACCAAGGTGAGGCAGTTCGGCCCGGATGCCGCCAGCGGGCGGACCTGTTCGGCGGTCCGGGCATTGTCGAGGACGACCAGGACCGCCCGCTCGGCCAACAGGCTGCGGTACAACGCGATCTGCTCGTCCGCGGTGATCGGCAGCCGGTCGGCCGGGATCCCCAGTCCGGCGAGGAACCGCGGCACCACGGTCAGCGGGTCGGCGGGCTCGATGGCCGGCGAGTACCCGAGCAGGTCGGCGTACAGGATCCCGTCGGTGAAGGTGTCGGCGACCTGCCTGGCCCAGTGGATCGCGAGTGACGTCTTGCCCACGCCCGCCGGTCCGATGACGAGTCCGACGTGCGCACCGGGCAGCAGGCTGTTCAGGCGTTGCAGGTGCTCCGTCCGGCCGGTGAACGCCGGTACGGCGGTCGGCAGCTGTCGCGGCACCACCATGCTCTCGGTGTCCGTCGCCTCCAGCAGTTCGGCGTGCACCCGCTGGAGTTCGGGGCCCGGGCCCGACCCCGAGGAGCTCGCGCAGCCGGCGGGAGACTTCGCCGTACGTCGACAACGCGAGAGCGTGCCGTCCGGACGCGTGCTGGGCGCGCATCAGCTGGGCCCAGAACCGTTCGCGCGTCGGGTAGCGCTCGACGAGCTCGGTCAGCTCCGGGATCACCGCGGCCGCGTCGCCGAGCGCGAGCCGGGCATCGAACGCCGACTCCCGCGCCTGCAGGTGCTCCTCGACCAGCCGCGGGACCATCTCGCGGGTCAGCGTGCCGGCGTCCAGCCCGGCCAGCGGTTCGCCGCGCCAGAGGGCGAGCCCCTCGGTCAGGAGCGCGACCTTCCGGGCAGGATCACCGGCCTGCCCGGCACGGCGGACCAGGGACCGGAACGTCTCGAGATCGAGCTGCTCCGGGTCCGCATGCAGCGCGTAGCCTCCGTCACCGGTGCGGATCATCGTCCGGTCGGTGTCCCCGAGTGCGGCCCGCAGCCTGGAGACGTAGATCTGCAGGGCGGAGCGCGGGCTGCTCGGCAACTCGTCGTCGTCCCACAGGACGTCGACGAGATCCTCGGTCCGCACGGTCCGGTTGAGACGTAGCAGCAGCGCGGCCAGCAGGACCGCGGGCCGGTGCGACGGGAGCGGGATCACCTCACCGCCCACGGTCCGCACCTCGACCGTTCCCAGTAGGCGGAACCGCAGCTCCGAAGAGCCACCCACACGACGCCGCTCCAGCTCGGTCACCTCCCCTGGTCCCGGCCGAACAGCTGCATCACAGCAACCAGCAGGAAAGGCACACATTAGCGCCGCGGGGGCCTAGGAACGAGGTCTCTCCCCATGACATTTTCTTGACATCGGGAGGGCTCAGCGGGCGGCGAGAAGCTCCGCGATCTGGACGGCGTTGAGGGCGGCGCCCTTGCGGAGATTGTCGTTGGAGATGAACAGGGCGAGGCCGCGGTTGTCGGGGACCGACTGGTCCTGGCGGATCCGGCCGACGTACGACGGGTCCAGCCCGGCCGCGAGCAGCGGGGTCGGGAGGTCGGCGAGGGCGACACCGGGGGCGGTGCCGAGCAGCTCGGTCGCGCGCTCCGGCGTGATCGGCGAAGCGAACTCGGCGTGGATGCTGAGCGAGTGGCCGGTGAAGACCGGGACCCGGACACAGGTACCGGCGACGAGGAGATCCGGGATGTGCAGGATCTTGCGGCTCTCGTTCCGCAGCTTCTGCTCCTCGTCGGTCTCACCGGTGCCGTCGGCAACGATCGATCCGGCCAGCGGGAGCACGTTGAACGCGATCGGCCCGGCGTACACCTTGGGCTCGGGCAGCGTGATGCCGTCGGCCCCGCGGGCCAGCCGGCCGCCCGTCTCGGCGAGGGCGCGGGCCTGGTCCTCCAGCTCGCTGACGCCGGCGCCGCCGGAGCCCGAGACGGCCTGGTAGGTGGCGGCGATCAGCCGGGTCAGGGTCGCCTCGCGGTGCAGCGGGGCGAGCACCGGCATCGCGGCCATGGTGGTGCAGTTCGGGTTGGCGACGATGCCCTTCGGCAGGTTGTCCAGGTCGCCCGGGTTCACCTCGGACACGACGAGCGGTACGTCGGGGTCCATCCGCCAGGCCGACGAGTTGTCGACCACGACGGCGCCGGCCGCGGCGACCTTCGGCGCGAACTCCTTGGAGGCGGTCTTGCCGTTGGAGAACAGCGCCAGGTCGAGACCCGTGAAGTCGGCGGTGGCGGAGTCCTCGACGGTGATCTCGGCGTCACCGAACGGCAGCTTGGTCCCGGCCGACCGAGCGGACGCGAAGTACCGGATGTCGTCCACCGGGAACTTCCGCTCGACGAGCAGCTCCCGCATGACACTACCGACCTGACCCGTGGCCCCGAAAACTCCAACTCGCATGCTCAGCACCCTAGTCGCTCACCGCCCACCCGACCCCCGAATTCCACCATTCGGCGGCCTGGTCTCCCCTGCGGAAGGGGACCAGGCCGCCTGGGGAGCTCAGGCGTCGGCGACGAGGACGCCGCCGTTGGCGACGTCGGTGGTTTCGATTTCGGTGGTGTTCTGTGGCGCGGGACAGTGTTCCAGGAATCAGCCGATCGCGGCTGGCTGGCCAGATAGGGAGTGGCAAGATGACCGACATGAACTCGCCCTCGGCCATCGACAAGACGCTGATGGTGCTGGACGCCGTTCTGGAGCACTCGCGCTTCACCGACGTCGTCAACGCGACCGGCCTGGCCAAGTCGACCGTGCACCGGATCATGGCCTCGTTGGTCGAGCACGAGTTCGTCGCGCAGGCCGAGGACGGGTCGTACCACCCCGGCCCGAAGGCGCTGCGGCTCGCCGGTCATGCCCTCACCAACGTCGACCTCGCCACCGTCGCCCGCCCGGTGCTGGCCGATCTGGTCGCGCAGACTCGGTGCACGGTCCACGTCGGACTCCTGAACGGCGACGAGGCGATCTACGTCGCGCGGCTGGACGGGCCGAAGCCGTACCGGATGCCGTCCCGGGTGGGCAAGGCGATCTGGTTGCACTGCACCGGTATCGGCAAGGCGCTGCTGGCCGAACTGGACGACGCGGCACTCGACGGCCTCATCACCCGGACCGGGCTGCCCGCTCGCACTCCCCTGACCCACACGACAGCGAGGGCGTTGAAGGCGGATCTCGCCCAGGTGCGGTCGCGCGGCTACGCCCTCGACGACGAGGAGAACGAGCCGGGTATCCGCTGCGTCGCGGCCGTCATCCACGACCACACCGGCGCCGCGATCGCCGCGGTCAGCATCTCCACCCTGTCCCTGGAACAGTCGATCGCCCAGGTCGCGCTGATGGCTCCCGCAGCGATCGAGGCCGCTCGCAAGATCTCCGCCGCCCTCGGCTACCGCGAGCCGACCTGAGCCGGTCGCCGGGCCGCGGCCCAGCGTACGACGGGGACGAACAGGACCCCGACGACGGCGAACCAGACGCCGAGAATGATCCAGCCCGGCACGCCGAGGCCGAGTGGGAGCAGGGCCAGGACGGTCGGCGCGACCATGGTGCTGATCGACATGCTGGTGTTCCAGACACCCTGGTACTGCCCCTGGGCATGGTCGGCGGCGAGGTCGAAGCCGAGCAGGAACGAGCCGGACGACTGCAGCAACTCCCCCAGCACCTGCACCAGCGCACCGAGCGCGAGCAGCCCGACCGCGAGCGCGGCATCGCCCCATGACGCTCCGGCGAACAGCACCATCGATGCCATCAGCAACAATCCGGCGGTCCGGGTCGCGCGGGCGGCAGTCGCCGGGTCGGCGATGCCGCGCGACGACCGCACCTGGAACAGGGCGACGACCGCGGTGTTGATGATCAGCAGCAGCGCGACGGTCCAGCGGGGTGCGTCGGTGTGGTCGACCACCCACAGCGGGATCGCGACGTCCAGAACGGCGTACTGGATCGACATCGCGGCGTTGAGCGAGGCAACAGCCAGATAGCCGCGATCGCGGAGGGCGACCCACACTGGTCCGTCGCCGGTCCTCGGCAACGGCGCGACCCGTGGAACCGCCAGCACGACGAACGCCGCGACGATGCTCAGTACGGCGTCCAGCACGAACATGGCCCGGTACGCCGTACCCGTGTCGAAGTGGAGTGCGAACACAGCGATCCCGGCGCCGGCCATGATGCCGATGTTGGTGACGGCGCGCAGGTACGCGCGGGCCGCGACCCGGTCGGCGCCTTGGGTGATCGCAGCGATCAACGCCGCCCGGACGGCGCCCGCACCCCGGTCGATCACGGTCAGCACGACTGAGACGACGAGGAACTGCCAGAAGGTCTCCACCAGCAGGTAGAGGAGGGTCAGCCCGCAGAGCATCAGGCTGAGGACGACGAACAGCGTGCGCGGACCGCGGCGATCGGCCAGGTGACCCATCGGCACCGCCGACAACAGGCCGAACAGTCCGGCGATCGTGAGCCCGAGGCCGACCTGAGCGATCGACAATCCGACGATCCGGGTGAAGTACAGGACGCTGACCGTCATCAGCAGGCCGCTGCCGATCCGGCTGAGCAGGGTGGCGAGGGCGAGCGGGCGAAGCGGTCCGGGCGCGGGCAGCAGATCCCTCATCGACCGTCCCAGGCGTTCGGCGCTCTCACGACCGCGCGACGACGCGCAGGGCGGTCTCGCGAAGCTCGTCCATCAGGTCGACGCCGGAGTCCAGCATCCGCTGCATCTTCGCCGGATCCTGCGCGCCGAACATGTGCCCGATGGTGACCTCGTGGTCCGGCCGGCTGAGCACCTCGATCTGATCGCCCGCACCGATCGCACCGGTCCGCAGCACCTTCAGATACGCGCCAGGACGACCGGCCTGGTGGAATCGCTTCACCCAGCGCGGCTCCTGCATGCGGTGCTGGAACGTGATGCACGGGATCCGTGGCGCGCGAACCATCACCTCGACCTCCGGACCGATCCGCCACACCTCACCGAGCAGCGCACCGGTCATGTCGAGCCCTTCGGTGCGCAGGTTCTCACCGAACAACCCGGTCGGGATGTCACGGCCGAGTTCGACCGCCCACCACTGGGCGTCCTCCTCGGCGTACGCGTAGAGCGCCTGGTCGGGACCGCCGTGATTCTTGGTGTCGCACACCATGTCACCGGCCAGCCCGAGTTCACCGACCGGTACGCGGCCGGCCTGCGGTACCTTGTCGATCGCCGTCAGCCCGGTCTCTTTCGGACCAGGAATCAGTTTCTCCACCACGTTGACCGTCAGCAGCCGCATGTCCTCATCATCCGTCGATACGGCCCGCGGCTCCACCGAGTTTTCAGTCCTGGACGGCCTTCACGATGGCGATGTTGCGGGTGAGCCAGTCCTGCGGCAGCGACTGATCGGCGCCGGCGTCCTCCAGCGCCCACAGGACGTTGAGCATCTGCCGGACGATCACCCAGTCGCGGGCGCGCTCCTCGTCCAGTCCGGCGGTGTCGATCGCGGTGTAGAAGCGCCGCCGGACCGCGAACCGAAGGTCGCCGGAGGCAACGACCTCGTCCCAGCGGTTCCACACCAGGGGCGCGACCTCGTAGTACGGGTCGCCGGACAGCGGCTTGGGGTCGATCACCAGCCAGGGTTCGCGGTCCGCGGCCAGCATGTTCTCGTAGTGCAGGTCGGTGTGGATCAGCTTGCCGTCGCACGCCGGGTCGGTGATGAAGTCCTCGGCGAGCGAGATGGCCTGTTCGACGTACCGATGCGGCACCGGCGCCGACGCCGGCAACCGGCGCAACCGTTCGACCCACCGCTTCAGCTCGCCGGACAGCGTCCGGTACTGCGGGCCGGCCGGGATGTGCAGCCGTCGGTAGGTGGAGGCAACGATCTCACACGCCTCGATCGCGTCGACGGTGGTGAGATCGCGCGGCTCCAGACGCTCCAGCAGCAGGGCGAACCGGCGCGGATCCGCCCGCAGCAACTGCACCGCACCGTTTCCGCCCCAGTCGCGGAGGGCAAGGTGCTCGGTCTCGGCCTCCCAGTGCGGGAACTGCACCTTCAGCACCGCCCGCTGCCCGTCGGCCGTCACCACCGGCACGACCAGCGCACAGTTCCCGTACGACGTCCTGCCGTCGACCCGGAGTCGCCACTCGTCGAGCAGCTCACGGGTCAGCCGCGGCAACCGGTCCAGCCAGTCGGCCCAGTCCGGCCCGCGCGAGGCGACGACCAGGAAGTCCGCCGGGATCTCCACCGGCACTACTTCTTTGCCTTCTCCGCAGTGTCGGTGGTCCGCAGCGCGGCGATGAAGGCCTCCTGCGGGACCTCGACCCGGCCGACCATCTTCATCCGCTTCTTGCCTTCCTTCTGCTTCTCCAGCAGCTTGCGCTTCCGGGTGATGTCACCGCCGTAGCACTTGGCCAGCACGTCCTTGCGGATCGCGCGGATCGACTCGCGGGCGATGATCCGGGACCCGATCGCGGCCTGGATCGGTACTTCGAACTGCTGCCTGGGGATCAATTCCTTCAGCTTGCCGGCCAGCGCGACGCCGTAGGAGTACGCGTTGTCGCGGTGCACGATCGCCGAGAACGCGTCGACCGTCTCGCCCTGCAGCAGGATGTCCACCTTGACCAGTGCGGCAGCCTGCTCGCCGGTCGGCTCGTAGTCGAGCGACGCGTAGCCCTTGGTCTTGGACTTCAGCTGGTCGAAGAAGTCGAAGACGATCTCGGCGAGCGGCAGGGTGTAGCGGAGCTCGACGCGATCCTCGGACAGGTACTCCATGCCCTGCAGGTTGCCCCGCTTGGCCTGGCACAGCTCCATGATCACGCCGATGTAGTCCTTGGGGCTGAGGATCGTGGCCTTGACGACCGGCTCGTAGATCTCGGCGATCTTGCCCTCGGGGAACTCGCTCGGGTTGGTGACCGTGTGTACAACGGGCTCCTTCCCGACGGTCTCCATTTCGACCCGGTAGACGACGTTCGGCGCGGTCGAGATCAGGTCCAGGTCGAACTCACGCTCGAGCCGCTCGCGAACGATCTCCATGTGCAGCAGCCCCAGGAATCCACAGCGGAAGCCGAACCCGAGTGCACCCGACGTCTCGGGCTCGTACTGCAGCGCCGCATCGTTCAGCTGAAGCCGCTCCAGCGCGTCCCGCAGCGTGGGGTAGTCGTCGCCGTCGATCGGGAAGAGCCCGGAGTACACCATCGGCTGGGGATGCTTGTAGCCGCCGAGCGGTTCGGTCGCGCCGTGCACGGCAGCCGTGACGGTGTCACCGACCCGGGACTGGCGGACGTCCTTCACCCCGGTGATCAGGTAGCCGACCTCGCCGACCCCGATGCTCGGCGACTTCATCGGCTCCGGCGAGATGACCCCGACCTCGAGCATCTCGTGCACCGCGCCGGTCGACATCATCTTGATCCGGTCCCGGTGGTTCAGCTCGCCGTCGACCACCCGGACGTAGGTGACCACGCCGCGGTAGGTGTCGTAGACCGAGTCGAAGATCAGCGCCCGCGGCGGGGCGTCCTTCACGCCCTTCGGCGGGTCGACCTGGGCGACGATCTCGCTCAGCAGGTCCTCGACGCCCTCACCGGTCTTGGCCGACACCTTCAGCACGTCGGAGGGGTCGCAGCCGATGATGTGCGCGAGCTCGGCCGCGTACTTCTCCGGCTGCGCGCTGGGCAGGTCGATCTTGTTCAGCACCGGGATGATGTGCAGGTCCGCGTTCAGCGCCAGGTAGAGGTTCGCAAGCGTCTGGGCCTCGATCCCCTGCGCGGCGTCGACCAGCAGTACGGCGCCCTCGCACGCCTCCAGCGACCGCGACACCTCGTAGGTGAAGTCGACGTGGCCCGGGGTGTCGATCATGTTCAGGATGTACGTCGTACCCTTCGGCGCGAGCAGGCCGCCGGGGGTGTCCGGACCGGGCGTGAACGGCAGCCGGACCGCCTGCGACTTGATCGTGATGCCGCGTTCCCGCTCGATGTCCATCCGGTCCAGGTACTGCGCCCGCATCGAGCGGTCGTCGACCACGCCGGTGATCTGCAGCATCCGGTCGGCCAGCGTCGACTTGCCGTGGTCGATGTGGGCGATGATGCAGAAGTTCCGGATCAGCGAAGGGTCGGTGCGACCCGGCTGCGGCGCATTCGTGGGGCCAACGGGCACGGAGGGGATCCAGTTCGTCTCGGGTACTACCTGATAACCGGTCAATCATCCCATGCGGGTCCAGCGGAATTGAAAATCGCGGGCGGTGGCGGCGCCGCGGACCTACCGTTGTGACGTATGGCGCACGCTGCTGGGGTCCGGTTGCCCTTCGAGGAGCTGCCCGCCGTGGTGCGGGCATGGGTCGACCGTGCTCTGGGGTCGGTGGTGGTGTCCGCCGCGACCCAGCAGGGCGGCTTCTCCCCCGGCGTCGCCGCCCACCTGGTGACCGCCTCGGGACGCCGCGCCTTCGTCAAGGCCGTCGGTCCGTCGCTCAACCCCAAGACACCCGAGTTGTTCCGCAACGAGATCGCCGCCGTGCAGGCCATCGGCCGGTTGCCGTCGGCCCCGGAGCTGTACGACGTGTACGACGACGGCGACTGGGTCGGACTGCTGTTCGAGGACATCGAGGGCCGGCTGCCGTCCCACCCGTGGGAACAGCAGGAGGCCGACCGTGTCCTGGACGCCGTGAGCGAGTTGACCGACGCCCTGGACCCGTCACCGTGGCCGGACGCGCCGGTCGCCGCCGTACGCAGTCGGGAGTTCCTCAGCCGGTGGGACAACGTGATCGCCGACGGGCTCGACGTACCCGACTGGGTGGCCGGCCGCGAGGAGGAGCTGGCGGAGCTCGCCCGGACCGGACTGCGGGCCCTGGCCGAAGGGAAGGCGCTGGCGCACTGGGATCTGCGGTCCGACAACATCATCCTGACCGACGACCGCGTGGTCTTCATCGACTGGGCGCATCCGGCGCTCGCACCGCGCTGGACCGACACCGTCATCCTGCACGCGGACATGCGTGAGTCGGTCCGGCTGCCGCGGTTGCCGGGTGACGAGGCGATCACCGGGTTCATCGCCGCCATCGCGGGCGGCCTGTGGTGGGGCGCGGCCCAACCGGCCCCACCTGGTCTACCGACGATCCGCCAGTGGCAGCGTCGGCATGCGATCGTTCACCTGGACTGGGTGCGAGAACGGCTGGCTTAGGTCGACGCAGCGTTTCCGGCGGATGCGCGTCTCTGGGGGTGTGACGAATCCAATGGTGAGCACCAGCGATCCCTACTGGGCGGCGCTGGCGCAGGACGACGCGCGGTCAGCCGTGTCGGAGCTCTACCAGCGGCACTGGGCCGGACTGGTCCGGCTGGCCGTGCTGGTGATGGACGACCGGCAAGCGGCGGAGGACGTCGTACAGGAGGCGTTCGCCGACCTGTACCGGCACTGGCCGCTGCGGGACTCCGGCAAGGCGCTGGGGTATCTGCGCACAGCCGTCGTCAACCGCAGCCGCTCGGTCCTGCGCCGCCGCAAGGTCGCGCGGCTCTACACCCCGCACCACGAGGCGCCGGACGACTCCGCCGAGACGTCGGCCGTGCTCGGCGAGGACCGCTCACAGGTCCGGCAGGCGCTCCGAGCCCTCCCGACGCGGACCCGGGCGGTCCTCGTACTGCGCTACTACTTCGATCTCCCGTTCGCCGAGATCGCGGAAATCCTCGGGATCGGCGAATCCACCGCCCGGTCCACCTCCTCCCGTGGCATCGCCGTGCTGACCGACAGGCTGAAGGAACTCCGATGAACGACACCGAGACTCGCCTGCGTGACTACCTGCAGGCCACCGCTGCCACCGTCCCCGACAGGCCCCCGGGCCTCGACCTCAGGACGGACGGAACGGCGCAGCGCCGTCGCTGGCCGGTGGTCCTCGCCGCCGCGGCCATCGCCGTCGTCCTGGTGCTCGCCGTGTCGTTCCTGACCCGCCTCGCGCCCACCGAGCCCGAGCCCGCCGCGCCGCCCGCACCGGTGTCGGGCGACGCTCCGCGGGTTCCGTACACGGTGAGCGAGAAGCGCGTGCTCACGCTCCATGACGGCGACCAGCAGGTCCGTGTCGGGTTCCAGTCCGACGGCTACTTCCGCGGCCGGGCCGGCGGTGGCTGGCTGGCTCTCACGATGCCGGCCAACCGGATCATGCAGGTCGGGCTTCTCCTACCGGACGGCTCCTTCCGCCCCGTCGGCCCGCCGCGGTCGGAGAGTCCGGTGCTGTCACCTGACGGCAGCCAGATCGTGATGGTGGCACGCCGGACCGACCAGAAGGGTCGTCTTCTGGTTGTCGACGTACGGACCGGCCGCGAGGTCGCGAGCACTCCGGTGCACGGGCAGGTGCCGCTGGTGCTCGGCTGGAACCGATCCGGGATCTGGATGTCCCGCAACGAGGCTGGGCTGAGCGTGTGGAGGCCCGGATCCGGTCAGCCGCAACCTGTCGATGTGCCAGGCTTCGACGGCGCGCGGGCGATCTCGCCCCCCACCGACACCGTCGTGCTGTCGACCAGGGACGGTCAGAAACGGTGCCTGAAGGCCGGTGCCCTGCGCGGAACGACGTTCGAGGTCCAACGGGAGTACTGCGACCAAGGCGTGGAGCAGCTGTATCCAGTGCTGTCACCGGACGGCAGCACGATGATCAACAGCCTGCAGAAGGTCGCCGTCGACGTCGCCACCGGGAAGGTGACCAAGCTCCAACTGCCGGACCGCATGCTGGACTGGCCGGAGGCCGTCTTCGAGGATGCGACGCACGTGCTGGCGCTCAACGAGCGGGACGGCGAGGCCGGGGTCCTGCTGCGGGAGCTCTACCGCTGTGACGTCACCACAGGTGCGTGCAAGCTGCTGGACAAGGACGCGGGGAACCTCACGCTGCAGCAGCCCTGACATGGACGAGGGCGGCCCCCACCAGTGGGAGCCGCCCTCGTTGCGTTCTGTTAGCTGTCTACCCGGACGATGGTCGAGCCCGAGCCGTCAGCACCGTCGCTGTACTGCAGGCGGCCCAGATACCGCGTACCGGCGGTGAGAACGGTCCAAGAGGCTGTCACCGACGTCTGACCGGCTACCTGGACGGACTGGGTCGCCGGAGTGACGGTGAGGTTGCCCTCCGTGGTGAGCAGAGCCCAGTGGTTCAGCTTCACCTGCTGCTCGTTGGCGCCCGCATAGAGGTCGACGTACACGTCGTACGACCCTCCTGCCGGTGCCGGGAGGTTGACCTCCTCCTCGGCCGAGCCGCCGGTGCTGCTGCCGAGCAGGGTCGTCGTACCGGTCTTGTAGACGAAGACGTCGAGGTCGGTGCCGGCCGGGTAGTCCGCGTCGAACGTGGAGAACCGGGCGTGCTTGGTGCCGGCCGGGACGTTCACGGTGAACTTCGCGACGTGGTCGTTGACCGCCGGGTTGGTGGTCGGGAACGAGACACCGCCCGGGTTCTTCAACGTGGCCTGGTTGACGGTCGCGGCGGTCAGGCCGACGGCCGTGGTGTTCAGCGTGCCGGTGTACCCCGCGGTGATCGGCACCTGCACGGACCCCGACGTCCCGGTCCCGTTGACCTGCACCGGCGCCTTCACGGTCAGCGGCTTGATCGCCACCGTGCTGCTCACCGAGTGCTCGCCGGACTTCCAGGTCAGCTTGCCGAACGAGTACTGCTCGAGCGGCGCGTCGGTGTTCTCGATGGTGACCGTGTACGTCGCCGTCCGGCCCGGGAGCGTGACCAGCATCCGCGGCGACACCGTCACCTTGAAGCCCTTCAGCCCCTCGACCTTCGGGAAGTAGATCTCCGGCAGCTTGCCGACGTTGCGGACGGTCCGGGTGACGGTCTGCTTCCCGGCCAGGTCGCCGATCGCGATGGTCGGGTAGTTCAGGTCGCTCGGGTCGATCTTGCCGTTCGCGCACAGCTCGTGGGTGGCGGGCACCTGACCGGAGCCGCAGACGAACTTGGTCCAGTCCTCGTACGACGAGTCGTAGACCAGGCCCGGGTCCATCGCGTCCTTGGGCTGCACCAGGCCGGCGCCGTACCCGAACGGGGTGCCCGGCGAGCCGGAGTCGTTCTGGATCGGCTTGCCGCTGGTGTCCTTGTCCGTGCCGGTGGTGAGCAGCGCGGACTTGATCGCCATCGGGGACCAGTGCGGGTACTTGCTCTTCAGCACAGCCGCGGCACCCGCGATGTGCGGCGCGGCCATCGACGTACCGCTGAAGAAGGCGTACTCGCCGCCGGCCGCGCTGAACGCGGTGGTCGCGGCCAGGACGTTCGTCCCCGGCGCCATCACGTCAGGCTTGAGCAGGTCACCGTTGCCGGCCAGCGACGGGCCGCGGCTCGACGAGCTGGCCACCTTCGGCGCGACCACGCGGACCGGGGTACCGGCGCTGATCGCGGCGGTCGGGTTCGCGGTGCCACCGACGTACGCCTTGATCGCGGGCGCCGCGACGTGGTCGAGATGAACGGTCGGGACCGAGTGCAGGTCCGAGTCCAGGGTGCCCGGGGTGATGTTGACCAGGATCATGCCCACACCGCCCGCGTTCTTGACCTGCAGGCTCTTGTCGACGCGGGCGTTGCCGCCGCGGTCGCAGACCACGATCTTGCCGGTCACCTTGGCCGGGTCGAGCGTGCCCGGCATACACAGCACGAGGGTGGCCGGGTCCGCCCCGGCGAGACCGGCGTCCTTGGCCAGGACGACCGGGGAGCTCTGCACGCCGGAGCCGATACCGGCGCCGGTGTAGGACTTGCCGTCGCCGAGCGTCACCGTGGTCTGGATGTCACGGTCATGGGTGCCGTTGGCAACCGTCGTCACCCACGGGTAGTTCTTGCCGACCGTGCTGACGCCCGGTCCGGTGTTGCCGGCGCTGGTGGCGACGAACACGCCCGCCCGGGCCGCGCGCAGGAAGGCGAGGCCGGTCGCGTTCACGAACGTCGAGCCGGAGCCGGAGATCGAGTAGTTCAGGACGTCGACGCCGTCCGCGACCGCGGCGTCGATACCGGCCACGATGTCCGCGTCGGTCCCGCTGCCGCCGCCGGCCTGGTCGACCGCCCACAGCACCTTGTAGATCGCCAGCCGGGCCTGCGGGGCGATACCCGAGCCCTTGCCGTAGTCGCGGCCCAGGACGCTCATCTCGACGCCGTAGTTGCCGGCCGCCGTACTGGCCGTGTGGGTGCCGTGGCCGCCGTAGTCACGCGGCGACTTGAACTCCTCCGGGATCGGCCGGGTGCCGATGCCCTTGTCGAAGTACCGGGCCCCGATCACCTTGTTGTTGCAGGCAACGGGCGCCTCCTCGCCGACCTGGCAGGTGCCCTTCCACTTCTTCGCGATGATCGCGTCGGACGTCTTGGTGGTCTTGATCGGCGCGAAGCTGGCCCGCTCCGGGACGAAACCGGAGTCGAGGACACCGATGATGACGCCGTCGCCGGCCTTCTCGATACCACCGGCCTGCTGCCACGCCCCGCCCCTGCCGGACAGGCCGAGGAACCGCGGGGTGTCCACGGTGTCCTGGTGCTGCAGCTCGCTCGGCTCGACACTCTTCACACCGGACGACTTGGCCAGCTTGACGGCTTCGTCGTACGACATCTGCGCGGAGAAGCCGGCGTACGTGTAGCTGTAGTCGTACAGCTTCTTCACGTCCGGAACCTTGGCCAGGACCTCCTGGCGCTCACGGGCGAGGTGCTGGACGTAGCCGACGACCTGGCTGGCCGTCTTGACCAGCTTCCCCCCGGGTACGACGCGGGTGGACGGCAGACCGGCGATGTCGCCGTCGTACTCGGCCACCGGGGCGTCGTCGAGCTGGACGATGTAGGAGCCGGTCGACGACTCCTTGACCTGCGGATCGGCCGCTACGGGCGTTTCCTCGGCCTGCAGCGCGTCCGCGGCGCGGGCCGCGAGCGGCAGACCGGCCAGCGACGCGACGAGCGCGGTGGCCACGATGATCGGGGTACGGCGGGGCACTGAGATCCTCCAGAGCTTGGACGGAGCGATGGTGGAGCGTGGTCTCGCTGCTGCACCCGTGACGACCGCACACACCACACCCCCTGCGGTGATCAGCGTCACGCGGGCCTGAGTATGCCTGTGGCGGGCACCGATGTCACGCTCAGCAGGGCAGGTGTCAGCTGACAGCAAGGGAAAACCCGATGTCCGACGTGAGCGAGTCCATCACGGTGTCAGCGCCGGCGTCCGCGGTCTACAACCTGGTCAGCGACCTGCCGCGGATGGGCGAGTGGAGTCCCGAGTGCACGCGGGTCACCTGGTCCGCTCGTACGCCGGGTCCCGCAGTGGGAGCACGGTTCGTCGGGCACAACCGGGCCGGCGTGGTCCGCTGGTTCACGCAGGGCCGGGTGGTGGACGCCGTGCCGGGCCGGCGGTTCAGCTTCCTGATCCATTTCGGGTCGATCCCGGTTTCGCTCTGGTCGTACGACTTCCGGGATCTGGACCCGGGCCGCTGCGAAGTCACCGAGTCGTGGACCGACCACCGACCGGCGCCACTGCGAGTGCTCTTCCGGCCCATTTTCGGCGACCGGCCGCGGATGAACCACCACGGGATCAAGGTCACGCTCGAGCGACTGAAGCGGGCTGCCGAGTCCTCCAGCGGGCGATAAGACCGACGACCACACCAGCCCGACGGCGACGCCGGCGGAGCCGAGGACGCGGACCTTGCGCGGCCACGGAGGTCATGACGTCGTACTGCGCCGACAGCCGGGTGACCGAGGTACGGCCCGGGAAGAACGAGGTGGCCTCCCGCACCGGCATCACGGTGAAGCCCGCCACGACGATGCCCAGGACCGTCAGCGCCACGATCCGGTTGACCTGGACCGAGTCTCGCGGAGCGCGGGTTCAGGCGGCTTTCACGCCGGCCCGGTCCGGTCGTTCACGCTGGTCCGGTTTGGTGGAGGGTGGGGCTTGTTGGTAATCTAGCTCTTCGCGCCCCCACGGGTGATGCTCACTCGTGCGCGCGACACTGTTCCTGTACTGACCGCATACTCCTGATCGAGGCTCTGCTCCGTGGCGAACATCAAGTCCCAGATCAAGCGCAACCGCCAGAACGAGGCTGCGCGACTTCGCAACAAGTCGGTGAAGTCGACCCTCAAGACGGCTGTTCGCCGCTTCCGCGAGGCCGCCGAGGCCGGTGACGTCGCGAAGGCGCAGGAGCACGCCCGCGTGGCCGGCCGCCTGCTCGACAAGGCCGCCAGCAAGGGCGTCATCCACGCGAACCAGGCCGCCAACCGGAAGTCGTCCATCTTCAAGAAGGTCGCCTCTCTCTGAGGCACCGCCAAACGATCGGCCACCCACCGGGCAGGCCGATCGTTTTTGCGTCCCCGAACCCAGCCGGCCTCGCCGCCGGCTGGGTTTCGCATATCCCTGTCCACGCTTGAGGCCACGCCATACGTCAACTTGGCGGATTGGCCTGGGGTTGGAGGTACGGCGGATCGGCTAACGGCGGCCGTGGGCTCGGCTCACGGTGATGACCATGCGTTCGAGCGCGTAGCCGGCGTCCCCGGAAGCACCCTTGACGTCGGCATCGGCCTGGGCGACCGCCTTGATCGCCGCCGCCAGCCCGCCGGGCGTCCACCCGCGCGCCTGCTGTTTGAGCTGTTTCAGCTTCCACGGAGGTACGCCGACCTCGCGCGCCAGATCCGCCTCACGCAGACCGCTCGGCGCACTCGAGTACTTCGCGAGCCCGCGCAACCCACCCGCCATCGCGCTCGTCACCAGCACCGGCGCGACCCCGCAGTCCAGCGCCCACCGCAACTGCTCCAGCGCCGGCTCCGTCCGGCCCGCGATCGCCGCGTCGGCCACCGCGAAACTCGTCACCTCGGCACGACCCCCGAAGTACTGACCGATCAACTCCGCGGTGACCGCCTGGCCGCCCGAGTCCGACACCAGCTGCGAACACGCCCCGGCCAGCGCCCGCAGATCATGCCCGACCGCGTCGACCAGCGCCGACGCCGCCCGCTCGTCCACGGATCCACCGAGCAACCGGATCTCGCCGGCGACGAACTGCGGCAACTCCCACGTTTTCGGCGCGGTCGCGACCACCTCGTTGACCGATGCCTTCCGCAACTTGTCGAGGACCGCCTTGCCCTTCTGCCCGCCGGAGTGCACCAGGACGACGAGTACGTCGTCCGAGGGCGAGCCGGCGTACTCGATCAGGTACGGCGCCATCTCGGCGGGCAGGTTCTCCAGCGCCCGCAGGACGAGCACGCGCTCAGTCGCGAACAACGACGGTCCGGTCAGCTCCGCGAACACCCCCACATCCAGCGCGGCCGCCTCCACCTCCGTCACCTCGACCTCGGCGCTCCCCTTCGACACCGCCGCAATCGCCGACCGCACCGCCCGATCCGCCAAAAACGACTCGGCCCCGGTCACCAGCAAGACATCGCCCAACTTAGGCGCAGAACCCCTACGAGCAGCCACCCTCCCACCCTCCCACACCCCACCGACACAACACCCCAAAGGTATGTAGGCCGCCAAACCTCCGGAGCGCCGAGGCGGGCAGACCAAGCGTTCGGTCGAGCGGTGCCGCCGACGGACAGCCGGCGCGGGGGGAAAAGTCGGTGGAGGGGTGGGATGGGAACGGGGAGGATTGGGGGGTGACTGATGGTGTGACGGGTGTTGATGCGTTGGTTGTTGTGGATGTGCAGAGTGCGTTCGTAACGGGGACGGGCGCGGTGCCTGATGCGGCTCAGCTGGTTGAGCGGGTGAGCGAGTTGCTGGATCGGGCGCGGGAGGCGGGGGCGCTCGTCGTACACCTTCAGAACGACGGGGCGCCTGGGTCGGAGGACGAGCCTGAGACTCCCGGGTGGGAGTTGTATCTGCCGGTGAAGCCTGGGCCTCGCGAGTACGTGATTCGGAAGCCGAGGGACGATGGGTTCGACGGCACGCGACTCGGTGAGGTGCTCGTGGGCGCGGGGGTGCGGTCGGTCGCGATCTGCGGCTTGATGTCGGAGATGTGTGTGCAGGCCACCGCTCGAACCGCCCTCGCCCGCGGCTACCGCGTCGTGCTCCCGTACGACGCGCACGCGACCCACAACATCCCCGCAGTTCCTGGCGTCTGCGAGGAAATCCCGGCGTACGTCGTCTCGCGAGTCGCCTCGTGGGCTCTCGGCAGCGAGGCCAACACCACCAACCCGGCCAGCGCCCTCACCTTCATCACGCCGGCAAAGCCGTGACGTTCGCGAGCGCAGATCAGTGGGACGATCTCTTCCTTTGATATCGGGGGAAGCGCGCAGCCCGGAAGCTTTGAGCCTTCGACAGACCGAGAGATGTTTGCCGAGCATGAGGAAGCCCTCGCCGATGACTGCTCGGGAGGGCTTCCTCTGGCTTATGGATGCTTCGCAGTTCCACGCGATGCGGAATGCCCGGGTGACAGCAGGTTCAGCCGACCTGGGCGCAGGTGACCCACGGACGTACGGTCACGTCGGCGGTGCCGGTGTTGATGGCTTCCACGAGCCAGCCGTTGGCCAGGATCGAGCCGGCCGGGTCGCCCGCGATCGGTTCGTACACGACCTTGCCGGCCTTGATCTGCGTCGGCTCGGAGGCAATCACCTGGACAGCCTTGGCGGCCGCATCACCGGCGTCGGCGGCGAGACGGAACCCGCCTCCGAGCGCGACCTTGCCCTGGGCGCACTGGACCCACACCGTGTGGCTCTTGCCGTCGTTCGGCACGACCGCCGTGGAGTTGGCGCCCTGGCCCGGCCACTTCGACAGGTCGGTGCTGCCCGGGTATGGGCCGTCGGACTCGATCTTCGACAGGCGGCCCGACTTGTCGTTCAACTTCCCGTTGACCGTGGAGTCGAGGTCGCGCGAGCCGAGCGAGCCGTCCTTGATCTCAACGCCGTCCAGCGAGTTGTCGACCACCTGGGTCTTCGCGACCGACCGTGCACAGAGCGGGTAGGTGAGGGTCGCGCACCCGGTCCCCCCGGCCGCGTTCGCCGCGATGGCTCCCCCACCGATCACCACGACAGCGGCGATGCCCGCGGCAACCAACTTCTGCTTCTTGCTGAGCTTCATAGCTCGGTTCCCCTCCAAGACGCCCCGGCCAACTCCCAATCGAGGCCAGGTGCGAACGGCAACTTAGCAGACTAGACCACAAACGCAACACCCCACATCACCATGCCAACCATGAGGATCCGGCCCTCCGAGGGCCAGGCGGTTGCGGGGGTTGATGACCGTCCTGCGGAGCGGCGGGTGGTGAGGTTGTGCGGGTTGGTGGTCGTCAGGCGGCGCGACGGGTGGTGAGGGTTAGGGGGTTGTGGGGCGCTGGTCGTCAGGGGGTTTGGGGGGTGGTGAGGGTTAGGTGGTTTTGGGGGTTGGTGATGGTTAGGGGGCCGTTGGTTTGGGTTGTGGCGGTTCGGGTGGATTGGTGGGAGAGGAGGGTGAGGGTTCTGGGGGCGGGGTGGCCGTAGTCGTTGTCTCGGCCAGCGGAGATGAGGGCCAGGCGGGCGTTGGTGGCGGCTATGAACGCGGGGTCCTGTTGGGCGGAGCCGTGGTGGGGGACTTTGAGGACGTCGGCGCGCAGGTCGGCGCCGGTGGCGAGGATGGCGCGTTGGGATTCGGGTTCGAGGTCGCCGGTGAGGAGGATCCGGAGGCCGGAGATTTCGACCATCATGGTGATGCTGGCGTTGTTCTCGGGCGAGCCCTCGTCGGTGGCGGTTGCCGAGGACGTGCCGGGCGACGGCAACGCTGGTACGCGCGCCGGCCAGAGAGTGGTCCAACTCATCGAACCGACCACCCGCTTCTCCAGATAGCTCACGGTGCGCAGGCTGATGCCGTGATGGGACGCAAGGTCGACCACCCGGTCGTACTCACCGGGCGGCGAGAAGTACGGCGTCACTTCGATCACGTCGACCCGCCGATCGTTCAGTACGCCGGCCAATCCGCCGACGTGATCTGCATGGAAATGGCTGAGCACCAGGACCGGAACGTGCTCGACGCCGAGATCACGCAGACACCGGTCCATCGCGGCCGGGTCCGGACCGGTGTCGACGACCACGGCTGATTTCTCGCCTGAACGCAGTACCAGACCATCTCCTTGCCCTACATCGCACATCACGAAAAGCCAGTCGTCGGGCGGCCAGCCGAGTGAACCGACCGGACGCAGTACGACGAGGGCCAGCAGAGCAACCGCCAGCAACATGGCGACCGGACGGGCCAGGATGCGATGCAGCCCGAACACGAGCGCGATGCAGAGCACGGTCAGTATGCCGACTCCTACCGCGGTCGCCGGCCAGGCGTTGGCGGCACCTGGGAGATCCGCGCCTTCGCGGGCGATGAGGATGATCCAGCGGGCCGGCCAGCCCGCCGCCCAGCCCACCAGTTGAGCCACCTCCGTGCTGATGACGGCCACACCGGCCGCGGTGAAGCCGAGGATCGTCGCCGGACCGACAGCTGGACCGGCGAGGAGATTGGCGCCGACGGCAACCAACGACACCTCGCCGGACAGCCATGCGACGACCGGCGTACAGGCGAGTTGCGCAGCCAACGGACAGGAGATCGCATCCGCTAGCCAGACCGGCAACCATTTGGCGAGTGCGTCGCGCCACCCCGGGGCGAGCAGCACGATGCCCGCGGTCGCCAGCACGGACAACGCGAACCCGGCCGACCTCGCCAGCGACGTGTCCAGAAGCAGCAGGACGATCACCGCGACCGACAGACTGCGTACGGCGCGGCGACGCGATCCACCGCTTGTCATTGCTGCCAATGCGATCAGACCCATTGCTGCCGCACGCAAGACACTCGGCTGCGGTCTCGCGAGGATGACGAACACGACGACCGTCATCAGTCCGACCGCGGTCAGACCACGTGCGCGCACTCCGACCAGTCGCGCGAGCGGGAGGACGAACGCGAGTAGCAGGGTCAGGTTGGTGCCGGAGACCGCCGACAGGTGGGTGAGACCGGTCGTCCGGAAGTCCTCGGTGAGGTCCGCCGGCAGACCGGACTCGTCGCCCATCACCAAGGCGGGCACGAGGCCGCGTACGTCGTCAGGCTGGTTGGCGACCGACTCACGGAGACCGGCGCGGACCTCCTCCGCGGCACGCAACCACCAGGGTGGTCGGTCCACGATCCGTGGAGCCGAGCGGACCGACAGCATCGCGGCGACATCGGATCCGGGCTCGACCGCCTCGAGCCTGCCGTTCGCATCGACCCGCTGGCCGTAGCGGACCTGTTTCCACCGCTCCGAGCCGATCACCAACACCGGCGTACGCACCCGGGTGGCGGTCCCCCGCGCACGTACTTCCTCGATCGTCGCTTTCACCACCACGTACGGCGGTCGTCGGGTGCCCGGACTTCGCCGTACTGATGGATCGGCGTCGATCTTCAAGCGCACGCCGACCGTCGCATCGTCCGCCGCAAGACCTGTCACTGGCCCAGCTCGCAAGCCGTGGACTTGGAGCGCGGCGGCCGTGCCCATCCCAGCGATCACCACCAGCACTCCGACTGCGGCCCAGCCAGTTTGCTGTCGAGAGGAGCGGCGTACGACGAGAGCAAGTGAGCAGGCGAGGGTCAGGGCGACGGCTGCGGTGAGGATGCCGGCGAGGGGTCGGTGCGCGACCAGGAGTACCGCGGCCAGCCATCCGGCGGCGGCCGGAACCAGCAGCCGTATGTCGAGTGGTTCGCGGTCCTCCGTCGGCTCGTCGCCGGGAGCGTCAGACGCGGACATGGGATTTGAGGGAGTCGAACTTCTTCGGGCCTACGCCGGGGACCTCCTGGAGTTGGTCGATGGTGGTGAAGGGACCGTTCTGAGTGCGGTAGTCGAGGATGCGCTGGGCCAGGACCGGACCGACCCCGGGCAGAGCGTCGAGTTGGTCGAGGGTGGCGGTGTTGAGGTTGACGGGTGCGCCGGGCTGCGCGGTTGGTGGGTTGGATGTGGTGCCTGGTGCGGTGGTTGTGGTGCCCGGTGGTGCGGCTTGGCCGACGAGTATTTGTTCGCCGTCGGTGACCTGGCGGGCGAGGTTGAGGGTGGTGAGGTCGACGCCTGGGAGCGGGCCGCCGGCGAGAGCGAGTACGTCGGCGACGCGGGAGCCGGTGGGTGCGCGGACCAGGCCGGGGCGGCGTACCTTGCCGGCGACGTGGACGACGACGGTGCCGGTTGGCTGACCGGGAACGCCTGGCGACGCAGCGCCTGGTGAAGGTTGATTGCCGGGCGACGGTTGGGCGTTGGAGGGGCAGGCCTGGCCGCTGGGGCACGGTTGGGTGACTGGTGCGCCGGAGGTGAGGGTGGTTGGTGGGCGGGCGTCGGGGAGGGTCTCGGGCCGGGCGCGGAGGACTGACCAGGCGGCCCAGGCCAGGCCGATGCACAGTACGACGGCCAGGACCACGACGTGGCGTGGTGACAGGGTCCAGCGGGCATCACGTAGTCGCTCGGGCCGGACGGGTTCGGGGATCCATCCACCTCGCACCTCCTCATCACGCTCCTCCAGTTCTTCGTCGGTCCCGCCGGGGTGCGGTGCGCGGGCGGCAAGACGTGCCAGCGCACGCTCTCGCGCACCCGGGTCGGGTGCGGCGGGGCGGCGGAAGACCTTCACGCCAGAGAAAGTACGAGTCCGCAGCCCCGTTGGAGAGACGACTTCGTTCCTGTGGAAAACGGCGTGGTCGCACGGAGGCGAGGAGTCAGCAGGACCAAGGTCCGGAGGTCCGGTGGCCCGGGAGGCTAGGACGGGCACGAGGCTGCGCCGGATGGGTGGGCAGGCAGGGTGGACCAGGCGGGAGCGCAGGGCAGACGAGGCAAGCGCGCGGGCGGGCGGGAGCCAGGGCAGACGATGCAAGCGGGCGGGCCATGCGAGGCAAGCGCGCGGGGCATGTGAGGCCAGCGGACGGAACGGATTAGGCGGGCGGCGCGCGCGGGAGGGCAGAAGAGGCGAGGGCGGCAGGGCGGACTGGCCCGGGTGGGCAGGCGGCAAGGCCGGCGGGGGCGGAGGGGCGGAGGGGTTAGCGGGGGGCTATTACTACGGCTAGGAGGCCGGGGCCTACGTGGGCGCCTATGACGGCGCCTACTTCTCGGAGGACTATTTCGTCTGCTTGGGGTAGGCGTTCGGCGAGGCCGTCGGCGAGGGTTTGGGCCTTTTCGAGGTTGGCGAGGTGGTGGACGGCGACCTGGACCGGGCCGTCGCCGGCTCGCTGGACGGCGATGTCGGCGAGGCGGGCGATGGCGCGGCTCGAGGTGCGGACCTTCTCGAGCGGGACGATCCGGCCGCTGCTGATCGTCAGCAGCGGTTTGACCGCGAGCGCCGTACCCAGGAGGGCCTGGGCGGCGCCGATGCGGCCGCCGCGGCGGAGGTACTCGAGGGTGTCGACGTAGAAGTACGCCGAGATCGACGCCATCCGGACCCGTGCGGCGGCCTCGACGGCGGCCTGGTCCTCCCCCGCGGCGGCCGCGGCGGCCGCGGCGAGAACCGGGAACCCGAGGCCCATCGCGATCGAGCGGGAGTCGATCACCCGGACCGGGATCGGTGACTCCTTCGCGCCGATCATCGCGGCCTCGACCGTGCCGGACATCTCGCCGGAGAGGTGGATGGACACGATCGACTCGGCTCCGGCCGCGGCGCAGGCGGCGTACGCCTCGGCGAACGTCTGGGGCGCCGGGCGGCTGGTGGACACCGGCGTGAAGGTCTTGAGTGCCTCCGCGACCGCATCGGCAGAGGTGGCGCCGTCGTCGTACGACGTACCGCCGATGACGACCTGCACCGGTACGACGGTCACCGGGAGGCGGAGGAGCTCGTGTGTGGACAGACCGGCCGTGGAGTCGGTGACGACGTGCACGCGGGCTGACATGCAGCGAGGTTACCGGACGGTTCAGAGCGTGTCTCCCGGTCCCACGTCGTCGCGAGCAGGCAGGCGCGGGACCGGGCATGACGCCTTTTTGTCGGCGCTCGGTGCCAGACTCCACAAGATGAGGGAGACAGCAGCGGAAGTCGCCGAACTGCAGCAGCTCCTCGATGCGGCGTACCAGCGCTCGACGGAGCATCTGCGCACGATCATCACGGGCACCCGCCGCCTGGACGCCGAGGGGCTGGTGCGGATTCTGACCGGCATGTGCACGCTCAATCTGGCCACCGTCACGGCGCGGGGCGAGCCGCGGATCAGCGCTGTCGACGGGCACTTCCTGCACGCGCGGTGGGTGTTCAGCACGTCCGGTTCGGCGGCCAAGGCGCGGCATCTGCGCGCCAGGCCGGCGGCCAGCATCTCGTACGTCGACGGCGAGCGGATCGGCGTGTTCAGTCACGGGAACGTCGAGTTCCTGACGCCGGAGCACCCGGATTTCGACGAGATCGAGGGGCATCTGACCGCGTACTACGGGAGTTCGCCGTCGAGCTGGGGTGACGACATCGTGTACTGCCGGCTCCAGCCGTCCTGGATGGTCGGATACGGCGACCAGGCCGCGCTCCTGGCGGAGGTCGAGCAGGCGGAAGCAGCGAAGAAGTCGAAGCGGAAGAAGAAGTAGCACGAAAGCGGAAGAAGTAGACGAAACCAGCGAGGGTGAAGGCCTACCCCTCCGGGGCCTTCACCCTCGCCCAGCTGACTTCCCCCTGTGAGTCAGCCCTTCACCTCATCGCGCCGGCTTCCCCTGTGCGCCGGCGCTTCACTGCGGTGCGCTGACTTTCCCTGTGAGTCAGCGCTTCACTTCACCGCGCCGGCTTCCCCTGTGCACCGGCGCTCACCTGCCGTGCTGACTCCCCCTCGTTGTCAGCACCGAGTTCAGTTCCTCGCCGAGCTACTCCCCGTGCCGGTTCCGCGAAGGACCGGTCTGACCGCGAGCTCGCCGAGGTCCCGGGAGGCCCCAGCGGCTGACCCCGCCGGCGGGTGACCAAACCCGCCGGCTTCCCCGTGTCAGCCAGACCGGCACTCGTCCCCTGTGTCGTGTGCCCGGTCGTGTGCTGGGACCCCGCCCCGGGTGTGGTGCCCTGACGGAACACGGCACCCGGTTCAGGCAGGACAGATCCGCACGACGCAGCACTCCGGAGCTCTCGACAGCCGATCGGCGCCCCCACCGTCCGGCCGCCGGATGCCCTCCGCGTCGCCTCCCCCAAGCTGGCCGGCAGTCCGGTGCGGCACCCGTGACCACTCTGCTTCGTCACGGTTCACCACCCCTTCCCTGCCTGTGCCCGGCTTCGGTCTCTGCCTCGTGGAACCTGTCCTACGGCTGTAATTGTTCGGCCGGCAGGCATGTCAGGACGAGGCAGAAGTACCGGCAGTTACCCGGCAGCTTCAGCGGATGCGCGTCACGAAAGAGCGGTGAGTACGTCGTTCGCCAGCCGCTGCACCGCGGCAGCGGGGTCGGGCTCAGGCCAGCCGTCGGCGGCCGAAGCGGTGTCGCACGACTCCTGCAGGACCGCCCACGCGGTCGGCAGCATCGGCGGGTCCATGGACCGCTGCCACGCCAGCAGTTGGCCGCACAAGGCATCGCCCTCCGAGGACTTCCCCAGTGCGTGCAGCACGGCCACCGCCTCAGGCAGTACCTCCAGCAGGTAAACGACCCGTCCCTCGACCAGCAGTCGGTTCACAGCGTCCCGGATGCACGTCCGAGCCTGCTCCACGTCACCGGCGTCACGGGCGAGTCGTGACCGGTAGAGCATCACGAGGTAGTCGAAGTACCCCCGGTGACCGCGGATGTCGGCGTCGGCCTCGTCGAGCAGCGCCCGCGCCTCGTCGTACCGTCCGTCGTGGTACTCGACCATGGCCAGGCAGCCGGCCACCTTGGTCCGCTCGGGGTCGTCGGAGGCTTGACTGTCCCGGGCAAGCAGAGCCCAGCGCCGCGCCTCGGACAGATTGCCCAGCTCGAGCTCCACCCGGCTGAGCGCCATGTAGGCGATCTCGTCCGGGTATACGCCTGGGTTGACCAGTGCGGCCTCCCAGGCGAGCAGGAGCTTCTTGGCCTCGGGCAGGCGCCCCCACCGGAGCAGGGCGAGCCCACACGTCGCCTGGACGGTTGCTGACCGTTGGAAGTCGCCGTGCCTGCGTGCGTCTTCCACGAGCCCGGGTATCTCGGCCAGGCTCTGTGTGTCGAGCAGGTGCGAGCCGGACGACACCCAGCCGCCTCGAGCCACCAGACCCATCTCGGTCTCGCCTGGGATGAGCTGACGCGCTTCGCCGTAGTACCGCCGGGCGCCACGCACGTCACCGGTCAGACTGGACAGCCGACCGGCGATCGCCAGCAGTCTGCCGCTCACTTCCTTGTCGGTGACGTTCTCGGCACACAGAGTCGCCCAGCGGATGCCGCTCTCGGCCACACTCGCTTGGTACTGCCACGCGATCCGAAACCCGAGCACCATCCGCGCGGCCACGTCCCACTGCCCCAGCTCGGCCGCACGCTCCAGAGCCACCTCGAACAGCGCCGAGTTCGCGTGAGCGGCTCGATAGCGCCGATCGCGGTCCGGCGACGACCACGCGCCTTCCAGACCGGAGACGTACGACGAGCACCAGGCGACCGCCCGGTCCCGGAACTCGGTGAGGTCGTCTCCCTGCGACGACAGACCGGCGTACGCATGCTCCCGGATCGTCTCCAGCAACTTGTAGCGGGCGCCGTACAACTGCTCGAACTCGTTGACCGGCTGCAGCAGCGATTTCTCCACCAGTTCGGCCAGCAGCATCGGTACGTCGGCCGCGTCGATCGGATCGCCCGTGCACACGCCCGCGACCGCGTGCAGCGTGAACGGCGACCCCAGCATCGACGCCCGGTACAGCAACTGCCGAGCCGGGTCGGAGAGCGCGTCGACGCTCCACGCGATCGTGTCGGCCAGGGTCCGCTGATGAGGTGCACCGAACCGCCGCGGCCCCGAAAGCAGCCGGAACCGGTCGTCCAGCGCGGACAGGATCGTCTCCACCGACAGGGACCCGGCCCGCGCGGCCGCGAGCTCCAGAGCCAGCGGCAGCCCGTCCAGCCGGCGGCACAGCCGGGCGACGGTCGGAGCGTTCTCCTTCGTCAACTGGAAGTCCGGCCGGACGCGGACCACCCGCCGGCAGAACATCTCCACCGCCGGGCTGGCCGCGATCTCGTCGAAGTCCGTGTCGTTCGCGGGTACGTCGAGCACCGACACCCGCCGGACGACCTCGTCTGGCAGGCCGAGCGGGATCCGCGACGTGACCAGTACGCCGATGCCCGGGAAGCTGCGGACCATCCGGTTCGCGACCGTCGCGACCCCGTCGAGCACGTGCTCGGCGTTGTCCTCGACGATGACCAGGTCACCGGGCTTGCGCCCGGACAGTACGTCGTCCAGGTCCGACGTACCCGGTGCGGTGCCGAAGGCGTCCAGGATGGCCGACGGTACGGCGGCATCGCGCTGAACGGTCGTGAGGTCGACAACCACGACCGTGCTGTCGGCACCGGAGAACCGGTCGGCGGCGGCGAGTGCGAGCTCGGTCTTGCCGACACCGCCCGGGCCGACGAGCGTGACGAGCCGGTTCTGCCGCAGCAGCTCCTCCAGTTCGAGGAGCTCCCGCTCACGGCCGACGAGTCCGTCGGGAATCGGTCTGGTGCCGCGCCAGCGCAGTCCGGTCGGGGCGGGGGCGGCCACCGAGATGACCGGCCGGACACTGCCGTGCCCGGCCGCGGCGAGGAAGCGTTCGGCGTCGCCGTCGTGCAGGCCGAGCCCCACGGCGAGCAGCCGGACGGAGTCCTTGCGCGGCCGCGCCACCCGGCCGGCCTCCAGTTCGCGGATGGTGCGCACGCTGAGCCCGGCCCGTTCGGCCAGTTCCTCCTGCGAGAGCCCTGCCTGGAGCCTCAGGTCGAGCAAGAGATCGGCGAATCCCCGCCGTCCCTCAGCCCGGCCATCCGCGTCCGACAAAGCCCGTCACCCCTCCTGAGGCCTCACGTTCCGGTCACAACTTACCGTGACAGGGGCGTCCGCGCCGGACGCGCCCGGTGACGTGCGTTGCGGCACGGCTCACACCGGACGGTTGAGAATGGCAACGAATATGATTCAGGATCGAATTACTGAAGGCACAAAAAGAGCGTTTCAAGCGCTCGCGCGCACCGGGGCGGATTCCTTTTCACCGGTGTAAAGGGAAAGCACCTCGGTCCAGTCGTCGAGCCGGGCGCTGGTCGCGGCGCGGCCGGTGTCGGCGTTCAGCAGGCTTCCGTCGCAAATACCGCGGGTGGCGCGGATCAGGAGTTCGGTGCCGAGTCCCACCCACTGGGCCCGAAGAGTGTCAAGCGCTGCCATGCGGGCAATTCAAGCGGAGTCGTGTTTCGCATGCGTAACGCAACTCGCAACATCACGATAAGTCACAAGAATTCCGCACGGCCTTGTTACCGCGTGGTCCATTAACCGGGCAGCCAGGAAAGCCGCACCTGGCGGCTCGGGTTGTCCACATTGGTGTCCACCAGGCAGATCGATTGCCAGGTGCCGAGCATCATCCGGCCGTCGAGGACCGGGATGGTGGCGTACGGCGGGATCAGCGCGGGCAGGACGTGGTCCCGGCCATGGCCCGGCGTACCGTGCCGATGGCGCCAGCCGAAGTCGCGCGGGAGCACGTCCTCGAGCACCGCCAGCAGATCGGTGTCGCTGCCCGCACCGGTCTCCAGGATGGCGATCCCGGCCGTCGCGTGCGGAACGAACACGTGCAGCAGTCCGTCGCCCTGGGCCTGATGGGCCTCGGAGTTGACGAACTGCTCGCACCTGCTCGTCAGGTCGAAGACAACCTCGCTACCGCCGGTCTCGACATCGATCAGCTCAGAACGCATCTGAGCAGCTTGTCAGGCCGGGACGATGTTGACCAGTTTGGGTGCCCGGACGACGACCTTGCGGACGCCGCGGCCGTCCAGCGCCTTCTGTACCGCGTCGGAGGCAAGCGCCAGCTGCTCCAGGTCGGCGTCGGACACGTCCGGCGAGACCTCCAGCCGGTCCTTCACCTTGCCGGCGATCTGGACCACGCAGGTGACCGTGTCCTGGACCAGCAGCGCCGGGTCGACCTTCGGCCAGCCGGCCTTGGCGACGGTCGGCTCGTGGCCCAGCGTCTCCCACATGTCCTCGGCCGTGTACGGCGCGACCAGGCTCAGCAGGATCGCGACCGTCTCGACCGCCTCGCGGACGGCCGGGTCGGCGGCACCGGGGCCGGAGTCGACCGCCTTCCGGGTGGCGTTGACCAGCTCCATGATCCGGGCGACCATCACGTTGAACCGGAACGAGTCGATCAGCTCGGCCGCGTCGGACACCGTCCGGTGGGTGATCTTGCGCAGCTCGACGTCACCCGTCGCCGAGTCGGCGCCCGGCGGCGCCTCGACCGCGTGCGCCAGCCGCCAGGCCCGCTGCAGGAACTTCAGCGAGCCGCCCGGCGACATGTCGGCCCAGTCGATGTCGTCCGACGGCGGACCGGCGAAGACCATGGTCAGCCGAACCGCGTCGACGCCGTACTCGTCGATCTGGTCGCCCAGGTTGACGCCGTTGCCCAGCGACTTGCTCATCGCCTTGCCCTGGTTGATCACCTGGCCCTGGTTCAGCAGCCGGGTGAACGGCTCGACCGCGGTCAGCAGGCCCATGTCGTGCAGCGCCTTGACGAAGAAGCGCGCGTACAGGAGATGCAGTACGGCGTGTTCCTTGCCGCCGACGTACTGGTACACCGGCATCCAGCGCTCGGCCGCCTCCGGGTCGAACGGGCCCTCGGTGTAGTCCGGCGACAGGTAGCGCAGGAAGTACCAGGACGAGTCGACGAAGGTGTCCATCGTGTCGGTGTCCCGCTCGGCCTTGCCGCCGCACTTCGGGCAGTCCACCTCGACCCATTCGCGGGCGGCCGCCAGCGGCGACACACCCTTCGGCGCCAGGTCCGCACCGCGCAGGTCGGGCAGCTGCATCGGCAGCTGGTCCTCCGGGACCGGCACCTCGCCGCAGGACGGGCAGTGGATGATCGGGATCGGGCAGCCCCAGTACCGCTGCCGGCTCAGCAGCCAGTCACGCAGCCGGTAGTTGATGGTCCGCTCGCCCAGGCCCTTGCTCTCCAGCCAGTCGATGATCCGCGACTTGGCCTCGTCGACGCCCAGCCCGTTCAGGCTGATCTCGTCGTTGGCGCTGTTGATCGCCGGACCCTCGCCGGTGTACGCCTTGCCGTCGAAGTCGTCGGACGGCTGCACGGTCCGCACGATCGGCAGGCCGAACTTCTCGGCGAACTCCCAGTCCCGGGCGTCCTGGCCGGGCACGGCCATGATCGCGCCGGTGCCGTAGTCGGCCAGCACGTAGTCGGCGGCCCAGATCGGGATCCGCTCCCCGGTCACCGGGTTGATCGCGTACGAGCCCAGGAAGACGCCGGTCTTCTCCCGCTCGGTGCTCTGCCGCTCGATCTCGGTGGTCGCCTTGACGGCGGTCAGGTACTCGTCGAAGGCGGTCTGCTGCTCCGGCGTGACCAGCTCGGCCGCCAGCTTCGCGTCCGGCGCGACGACCATGAAGGTGGCACCGAACAGCGTGTCCGGCCGGGTGGTGAACACCCGAATCGGTTCGTCACGACCCTCGACCCTGAAGTCCGCGAACGCGCCCTCGGACCGGCCGATCCAGTTGCGCTGCATCAGCAGGATCTCTTCCGGCCACTGCAGCAGCTCCATGTCGTCCAGCAGCCGCTGCGCGTACTCGGTGGTCTTGAAGTACCACTGGGTCAGCTCGCGCTTGGTGACCTCGAACCCGCACCGCTCGCACCGGCCCTGCACGACCTGCTCGTTGGCCAGCACGGTCTGGTCGTTCGGGCACCAGTTGACGTACGACGCCTTGCGGTAGGCCAGCCCTCGCTCGTAGAACCGCAGGAACAGCCACTGCGTCCACCGGTAGTACTCCGGGTCGGACGTGTGCAGCCGGCGCGACCAGTCGAAGCTCAGGCCGTACCGCCGGATCGACTCCGCCTGGGTCTCGATGTTGCCGTACGTGTACGTCGCCGGGTGCTCGTTGCGCTTGATCGCGGCGTTCTCGGCGGGCAGGCCGAACGAGTCCCAGCCGATCGGGTTCAGGACGTCGTACCCCTGCTGGAACCAGTAGCGCGCCAGGACGTCGTGCAGCGCGAACACCTCGGCGTGCCCCATGTGCAGGTCGCCGGAGGGGTAGGAGAACATCGTGAGCGCGTAGCGCCGCTCGGCCGAGCCGTCGTCGCGTGCCTTGAACGGGTCCAGCTTCTCCCACACCGGCCGCCACTTGGCCTGCATGGCGTTGAAGTCGTAGCCGCCCCGGTCGATCGGGCCGTCTTCCACCTGCTCGCTCACGGTCCTACTCCTGATTTCGTGTGTCGTTGAGCCTAAATGTGCCAGAAGGCACTCCTGGAAATAAAAAAGCCCCTCGCACAGGAGGGGACGCCGCACTGACCGGCGCCGGAAGCGCCTGGATGCCAGTACGGCTAACCAAGGAGCAGGCTCACTCGCATGGAGTCAGGATAGCACCGGTGCCGCGACCTGGTGAGGCGGTCGCGGCACCGGTAGCGACGCGGTCAGCCGACCGGCACGCCGAAGGTCTTCAGCCAGTCCTGGACGACCTTGATGTCGATCCGCTGCAGGCCGTCGAGGTAGCGGCAGTTCTCGGTGTAGCCGTAGCTGGTCACGGTCACCACGTAGCCGCCGTGGTACGTCGGGCCGCCGGAGTCGCCGAAGCAGGTGCCGCCCGTGCCCCGGTTGTCGTTCTCGTTGCCGTTCACCTGCAGGATCTGCGGGGTGAGCTTCTGCCCCGGCTCCTGCGCCACCCGGCGCAGCAGCGGGTACGACATCGGCGTCGGCTTCTGCGGACCGGAGTCGGCCTTGCGGACCTCGGTGCCGTAGCCGACCGACGTGAAGAGGGTGCTGTTCAGCTTCGGCTGCTGGTAGGCGTTCAGGTAGTTGGCGGGCGCGATCTTGGCCGGTGCGATGTTGGTGACCGGCCGGTCGAGCACGATCACGCCGACATCGTTCCAGTTGGCCAGATCGGTGAAGTCGGAGTAGTTCGGGTGCGACGCCGCCGTACCGGACTTGTAGCCGGCCTTCTCCAGCTCCGCCTGCGTGTAGCCCTTGGCCGGGTCCGCGGCGACCGGGAACGGCGACGGTGGCTGCTCCGCGATCACCGAGTCGAAGGTCACCAGCGTCTTGCCGACGGTGCCCTTGGTGCAGTGGGCCGCGGTCACCAGCACGGTCGGCGTGACGAGTGTCGCGGTACAGCGGAAGCGGCCGTCCGGCATGTAGAAGAGGATCAGTCCGACGTTCGGATGACCGTTTCCGTCCGGCTCGCCACCGGTGATGGCCGACGCGGGCACCAGGGATGTGGCCGCGAGTCCCAGTGCCAGCGCGATGACGCCGGCGATCCGGCCGAGTCGACTCCTCATATGTTCCCTCCAGGGGTACGGCGGAATACCTGGGGTGCATTTGAACAGTGCTGACGCTCGGTGTCCAGCGCCGTCCTAGATGAACTCGGTTCCGCCGGCGCGGCGGTGCTCCCCCGGCGTACGCCCGTAATGCCGCCGGAACGCGGTGGAGAACGGGCGTACGTCGGAATAGCCGCAGGCACGGGCCACCTCGGTCACGGTCACCGATGGGTCCAGCAACAACTGTGCGGCCAACTCGAGCCGCAGGCGCCGGAGCGTGGCCATGATCGACGCACCGGTCTGCTGCTGGAACAGCCGTTCCGCATGGCGTTCCGAGAGATGTGCGACCGCTGCCACGTCCCGCACGGTGATCGGCCGGGACAGGTTGTCGCGGAGGTGTCGTTGCATGGCTTCGACCACCAGAGGACCGCGATCACGCCGTACGGGCTCCACTGCCAGGTCGTCGTCGAGTGCGAAGGCTCTGGCGGTCTCCAAGACCAGTGCGGAGCCGAGAGCCGCGAGTGCAGTGTTGTAGCCGGACACCGGCGTTGCCGCCTCTCCTGCCAGTGCAGTGATGAGGGCGGGCAACGAGCCGACCCGGTCGGACATGACCGGCCCATCGGACCGGGTGAGGCCGGACCACCACCCGAACTCACCGGGCGCAGCCGTCGGCCGCCCGTCGGCGGCGGGACGGGCGCCGGCAGCGGCCGGGCGGAAGGTGAAACCCCAGAAGGCTATGCCGAGAGGCGCTGCCTTGCTCGACTCGATCTCATGGACGTCACCGGGTCGGGCGAGGAACACTGACCCCGGCACCACGTCGTACTGCGAGGCGCCGGAACTGAAGCGACCTTCGCCGGAGAAGGCCAGGCAGACCTCGTGGAACGAATGGCTGTGCCAGTAGTTGCGCCAGTACTCCGGCCGGTAGTGCCCCCAGCTCAGGAAGTCGGCACGGAACCCGTCGATCTCGCAGGCCTCCAGGAGCCCCGCGAGATCGACGAAACGGTCCGCCGAAGCGACATCCGCGAGGGTCAAACGTTGCTCCTGCCGGTCGGGTCCACTCCCCTCAGCATCATGCCCTGACCGAGGGAGTGGTCGTGCGTCTTCACCGTCGGCGGGTCCGCCGGATCGCGGTACTGGACCAGCCAGGTGGTCCGGGCCTCGTCGCTCACGTTCACCCCGGACCCGTGCACGGTCAGGTAGGTGAAGAACAGTACGTCGCCCGCCTCGGCCGGCTGCGGGATCGCCGACTCGAACGGCACGTCGGGCAGGTGGAACGAGCCCTCGGGGTCGTGCTCGCGCGGACCGTCCTTGTGGCTGCCCGGGATGACCCGGACGCAGCCCTTCTCCTCCGGGGCGTCGTCGAAGTGGAAGATGGCCGCACCGACCCGGTGGTACGTGTGCGGGAAGAACGGGTGGTCCTGGTGCAGCGGGAACGGCGAACCGTTCTCCGGCGGCTTCACGAACAGCTTGGTGTGGTGCAACTGCACGTTGTCCACACCCATCACCGCGGCGGCCACGTCGGTGAATCGCGGGTCCACCAGCAGCCGGGAGAAGGCGGCGTCGTAGAACTGGGCGTCGTGCAAGTGCTGTAGCCGCGTCGCGCCGTCGGACAGGCCCATCGCCGACTTCCAGGTCGGGTCGTCGTTGCGGTTCAGGGCCGCCAGCAGGTCGTGGCTGCGCTGCCGGTAGTAGGCCGCCTCCTCCTTGCTGAGCAGGCCTTTCACCAGCACGAAGCCGTCCTCGGCGTACCGCTGGGCGAGCGTCGAGAGGTCGGTGCCGCTCGAAGTGATCGTCATCTCGAAGTTCCTCCTGATCGGGTACTTCGAGCCTAGGAACATCGGCGCCCGGGCGGCAGGACCGCTCCGGACGCCGATGTTCGTCAAACGGACATCAACCGGCGGGGGTCACAACCCGAGCTGTCCCAGCCGGACGCTGATCCGGGGATCCGTGGACACGACAGGGGAGCCGGATCGCACCCACGGATCACCCCCGAAGTAGGCCGAGAAGATCTTCTCGGCCGTCCGCGTCGCCAGCGCCTGCGTGGTCAGCGTCGGATTGGGGCCGCCGAGCCCGTTCGACAGGGCGGAGTTGTCGGCCACGAACAGCCGCTTCACCGCCCGGGTCTCGCCGCGCGGATCGAGGACCGAGTCGCGCTCCGACGACCCCATCCGCATCGACGACTGGACATGCAGGATGAGCGGCGCCCAGTCGATCCGGTAGACCTTCTTCGCACCGGCGCCGCGGAGCAGTTCGGCCGCCTTGCGGGCCATGAACTCGCGGTTCCGCAGCGTCCGCGCGGTCCGTTGCCGCTGCTTGAAGGTGACCTTCGGGATCGGCCCGTGCTCGTCCGCCGGCAGCGCGGACAACGTCACCCGGTTCTGCGCCTCGACGTCGTCGTCGGTGATCACCAGCACGCTGAGCAGCCGGTCGAGCCCGTGCGACAGGATATCCTTCAGTTCCGGACCCATCACTCGCCCGGCCGGCCCGTCCCACGGCCCGGTCCGGCCGCGGCCGTTCCTGTACTGACCCCGGATCCCGCTGTCCGACAGCGTGCCCGAGAAGGCCATCAGCGCGGGTGGCAGGCCGACGTTCTCGAGACCGCCGTACGGCGGGTAGTCCAGCCGGGCACTCGAGCCGACGCCCTTCGGATTGCCCGTGTAGTCGTCGAAGACCCCGAACACCCAGTCGAAGAAGTGATCGGTGTAGCCGCGCCCGACCCAGCCGTTCGGGTTCGGCAGGCCGCTGTTGAACCAGAGCCGCGGGTTCTCCGTGCAGCCGCCCGACATCACCACCACCCGGGCGTCCTCGCGATGCTCGATACCCTTCGACAGCCACGTCACGCCGGTCGCCGTCAGGACGCCGTGCCGCTTCTCCGCGTGCACACGGGTGACGAAGGCGTCGGCGATCAGCTCGACCGGCCGCCCGCCGCGGGACCACACGTCCGCGGTCAGTGCCATCGGCACGTAACTGTTGTCGGTCGACCGCTTGGCAAACTGGTTGCGCGGGGCACCCTTCGGCCGCATGCAGCCCTGGAAGCAGTAGCCGCAGAAGGTGCATCCGGTGGCCTGCGGGTAGGTCAGCAGGTTCTTGTCCGACGTCTTTCCGGCCGTCCCGCCGGGCTGCAGGATCGCGTTCTCCTGCGGCCGGTACGACGGCCGATGCGTCGTCTTGGTCGTCTGCACCGGCAGCCCGAGGGTCTCCGCACCGCGGAAGAACGTCTGCTCCTTGTGGCCCATCGCGGCCGTCATCACCGGCATCGTCGCCTCGACCCACTCGAAGTACGGCACCAGCTCGCCGTACGTGAACGGGAACCGGTGGTCGACGTCGTACTCGTTCCGGTCGGCGCCGTCGTAGCCCTGGAAGACGCCCGGGTACGCGCGTGGGTAGTTGCCGTAGAAGTGTTGCGTGGTGCCGCCGACGCCGGACAGCTGCCAGACGAACGAGTTCTGCGGCCACTCGCGGAACCAGGCCGGCTTCGACCGGTCGGACGGGCCCCAGCGCAGGTAGCCGGTCAGTGGGTTGTTGGCGTCGTCCTCGAAGGTGGTCCACTCCTCCCGCGGCTTCGCGTGCCGCGGCCCGGCCTCGAGCAGCAGGACGTCGAGACCCTGCGCGGCCAGTTCCTTGGCCACCACCGGTCCCCCGCCGCCGGCTCCGATCACGATGACATCGCGCATCAGTCGTGCACCTCCCGGCGCCCCTGGTAGTAACCGATGAAGTCATCCCAGCCCTCGACCGGGCCGTTCGGCTGGTAGCCGGTGTGGTTCCAGCCGACCGGCCGCTCGCGCAGCGTGCGGCTCACCTTGTCGTACACGGCCGACTCGCCGTACGCGCCGAAGGTGGCGAACTCGATCAGCGCACCGCCGACGAACTTCAGCAGCCCGGACACCGAGCCCTTCAACGGCTCGGGGAAGTGCACGTCCAGCAGCGCGACCAGGTCCGCGTCGGTCCGCTCGATCAACTCGAACGCCTTCGCCTTCTCGGCGTACGACAACCGCGCGAACGGCGACAGGTGCGGCCCGTTCACCGCCAGCGGGTTCACCTGCGTCGCCATCAGATTCAGCAGTCCGGCGATCGGGAACGACAGCGGCATCGCCTCGTCACTCTGCAGGTACGCCGCCAGGGCCCGGTCGAGCCGCCGGAGCTCGACCGGAAGCACCTCCAGACCCGGCAGGGCGATCCCCGAGTCGGCCAGGCCGGTCACCAGGGCGGCCCCGACCGGCTGGGCGACCGCGTCCGGGAACGGGACGAAGTTGTCCAGCGCGTTGATGATGAAGTCGGTCGCGCCGGCCTCGATGGCTCCCGGCGTACTGCTCGCGGTGCCCTGGGTGCGCGAGTACGGATCGGGGCCGGGCATCGCGAACACGGTGAGCCCGTTGAGGGTGTCCCGGGCCAGCTGGGCGAGCACGGGGCGGATCAGGTCCACCGTCGTCGGCAGCACCGGATTGGTGGCGGCGTCGGCGGGCGCCAGCAGCCCGCGGGCGACGAGCCCGCCACCGCCGATCGCCGCGCCGAGCACGCCGATGCGAGCCAGGAAGGCTCTTCTGGACAGGACTTGTGCACGGACCATGCGTCCTCCGCGGTGGGACCAGTGGGCTACTGGTCTCACAACGAGCGGCACGGACCGCGGTTACTCCTGCGTATGTTCCGTGATCGGTACGACGATCGGCCGCAGCCGGGCCCAGGCGACGAACACGGCGGCGAACACCAGCATGGCGAGACCGCCCCACAGGTTGATGTTGATCCCCGCCGCCTTCTCCACCTCCTGCGGGTCCGCGATGATGCCGAGGATCGTGAGCAGCACGCCGTAGATCGCGATCAGCGCCGCGATCACCACCCGGATGTCGAACGCCCCGGCCTTCTTCTTCGGGGCGGAAGTCTGGTCAGCCATGACTGTGCTCCTTTGTCAGCCGAAGACGATGTTCAAGGCGACGGTCAGCGCCAGGGAGATGCCGGCCAGCAGCACCGGCCTGCGGTACCAGCCGCCGTCACCGTGTTCGGCGACCGCGGTCCGCTGTTCCTTCGGCGTCAGCGAGTAGACCAGACCGACCAGTTCGGTGTCCCGCTTCGGCACCGTGACCAGGCTGACGATCACGCTGACCAGGATGTCGACCACGAAGGCCGCACCGGCACCGACGAAGCTGGCGCCCTGACCGGGCAGGTCGATGATGCCGTTCTCGGACAGGAGGAACACCAGGACCGCGGTCGCCGTACCGCTGACCAGGCCGATCCAGCCGGCCGCCGCGGTCATCCGCTTCCAGAACATCCCGAGGATGAACGTGGCGAACAGCGGCGCGTTGAAGAACGAGAACAGTTGCTGCAGGTAGTCCATCAGGTTGCTGTAGCCGGCCGCGATCGCCGCGGTGCCGATGGCGATCAGGGTGCCGATCACGGTCACCCAGCGGCCGGTGCGCAAGTAGAACTCGTCCGGCCGGTCCTTGATCACGTACCGCTCGATCAGGTCGTAGGACACCACGGTGTTGAACGAGCTCAGGTTGGCCGCCATACCCGCCATGAACGAGGCGAGCAGACCGGTGATGGCCAGGCCGAGCATGCCGTTCGGCAGCAGGTCGCGCATCAGGATCAGCAGCGCGTCGTTGTAGTCCACGTCACCGCTGCCGGTCGCCTTGAACTGCGCCAGTTCGGGTGCGACCACGGCCGCGATCATGCCCGGGATGATCACGATGAACGGCACGAACATCTTCGGGAACGAGCCGATGATCGGGGTCCGCCGGGCCGCCGACATGTTCTTCGACGCCATCGCCCGCTGCACCTCGACGAAGTTCGTCGTCCAGTAGCCGAACGACAGCACGAAGCCCAGACCGAAGACGATCCCGATCACCGACAGGAAGTTGTCGGTGAAACCGCTCAGCGCGTTGCCCGGCCAGGCGCTCAGTTGCTCGCCACCGCCGGGAGAGGCGCTCACCTTGTCGACCAGGCCCTGCCAGCCGCCGACCTTGTGCAGGCCGACGATGGTCAGCGGAAGCAACGCGGCGACGATGACGAAGAACTGCAGCACCTCGTTGTAGATCGCCGCGGACAGGCCGCCCAGGGTGATGTAGCTGAGCACGATCACCGCGGCGACGATGACCGAGACCCAGATCGGCCAGCCGAGCAGCACGTTGACGATGGTGGCCAGCAGGAACAGGTTCACCCCGGCGATCAGCACCTGGGCGACGGCGAAGCTGATCGCGTTCACCAGGTGCGCGGGTCTGCCGAACCGGCGCAGCATGAACTCGGGCACGCTGCGCACCTTGGAGCCGTAGTAGAACGGCATCATCACGACGCCGAGGAACAGCATCGCCGGGATGGCACCGATCCAGAAGTAGTGCACGGTCGGCATGCCGTACTCCGCGCCGTTCGCGGACATGCCCATGATCTCGATCGCGCCCAGGTTCGCCGAGATGAACGCCAGGCCGGTCACCCAGGCCGGCAGCGACCGGCCGGACAGGAAGAAGTCCAGACTGTTGGAGACCGCGCGTTTGGCCAGGTACCCGATGCCGAGCACGAAGGCGAAGTACAAGGCGATGATGACGTAGTCGATCGCCGTGGCGTCCAGTCTCAGGATGGAGTCTTGCGCAGGCATCGGCCCTCCGAATCGTCCTCTGACGCACCGTGGTGTTACCGGTGAGGAACGTTACTCCTGCCGGCCGGCACAATCGCGCCGACCCGCGCCTCCGCGTGAGCCGACCGGCGTTCTCCACCCGGATCTCCACCCCCGGGCGGTCCATGGCCGGAACCGGCGCTGCGTAGGGTGCGGCTGTGACGTCTCGGAGGCTGGGCCGGTTCGCCCTGCACGGGGAGAGTGGCTGGCTGGGCCGCGCCTGACCGCGGTCGTCGCGGTCGCCGTACTGTCGACCACCCGGCCGGCCGAGCCCTGAGCCTGGATCGTGCTCGGCGGCGGTCTGGCCGTCTTCCTGACCGGCACGGTGCTGATGTCGGCCCGTCCGCAGGTCGCGTTCGCCCTCCTCACCTCCGTTGCCGTCAGCAACGCCGCGATCGCCGGGATGGAGGACTCCGACGCCCTCGTCCGCTGATCATCAGCAGGCGACGGTGAAGACGCACATCAACAACACCTTCGCGAAGATCGGCGCCCGGCACCGTGCCGAAGCCGTGCGCTACGCGTACCGCACGGGCATCGCGGACGGTTAGATCCGCAGCTCCGCCACGACCGGGCGGTGGTCGCTGCCGGTCGGGTCCATCACCCAGGCCTTCGTCGGGGTCACCCCGCGCACCATGATGTGGTCGATCCGCGCCATCGGGAACTTCGCCGGCCAGGTGAACCCGAACCCGTAGCCCGCCGCGCCCTGCGCCGAACGCAGTCCGGCGGTCAACGGTGCCAGGCTGCGGTCGTTCGCCGTCCCGTTGAAGTCACCCATCACGATCACCCCGGCGAGTTTCTCGTCGACGATCTGCCGGCCGAGGTTCTTGATCGTGTCGTTGCGCTGGTCGGACGTGAAGCCGCTGGCGCCGACCCGGACCGAGGCGAGGTGGGCGACGTACACCGCGACCTTGCCCTCCGGCGTACTCACCTCGGCGCGCAGTGCCCGCGTCCACTTGAAGCCGACGTCGACCGACTCGCTCTCGGCCACCGGGTACTTCGACCACAGGGCGACCGTGTCGCGGGAGACCTCGTACGGGTACTTCTCGGCGAACGCGGCCTTGTAGACCTTCATGTCCGCCGCGGTGATCTCCTCCAACGCCATCACGTCCGCGTCGGCCGCGAGCAGGTCCAGCGCGGTCTGCTCCGGGTCCGGGTTGGCCGCGTCGACGTTGTGCGACAGGACACGCAGGTCATACGGGCCGCCGCCCTTGCCGGGGACCAGCAGGTTGCCGAACATCGCTGCCCACACCACGGCGGGCAGCAGCAACGCGACTCCGGCGACGGCCGAGCGGCGTACCAGGGCAGCGATCGCGAGAACCGGTACGGCGAGGCCGACCCACGGCAGGAACGTGTCGAGCAGGCTGCCCAGGTTGCCGATCGAGTTCGGCACCCAGCGGTGGAACAGCAGCGGCATCGCGGACAGCACCGCGAGGACGGCGATCACCCAGCCGCGGCGCCACTTGCTGTCCTTGCGGCGCCGCCGGGCTGCGGCACGCGTCGGCGGCTTCCGGGAGGCGACGGCGGTCTGGCGGTCCGGCATGGTGCGATTGTTGCGGACACTCGGGCCGGACCAAAGTCCACACCGGGTCAGCGACCGTTTTTCGTTCCTTGGGAGGACGGTTCCGGCCGAAATGATTAGGGCTCCCTGAGGGTGCTGGTGCGTACGGCGGATCGACCCGACAATGCCGGTATGCCGCCCGAGCAGACCATCGAACCGTTCGTCGTGAAGCGTCGCGGCCGTCGCCCGCTACGCGCCGCACGTCCCGGTCCGTGACCGCGGCCGCGTGCCGGACTGATCCAAGTCAGGGGTGAGCTGAGATGGCCAAGCTGATCTATTCGGCGATCGCGTCCCTCGACGGGTACGTCGCGGACGCCGAGGGAGGGTTCGAGTGGGCAGCGCCGGATGAGGAGGTGCACGCCTTCGTCAACGAGTTGGAGCGGCCGATCGGGACCTATCTGTACGGCCGTCGGATGTACGAGACGATGGTCTACTGGGAGACCGCGGGCGACGAGTCGAAGGTGGCGCAGGAGTTCGCGCGGATCTGGCGGGCAGCCGACAAGGTCGTGTACTCGCGGACGCTGTCGGAGACGACGAGCGCCAGGACGCGCATCTGGCGCACCTTCGAGCCTGACGCGATCCAGCGACTGAAGGAGTCCTCCGCGGCCGACCTCAGCATCGGGGGCCCGGAACTCGCCGGGCAGGCGCTCACGTCAGGTGTCGTCGACGAGATCCACCTGCTGCTGACACCGATCCTCGTGGGCGGCGGCAAACGAGCATTGCCCGATCACCTCGCCGCCCGCCTGGAACTACTCGACGAGCACCGTTTCGGCAGCGGAGTGATCCACCTCCACTACCGCGTACTCGGCTGACACCTCAGCTCCTCTACCCCTTGGGGCCGAGGAGTTTTTCGAGGTCGGTGAGGACGTCCATGGCACCGAGGGGGCCGAGGCCGAGGAACCAGACCTCGTCGTCGACGCGGGCGACCTGGCCGTTCTTCACCGCCGGCAACGCCTTCCACAGGTTGCCGTTGACAACGGTATTCTCGGCGGTGGTGTCCGGCTTGCCGTAGCTGGAGTAGAAGATCCAGTCACCGGCCGCCTGCGAGATGTTCTCCTGCGACACCTCGACCGCCAGGTCCTGGACGTCCTGCACCTTCGGCCGCGGCAGCCCGATGTCCTTCAGGATCACGCCGATGAACGACAGGTTCCCGTACAGCCGGATCTCCCCCGGCCGGAACCGGACCAGCGAGATCGTCGGCGAGCCGGAGACCTTCCCCTTCACCTCGTCGGCGCGCTTCTGGTAGTCGTTCAGGATCCCGGTGGCCTTGTCCTCCTCGCCGACCGAGTCCGCGACCAGCAGGAAGTTCTCCTTCCAGGGGAACCCGGGCCGGATGCTGAACACCGTCGGCGCGATCGCGCTGAGCTTGTCGTACAGGTCGTTGGCGCGCAGCTTGCTGCCCAGGATCAGGTCCGGCTTCAGCGCGGCGATCGCCTCGAGGTTGAGCTCGCTGATCCCGCCGACGGTCTTGATCCCCTGCGCCTTGTCCGCCAGGTACGACGGGACACCGGCCTGACCCGCGGTCGTCGCCATCCCGACCGGGGTGATCCCGAGCGCCAGGACGTCGTCGAGCTCACCGCTGTCCAGGACGACGACCTTCTCGGGCTTCTTCTCGAGCTTGGTCTCGCCGAGCGCGTGCTTCACGGTCCGCGGGAATGCACCCGGCTGGGCGTCCGACCCGAGCTTGGCGGTGTCCTCGTCCGCGGTCTTGAACAACCGCCCGCCGGTCGCCACCTCGGTGTCCCCCGGCCCGGCGTCAGTACCAGCGGTGTCGTTGCCACCACAGCCAGAGGCCAGCAGCAGGGCGGCCGCGACGACGATTCCCATGCGCATCTTCACGTCTGCTGACCCTACAACAACTTTGGTAAGGCAGACCTAATCAGGTCCACCGGTTCCCCCGGCGTCAGGTCGACGACCACCTCGCGATCCGGGAGCGCGATCCGGTGACTGCCGGCCCGCGTCGCCTGAACGGTCGCCGCGGTCAGCCGCCCGCCACGCCAGGTCACGTCGAAGATCAGCCCGCCGCGGGCCCTGAGTCCGTGGAACGAGCCGTCCGGCCAGTCGGCCGGCAAGGCCGGGAGCAGCCGGATCGTGTCGGTGTGGCTCTGGATCAGGAGTTCGGGGATGCAACCGGTCATGCCGAGGTTGGCGTCGATCTGGAAGATGTCGCCGTCGCGGTGCAACAGGTTGTCCGAGACCAGCCGGCTCAGGTAGTCGCGAATCACCGCCGAAGCCTTCTCCGGCTCGAACAGGCGGGCCCACAGCGCCACCAGCCACGCGGCCGTCCACCCGCCGTTGGTCGCACCCTTGGTTCGCAGGTCCAGCGACGCACGAGCCGCGGCCGCCCATTCCGGCGTACGGACCGGGTCGATCTCGGCACCCGGGTACAGGCCGTAGAGGTGCGACTGGTGGCGATGGTCGGTCTCGGACGGCTGCCAGTCCGTCGGCCATTCGAGCAGCCGGCCGTCGGTCGTCGTACCGATCTCCGGAAGGCGTTCGCGGGCGGCACGGGTCTTCGCGGCGAGTTCGGTGGAGAGGCCGAGTGCGTTCTCGGCTTCGGACAGGTTGGCGAACAGTTCGCGGATCAGCCAGATGTCGTACGTCGAGGTGAGGTCGACCGAGGCCTTCTCCCCCGACGGCAGGACGAAATGGTGCTCCGGTGCGGTTGACGGGATGAACTGCAGCGTGCCGTTGCGGTCCTCGACCAGCATCGACAGCACGAACTCGGCCGCGCCGGCGATCAGCGGGTAGGCCCGGTCGCGGAGGAAGTCCAGGTCCTGCTGGAACCGGTAGTGCTCCATCAGGTGTGCGGTCAGCCAGACGCCGCAGGTGGCGCACATCGCCCACACCGGGTCGTCGCCGCCCTCGCCCACCGGCCAGGTCGCGCGCCAGATGTCGGCGTTGTGATGCGCCACCCAGCCCGGTGCGTCGTACAGGATCCGCGCGGTCTCGGCACCCGACTCGGCCAGCCCCTCGATCAGATCGGTGAGCGGGTCGAAGCACTCGCTCAGGCCGGTGAGGTCGGCGAGCCAGTAGTTCATCTGGGTGTTGATGTTGTTGGTCCAGTCGCCGGCCCACATCGGCCGGCGGTCCTGATTCCAGATGCCTTGCAGGTTGGCCGCCTGCGTCCCCGGGCGGGATGAGGCCATCAACAGGTAGCGGCCGACGTTGAACATCAGCGCGACCAGGTCCGGATCGCCGCCACCGGCAGCGACCGCCTTGATCCGTTCGCCGGTCGGCAAGTCGCTCGACTCGCCGAGCCGGAGCTCGGCCCGCTCGTAGAGCAGCGCGTGATCCTCCAGGTGCCGCTCCCGCAGTTCGTCCAGGCTGACCTTGCCGAGCAGGTCCGTTGCCTCGCGCAACGCCACCAGCGGATCACGGTCGGGTGGAACCGACCAGCCGGCGAAAGTGCTTGCCGCCGACAACACCACCGTCAGGCTGTCGGCCCGGCGGACACTGACACCGCGATCGCTCACGGAGGCGGTGCCGCCGCTGTTGTGGGCCCGCAACGCGACTCCGAAACCGGTGCCGTGGCCGTCCCGGTACCGGATCGGGTCCGGGCTCGTCCGGTACTCGATGGTGAGGTCCGAAGGAGCGTGGCCGACGACACCATAGATGCCGTCGGCAACCTCTGTCCGGACCGGGTGCTGACTGGTCAGCTCCAGGTCGAGGTCGATCGCCCCCGCCTGGTCGGCCGTGATCGTCCACACCATCACCTGGTCCGGCGCGGACACGTACGTCTCCCGGCGGAACCGCACGCCGTCGACCGTGTAGTCGACGGCGGCGATCCCGGTGCGGAGATCCAGACTCCGCCGGTAGTTCTGTGGTTCGCCGGACGCCCTGATCAGCAGATCCGCGAGCGGCTGATACGACTCGACCAACGGCCCCTGCAGTGCCCGGGTCCGCTCGGTCGCCGCCAGCTGATCAGCTTCGTCCAGCAACAACCGCCGTACGTCGGCCAGCACCTGCGGACCGTCCGTCACGGTCAGCGAGCGCGGACCGTCACCCGACCAGACGTCGTCGAGGTTGAGCGCGATCCGCTCCTGGTCGACCCGGCCGAACACCTTGGCGCCGAGGTGACCGTTGCCGAGCGGCAGTGCTTCGAACCAGTCCGGGGCGGCCGTTGTGAACCACAGTTCGTGCGACATGAAGGTCTACTTGCTCCCGGACTTGTACTTGTCGTAGGCCTGTTGCTGGATCTCGAGGTACCGCTTCATCCCGGTGCTCTCGAGACCCTTCACGTAGGCGTCCCACTCGGTGTCGATGTTCTTCGATCCGGTAATGAAGGCCAACTGGTTCTGGTTCACGTAGTTGTTCAGGTTCGTCTGCAGCGTGGCCAGTTCACCGCTCAGGCTCGGGTCCGGCCAGACCGAGGTCTGCGGGAACCACTGCGACCTGTCCTCGTGACCCTCGTACAGCTTGGTCGCCTGGAACAGCCGCCGCTCGAGACCGGCGCCGGTGTAGATGTCGGCCGGCACCACCTGCGCGTTGCGGTACGCCAGCGTGTTGTTGTACTGGCCGAGCGCACCCCAGTTGATGTTCTTCGGCGCGTCCTGCTTCGGCTTGTACAGTGGCTTGACCTTCTCGTCGAGCGCGATGTCACCCGGGCCGGGCTTGGTCCAGCCGACGTTCTCCGGGCCCATGTTGGTGATCATCTGGCCCTCGTCGGTGAAGATCCAGTCGAGCATCTTGACCGCCGCGACCTGCGCCTCCTTGCTGGCCTTGTTGGTCAGCATGAACGTGTAGCCGGTGGACGTCGGGTGGTTCAGGCCGGTGTAGCTCTTGCCCTCGGGACCGGTCAGCGGCGGCGCCGCGTCGTACTGCTTGTCCCGCCCGTCCTTGGAGTCGAGCTGGACGAAGATGCCCGGCCACAGCACCGGCACCGAACCGAGCACGACCGCCTTCGGGTTGTTGCCCTGAGCCTGCAACGCCTGGGCGTTCTGGGTGAACGCGGCCTGGTCGATCAGGCCCTCCTTGTAGAGGGAGTTGATGTACTTCAGGCCCTCCCGCCACTGCGGCGACGTCACCGGGGTCACGACCTTGTCGCCGTCGAGCGTGATCAGCGACCGGACGCCGTTGTTCGCCCCGACCGGGTTGTAGGCGAACGCGTTCATCAGATACGGGATCAGGCTGCTGTCCTGGACGTCGGTGGTCATCGGGATTTCGTCGGCCTTGCCGTTGCCGTTCGGGTCCTGCGTCTTGAACGCCCGGAGCACCGCGCGCAGGTCCTCGGTCGTCTTCGGCATCTGCAGGCCGAGCTTCTTCAGCCAGGCGGTGTTGATCCATAGCTTGTCCGGGTACGTGCAGTGGTAGCAGTCGGCCCACTGCGGCAGCGCGTAGATGTGCCCGTCCGGCGCGGTCGACATCTCCTTGTACGTCTTGTTGGAGTCCAGCGCCTTCTGGATGTTCGGCGCGTGCTCCTTGATCAGGTCCTCCAACGGCACCGCGACGCCCTGCTGGCCGAGCTTCAGCACCTCGGCCTGGGTGAACGCGTCGACCCACGGGATCAGGAAGAACAGGTCCGGGTAGTCGCCGCTGGCCAGCGCGATCTGCCGCTTCTCCTTGGCCGGCCCGGCGTCGTACGTCGTGGTCTGCCAGCGGAACTGGATCTTGAACCTGTCGGTCATGATCTTGGTGACCGCGTTGGTGTCCAGGTTGGTGTTCTGGTCGGCCGGGGTGAAGGTGTCGATGACGACCTTGCCGTCGGCCGTGGTCTCGTTCGCCGCCCCCTGCGCCGACTTGTCCGAGCTGCACGCCGCGAGGGCGAGCGCGCCGGCCGCCGCGACGGCGGCGACTTTGCCCACTGTTGAGCGCATTTCGTGTGTTTCCCTTCTCGCTGTTATCCCTTGACCGCGCCGACCATCACGCCCTTGGTGAAGTGGCGGGCGACGAACGGGTAGATGATCAGTACGGGCAGGCTCGAGATGACGATGAGCGCGTACTTGAGGACATTGGCCAGCTGTTGCTGTTCGAGCTGCTGGGCCAGGTTCTGGGTGGTCGAGCCACCGGTGACGGTGTTCAGGATCAGCACGTTGCGCAGCACGATCTGCAACGGGTACAGACTCGGGTCCTTGAGGTAGACCAGCGCGTCGAAGTAGCTGTTCCACTGGAAGATCGCGTACATCAGCGCGATCACCGCGATGACGGGTTTCGACAGCGGCAGCACGATCGACCAGAGGAACCGCAGGTCGCTCGCCCCGTCGATGGTGGCCGCCTCGTAGAGCTCGTCCGGGATGGTCGAGCGGAAGAACGTGCGCGCGATGATCACCTGCCAGACCCCGATCGCGCTCGGGATCACCATCGCCCACCGGGTGTTCAGCATGCCCAGGTCCTGCACCACCAGGTACGTCGGGATCAGGCCGCCGGAGAACAGCATGGTGAAGATCAGCAGGCTCATGATCACGTTGCGGCCGAAGAAGGTCCGGCGCGACAACGGGTAGGCGATCGCGATCGTCAGCGTGACGCTGATCAGCGTGCCGCCGATCGCGTAGATGAACGAGTTCAGGTAGCCGCGCATGATCTGCGGGTCGCCGAACGCCACCTGGTACGCCTTCAGGCTCGGCTCGACCGGCCACAGCAGCACCCGGCCGGCGCTCACCGCGGACGCGCTGCTGAACGAGTTCGCGACGATGTAGATCAGTGGGACCGCGACGAGGATCAACGCGATCCAGAGCATGATCTTCACCCCGAAGAGGAAGATCTTGTCGGTCCGCGTCTCCGCGATCAGCGTCGACTCCGGACGCTTCGTCAGGGTGAGGCTCATGACCACAGTCCGTTTCCGGTGATGCGCTTGGCGGCAAAGTTCACGCCGAGCAGCAGGAACAGGTTGATCACCGAGTTGAACAGCCCGATCGCCGTCGCCATGCTGAAGTCGGCGTTCAGCAGGCCGGTCTTGTAGACGTAGGTGGCGATGATCTCGGACTGCGCCAGGTTCAGCGGGTTCTGCAGCAGGAACGCCTTCTCGAACCCGATCGACATGATGTTGCCGACGCCCAGCACCAGGATGATCACCGCGGTCGGCATGATGCCGGGCAGGTCGACGTGCCAGATCCGCTGCAGCCGGGTGGCACCGTCGATCTTGGCCGACTCGTGCAGCGCCGGATCGATGCCGGCCAGCGCTGCCAGGTAGATGACGGCCGAGTATCCGGTGGTCTGCCAGACGTCGGACCAGACGTAGATGTGCCGGAAGTAGTCCGGATTGCCGAGGAAGTCGACCGCCGGTACGCCGAACAACCCGATCGCGTCGTTGACGAAACCGAGCCGCGGCGACAGCACCAGGATCGTCATCGAGACGACCACGACGGTGGAGATGAAGTACGGCGCGTAGGTGACCAGCTGGACGACCTTCTTGAACCGCCCGTTGCGGATCTCGTTCAGCGCGATGGCCAGGATGATCGGGATCGGGAAGCTGGCCAGCACCGTGTAGGCGGCCAGGATGAAGGTGTTCTTCACCAGCGTCCAGAACACCGGGTTGGCGAAGAACAACTCGAAGTTGCGGAAGCCGACCCACTCGCTGCCCCACGGCCCCTTGACCGGGCTGTAGTTCTTGAACGCGATCACCGCGTTCGCGATCGGGATGTACTTGAAGATGACGAAGTACGCGAGCGGTACGACGACCAGCAGGTACAGCTGCCAGTGCCGCCGCAGGCTCCGCCGGGCCTGCGTCCGGCGGCTCGGGCGTGGTATCCGGGCGGACCTGACCGACTCCGGGCGGACCGGCGCGGGCGGGGCCGCCGGCTTCAGTGTTGTACTCACTCCCCATCCTCTCCGACCCGATATCCGATAGGATCTCGGGCTCTACTTCCGGGAGGATGACACAGAACCTCCGGCAGCGGAAGAGCTCCACCCCGGCGAGATCAGATGTTGACCGATCCCCGCAAATCCCTTGTCCACAAGGGATTCTGCGTGTTGCCCCCAGCAACCAAAGTGACCGGAAACGCCGACTGATCCGGTGGCATCGCCACCGGATCCGGGCATGCGGCCAGCCGGTCCGGTGGCGCTCTGAGTCACCGCCTCCGGACCGAGCCAGCTTTAATTTCCTATGTGAACTATATCGCAGTCAACCCGCCCCGCGCCCCGACTGTCAACCCCCGGCCCGATCGCGAACCGTTCTAGTCCACGACCGCGCCACAGGACAGGTTCAGTACGGCGGCCGTCATGGGGCCGGCGTGGTCGGAGGCGGCGAAGGCGGCGGTATGGGCTACCTCGGCCACCCGGGGTAGCCGCTTGAGTGCGGTCCCCTTGATGAGGTGGTCCAGACCGCCTTCCGCGATGTCCCACTCCGGGTGGGTGTCGGGCGTGAAGTTGGGCCGCAGCGCGACGACGCGGACGCCGTACCGGCCGACCTCGCCGGCCAGCGCCCGGGTGAGGGTCTCGATCGACGCGCAGGCCAGGCTGAAGCCGCCCATCTCGAACTCGGCGCCCGACTCCCGCGACGCCGACGAGGACAGCATCAAGATCACGCCGCCGCGCTGCTCGATCATCCGCCGGGCGACCGCGGTCGAGGTGATGAAGTTGGTCCGCGCCGCGTCCTCGACCGGCCGGACGAAGTCGTCCACCGACAACTCGACGAGCGGCACGTTCTGCTTCACCCGCACACTCACCGCGTTGAACACGACGTCGATCCGGCCCTCGATGGACGCCACATGCTGGTTCACCGCGTCGGCGTCGTACGCGTCGACAACGGCGACGGCGGCCTTGCCACCGGCCTCGGTGATGTCGTCGGCGACCTTCTCCAGTTTGGCCAGGGTCCGGCCGGCCAGGTGAACGGTGGCGCCCTCGGCGGCGAACGCCCGGGCGATCGCACCGCCCATCGCGCCTCCGCCGCCGTAGACGATCGCGGTCTTGTTCTCGAGCAGCATGATGGGAATCCTCTCGTCGGTCCTGACTGTCTACAGGGGCGACGGAGCCACCGGGCGATTCTCTACATCGGGCCGCGAAAACCTGACCCGACCATCACGGGGGAACGGCCGGGCCAGGCACTTCGATGGTACCTCCGATCACCGCCGCCGGACGGGTAAATCGGAGGCGGACGCGCCGGATCTTCCCTACCCTGACGGCATGCAACGTCGCTCCTGAAAGCGCACCTCCGCCGCTCACCAGCCGGGTGGGCCGCCGTCGTGCGTCACGTCAAGCGTTTGACCCATCGGGGTCGCGCTTCGTCATGCCCGCACACGCTTTCGGGAGCAACCCGCGATGCCTCTGCCTGCTTTCCGGTCGGCCGATCCGGTCCGTACCTATTACGCCTACAACGGCACCTGGGCGTTCCTCTCCGCGCTGACGTTCACGCTCAGCATGGTGTACTACGTCCGCGAGGCCGGCCTGAACCCGCTCCAGATGGTCCTGGTCGGGACCACGCTCGAGCTGGCCTGCTTCCTGTTCGAGGTGCCGACCGGCATCGTCGCCGACCTGTACAGCCGCCGGCTGTCCATCATCATCGGCTTCACGCTGATCGGCGCCGGCTTCCTGCTGCAGGGGCTGGTCCCGTCGTTCCTCGCGATCCTCGCCGCCCAGGTGCTCTGGGGTATCGGCTACACCTTCACCTCGGGCGCCGACCAGGCCTGGATCACCGACGAGATCGGAGCCGAACGAGCCGGCCCGGTGTTCGTCCGCAGCCAGCAGGTCGGGCTGGTCGCGACCATCGCCGGCACGATCAGCGCCGGCGCGCTCGGTCTGGTCAGCCTGCCGTTGCCGCTGACGCTGTCCGGTGCCGGCATGATCCTGCTCGCGTTGCTGCTGGCGACGTTCATGCGGGAGGACAACTTCCACCGCACGCCGAAGGCCGAGCGGGAGACGTTCCGGCAGATGGCCGACACGTTCAAGCACGGACTCGAGGTCGCCCGGCGGCGTCCCGTCGTACGGGCGCTGGTGCTGATCAGCCTGATCTCCGGGCTGTCCAGCGAGGCGTTCGACCGGCTGTGGTCGGTGAAGATCCTCGAGTTCAGCTTCCCGACCGTCTTCGGTACGTCGGAACCCGCGTTCTGGTTCACCGTGCTCGCCCTGGTCGGGACGCTGCTGTCCCTGATCACCTCGGTCACGCTGAACAAGCTCTCGCCGGAACGGTTGAGCGCTGCGCATCCGAACGGCGTACTCGGGCTGCTCGCCGTTCTGCAGGTCGGCGGCGTGGTCGCGTTCGCGCTGCTGGATCACCTCTGGCTGGCGCTGGCCGCGATGTGGCTGCGCACGATCGCCGGCACGCTGTCCTGGCCGATCGAGTCCGCTTGGCTGAACCGGCACCTCGACTCCCGGTCCCGCGCGACGGTGATCTCGATGGTGTCCCAGGCGAACGCGATCGGCCAGGTCGTCGGCGGTCCGCCGCTCGGAGCCGTCGGCCGTACGTCGTTGCGCACGGCCCTGCTCGCCTCCGGCCTGATCCTCACCCCGATCCCGCTGCTCTTCCTCCGGCTGCGTCCGGCGCGGGAGGACGTCAGTCTTCGGACCTGACCCGGCGGTCGTACGCTGACTTGACGAGACTGGCGAGCGTGGTGACGAACAGGGTGCCGGCGATGAAGCCGAGCGAGGTCAGGATGCCGATGTGCGGCAGGTGGATCGCTCCGATGTCGTCGATGTGCGAACCGTGCAGCGCCTCGACGATCAGCTTCACGCCGATGAAGGCAAGGATCACCGACAGGCCGACGTTCAGGTAGATGACCCGCTCCAGCAGCCCGCCGATCAGGAAGTACAACTGCCGCAGGCCCATCAGCGCGAACGCGTTGGCCGTCAGCACGATGTAGGCGTCCTGGGTGAGCCCGAAGATCGCCGGGATCGAGTCGAGCGCGAAGATCACGTTCGCCATCCCGATCGCGGAGATCACGATCACCAGCGGCGTCACCATCCGGCGGCCGTCGACCCGGGTGACCAGCCGTGCCCCGTCGTACTCGTGCGACAGCGGCAGGATCCGGCGCAACCCGCGCAGTACGGCGTTCTCCTGGCTCTCCGACCAGCTGTCGGCGGTCTCGTCGTCACTCTCGAGCGCCAGCCTGATCGCGGTGTAGACCAGGAACGCGCCGAAGACGTAGAACACCCAACTGGCCGCCGCGATCGCCGCCGCACCGGCCAGGATGAACACCGCGCGCAGGACCATCGAGACCACGATGCCGATGTACAGAACCTTGTCCTGCGCCAAGCTCGGCACGGCGAACCTCGCCATGATGATCACGAAGACGAACAGGTTGTCGACACTCAGGCTGTACTCGGTGATGTAGCCGGCCACGAACTCACCACCGGTCGTCCCCGCCGCCGGCGCGAACAGGAACAACCCGACCGCGAACATGCCGGCCAGACCGACGTAGAACAGCACCCACCGAGTCGCGTCCTTGATCGTCACGGTGTGGTCGCGCCGGGCGATCACCACCAGGTCGAAGGCGACGACCGCCAGCAACCCGACAACCGTGAGGACCCAGACAACAGGGGGCATGACAGAAACCATGACGAACCTCCGGACGACGGCGTACAGCTTGGTCCGGAGGTCTCTTCCACCCGGCCGATGTCCCCGGGCCGGCAGCACCGGTTCGGCCGCCCAGGCCTCCCGTGATGACGACACTGCCGCATTCGGACGCGCATCACGGCCGCCCGAGAGGAATACTCCCCTCCACAACGCAGCAATTGTATCGGACACCAATGCAATTGGCCGTGCAAGAGGTCACGAGGTGGTGAGGTGAGCCCTCGCAGCCTGCTACGCCCGCTCCTACGTCGCGTGCTACGCCGGCAGCCCCACCCACCCCTTTCGCGCTCGCACTGCTCGCTGGATGTGCGCGCTCGCGCTGCTCGCTGGATTTGAGTGCGGGTGGTCGCGGCCTGATGTGGATGCGGGGTTGGCGTGTGGTGGCAGCTGGGTCGGGCTGATGTGGTTGGTCGAGGTGGTGAGGTGAGCCCTCGCAGCCTGCTACGCGCGCTCCTACGTCGCGTGCTACGCCGGCAGCCCCACCCGCCCTTTCGCGCTCGCGCTGCTCGCTGGATTGAGTACGGGCGGACGCGGGCTGATGTGGATGCCGGGGTGGAGTGTGGTGGCACGTTCGGGAGGAACACTCGGCCTCTGACCACGCGGGCTGACACCACGTCAGCCCGGCCCACTGCCACCACACTCCAATCCCCGTATCCGCTTCAGCCCGCAGCAGCTCCGCTGCTGCTTCATCTAGAGATCTTCGGGGGTATCGCGAGGCTGGTCCCGTTGGGTCATGGGCAAGCTGTCAGGTGAGGGGTTAACCCACGCGATGGTGGGTGGACCCCTCAGAATCGGGTGGGTCAACCCACCATCTGCCTGGCTGACCCCTCAGATGAGGGCCGCTAGTAGGTGTCCGGCTCTCGGCAGTGCGTCGCGAACCCCTTGACGCAGAACTAGCCGCCGCCGAAGGCACCACACATGCCCTCGACCGATCAGCAACCCCACCCACCCGCCACCACACTGCAACCCCCGCATCGACGTCAGCGCGCAACCATCCGCACCCGATCCAGCGAGCAACGCGAGCGCAAGAAGGGGGGTGGGGCTGCCGGCGGAGCACGCGACGCAGGAGCGGGCGTAGCAGGCTGCGAGGGCTTACACATCCACTCGACAAACCACCCAAGGCCGCAACCACCCCGCAGTCGATCGGCGAGCATCGCGAGCAAACCCAGCGAGCATCGCGAGCGCGCGCATCCAGCGAGCAGCGCGAGCGCGAAAGGGTGGGTGGGGCTGTCGGCGTAGCACGCGACGTAGGAGCGGGCGTAGCAGGCTGCGAGGGTCGACCACTTCAACCACCTACGAGGGCAGACGTTTTCGTCGTGGTCAAAAAGTTTCCGTTTCGGGGTTGAAGTCTGTGAGATTTCGCACGTTCGCGGTACAAAGATTCTCAGTAGGTCTGTCCGCCCCTAGACCTGGAGGATCTGTCATGGCCGGAATCAACGGCGAAGTCTCGTGGTTCTGTTGCGGGAACGCGTGGGGACCCTGCGCCAGTACCGGGCGAGGTGCTTGCGGCACCTGTCACTCGGGGAACTTCCAGCACGCGTGGCCGAACACGTCGGATGCGTGCTACGACATCACCCGGCCGGACCGCTGCGGGATCACCGGGATGTCCCGGCGTACCTGCGGTTTCCGGCACTCCACGACCAACCTGTGCAACGGCGCCCGGGTGGTCACGTCGATCGCGGACTGCGGTCCGCAGACCGACCTGTTCTGCGGTGAGCGTGCCTGCTGTGGTGGCAGGTGCGCCTCCAACCGGATCATCGACCTCACTCCGGCGGCGTTCTCCGCGATCGCGAGCCTGAGTGCCGGCCTGGTCCCCTGCACTGTCGACGTCGGCTGAGGGGAGTGAGTCGAGATGACCACCACGATGGACCGCCGGTCACTGCTGTCTCGCGCCGCGCTCGGCGCCACCGGCCTGGTCGCCGCCAGTGCCATGGGTTCACTTGCTCCGGAGACCGCGTTCGCCGCGGCCTCGCAGTACCCGGACGCCGGTCAGCCGGACCCGAACTTCGCCGAAGGACTGATCATCGGCCGCAACCAGGATCTGCTGCAGGTACGGGGTTCCGACGGCCGGATGCACCGGATCCAGCTGACCGGTGTGACCAGCGTCTGGAAACTGCGCCCGACCACGCTGGACCAGGTCCGGATCGGCGACGGTCTGTATGCCCGGGGCGTGCTGATGCCGGACGGAATCCTCGCCGCCGAGTCGGTGTGGGTCAACATCGTCAACCTTGCCGTCAGCATCAACGCGATCGGCCGGACCGCTCTGCACCTCGACCACCACGGCCAGAAGGTCGTCGGGCATCTGCAACCGGGCCTCAGCGCCGCCGTCTACAACGGGACCCCGGCGGTGTCGGACCTGTCGATGCTCAAAGTCGGCCAGCACGCCCGCGTGATCGGCGCTTGGCGGCCGGGCACGAACGAGATCGACATCGCGACGATCTACGCGTCGAACTGACCGGGAGGCCGCGATGTTCGCATCTCAGGTGGCGGCTGCCCAGCCGCTGCTCATCGGGTTGCTCTTGCTGTGGTCGTCGTACGGCAAGGTCGTGGACCGGGGCAGCGCGGAGCAGGCTCGGCGTACGGCGTTGCCTCGGCTGGTCGGCGAGACGCGGGCTGCGCCGGTGTATCGCGCGGTCGGTGTGGTCGAGGCTGTGATCGGGTTGGCGTTGCTGGCGCCACCGGTCTGGACTGTCGAGGCGGTCGCGGCGGCCGTGCTGGCTGCCGGGTTCACGGGGTACCTGATCTACGCCAAGATCGTGGTGCCCGAGGCGTCGTGTGGCTGTGTCGGTTCGTCGGTCAAGCCGGTCGGCGGGCGGGCGATCGGCCGCGCCTTGTTGCTGTTGGCAACAGCCTCACTGGCGACGACGGCGAGCGCCGGATGGTGGTCGTCCGAAGTGCTCGTCCTGGTGCCGGAAGCCGCGTTGTTCGTGATGCTGTCCGCCGAGCTGGATCGGTACTGGCTGCTGCCGGTGCGCCGGCTGCGGTTGCGGATCACGCATCCATTGAGCGGTACGGCGACTGGCGCCGTACCACTGGCCGCGACACAGCGACGGCTGCTGCTCAGCCCGGCGTACCGGGCAGTCAGCGGTCTGCTGCGGTCCGACATCCGTGACTACTGGGACGACGAGGACTGGCGGTTCGTCAGTTACACCGCCAAGTACGACGGCCGCGCGGCGACCGCGGTCTTCGCCGTACCGCATCAGGACCCCACACCGGAGTCCGTCCGGGTCGCAGTGGTCGACGACACGTCCGGCCAGACCCTCTATCGACCGACCGTGCTGGCAACCGCCGGCTGACAACACCCACTCAGCCCTCGCGGAGCCCGCCCCGGCTCCGCGAGGGCCTCAGCGGCCGAAATCGGCGTACGCCGGGGTGCCAGTGGTAAGGGCTTGGAGGGCGAGGGCGAGGCGGCGAGCCAGGGACGGGCGCAGGCGCGGAGTCGCCTCGGCAAGGGTGAGGAACTGATGTGTGCGGGCTTCCACCGCGTCGATCCTCAGCCGGTCGATCGTGGACCGGTCGAGCACACCGCCGTCGAACACGAAGGCGAGGGCGTCGCTCCAGACGCCGAGCGCGGGCACCCAGTCGACGACGAGGAGCGGGCCGATCTCGAGGACCAGGCCGATCTCCTCCTCGACCTCGCGGACACAGGCCTCGTACGGCGATTCGTCGTACTCGGCGATCCCGCCGGGGATGTCGAGGGTCGGTTTGTAGGTCGGTTCGAGGAACAGGATGCGGCCGGCCTCGTCGCGGATCAGCGCACCGCCCGCCACGGTCTTGCGCGGCAACCGGGCCGCGATCCCGGGATTGAACTCCTGCTCCGGCTCACCCTCGGCGAGCAGGTCGCCGCGGCGGATGTCCTCGTCCACGGCTCAGCACCCTCCCAGCCGCCGCGCGGATCCGCAATCCGGCCTTGTTTTCGGTGCACCGAACTTCTATGTTTTCGGTGTGCCGAAAACTCTCGCCGCCCTGTCCCTGGTCCTGGCACTCGGGGTGGCGCCCGCGTGTTCGCCGAGCCAGGCCTCGGGTGACGACGAGCCGGTGGTGCTGACCACGTTCACGGTGCTCGCCGACATCGCGCGGAACGTCGCGGGCGACCACCTGAAGGTCGAGTCGATCACCAAGCCGGGCGCCGAGATCCACGGGTACGAGCCGACACCGGGCGACATCCGGAAGGCGTCGGACGCCGACCTGATCCTCGACAACGGCCTCAATCTGGAAGTGTGGTTCCAGCAGTTCGTCGAGTCGGTCGACGTACCGCACAAGGTGGTCTCCGACGGGATCGCCCCGATGGACATCACCGCGGACTCGTACGCCGGCAAGCCGAACCCGCACGCGTGGATGAGCCCGAAGAACGTGCAGCTCTACGTCGACAACATGGTCGACGCGTTCTCCGAGCTCGACCCCGGGCACGCGGCCGACTTCGCCGCGAACGGCAAGACCTACAAGGCCGAGTTGCAGAAGGTCCAGGACGGGCTCGTGTCCGAGCTGGCGGCGGTGCCGAAGAAGCAGCGGGCGCTGGTGACCTGCGAGGGTGCGTTCTCCTACCTCGCACGCGACGCGGGCCTCACCGAGAAGTACATCTGGCCGGTCAACGCCGAGCAGCAGGCGACACCGCAGCAGATCGCCTCCACGACCGAGTTCGTGAAGTCCAACGACGTACCGGCGGTGTTCTGCGAGTCGACGGTGTCGGACAAGGCGATGAGGCAGGTCGCGAACGGCACCGGCGCCGAGTTCGGCGGGACGCTGTACGTGGACTCGCTCTCCGAGGCCGATGGGCCGGTCCCGACGTACCTCGACCTGATCCGGTACGACGCCGACACGATCATCCGTGGCCTGACAGGACGCACGCCATGACGGAGTTGAATGCCGCGGTCGAGGTCGAGAACGTCGTCGCCCGGTACGGCGACGTGGTCGCGCTGGACGGGGTGTCGCTGACCGTCGAACCGGGCAGGGTGACCGGTCTGATTGGCATGAACGGATCCGGGAAGACCACGTTGTTCAAGGCGATCATGGGCATGATCCGCCCCGACCAGGGCCGGGTCCGGCTCGACGGGGTCGACCCGGCGATCGCCCGCAAACGCGGACGGGTCGGCTACGTCCCGCAGAACGAGGACGTGGACTGGACGTTCCCGGTGTCGGTGCACGACGTGGTGATGATGGGCCGTTACGGGCACCAAGGTTTCACCCGGCGGCCGCGTGCCGCCGACCACGCCGCGGTGGCCGAGGCCTTGGAACGGGTGGAGCTGACCGAGTACACCGACCGCCAGATCGGGCGGCTGTCCGGTGGGCAGAAGAAGCGTGCATTCGTTGCCCGCGGCATCGCTCAGGGTGCGCAGATCCTGCTGCTGGACGAGCCGTTTGCCGGTGTGGACAAGCGGTCCGAGGCCACCATCGTCGGGCTGCTCAGGGAGTTGGCCGCCGATGGGCGGACCGTTCTGGTGTCGACTCACGACCTGCACGCCCTGCCACAACTCGCGGACGAAGCGGTCCTGTTGCTGCAGCGGGTGCTGTTCCACGGCTCGGTCGCCGACGCGTTGCGGCCGGCCAACCTGGCTCGCGCTTTCGGTCTCGACGTACTCGAGCAGGAAGGTGCGGCATGACTCCGGTCGACTTCCTGCTCGAGCCGTTGCAGTACGACTTCATGGTCCGTGCGCTGATCACCACGGTGTTCGCGGCCGTCGTATGCGCGGTGTTGTCGTGCTGGCTCGTTCTCCTGGGCTGGTCGCTGATGGGCGATGCGGTGTCGCACGCCGTACTGCCGGGAGTCGTGATCGCCTACATCCTCGGGGCGCCGTTCGCGCTGGGGGCGGTGGTGTTCGGGTTCCTCGCGGTCGCGTTGATCGGGGTCGTGCGCGACACGAGCAGGGTGAAGGAGGACGCCGCGATCGGGATCGTGTTCACCACGTTGTTCGCGTTCGGGCTGGTGCTCGTCTCCGTCACGCCGAGCCAGACCGACCTGAACCACATTATCTTCGGCAACATCCTCGGCGTCTCGACCACGGACCTGATCCAGATCGGGATCCTCGCCGCGGTGACGCTCGCCATCTTGTTGCTCAAGCGCCGCGACCTGACGCTGTACGCGTTCGACCCGGTCCACGCCCATGCGATCGGGTTGTCGCCGCGACGCCTCGGCGCGCTCCTGCTCGGCATGCTCGCGCTCACCGCCGTCGTCGCCCTTCAGGTCGTCGGCGTGATCCTGGTGGTGGCGATGCTGATCATTCCGGGCGCGACGGCGTACCTGCTCACCGATCGGTCCGGCCGGATGCTGCTGATCGCGCCGATCATCTCCGCCGCATGTTCGGTGCTGGGCATCTACCTCAGCTACTGGCTCGACGCCGCGTCGGGCGGGCTCGTGGTTGTGGTCCAGGGTGTGGTGTTCGCCTTGGTGTACCTGTTCGGCCCACGGCACGGGGTGCTCGGCAGGCACCTGGCGACCAGCCGGCGGCGAGCTGCCGCGATCGGATGAGACGGAAGAACACGATGGAACCCAGAGTCGTCGAGAACTACCTCAAGGCCGTCTTCAACGCCCGGGAGTGGTCCGACGAGCCGGTGACCGTCGGAGCCCTCGCCGCCCGGCTCGGGCTCTCCCCCTCGACGGTGTCCGAACTCGTCCGCAAACTCACCGAACGCGGTCTGGTCTCCCATGCCCGGTACGGCGCCGTCGAACTGACCGCCGAGGGGCAGCGGATCGCGGTCGCGATGGTCCGCAAGCATCGCCTCATCGAGACGTTCCTGGTCGACTACCTCGGGTACACCTGGGACGAGGTGCACGAGGAGGCGGAGATCCTCGAACACGCCGTCTCCGACACCTTCATCGACCGGCTCGCCACCCGCCTCGGTGAGCCGGAACACGACCCCCACGGTGATCCCATCCCCCGCTCGGACGGCACGCTCCCGGACGACCACCAACTGCGGCTCGACACCGTCGGAGAAGGTGTACGGGCGCGAGTGGCCAGGGTCTCCGACAGCGATCCCGGCCTGCTGCGGCAACTCGACCAACTCGGCATCACGATCGGCACGACCGTCACGGTCAACCGCCGCCACGACGAGACAGGCACCATCGACGTCGACCACAACGGCACATCGACCACCCTCGGCCTCACAGACGCCTACGCGATCCGCGTCGTACCCACATCCTGACGGCGCGACGCTCGCGGATTTCCAGCCGCAGAAGGACGTTCGGGCGGCCTCACGAGTGCTTGAAGCCGAGCCCCCGGGAATTCAACCCTCCAGTTCTCGGGTCATCCAGATGGTGTTGCCGCGGTCCGCGTCCTCGGTGAGGCGGCCGCTGTCCGAGAAGCCCAGCTTCTCGAGTACGCGGAAGGAGGCCGTGTTCCACTCCCTCACCGTCGCCCACAGCCGCTTCCGACCAGTGGCCGCCGCGGCCTCGACCACGGCTCTGCCCGCCTCGGTCGCGTACCCGAATCCATGAGCGCGTCTGGCCAGCTCGTACGCGATCTCGGGCTCCTCGAAGGATCCACGCCCGACCGTCAGTCCGCAGTACCCGATCAGGTCGCCCCCGTCCCGCCGTACGATCTTCAGCAGGCCCAGACCAGGCTCTGCCGCGAGCGGGTTCTTCGTCAGCCACCCGCGAATGTCGTCGACCGTGGGCCGGCCTTCGTCGTCGATCCGGCGCAGGGAGCGGGGGTCGCGCTCGACCCAGAGCCCCCGGTACTGCTCGGCATCGGATGGCTCCCAGACCCGCAACTGCAACCGCTCCGTGTCCAGCTGGTTCGGGAAGGCGCGGAGGCTCGTCACACGGCAAGCCTATGCCGTACGGCGTGGGCGTCAGGGCACCGCGGCGGCATGCAGGGCCGTACGGGCGGCGGAGATGGCGGGGTGGTTGGCGGTGCCTCGGCGGTAGGCCAGGTGAGTTCTCCGTCGGATGGGCAGCGGTGTCAACAAGACCGTGGCGGGTGGTGCCCCGGCACCCAAGTCGGGTACGAACGCGACGCCTTGACCAGCTGCAACTAACGCCAGTACGACGCCGAAGTCGTCGGCGTGATGCCGGATGCGCGGCGTGAATCCGGCGGCCTCGCAGGCTCTGACAGTGAGCGCATGACACAGCGTTCCCGGGGTGCCGGCGATCCATGGGGAGTCACGCCGGGCCGTCAAAGGTTCGTCGGTCAGTGCGGCGAGATGGACGGTTTCTTCCAGCAGCGGCTCGGTCTGCAGTCCACCATCCGACGGGATCGGCACGTAGTCGTACTCCTGGATCAGCGCGATGTCGAGGCTCTCGTCGCGGAGCGCGTCGGGCACGGCGGCCGGATCCAGTTCGGTCACCGTCAGATCCAGGTCCGGGTGGTCGGTGCTCAGCGCGACGAGTGCGGGCGTGAGGATCGCCGACACCGCGCTGGGGAACACCCCGATGCTAAGGGTTCCGGTGAGCGCCGTCGCGGTGGCCGCCAGCTCGGCAGCGGCCTCCTGCAGCGTCGCGAGCAGCTCCTCGGTGCGCTCGACCAGACGAAGAGCGGCCGGTGTCAGCCGCACCCGTCGGCCGGTCCGTTCGAGCAGTGGTACGCCGGTCTCCCGTTCGAGCGCAGTCAGCTGCTGCGAAACCGCCGACGGGGTATAGGCGAGTGCCTCGGCCACGGCAGCGATTGTTCCGCGGTGAGCCAGTTCGCGCAGGAGCCGGAGTTTGCGCACATCGAGCATAAGCAGACCTTACGCTCCACCTCAGAAATGCGAACTGGACCTTCACAGCGACTACCGGCGATGGTCGAGGCATGGCATTCACAGGTCTCTTCGTTCCACTCGTCACGCCGTTCACAGCCGCCGGCGACCTCGCCGCCGATTCGCTGGAGGCGCTCGCGTACGCCGTACTCGACGAAGGTGCCGCGGGCATCGTTGCCCTGGGCACCACTGCTGAACCGGCGACACTGACCGCCGCGGAACGGCGTACGATCGTCGACATCTGTGCCGGTGCCTGCGCTGCTCGCGGCGCACACCTGATCGTCGGCGTCGGGTCCAACTCGACCGCGGCGTCGGTCGATACGCTCGCCGATGTCGATCCCCGCGCCTCCGCCGCGCTGGCCGTCGTTCCGTACTACACGCGCCCGTCCGAGGACGGCGTCGTCGAGCACTTCCGCCGACTCGCGGCGGCCAGTTCGGTGCCGTTGATCGTCTACAACGTCCCGTACCGCACCGGCAGATCCTTGAGTGCCACCACGCTCGGACGGCTCGCCCGCATCCCGAACGTTGCCGGGTTCAAGCACTCGGTCGGCGGCATCGACGACGCCACCGTCGAGTTCATGAGCACCATGCCGGCGGACTGCTCCGTCCTCGCCGGCGACGACCTCTACACCGCGCCGCTCCTGGCCCTCGGCGCCACGGGAGCGATCCTGGCCAGCGCCAACGTGGCCACCCGCGCCTACGCCGACCTGATTGCAACCTGGTCGGACGGCCCGACGGAGGAGGCTCGCACCCTGCACAACCGCCTCGTCCCCTTGTCCCGCGCCCTCTTCGCCGAACCTAATCCCACCGTCATCAAGGCCGTTCTCTCAGCTCAGGGCCGGATCCCCAGCCCGCACGTCCGCCTTCCCCTGCTCCCGGCCAGTCGTGAGGCAACCACAATCGCCCTCGCCGCCGCGGAATCGATCAGTTTTCAAGAAGCCCCCGTGCCGGGCGGCTCCGTAGTCTGAAGTCGTTCGTTCCCAACCGATCACCCAGGCAGGAGCACTCTCATGGCGACCACGGCGAAGAAGAGCAAGTCGTACGACGGTTTCACCGAGGAGGAGCGCGGCGCGATGAAGGAACGCGCCCGCGAGCTCAAGGCGTCCCGCGGCAAGGCGGAGGCGGAAGCCGCCGTACTGGAGAAGATCGCGGAACTTCCGGAGCACGAACGCGTCATGGCCCTCCGAATCCACGAGATCATCAAGGCCACCGCGCCCGAACTCTCCCCGAAGCTCTGGTACGGAATGCCCGCCTACTACAAGGACGGCAAGAACGTCTGCTTCTTCCAGGGCGCCGACAAGTTCAAGTCCCGCTACTCCACCTTCGGCTTCAACGACCCGGCCAACCTCGACGACGGCGACATGTGGCCGACCTCTTACGCTCTGACCAAACTCACCCCCGCCGTTGAAGCCCAACTCACCACGCTCATCAAGAAGGCCGTCAGCTGAGTGGCCAGCCTCCCCCACGCTCCGAACAGCAGCCGGCGACCATGACACAATCTGCCGGTGCAGATTGGGTTGCTTGGGCCGTTCGAGGTCCGCACGGTCGACGGCGGCGTGGCCGACGTGCCGGGCGCGCGGTTGCGTGGGCTGTTGGTTGCCCTCGCGCTCGAACCGGGCCGGGTGGTCCCGAAGGCGACGCTGGTCGACTGGATCTGGGGCGAGAATCCGCCCGCCGACGCGGCGAACGCCTTGCAGCGGTTGGTTTCCCGGCTGCGGAAGGTGCTGCCGGAGGGGGCGGTCGAGGGACTCCCGGACGGCTACCGGCTGAAGGTGGAGCCCGATGCCGTCGACGCGGTCCGGTTCGAACGTCTCGTCGGCCAGGCTCGCAACGACGAGGATTCGCAGGGTGTACGGCGGCTGCGCGAGGCGCTCGCGTTGTGGCGCGGCGCGGCGCTGCAGGACATCGGTCTGGTCGAGAGTGCCGCGTTCGACGCGGCGGTCACCCGGCTCGAGCGGCTGCGGCTGGCCGCCCTGGAGGATCGGTACGACGCTGAGATCACCCTCGGCCACGGTGCGGAGCTGGTCACCGAGCTGACCGATCTGGTGGCGGCGCATCCGGTCCGGGAGCGGCTCGTCGCCGCGTTGATGCGTGCCCTCGTCGCGAGTGGCCGCGACACCGAGGCACTGCTCGTGTACGAGCGCACAAGGGAGACCTTGGCCGACGAGTTGGGCGTCGATCCCTCGCCCGAGCTGTCCGCACTGCACGTCGCGCTGCTGCGGGGCGAGTTGGTACGGCGGGAGGAGACACGACAGACCAACCTGCGTGCCGAGCTGACGACGTACGTCGGCAAGGACACCGATCTGGCCGCGGTCCGCGATCTGGTTGCCGAACATCGCCTCACCACCCTGATCGGACCGGGCGGCTCGGGGAAGACCAGGATGGCCACGGAAACCGCGCGGACGCTGCTCGGCGACCTGCCCGACGGAGTCTGGCTGGTCGAGCTCGCGGCGATCGGCGCCGACGGTGACGTGGCGCAGGCGACGCTCGACGCGCTCAGACTGCGCGATGCGCTGGTCGGCGAGGTGCCGGACGCGGAGCCGACGGATCGGGTCATCGCCGCGGTCCGTGAGCGGGAGATGTTGCTGATTCTGGACAACTGCGAGCACGTCATCGACTCGGCGGCGGCGTTCGCCCACCGGGTGCTCGGAGAGTGCCGGCGGCTGCGGATCCTCGCCACCAGCCGGGAACCTCTCGGCATCACCGGTGAGGCGCTGTGGCCGGTCGCGCCGTTGGTCCTGCCCGCGGAGGGCGCCGACCCCGGCGAGATCGACGCCTCTCCGGCCGTCCGGCTGCTCCAGGACCGAGCCGCCGCAGTACGCGCTGACCTTTCCGCCGACGCCGAGACGATGGCGACGATGGCGCGCATCTGCCGGGCGCTGGACGGTATGCCACTGGCCATCGAACTCGCCGCGGCCAGGTTGCGCACCATGTCCCTCGACCAGCTCGCCCATCGGCTCGACGACCGGTTCCGGCTGCTGACCGGGGGCAGCCGAACGGCGTTGCCGCGGCACCGGACGCTGCGCGCGGTGGTCGACTGGAGCTGGGAACTGCTCAGCGAGGCCGAACGGACGGTCCTGAGCAGGCTGTCGGTCTTCGCCGGTGGCGCCGGCTTGGAGGCGGCCGAGCGAGTCTGCGCGGGCGACGAGGTAGAGCCATGGCAGGTGCTCGAACTGCTGACCGCGTTGACCGAAAAGTCGCTGCTGGTCACCGCGGGCGAGGGTGCGCCTCGCTACCGGATGCTCGGCACGATCAAGGAGTACGCCGCCGACCGGCTCGACGAGGCCGGGGAATCGGACCTGGCGCGCCGTGCGCATCTCGCGTACTTCACCGAGCTCGCCGAGACCGCGGAGCCGCATCTTCGCCGCGCCGAGCAGTTGGAATGGCTTGCCGTGCTCGAGCGCGAGCACGACAACATCGCCGCCGCGATGCGCGGTGCGCTCGCGGCCGGCGAGGCGTACGGGGCGATGCGGCTCGCCGCTGCGGCCGGCTGGTACTGGTGGCTCGGCGGGCACAAGGTGGAGGGCAACGAGCTGATCATGGCGGCCGCCGCCGTACCCGGCGAGGTGCCCGACGAGATCCAGGGCGTGGTGTACGGGTTCGTCACCGGCTTCATGACCTCCGGGCGCGGGCGCGACGAGCACCAGGCGGAGGAGTGGATCCACAAGGCGTACGAGATCAGCCAACGTGTCCAGATTCGTCACCCCGTACTGACGCTGGCCGTCCCGCTGGAACGGCTGCTCCAGGGCCCGGACATGTACCTGACCGCGTTCGAACCGTTGCTCGCCGACGAGGACCCCTGGGTACGCGCCCTCGCCCGGCTGCAGCTCGGCAAGATGCGGATCCTGCTCGGCCACGGCGACCGTGAGGCGGACGCCTATCTCGAGGCGGCACTCGCCGAGTTCCGCGCGCTCGGAGAGCGGTGGGGCATCTCGTTCGCCCTGACCGAGCTGGCCGATCGAATCGCGACGCGCGGCGAGTTCGCCGCTGCGTGCGAGTACTACGAACAGGCGGTCGCGGTCGTCACCGAGGTCGGTGCGATCGAGGATGTCGTGCGCCTGCGGTCGCGGCAGGCCCAGCTGTACTGGCTGCTGGACGACAAGGACGCCAGCGCGGCTGCCATGGCGGAGGCGCAGCGATCTGCGAACCGAGTCGCCTGGCCGGAGGCGCTGGCCGAGCTGGCTCTGGCGAAGGCCGAGCTCGCGCGCTGGAGCGGTGACGCCGAGCAGGCACGCAGTCAGCTCGACATCGCGACGGCGATGCTGGGCGACGATGCCGACCGGTCCTACGTCCGGGCGTTGAGACACGACCTGCTCGGCTATCTTGCCGAGGATGTCGACGAGGCCCGTGCCCACCGCAGCGCGGCCTTCGACGCGGCATCCGAGGCGGCGCACGGACCCCATCTCGCCCAGGTGCTGGTCGGTATCGCGGATCTTGCCCTGCGCAACGAACAGTACGAACAGGCCGCGCGGCTGCTCGCGGCCGGCGCCGGCCTGCGCGGCCTGCCGGACCGCTCCCAGCCCGATGTGACCCGGATCGAGCAGGAAGTGCGAAGTCGCCTCGGTGACACGCGGTTCACCGAGGCGACTGCCGAGGGGGCGCGGGCGAGCTGGCGGGAGTTGGCCGCGGTCACGCTCGCTTCGTGAACGTCGAGTTCGCCCACAGGTAGCCGACCAGAGCCAGGCCGACGCACCATGCGAGGGCGGGGATCACGTCACCGGCGGCCGGCGCGCCGTTCAGCAGGCCGCGCAGGGTTTCGATGATCGGCGTGAACGGCTGGTACTCCGCGAACTGGCGCACTCCGGGACCCATCTTGTCCGTCGGTGAGATGGCGCTGCTGAAGAACGGCAGCATGACCAGCGGCAACGAGGCCAGACCGGCGGTTTCCGGGGACTTCGCCGCCAGTCCCATGGCGATCGTGAGCCAGCCGGCCGCGAAACTGAGCAGTACGACGAGGCCGATCACGCCGAGCCAGTCGACCAGGCTCGCCGACGGACTGAATCCCAGCAGGAAGGCGACACCGATGATCGCCGCGACGGCCAGCAGGTTGGTCAGCACACTGGCGACGACGTGCCCGGTCAGCACCGCACTGCGCGGCACGTCCATGACCTTGAACCGGTTGATGATGCCCTTGGTCACATCGGAGTTCACCGAGATCGCCACCGACCCGAGCCCGTAGCAGACGGCCAGCAACAACAGGCCCGGTGTCGCATAGTCGACATAGTCGACACCGACGCTGAAGGCGTCACCGAACACGTACACGAACATCATCATGACCACGACCGGCATCAGGACCGCGTTGAACACCGTGGTCGGGTTCCGGACGATGTGCTTGAAGTTGCGGCGCAACATCACGATCGAGTGGTTCATTTCGCGGCAACCTCCGTGGTGTGGCCCGTCAGGGCGAGGAAAACGTCATCGAGATCAGGGGTGTGGACGGAGAACTCTTCGGCGCTGATCGAGTGCTGGTCGAGCGTGTCCAGCAGAGCCCGCAGCGACTTCGTCCCGCCGTCGCCGGGGATCCGCAGGCTCAGTGCCTCGTCGTCCCGGGTGGAGTCGGCGATCACCCGCGCGGCGGCGTCGAGTTCCGCGGCCGAGGCGAACCGGAGCCGGACGTGGGTGCCGGGGATCATCCGCTTGAGCTCGTCGGGAGTTCCCTCGGCGACGATGCGGCCCTGATCGAGGACCGCGACCCGGTCGGCGAGCTGGTCGGCCTCCTCGAGGTACTGCGTGGTGAGGAAGATGGTCACGCCGTCGGCCACCAGGTCCCGGATGATCGACCACATCGTGCGCCGGCTGCGCGGGTCCAGACCCGTCGTCGGCTCGTCCAGGAAGATGATCCGGGGGCTGCCGACAAGCGTCATCGCCAGGTCCAGCTTGCGCCGCATACCGCCGGAGTACGTCGAGGCCGGTTTCTGCGCCGCCTCGACCAGCTCGAAGCGTTCCAGCAGCTCGGCAACGATCCGCTTGCCGTCCTTCGCCCGCACCCGGCTCAGGTCCACCATCAGCTGGAGGTTCTCCTGCCCGGTCAGCAACTCGTCCACCGCCGCGAACTGGCCGGTGACCCCGATCGCCGCGCGCACCGCCTTGGCCTCGGTCGCGACGTCGTGCCCCGCCACGCGGACCGTCCCGCCGTCGGCCTTCAGCAGGCTGGTCAGCACGTTGACCGTGGTGGTCTTCCCGGCGCCGTTCGGACCGAGGAGGGAGAAGATCGTGCCCGCCGGGACATCCAGATCAATGCCGTCGAGCACCACTTTGTCTTGGTAGGCCTTCCGGAGCCCAGAAGCCGTAATCGCTGAAGTTGTCATGCGACAACCATCGGGACCCGCACTGACACCCTGCCGCCACGCCGCTGACACGACGCCGGATCCGGTGTGGGCCGCGTCAGCACAGTGGCGGCCCGATGTCAGGACGGCGGGTGATCGTGGTTCCCGATCAGCTCGACAACGCCTCAGGAGGGCACTGCCATGCGAACCTTCGACACCCCCGCACCGATCTCCGCGACCGTCGACATCGTCTTCGGAGAGATCCGATTCTCCGCCGGTGACCGTACCGACACCGTGGTCGACGTCCGCCCGGTCGACCCGTCGTGGGAGCTGGACGTCAAGGCCGCCGAACAAGTCGTCATCGAGTTCGCCGACGGGAAGCTGCACGTCAAGCACCCGAAGCTGCGTACCGCGCTCAGCACCAAGTTCGGCGCGGTCGACGTGCTCGTGAAACTGCCGACCGGGTCGGACGTGCGAGGCAACACCGCCAAGGGTGGGTACGTCGTCGAGGGCGCCGTGGGCTCGTGCGAGTTGAAGACCCCCAGTGGCGACATCCGGGTCGGCCAGGCCACCAGCGTGCAGCTGCGGACCACCAGCGGCCAGGTGATCGTGGACCACGTGACCGGACAGGCCGATGTCCGCGGGAACCGGGACATCCGGATCCGCCAGGTGGACGGCGGCGCGGTGGTCAAGAACATCGGCGGCGACAGCTGGGTCGGCGAGGTCGCCGGCGACCTGCGGGTGAGTGCGGCCAACGGCCACATCACCGTCGACGTGGCGCGTGCCGGGGTCGACGCCCGTACGGCGAGCGGCGACGTCCGAGTCGGCGAGCTCGGCAGCGGCACAGTCGACCTGTACACGGCAACCGGCGAGGTGGCGGTCGGCGTCCCCGAGGGCACCGCCGTGCAGCTCGACGCGCGCAGCACAGCCGGCCGGGTGTTCAACTCCCTGGAGGCCCCCGAACAGTCCCACCGAACGGTCAAGCTCCGCGCCCGCACCCACGGCGGCGACATCATCCTCCGCCACACGTGATCCCGAGTGATGCAGTGCCTCGAGCTGCGCGTACTCGAGAATGGTAGCCGTCTGTCCTCATGCACCGGACCACCTTCACGCCAGCGTCAGCCGGCGTGGAGGATCCGGAAGCGGTCTGGGTCCGTGGGGTCTCGATCAACGACTTGGATCGGCGTCCGAGCCCATTGCCAGACGGTGATGCCTGGGGTGCGGGAGAACTGGATGTGTCCGCGGGTGCCTTCGACGGCGACGCGCGGCCAGGATTCGGCCGTGCGCGCCCGGTCGGTGCCGTAGGAACGCAGTACGTCGGCGAGAACGGCGACCGTGTCGTACCCCTCGAAGGCGACGAAGGAAGGCGCTTCGGTCAGCCGCTCCCGGAGTGCCATCTCGACTCGTGCACCGAGTGGGGTGAGGCGCTCGGGCAGGTAGCGCAGGAACGGGATCGCGGCGCCGTCGTCACCCAACAACGTCGCCCATTCGGCGAATTCCGGTTGCCCGGCCGGAGCACCGATCATGACCTCGACGAGGCGCTGATCGTGGCGGACAGCCTTGACGATCGAAACAGCCGGCTCCGGATGACCGACCAGGAGAAGGAGGGCTGTCGCGCCGTTGTGGACGAGTTCCTCGCACACCGCCGCAGTGTCCAGCGCTCGCATGTCGAGTTCGCTCACGGTGCCGCCGCGTGGAACGAAATACTCCCGCAGAATGCTTGCCCCAGATGCCCAGTAGACACTCGGCGCGGCTGCTACGGCGATTCGACTGTGGCCCGCGCTCAGCAGGAAGTCCGCATAGATCTGCCAGCCGCGGGACTGCGGCGGGGCAAGGCGCGCGACCCAATCCGTTGGCTGTTCGGTGAGCGCGTCGAGAACCGCCGACGAGCAAAGGAACGGCAAGCCGAGCGCGTCAGCCCTGGCGGCAACGGCGCGAGCGACGACGCTGTGATACTCCCCCGCCAACGCAGCCACGCCCAGGCGAGCCAATTCATCGACCGCCGCCGCGGCCCGCTCCGGATCGGCCGCAGTGTCCCGAACCACCAGCTCAAGTGGTCGCCCGCCGATCCCGCCGGCGTCATTGACGTCGCGAAGGCCCAACTCGAGCCCGGCCAGCAAGTGCCGCCCCGCCTCGACCCACCCAGGCGGAGACAACGGTACGAGAGCGCCGATCTGAATAGTCTCGTCAGTCCGCTCAGGCCCGGGCGGCCATGGTGGCGTTTTCATACGTCGGCAGCTCCCGAGTGACGATCGTTTCCAGCTTGCCCGGACCGAACTCCATCGACGCCGACAGTAGCCGAGCCGAGTCTCGCCGGTCGGACGGCCAGAGGGGCGAAGATCGTCTAGCCGGGCGTTCCGTCGCGCTCGCTTCTTCGGGCGAGCTGCTGTCGTTGCCATTCATACACGCCGGGCAGCCAATCCTTGCCGAACGTGGCCGATGGGCCGATGCGAGGGTCATCGGGAGCATCGCCGTCACGCAAGGCCTGCACATACGCGCGATCCTGTTCGATCCGTGCGCGTACGTCGTCAGCGCCGCCGACGGACCCGTGACCGGGGATGAGGACATCAACGCCGTCCGCCACGCCCTCGAGCAGCCGCAGCCCCACGAGGTAGTCGTCGATCGGATTCGCGGCGTCCAGGTCCGGGAAGGGCATCAGGATGTCGGAAAGCATGTCGCCGGCGACGAGAACGCCGCGCTCCTCGATCAACAGCGCCGCATGGCCCTGGGCATGCGCCGGATGCTCGATGATCCGGACTTCAGGGCCGTCCCAGGGAATCTGTGCAGTTTCTGCAGGCAGACCGGTAATGAGGCCGAACAGGTCCAGCGGTATGTCGTCGGCGATTTCCGGCGGTAACCCCTCGGCAACGCGGGCCTTCCAGTCCGCGTCCGACAGCAGCTCTCGCATGAAGGCCGCACAGCGGGCTGTACCGTAACGGGGCGCGTCGCCGAGCTCGGGGTGCCAGAGCACGTGATCCCAATCAGGATGCGTCGAGAAGCCTGTCACCACGGACTGGCCCAGTTCGCGAAGGTCGTTCGCGAGGCAGGCCATTTCGCCGCCTTGTATCCCGGGGTCGATGAGCAACACGCCGGCCCGGCCCTGCACGACCACGGCTTTGTTCTGGAGTAACTCGCTCTGGTGGATCAGCACACCCTCTGCGACCTGCCTCAGCACCGAGCCCCCTGCCGCTTGTGGTTTGCAATCGCTTGTCGAGACCGTAGGACCTGACGGAAGGAGGTTGCAAGCACTCCGGCGTCCCGGAAAGTTCCTCAGAAGTCCGGGACGCGGTGTCGGATCGGAGCGGTGGTGTTCGTAGCAGGGGTGAGACCACCGACAAGGGGCGCCATCGACGATCCAGGTCTAGCCGGCCGGGCGCCCGCAGTACGCAGCGGACTGAAGTAGCTGACCACCGAACCACACTGTCTTGACACCACAGGAGATGATCTTCAGATGCGGTATCTGGTTTCCGTGATCGATGACAAGAGCAATCCCGGCAGCACGGACAGGCAGCCGGCCATCAGCGCGTTCAACGAACGGCTGATCGCCGAGGGCTACTGGGTTTTCGCCGGCGGCCTCGCAGACACCACCGCGGCCACGGTCATCGACAACCGGGGCGAGCAGGCGGTGTTCACCGACGGGCCGTTCGTGGAGTCGAAGGAGTACCTTGCCGGCGTCTGGGTGTGGGAGGCCCCTGACCTCGATGTGGCGCTCAAGCTCGCCGCCGAGGCGTCGAAGGTCTGCGATCGGAAGATCGAGGTGCGGCCGTTCCTGTGAGTGGCGTCGGGGAGGCGATCGCCCGGGTGCACCGTGAGGAATGGGCCCGGGTGCTCGCCACCCTCACGAGGCGTTTCGGTGACCTCGACGTCGCCGAGGAGGCGGCGGCCGAGGCGTTCGCGGTCGCCGTGGAGCGGTGGCCGGTCGACGGCGTACCGGCCAACCCCGGCGGCTGGCTGACCACCACCGCCCACCGCAAGGCCATCGACCGGATCCGGCGCGACAACAAGCGCGACGACAAACACAGGCAGGCCCAGATGGTGTACGACGACCCGCCCGAGCCGCTCGGCGCCGTCGACGACCCGCGGCTGCGGCTGATCTTCACCTGCTGCCACCCCGCGCTGGCCATGGACACCCGGGTGGCGCTGACGCTGCGCATGGTCGGCGGCCTGACCGTGCCCGAGATCGCCCGCGCCTTCTTGGTGGCCGAGACCGCCATGGGACAGCGGATCACCCGCGCCAAGGCCAAGATCAAGGCCGCCCGCATCCCGTACCGGGTCCCGTCCGCAGAGGATCTGCCCGAACGCGTCTCCGGCGTACTGGCCGTGCTGTTCCTCGTCTTCAACGAGGGCTACCTGGCCACTGGCCCCGACACCGACCCCGTCCGCCACGACCTGACCACCGAGGCGATCCGCCTCACCCGCCTGATCCGAACCCTCCTGCCCCACGACGGCGAGGTCACCGGGCTACTCGCGCTGATGCTCCTCACCGAGGCCCGCCGCCCCGCCCGGATCTCGGCCGGCGGCGAACTGGTCCCCCTCGACCAACAAGACCGCGCCGCCTGGGACACCGCACTGATCGCCGAAGGCCACCAGCTCGTCCGCGAACGCCTCGCCGCTGCCGCCGCCGGCGCGGCTCCGGGCCGCTACCAAATCCTCGCCGCCATCAACGCCGTCCACACCTCCGCCCGCGACGTCCGCGACACCGACTGGACCCAAATCCTCGCCCTCTACAACCAACTCATCCGCATCGACCCCACCCCGATCGTCGCCCTCAACCGCGCCATCGCCATCGCCGAACTCGACGGCCCAGACGTAGCCCTAGCAACCATCGACCGCCTCCACGACCAACTCGCCGACTACCACGCCTACCACGCCACCCGCGCCGACCTCCTCCGCCGCCTCGGCCACACCCAACAGGCACGCGCGGCCTACAACAAAGCCATCCACCTAGCCGGCAACACCGCCGAAACCGCCTACCTAACCCACCGCCGAGACCAACTGGGATAGCACACACGCATCTCCCGTGCGACATACGGCGCCCGCGCGAAGTTCTTGACACAAGACATCACCGGTGGACCGATCGGGTGTGCAACATCTGTCCGCAACCCACAGGCAATCCATCCGACGCTACCGGATTATCGGCCCACCGCGACCGGCCCACCGGATCTGTTTGACGCCGGAAGCACGACCACTGATTGCTATAGGCAACCATGAGCATGCGACTCCGCTGGCAAGCTCGACAACGAACTCGCGTACCGCCTAGCTCAAGTGAGGCTGCAAGAGATAGCTGGCATTTGGCCCGATCACAGACATCGTCGATGTGTACGACTTGCCGCACCATGACCACGCGGCTGACCGTCGCCACCTTCAACACCCGTGGGCTTCCCCTGAGGGGCACCCGCATCGCCGAGCGATTCGACGCGATTGCGGACGAGCTCGACTCCGGCGGCATCGATCTAGTCTGTCTGCAGGAGGTCTTCGCGTACCGCCCCCTGGCACACCTCCGGAGAGGGATGCCGTCCTTCTCGCATGTGGCCTATCGGCCGTCAGTGGCCGGTCCCGCTAGCGGCCTGGTCACGCCGTTGCGGCTGCGATTGGCCGAGCCGGTGGCCCGGCGCGGCGGCAGCCGCTCGATCCCTCGAGTTGAGCGACAGGGTGAGCGACCAGCTCGCGAGCCGCGGCCTCCCAGTCAGAGACCAGAGGCCCTCTCCCAACTGGGAGACGGGCTCCGACCTGCACATGTCAGGCGGTAGAGGTAGCCAGTCTGTCCTCGTCGACTGATGCGCGCACTCGTCCGCCAACTGATCTGCGGCAGCCGAAGCGCGGATCGTGTTCTGTTCACTCGGTCCATTCGGCGGTTGTGCGGGCGCGGTCTTGCCAGAGGCGTACGCCGTCGCCGGCGTTCGCTCGGCGACAGAACTCCTCCAGCCAGCGGCAGCGGTCCAGCATGGACTGGCGTCTGATCGGCCAAGGAGGCCGCTCACCGTAGGCCTCGAAGAATGCCGGCAGGTGCTCGACCGCGGCTGGGTGGTGCATGCGCACGATCCACTCACACCACGCGATGTCGACGATCCCGTCACCAACCCCGCAGAACTCCCAGTCGATCAGCGCCGTGACCTCGTGACTCGCGGGGTCGAACAGAGCGTTGTTCGGACCGAAATCGCCGTGGCAGATAACTCCGGCGGAGTGAGACGAGCCCACGAGCGCCGGGTCTAGGTCGTGAAGCCGCCGTAGCAAGGCCCCGCACGAAGACAACACCTCTGACCCCTGCCCAGCCTCGATCAAGTCCTGGCCATGTGCGCCCTCGACGTACTGGATGACAAGGCCGTCGCCACTCCACTCCAGTACGGCCGGGACAGGCATCCTGCCAGCCAGTCCGGTCAAAGCCACGTACTCAGCCCGCTCCCGCTTCGGGGCGTCAGGACCTTCGTATGTCTTGCGCACGCCGGTCTTGATCCGGTCCGTGCGGTTCGTATACCCGTGTCGCACACCCCTGAATATCGCAGACCACACGCGCATGCCAGTAGATCCGTGCGTCGCCGCGCATCCCTTGGCGGTCCGGCAGCTCCAACGTGCGGCGCGACTTCCTTGTCTTCGTGTCGCCGTCCGCTGATGCGTGCACGCGCTGCGGGACCACAAAGAGCGGCAGGACGTACGGCGCTAGCCGGCTGGGAAGCGCTGGCAGGAACAACCTCGTGTTCGCATGGGAGGTCGGTACGCAGCTCGACGCGGCCAAGGTTCAGCGGGCATTCCGGAAGGTGGCGAAGGCGGCCGGGCTGGCGGTTGAGGGGTGGACGCCCCGAGAGCTGCGACACAGCTTCGTGTCCCTGCTGTCAAGCCAGGGAGTGCCGATCGAGGACGTCGCCGCGCTGGCAGGGCACGTCAGCACGGTTGTCACCGAGAAGGTCTACCGGCACGAGCTGCGGCCGGTCCTCCGAACCGGGGCGAAGAAGATGGACGAGATCTTCCCGGATCTGCAGCTCACGGAGACTTAGCCTCCCGTTTTGTCTCCCGGGTCATGCAAGAGGCCGGTCTCCCAGACGGGAACCGGCCTCTGACCTGCGGTGGAGCTTAGGGGATTCGAACCCCTGACCTCTTCCATGCCATGGAAGCGCGCTACCAACTGCGCCAAAGCCCCGCGGTGTCTTGCGACTCCGGAAGTTTAGCGGATGAGTGGCTCCAAAGAAAAATCGGATTAGAGCCTCTCCGTGGGAGCCGTCGAACGCATCGTAGAGCACTCGCGCGAGGCCCTCGTCTCGCCTTCGGTCACTGTCTGTCGGTCCACACCTACGCCAGGGCGATGCCAGCACGTACGCCGCGAGGGGCCGCCGGGCGGGAGTAGGACAGCGCGGAAGAGCAGGCGCCGGTGAAGATGCATTCTCTGGCCGTTAGTGATTGTTGCCCAGTACATCCGCAGGAACAGTACGCCGGACTCCAGCCCACGGCACTGCCGGAGGAGCCAATGGAACTGCCGCCGCTAAGCGGTGTCCTTTCAGCGCTGGGCGGCCAGGCGCCGCCTCCGTGATTCCGCCGGGCACGGTGGGCCGGACTGCGGTTCGTGGGTGCGGCGGGGGCGCCAGAAAGGCGGCCGCCGTGGAGCGGTGTTCTTTCAGCGCCAAGTACAGGCGCCGCGGAGTGGTGTGGTTTGTCAGCGTTGGGGGTCGTCGCTCATTACTGGTTCGGGGAGGGAGCCGGCGTTCCATTCTTCGATGCGCCAGCGGTTGTGGCGGCTGGGGAGGAGGGAGACCCAGTTGCAGTTGGCGAGGCCGCCGAAGGCGGACCAGTGGGCTTGGGGGATGCCGAGGAAGAGGCAGATGCCGACGCGGGCGGCGAGGCCGTGGGTGGCGACGACGACGGTGTCTTCGGAGGTGCCTTGGGACGCGATCCGGCCGAGGGCCTCGGAGAAGCGGGCGGCGACCTCTTCGACGGTTTCGCCGGCGGTGCCGCGGCGCTGGGGTTCGCCGGCGCGGATGCGGGCGGCGGCCTCGGGGTGGATGGCGGCGAGTTCGGCCCTGGTCATGCCGGCCCAGTCGTCGACGTCGATCTCGCGGAGGGCTTCGTCGTACTCGACCTTGAGGCCGGTGAGCGCGGCGAGTTCGCCGGCGGTGGCGGCGGCGCGCTGGAGGTCGCTGGAGAACAGGCGGGTCGGCGCCAGGGCGGCGAGCCGGGCCGCGGCGGCCCGGGCCTGTCCGACGCCGACGGAGTCGAGGGGGATGTCGGCCTGGCCCTGGATCTTGTCCTGCAGGTTCCATTCGGTCCGGCCGTGCCGCCAGACGATCAGCCGTCCGGCGGTCATTCGGCGGCGGAACCCGGGACGGGTGACGGCAGGGCGATCGTCGGGCAGTCGCGCCAGAGCCGTTCGAGGGAGTAGAAGCTGCGCTCCTCGTTGTGCTGCACGTGGATGACGATCTCGAGGTAGTCGAGCAGCACCCAGCGGCCTTCGCGGGCGCCTTCGCGGCGGACCGGTTTGGCGTCGAAGTCGACCCGGAGCTTCTCCTCGATCGCGTCGACGATGGCGCGGACCTGGCGGTCGTTGGAGGCGGACGCGACCAGGAAGGCGTCGGTGATGGCGAGCTGCTCGGACACGTCGAACGCGAGAACGTTCTCGGCCTTCTTGTCGTGGGCCGCTTCGGCCGCCGCGGTGAGCAGCTCGATGGCACGTTCGCTGGCTGGCATGTGGTTCCTTCTAACGGTTGGTGTAGAGCTCACGCTTGGCGATGTACTGGACGATGCCGTCCGGGACGAGGTACCAGGTCGGGTTCCCCTTGGCGACGCGTTCGCGGCACTCGGTCGACGAGATCGCCAGCGCGGGCACCTCGAGCAGGGTGATCCGGTCCATCGGCAGCTGGTCCAGCGGCAGTTCGAGGCTTTCGGTTCCGGGCCGGGTGCAGCCGACGAACTGGGCGAGTTTGAACATCTCGTCCACGTCGCGCCAGGTGAGGATCTGGGCGAGCGCGTCGGCGCCGGTGATGAAGAACAGCTCGGCGTCCGGGTACAGCTTGGACAGGTCGCGCAGGGTGTCGATCGTGTACGTCGGTCCGGGCCGGTCGATGTCGACCCGGCTGACCGAGAACCTGGGGTTCGACGCGGTCGCGATGACCGTCATCAGGTAGCGGTCCTCGGCCGGCGAGACCTTCCGCTCCGACTTCTGCCACGGGTGGCCGGTCGGGACGAAGATCACCTCGTCCAGGTCGAAGTACGACTGCACCTCGCTGGCCGCGACCAGGTGCCCGTGGTGGATCGGGTCGAACGTGCCGCCCATCACCCCGAGGCGCCGTACCCGCTCCACTGAAGCCACGTCAGCCCTTCGTCAAGCCGCTCAGCTGTGCGGCCGGCCCTTGCCCATGATGACCGTGATGGCGAGCAGCACCACGAGAACGAACAGCGAGAACCCGCCGTACCACCACGGCGAGATGTGCCCGGCCTCGGAACCGGCCTCTTCGACGGCCGCGAGCAGCGGCAGGAGGTGCGTTTGCATGACCCGAAGCCTATCTCGTGCCGGCACCCGCGAGCGCGACCGGGCGCCCAGGTGGGCTCACCGGTCGCGCGGATCGGGTCAGCTGTGGCGGATGTAGCGGGTCAGCAGCCGGCGCCAGACGGACGGTGCGGCGGCGACGCGGTGGTACTTCGCGGCGACCCGGTGCAACTCGTCGATATGGGCACGGGCGACGTCGGGGGTGATCATGATTCCTTCACTGGGTAAGTACGACGGTGCCGGGACGGACGACCCGGACACCGACATTCTACGCCGCAAGCCTGGCACTTACAAACGAATTGAAGGTAAACTGCGCCACTGACCTAAGAATCTGTGGCACGACGGGAAGGTTGACGCCGATGGACGCAATCGACCGCCAGTTGATCGAGGTACTCCGGGCGAACGGCCGGTCCAGCTGGGCCGAGCTCGGCCGCGTGGTCGGGCTGTCCGGCCCGAGCGTCCAGGAGCGGGTCCGTCGACTCGAGGAGCGCGGCGTACTCCTCGGCTACCGCGCCGTCGTCGCCCCGGACAAGGTCGGGCTCGGCACCAGCGCGCTGATCGGCTTGTTCCAGCGTGACGACGTCGAGACCGACGACATCGTCGAGCGGGTGCGCGAGATCGCCGCGGTCGAGGACTGCTGGTTCGTGGCCGGCGACCAGGAGCTGGTCGTGAAGGTCCGCGTGCCCGACGTCACCCAGCTCGAAGCGGTGGTCGGCTCACTGCGTCGCGTCGACGGCGTGGTCCGCACCCGTACGACGGTCGTCCTCTCGACCCGCTGGGAGGGCCGCCCGGCGCCTCTCCCCGACCAGGACTAGTACGGCGCCTGCAGCGAGAGCCAGCGCGGCCGCAGCCGGGAAGAGCAGACCGGGCGCATGCTCGTACGCCGCCCCGCCGAGAGCAGGCGCGAGGAACATCCCACTGATCGACGCGGCGGCGTACAGGCTCGAGTAGCGACCGACCATCCCCTCGGGCGCCGCGTCCGCCACGTGAGCGGTGGCCGTCGGCTTGTAGAGCATCTCCCCCGCCGTGATCCCCACGATCGCCACCGCCGCCCCACCGAGCGCCGGCCAGATCCCGAGAGCCGCCAACCCCGTCCCCACCAGCGCAAATCCCACCGCGATCACCCGCAGGGGCCGGTGACCACGCAGCCGTACGGCGAGCGGCGCCTCACAGCACACGATCACCACCGAGCTCAGTCCGATCAGTACGCCGTACGCGACCGCAGGGGAACCGGCGTCCCGCAGCAGCAACGGCATCGTCGCGAACACCTGCCGATAGACCGTGTCCACCACCACGATCGTTGCCAGCAGCACCAACACCGCCCGGTCCCGCAGCAGCGCACGCCAGACGCCCGACGACGAGGACACGGCCGTACGGCGCCCGGCGGGCACGAACCGCCAGACGATCGCGGCCAGCACCAGGCTCGACACCGCGTCGAGTACGAAGACCAGCGAGAAGTCGTACGCCGCCAGCAGGCCGCCGAGCGGGGGCCCGATGGTGAACCCCGCGTTGCTCGCCGTACGGGAGAGCGCGATCCCCTCACGCCGACGCTCGTCCGGGAGCGCGGTCGCGACCAGCGCACTCAGATTGGGCCGGCTCGCTCCCCCGAAGAGCCCGGCAAGCCCAGCGACAACGGCCAGGGCCGCGGTGGGCACGAACGGCATCGCGGTGCAACTGACCGCCCACAAGACCTGACTGGCCACAGCGGCAGATCGCAGGCCGAACCGGTCGCCGAACCAGCCGCCGCCCAGGTTCCCGCCCAGCAACCCGACCCCGTACGCCGCCGCCGCGAAGCCGGCCTGCTGCGCCGACATCCCGCGGTCCTCGACCAGGTAGAGCGTCAGGTAGATCCATGCCAGCGCTCCCGCCGAACTGACCAATTGGCCGGCCATCACCGCTTTGAGCCACCCGGGCAGTTCCGCGATCCGGCGCCAATACATGAAGCCCCCAGCTATAGTGAGTTCCTAACGGGAACTTAGTCGGAAAGCTAGCCTGGCGGCAACTGGAACGGGGGTCGGCGTGCGGCGGAGCAGCTTCGAGCCCGAGCCGGATTGCGCGATCGCACAGTCCCTCGGCGTGATCGGCGACGGCTGGGAGCTGCTGATCGTCCGCGACCTGGCCCGGGGTCTCGACCGCTTCGACCAACTGGCCGAGTCGCTGCACATCTCCCGCAAGGTCCTGACCGAGCGGCTGACCGGTCTGCTCGACAGCGGGATCGTCGAGCGGTCGGCGTACCAGGACCGTCCGACCCGCTACGCCTACCGCCTCACTCCGCGCGGCCGCGCCCTGCTTCCCGTCCTTGTGGCGCTCCAGGACTGGGGCGACCGCTGGCTCCTCGGCGACGGCTCACTCACCGGCACCAACAGCGACGACGAACCGCCGGCCCACCGGATCCACCAACTGACAGGCCACCGGATCCCGGAGATCGCGCTGCCGTCCACAGCCGGTACGACGGTCGACGTACTGGACCCGGACGCACAGGCGACCGTGCTGTTCGGCTATCCGGCGACCGGGCGGCCGACTCCGTTGCCGGACGGCTGGAGCGAGATCGCCGGCGCCAGCGGCTGCACGTTGGAGAACCGCCTCTTCGCGGCGCGGTACGACGACTTCGCCGCAGAGCAGATCGCCGTACGCGGGGTGAGCACGCAGGGCCCGGACGAACAGCGGACGTTCGCAACTTCCGAGGAGCTACCACACACGCTGCTGTCCGACCTGGACCTCGAGCTCGCCGCAGCGCTCCGCCTGCCGACCTTCCGCGCCGGCGGGTACGAACGGCTGAAGCGCGTCGTACTGGTCGTCGGACCGGATCGCGTCGTCCACGCGGTCAAGTACCCGGTGACCGACATCTCGGACGCCGTCGACTGGTCGCTCAGGACGGCAGTAGGGGCGGCATGACCGAGGTCGAGGTGTGGTGGGGCCGGATCGGGCAGGTACGCGAGGATTTCACCGACGACCTCGATCCGATCGAGCGGCGACGGTACGCCGCGTACCTGCGCGCCGAGGACCGGGCACGATTCCTGCTGGGGTGCACGATCGTACGGCGGGCGCTGTCGCACCGTCTCTCATTGCCTCCAGCAAGCATCAGGCTGGATCGGACCTGCCCCGACTGCGGACAGCCGCACGGCAAGGTGCGCGTCGACGGCGCCGAGCTGTCGGTGACGCATTCCGGTGACCTGGTCGGCGTCGCCATCAGCGACCGCCCCGTCGGGCTCGACGTGGAGAAGGTCGACCCGGGCATCGACGTCGACGGGCTGGCGCAGGTCAGCCTCGCCGATGTGGAGATCGCCGCGCTGGCCGGGTACGACGCCGGCGAAAGGGTCCGCGCGTTCACGACGTACTGGACCCGGAAGGAGGCGGTCGTGAAGGCGACCGGCGAGGGAATCCGGGCGGAGCTGCGGACGGTGATCGTCAGCCGACCCGATCAACCGCCGAGGGTGGTCGAACGGACCCAGAACGACGGGTCGGTCCGGCTGATCGATCTGGAGCCGGATGCGGAGTACGTGGCGGCTCTGGCGACGCTGTCCGCCGAGCCGGCCGTCGTCCGAACGGAGTCTGCTCAGGTCCTGATCTGACCCTCGCCGGTGACGACGTACTTGGTCGACGTCATCTCCGGCAGGCCCATCGGGCCGCGGGCGTGCAGCTTCTGGGTGGAGATGCCGATCTCGGCGCCGAAGCCGAACTCGCCGCCGTCGGTGAACCGGGTGCTGGCATTCACCACGACCGCCGCCGAGTCGACCGCGGCCACGAACCGGCGGGCCGCGGCCTGCGAGCGCGTGATGATCGCGTCGGTGTGGCCGGAGCCGTACCGGCGGATGTGCTGCACGGCCGTGTCCAGCGAGTCGACCACGGCCGCCGCCAGGTCGAGCGAGTTGTACTCCTTGCCGAAGTCCTCCTCGGTCGCCGCGACGACGTCCTTGCCAGCAGCAACCACCGCCGTATCGCCGTGGACCGTCACGCCCGCCTCGGCCAGCGCCGGCAGCGCCTTCTCGAGGAAGGCGGAGGCCACCGACGAGTGCACCAGCACGGACTCGGCCGCGTTGCACACACTCGGGCGTTGAGTCTTGGCGTTGAGCAGGATCTTCACCGCGAGATCGAGATCCGCGTCCTCGTCGACGTACACGTGGCAGTTGCCGACACCGGTCTCGATCACCGGCACGGTGGACTCGCTGACCACGGTCTGGATCAGCCCGGCACCTCCGCGCGGGATCAGTACGTCGACCAGCCCGCGGGCCTGCATCAACTCCTTCACCGCGGCCCGGTCGGTCGGCACACCCTGGATCACGTCAGCCGGCAGACCAGCTTCGGAGACGGCGTCCCGCAGTACGGCGACGATCGCCTCGTTGGACGCGGCGGCCGAGGACGAGCCGCGCAGCAACACCGCGTTGCCGGACTTGAGGCAGATGCCGGCCGCGTCGGCGGTCACGTTCGGGCGCGCCTCGTAGATGATGCCGACCACGCCGAACGGCACGCGGACCTGGCGAAGCTCGAGCCCGTTCGGCAGCGTGTAGCCGCGGACGACCTCACCGACGGGATCGGTGAGTCCGGCGAGCTGCTCGAGACCGACAGCCATCGCGTCGACGCGGGCCGGGTTCAGCGCCAGGCGGTCGACGGTGGATTCCGGCGTACCGGCTTCCCGCGCGGTCGCCACGTCCTTGGCGTTGGCCGCGACGATCGTGTCCGTCTTCGCCCGCAGCGCCGCCGCCATCGACTGCAGCGCCGCGTCCTTGGTCGCCCGGGAGGCCTCCGCCAACGCGTACGACGCCTCACGCGCCCGGCGGGCCAGCTCGATGATCTCGCTCACCCTCCCATCGTAGGGCGCTCCCCCACCGGCCGGCCCAACCGTCTCAGGCCACCCAGTAGGTCCGGGTGTTGGTGAACTCGCGGAGGCCGGCAGCAGCGAGTTCACGCCCGTACCCGCTCCGCTTCGTCCCGCCGAACGGCAGCCGGGGATCGGAGGCCACGACGGCGTTGACGAAGACCGCCCCGGACGTGACCCGCCGAGCGAGCTCCACGCCTCGGCCGGGATCGCCGGTCCAGATGCTCAACCCCAGCCCGTACTGCGTCGCATCGGCCAACTCGGCCGCATGATAGGCGTCTCGCGCCACCGCCACCGCGGCGACCGGACCGAACGTCTCCTCGTCGAACGCCGGCATCCCCGGCGCGGTCCCGGTCAGCACCGTCGGCTCGAAGAAGTACCCGGGCCCCTCGATTCGTCCGCCGCCCGTCACCAGCGAGGCACCGGCAGCGACCGACTCGTCCACCTGCCGCTGCAACGCGGCTCGCAGGTCGTCCCGGGCCAGCGGACCGACCGCGACTTCCCGATCGGCCGGGTCGCCGACCGCCAGACCCTTGACCCCGACGACGAACCGGTCGACGAACTCGTCCGCCACCGCCGCCTCGACGATGAAGCGCTTCGCGCACACACAACTCTGACCCGAGTTCGTGAACCGGGCCCGGACCGCTGCCGCGGCTGCCACCTCGACATCCGCATCAGCGAGTACGACGAATGCGTCCGAGCCACCCAGCTCGAGCACCGACTTCTTCGACACCCGCCCGGCTGCCGCACCGACGGCGGCGCCGGCTCGATTGCTGCCGGTCAACGTGACGGCAGCGATCCGGTCGTCGGCGATCAACCGCTCGATCGTCGCCGGCACGTCCGGCTCCTCGACGACCAGCGTGCGGACCAGGTGCTCGGGGAAGCCGGCGGCCCGGAACAGCCGCTCGATCGCCAGCGCGGACCCGGTCACGTTCGGCGAGTGCTTCAGCAGCACTCCGTTGCCAGCGGCAAGCGTCGGTACGGCGAACCGCAGCACCTGCCAGACCGGGAAGTTCCACGGCATCACCGCGAGCACCAGCCCGATCGGCTCGTACGAGACCCAGGCCTTCGCACCGTCGACGACGACCTGCTCGTCGGCGAGGATCGCGTCCGCGTTCGCCGCGTAGTACTCGGCGGTGACGGCGGACTTCTCGATTTCGCCCTCCGCCTCGCGGATCGGCTTGCCCATCTCTGCGGTGATCAACGCGGCCAGCACGTTAGCCGACGCCCGGAGCTCGGACGCCAGGTGGGTCAGCGCCTCCAGCCGCGCACCGACCGGGACCGATCCCCACCCGGCCGCAGCCCGCGCAGCCAGTACGACAACCTGCTCGACCTGCGCCGGTGTCATCGCGTCGTACGTCGCCAGCGGCGTCCCGTCGGCGGGGTTGATCGTGGTGATCATCGGGTGCTCAGCCCGCCGCGGTCGTTCTCCGACAGGTGCTCGAACGTCTCGCCGGTCTCGGTCATGGTCCGGGTCACGTCGCGTCCGCCGTACACCCAGTAGATCCGCATCGGCGTACTGCCGCGGTTGAGGAACCGGTGCGGTACGCCGGCCGGGACCCAGGTCGCGTCGCCCGCGACCAGGTCGAATCGCTCGCCGTCGATTTCTGCGACGGCATCACCTTCGAGGATCAGCACCGACTCCTCCACGTTGTGGCTGTGCAGGGGAAGTCCGGTGCCGGGGGCGAAGACGGTCTGGCCGGTGGTGATGCGGTTGATCTCGGAGTTCCAGCGGCCGACGTACGGCAGGGTGACGACGCCGTTGCCGCGGTCGAAGGGCTCGATCTCGCCGGGACGGATCAGCAGATTCATCGGTTGTCCTCGGAGGAGTGGTGGATGAGGCGGCGGGACAGGGTGTTGACCTGGCTGCCGGGTACGACGTGCTCGGCGACGGCTTCGCGCCACACCTTGAAGTGCGGGGCCGCGCGATGCGCCTCGACGGCGGCCTCGTCGGCGTACACCTCGTAGAGCATGAAGTGGTGGTCGTCGGCCTGGTCCTGGCCGACGTCGAAGTACAGGCAACCCGGCTCGTCGGTGAACGACCGCTCGGCGTTGGTCCGGATCGCCGCGACGAACTCGTCGAGATGTCCAGGCACCACCTGGAGGGAGACGGTGAGGCTGATCATGCGGCGAGTTCCTCCGTGGGTGGCAGGTCGACCTGGGTCTCGGCGCCGAGCGTGACCAGGCTCGCCCAGGTGGTGGCGGTCAAGGTGATCCCGGTGACGGTGTGCTCGGCAAGGTTCTGGTCCTCCAGTTCGCCCGGGACGAGGATCCGGTCCGCCCAGGGCGCGGTCTCGGCCGACCGGGTGGCGTCGACCAGTGCTTCGACCCGTTCGGCGTACGACGCGGGATCGGCCATGGCGGCCACGTCGATGGTGAGCAACAGATGACCCAATCCACTGGGCGCGTCCGGTTGATACGGCCCGGCCACCTCGCTGCCGAAGGCGCTTCCGGTCAGCACGCCGGCCAGTACGTCGAACATGAACGAGATCACGTAGCCCTTGGGCCCCGCCATCGGCAGGATCAGGCCCTCGATCGCGCGGCGTGGATCAGTGGTCGGGTTGCCGTCGGCATCGGCCGCCCAGCCCTCGGGGATCTCGGTCCCGCGCTCCGCCGCGAGGTAGACCTTGCCGCGGGCAACGGCCGTGTTGGCCAGGTCCATCACCACGGTCCCGTGCCGCCCGGCCGGCGCCGCGATCGACCACGGATTCGTGCCGATGCTTTTGTGCCGGCCGCCCCAGGGCGCCATCGCCGGGCTCGCATTCGTGCAGAGGAAGGCGACACACCCTTGGCCGGCGGCCTTGCGGGTGAAGTACGCCGCCGTGCCGAAGTGGCCCGAGTTCCGGACGCCGACCGCGCTCACGCCGTACTCGCGCGCCCGCTCGACTCCGAGCCCGACCGCGTGGTCGGCGATGACCTGTCCGATGCCGTTGCCGCCGTCGAGGACGACCAGCGCGCCGCTGTCCCGGGCGCGCTCGACCCGGGTGACGCGTTCCATGGCGCCGCTGCGGAGACGGGCGACGTACCAGGGAAGCCGGAGCATGCCGTGCGACGCGTGACCCCAGAGCTCGGCCGTCACGAGAGTGTCGGCCAGGAGGTGCGCGTCGGGCCCGGGCACGCCTTCCGCGCGCAACACTGCCTCGGTGAACGCCAGCAGGGCCTCCGGGCGGGTCCGCTGAGCAGATGCCATCCGCTGCTCCGATCTGGCGGTTACGATGACGACACGTACGGAAGCATACTTGTATACAAGTGTGCAAAGGAGAGACCAGATGACGGACAAACTGCGACGCGCCTCCGGCGGCCAGGTCGTGTACGCGGAGCTGAAGCGGCAGATCCTGTCGCTCGAGCTGCCGCCGGGCCGACGGCTGTTCGAGCCCGAGCTCTCCCAGCAGTTCCAGGTGAGCCGGACCCCGTTGCGAGAGGCCCTTCGCCTTCTGCTGGCCGAGGACCTGGTGGATCAGCTGCCGACTGGTGGAATGGTCGTTCGGTCGCTGTCGGCGCAGGAGATCGACGAGCTGTACACGGTCCGGGCGGCTCTGGAGGGGTTGATGGCGGCGGAGGCGGCCGAGCGGATGACCGACGAGGCGGCCGAGGCCCTGACCCGGTTGGTGGCGCGGAACGAGCGGCTGGTCGAGTTCGCCGAGGATGCGATGAACGCCGGTCACGACTTCCATCTCGAGATCGCCGCGATCGCGGCGCACGGCTGGGCGGCCCGGCTGCACCAGCAGGTCGACGGCCAGATGGCGCGGTACCGGGCCTTCACGAACCAGTCGCAGCTGCGCCGGACCGCCGCGCTGGAGGAGCACCGCGGGATCCTGGACGCGTTGGTCAACCGCGACACCGACCGGGCCCGCCGCCTGGCCGAGGCCCACGTCCTCACCGCCCGCGACACCGCCCTCACCGCGATCGGTGAGCGGCTGCCTACCGCCTGAGCAGGCGGTAGCGGCGTTCGGGGCGGCCGGCGACGCCGTACCTGGGACGCATCTCCGCGCGGCCGATGGTGACCAGGTGTTCGAGGTAGCGGCGCGTGCTGCTACGGGACAAGCCGGTCACCGCCGCGCAGTCACTCGCGGACATCCCGTCCTCCGGAGCATCGGCCAGCGCCTTGACCACGAGATCCGTCGTCTCCGGGCTGATCCCCTTGGGAGCGGACGGCCCTCGACTGCCCTGCGCGCGGAACACGCGGTCCACCTCGGCCTGGTCGATATCGGTCAGCCGCTGGAGCTCCGCCCGGTGCTCGGCGTACTCCACCAGTTTGCTGCGCAACGACTCGATCTCGAACGGTTTCACCAGGTACTGGAACACTCCGCCACGCAACGCCGTACGCAGACTGTCGAGGTCACGCGCCGCGCTGATGACGATGACGTCGACCGGGTAGTCGGCGGCCGAGTCCCGGAACCGCCGCAGCACCTCCAGACCGCTCATGTCCGGCAGGTGGATGTCGAGCAGGACCAGATCCGGCCGCAGCGAACGGACGGCGGCCAGCGCCTCCGCACCGTTGCGCGCGGCACCGATCACCTCGAATCCGGGCTGCCTCGACACCACGCTCGAGTGCAACCGCGCGACCATGAAGTCGTCGTCGACGACCAGCACCCGGATCATGTCCGCACCACCGGCGCAAGCATCGGCAGGGTCGCCACGAACACGGCCCCCGCGTCGTTGTGCACGGTCACGTCACCACCGCGCTTGCGGCAGATCACCCGGACCAGCGCAAGCCCGATCCCGTGCTCGCCGTTCTCACTGTTCTTCGTGCTGAACCCGTGCGCGAACACGCGATGCTGCATGGCGCTGTCGACGCCCGGCCCGGAGTCCCGGACCTGGATCCGTACGGCGCCTTCCCGCTCGAGCACCTCCACGGACACGAACGGATCGGGCGCCCCGGCCGCGGCCTCGAGCGCGTTGTCGACCAGGTTGCCGAGCACGGTCGAGACATCGGTCGCTAGCCGCTCGTCCAGGCGCGGCAGCAGGCTGCTCGGCTCGATCACGAAGGTGACCCCGCGCTCGACGGCCTGCGACGACTTCGCGATCAGCAGTGCCGCCACGGCCGGATCGGCGACCCGGGCCGTGACGCCCGCGGTCAGCTCGGTCTGGTCGGCGGCGATCTGCTGGATATAGCGCAGGACTTCGTCGTACTCGCCCAGCTCGACGAGCCCGCTGACGATGTGCATCCGGTTGCTGAACTCGTGCGCCTGGGCGCGCAGCGTGTCGGTGGTGTTGCGGGTCAGGTCGAGTTCACGCTGCAGTTCGAGCAACTCGGTCCGATCGCGGACGGTCGCCACCCAGCCGATCTGGCGGCCGTGGCTGCGGACCGGCATCCGGCTCAGCGTGAGCACGCGACCGTGCAGCGGCAGGATCCGGTCGGTGACCGGCTGCGGGTCGTCGAAGATCTCCAGCAGGCGGCCGGTGTCGTCCACCTCCCCCAGCGTCTGCCCGGCCGAGGCCAGCGGGATGCCCAGCAGATGGGCGGCCTGGTCGTTCACCATGGTGATCCGCCGCTGCAGGTCGACCGCGAGCACGCCCTCCTTGATGCCGTGCAGCAGGGCCTCCCGCTGCTCCACCAGGCCGGTGATCTCGCGCGGCTCGAGGCCGAGGGTCTGGCGCTTCACGGTCCTTGCCAGGAGCAAAGACCCCAGGACGCCGAGGAGGCTGGCGATGCCCAAATAGGTGAGCAGATTGGGTACTGCCTCACGCAGGTTGTCCAGCAGGGAGGGATACTGCCGGCCGACCGCCACCACACCGTCGGTCCGCCCCGTGAACTGGTTGAGGATCGGAGCCATCGCGAGCGCGGCACCGGTCGCCTCGTCCTGACCCACCCAGCCGCGGCCGAGGAACGCGTCGGTCGCCTGGACCCGCACGACAGAATTCTTCGGCAACGGATCGGTGGAGGCGATGACGCGCCCGTCGCGCAGCGCGACCATGACGTAGGTCGAACCGGAGTACGTCCGGACGGAGTCCACCTGGGACTGCGCCTGGCCGAGGTAGCCGGTCCCGTTCGTCGCAGCCGCGCCCCGTACGCCGGACGTCACGGCCAGGTAGTCGGCGATGGCGAGGGCACGTCGGCCCTCGGTCTCACGGAAGCGGGCGTTGGACTGGGCCACCGAGGCCGCGGCGACACCGATCAGGACGACCAGCACGATCAGCAGCTGCATGGCCAGCATCCGGCCGGCCAGCGTCCAACGACGCCGGCCCGGGAGCGCTCGCCACCTCGGGATCACGGCTCGATTGTGCTCGGCGGGGCCGGATCGCGCCATCTCTGGCGTGAGCACAATGAACACAACGCACATTGCGTTCACAACGGTGACACCCTGGCCGAGACGGCGGCACGCTGACGGCTACCGGACCACCGCAAACCAAGGAGACCGCCGTGAAAGCACGGACCTGGTTCACCGCCATCACCGCCGTCCTGGCGCTCACCGCCGCGGCCACCGGTTGCGGCGTCAGCGCCGACGACAACGTCGCCGGCGGGACCGACAGCGGCCCTGTGAAGGGCCTGCGCATCCTCGTGCCGAACTCCCCCGGCAGCGGCTACGACACCACCGCGCGGGCCGCCGCCAAGGCGATGCAGGACGCGAAGCTCACCGACACCGTCGAGGTGTTCAACACCGCGGGCGCCGGCGGCACGGTCGGCCTGCAGCGGCTGGTGAACGAGAAGGGCAAGGAAGACATCCTGATGCAGATGGGACTCGGTGTCGTCGGGGCCGTCTACACCAACAAGTCGAAGGCCACCCTGCAGGACACCGTCCCGATCGCCAAGCTGATCGAGGAGGCCGAGGCGATCGTCGTACCGAAGGGATCGCCGTACACGAGCCTCGACCAGCTGGTTCAGGCCTGGAAGGCCGACCCGGGCAAGGTGCCGGTCGGCGGCGCGTCGAACCAGGGCGGTCCGGACCACCTGACCCCGATGCTGCTGGCGAAGGCTGTCGGCCTGGAGCCGAAGAGCGTCAACTACGTGCCGTACGACGGTGGCGGTGAGCTGCTGACCGCGGTCCTGGGCAAGAAGGTGGCCTTCGCCGCGACCGGGATCGGCGAGGTGGCCGAGCAGGCCAAGACCGGTGACGTGAAGATCCTGGCGGTGACCACCGAGAAGCCGGTGGAAGGCGTCGACGCGCCGACGCTGAAGAGTCTCGGCATCGATCTGGTCTTCTCCAACTGGCGTGGCATCGTCGCGCCGCCGGAGCTGCCCGACGCGAAGAAGCAGCAGTTCATCGACCTGCTGACCAAGATGCACGACTCCCCGCAGTGGAAGCAGACGCTGGCCGACCAGGGCTGGACCGATGCGTTCCAGACCGGTGACGAGTTCAAGTCGTTCCTCACCGCGGAGAACGACCGGGTCGCAGGCGTGCTGCGGGAACTGGGTCTCGTGGCCCGATGAGCACCCCGTCCACGAGCACCACGCAGGGCCGCTCCGAGCTCGGAGTGGCCCTCCTGCTCCTGGTCCTCGGCGGCTGGGCCGTGGTCGACGCACTGCGGCTCCCCGATCTCCAGGCTCGCGGGCCGGTCGACGCGAAGACGATCCCGCTGACCGTCGGGGCGCTGCTGATCCTGACCGCCGTACTGCTCGCGATCGACGTCCTGCGCGGCGGACGGGGCGAGCAGGAAGCCGGCGAGGACGTTGATCTGGGGCACGGCAGTGACTGGAAGACGCTCGGCCTGCTCACCGCGGCCTTCCTGGCCAACATCATGCTGATCGAGCGGCTCGGCTGGCCGGTGTCGGGAGCGGTGCTGTTCTTCGGCACCACCTACGCGCTCGGCAGCCGGCACCTGATCCGCAACGCGATCATCTCGATCGTCCTGTCGGTCGGCACCTGGTACCTGTTCAACCTCGCGCTGGGCATCGCCCTGCCGGTCGGCATCCTCAAGGGGATCCTCTGATGGACGCGTTCACCGAACTGCTGAACGGATTCGCCACCGCGGCCCATCCGACCAACCTGCTGTACGCCTTCGTCGGCGTCCTGCTCGGTACGGCGATCGGCGTACTGCCCGGCATCGGTCCGGCGATGACGATCGCGCTGCTGCTGCCGCTGACGTACTCGCTGGAGCCGACCCAGGCCTTCATCATGTTCGCCGGCATCTACTACGGCGGCATGTACGGCGGTTCGACCACGTCGATCCTGCTCAACACACCTGGTGAGAGCGCGTCGGTGGTCACCGCGATCGAGGGCAACAAGATGGCCCGCAGAGGCCGGGCGGCCGCGGCCCTCGCCACCGCGGCGATCGGGTCGTTCGTGGCCGGCACGATCGGCACCCTCTGCCTGGCTCTGCTGGCGCCCGCGGTGGTCAAGCTGGCCATCAAGATGGGTGCTCCGGATTACTTCGCGGTGATGGTGCTGGCGTTCATCGCCGTCACCACCGTCCTCGGCTCGTCGAAGGTCCGCGGCCTGGCGGCGCTCGCGATCGGGCTGCTGATCGGCCTGATCGGGATCGACCCGACCTCGGGTCAGCAACGACTCACGCTGGGCATCCCGGAACTTGCCGACGGCATCGATGTCGTCGTGGTCGCGGTCGGCCTGTTCGCCGTCGGCGAAGCCTTGTGGATCGCGGCGCACCTGCGCCGTACGCCGGCCGAGATCATCCCGGTCGGCGCCGCCCGGATGGGCCGGGACGACTGGCGCCGGTCCTGGAAGCCCTGGCTGCGCGGCACCGCGATCGGGTTCCCGTTCGGTGCGGTCCCGGCCGGTGGCGCCGAGATCCCGACGTTCCTGTCGTACGTCACCGAGAAGAAGCTGAGCAAGCACCCCGAGGAGTTCGGCAAGGGTGCGATCGAGGGCGTCGCCGGTCCCGAGGCGACGAACAACGCGTCGGCCGCGGGTGGTCTGGTTCCCCTGCTCACGTTGGGGATCCCGACCACCGCGACCGCCGCGGTGATGCTCGGCGCCTTCCAGGGGTACGGCATCCAGCCCGGGCCGCGGTTGCTCCAGACCCAGCCCGAGCTGGTCTGGGGTCTGGTGGCCAGCCTGTTCATCGGCAACGTCATCCTGCTCGCGCTGAACCTGCCGCTCGCCCCGATGTGGGCCAAGCTGCTGCGGATCCCCCGGCCGTACCTGTACGCCGGCATCCTGTTCTTCGCCAGCATCGGCGCGTACGCCGCGAACCTGTCCACCTTCGACCTGTGGCTGCTGCTCGTCCTGGGGGCGCTCGGCTTCGGGATGCGCCGCTACGGTCTGCCGGTGGTGCCGGCGATCATCGGCATCATCCTCGGCCCGACCGCCGAGGAGCAGATGCGGCGTGCCCTGCAGATCAGCGACGGCGCGGTCAGCGGTCTCTACAACACCTGGTTCTCCAAGACCGTGTACGTCGTCATCGTGCTGCTCCTCGTCGTACCGCCGATCGTGGGCAAACTGAGGGCCGGCCGCGGACCCAGGGACGGCGACACCGCATCGGTACCCCAGCACTCACAGCAGACAGGAGACTGATCGTGGCGATCATCGTCGGTTACGTCCCGACCCCCGAGGGCGCCGCGGCGCTGGAGGGTGCGATCGAGGAGGCCAAGCTGCGCAGGCAGCGGCTGGTGGTGGTGAACTCCAGCCGCGGCGAGTCCCTGGTCGACAGGAGGTTCGCCTCCGGGTCCGAGTGGGAGTCGGTCGAGCACCGGCTCGCCGATGCCGGTGTCGAGCACGAGCTCACTCAGGTCGTCGAGAGCAAGGACGCCGGCGAACAGATCCTCAAGCTGGCGCACGAACTCAACGCCGAACTGATCGTGATCGGCCTCCGCCGCCGCACGCCGGTCGGCAAACTCCTGCTCGGCAGTCAGGCCCAAACCATCCTGCTCCAGGCCGAATGCCCGGTCCTGGCGGTCAAACCCTAGCCCCAGGCAACCTTTTCAGAGCAGGACCAGGTCGTCGCGGTGGACGACCTCACGCTCGTACGCCGAACCCAGTTCGCGAGCCAGGTCACGGGTCGAGCGGCCGAGCAGGCCGGGCAGCTCGGCGGCGTCGTAGTTGACCAGGCCGCGGGCGATGACGACGCCCGAGGGCGAGACCAGATCGACCGGGTCACCGGCCGAGAAGGTGCCCTCGACCGCCGAGATGCCGGCCGGAAGGAGCGACGTACGGCGTTCTGTCACCGCCCGGACCGCGCCTTCGTCCAGGCACAGCCGCCCTTGACCCGAGGTGGCATGAGCCAGCCACAGCAGGCGGGTCTTGCGACGACGGCCGGTCGGGTGGAACAGAGTGCCGACCGGCAAGCCCTTCAGAGCTTCGCCGACGCGGGCGGCCGACGTCAGGACGACCGGAATCCCTGCCTCCGTGGCGATCGCGGCCGCCTCGACCTTCGTCTGCATCCCGCCGGTCCCGACACCCGACGATCCGGTCCGGCCGATCCGCAGCGGCTCGAGGTCCTTCGGTCCACGGACCTCGGCGACCATCGACGTACCGGGTCTGCGCGGATCCCCGTCGTACAGGCCGTCGACATCCGACAGCAGGAGCAACAGGTCCGCGTGCACGAGGTGACTCGTCAGCGCCGCCAGCCGGTCGTTGTCACCGAACCGGATCTCGGTGGTGGCGACCGTGTCGTTCTCGTTCACGATCGGTACGACGCCCAACTCGAGCAACCGCGCGAACGTCCGGTACGCGTTGCGGTAGTGGCTCCGGCGCGTCACGTCGTCGACCGTCAGCAACACCTGGCCGACCCGCAGGCCGTGGGCCGCGAACGCGTCGCTGTAGCGGGCCATCAACAGGCCCTGCCCGACCGACGCGGCCGCCTGCTGAGTCGCCAGGTCACGCGGTCGCGACCGCAGGCCCATCGGAGCCAGTCCGGCCGCGATCGCGCCCGACGAGACGAGCACGACCTCGGTGCCCTCCACCCGTCGCGCCGCGATCGCGTCGACGAGCAGCCGGAGCCGGTCCAGGTCGATCTTGCCGCGGTGGGTCAGCGACGACGAGCCGACCTTCACCACGATCCGCGTGGCCTTCACGGCCTCCGCGCGATGTTTCATCAGGGGTCAACCGTTCTGGTCGAGATCCTGCGCTTCGAGCTCCCGCGCCTCCTTGCGCGCCAGCTTCTCCGCCTTCTCTGCCGCCCTCTTCGCCTCGGCCGGGGACAGGTCCACCTCGTCCTCGACCCAGCCCTGACCGTACTCCGACCGGTCCGTCGATGCCCGCTGGGCGTGGTACTCGGAGTCCTTCAGCCGGCGCCGCTGAGCGGCCGGCCGGACCTCCTCCAGCCGGTGGTCCTCACCGCGCCGGGCCAGGATCTCCGCTCCGGCCTGGACCTCGGGCGCGAAGTCGAACACGATCGCGTTGGGCCCGTCGCCGATCACGACCGCGTCGCCCGCCATCGCACCCTGCTTGAGCAGCTCCTCCTCGACACCGAGCCGGTTCAGCCGGTCGGCCAGGTAGCCGGTTGCCTCCGCGTTCGCGAAGTCGGTCTGCTTCACCCAGCGCTCGGGCTTCTCACCCTGCACCAGCCAGCCGCCGTCGTCCGGCAGCTTCTTCACCTTGAACTCGGGGCCACCCTGCACCTGCGGCCGGATCACGATCCGCGTGGTGTCGGGCTTCTCCGCCTCGGCCCGTCGCCGCGCGACCAGCTCGGCCATCGCGAACTTCAGCGCCTCCAGGCCCTCGTGGCTCGCGGTCGAGATCGGGAACACCCGCAGCCCGCGCTCCTCCAACTCGGCCTGCACCATCGCGGCGATCTCCCGGGCGTCCGGTACGTCGATCTTGTTCAGGGCAACGAGTCGCGGCCGGTCCTCGAGCCCGCCGTGCGCCCGCAACTCGGCCTCGATCGTGTCCAGGTCACTGAGCGGGTCGCGGCCCGGCTCGAACGTCGCGCAGTCGATCACGTGCACCAGCGCGGCGCAGCGCTCGACGTGCCGCAGGAAGTCGTGCCCGAGCCCACGCCCCTCGCTTGCCCCCTCGATCAGGCCCGGTACGTCGGCCACGGTGAACGTGGTGTCACCGGCAACGACAACGCCGAGGTTCGGGATCAAGGTGGTGAACGGGTAGTCGGCGATCTTCGGGCGGGCGCGGCTGATCGAGGCGACCAGCGACGACTTGCCCGCACTCGGGAAGCCGACCAGGCCGATGTCGGCGACCACCTTGAGCTCGAGGACGAGGGTGCGCTCCTCGCCGTCCTCACCGAGCAGCGCGAAGCCGGGCGCCTTCCGGCTGTTGCTGGCCAGCGCCGCGTTCCCGAGACCGCCCTTGCCGCCCCGGGCCGCGACGAACTCCGCGCCGGTCCCGACGAGATCGGCGAGGACTTCGCCGTCCGGCGTACTGACGACCGTGCCGTCGGGAACCGGCAGCACGACGTCGGCGCCGTTGCTGCCGGCCTGGTGGTCACCCTTGCCCTGGGCACCGTTCGTCGCGGTGCGGTGACTGGACCGGTGGTAGTCGACCAGGGTGGTCACGTCGGGGTCGACGCGCAGGATCACACTGCCGCCGTCACCGCCGTTGCCGCCGTCCGGGCCGCCGAGCGGCTTGAACTTCTCCCGGTGCACCGAGGCGCAGCCGTTTCCGCCGCGGCCGGCGGTGACATGCACCGTGACCCGGTCGACAAAGCTGGGGATCGCCATCGGTTCTACTTCCTGTCGGGATTCACCTCGCCCGCGCCGAGCGGAGTGAGGGTGGTTCTTGTCTTGTCCTACATAGCCGAAGGGCGGGTGCGCGGTATTCCGCGACCCGCCCTTCTCAGAGCTTTGAAATACGTCCGGGTGGCGGTGTTACTCCGCCGGGGCCGGGACGATGTTGACGACGCGGCGACCGCGCCGGGTGCCGAACTCCACCGTGCCCTCGGCCAGGGCGAACAGGGTGTCGTCGCCGCCACGGCCGACCAGGTTGCCCGGGTGGAAGTGGGTGCCACGCTGCCGGACGATGATCTCGCCGGCGTTGACCAGCTGGCCGCCGTACCGCTTCACGCCGAGCCGCTGCGCGTTGGAGTCGCGACCGTTACGGGTCGACGCCGCTCCCTTTTTGTGTGCCATCTCAGATCAGCTCACTTCTTCTTAGCGTCGATCGCGGTGACCTTGACCTGGGTGTAGTGCTGACGGTGCCCCTGGCGCTTACGGTAACCGGTCTTGTTCTTGTACTTGAGGATGTTGATCTTCGGGCCCTTGGTGCGGCCCAGAACCTCGGCCGACACAGCCACATTGGCCAGCGCGGCGGCGTCGGTCGTCACGGTGTCGCCATCGACGACGAGGACTGCGGGCAGCGAAACCGTGTCGCCGACCTGGTCCGTCAGGCTGTCGATCTCGATGACATCGCCGACGGCGACCTTCTGCTGGGTGCCGCCACTGCGCACGATCGCGTACACCGTGGATCTCACTCTCTGCTGGTTCGGAAGTTCTTACGGGGGCCTGCACAGACCTGCTAGCGGCCCACACAAACATGGCACGCGGAACGCGCGCCGACGCTCAAGTTTACGGGTCGCGTCACAGCAGGGTCAAACCGGGTCAGTGGCCGGTGGTGACCAGCTCGGCGTCGGCCGCCGCACCGGTCCCCTCGTCGTTCTGGGCCTGGTCGTTGCCCTGCGCTTCGTTCCGGGACGACTTGCCCCGGCCTCGGCTGGTCCGCCGCCGCCTGGTGCCGCCGGTCTTGGCGGCCCCGTTCAGCTCCGGCTCGGCCGCGTCGGTGGTGGTCGACTCGGCCACGGTCGTCGTCGCCGCGTCCACGGGCTCCGGGAAGCCGGTGGCCTCGGGGCTCACCTGCGCCTCGGCGTCGGCGGTCACCGGGTAGCCGGTCGGCTCCGGCGTACCGGACACCTCGGCGTCCGTGACCGGGGTCACCTGCTCGTCGGACTCGTCGCTGCCGTGCTCGTCGGCCTTCTTCGCCGAGGCGGCGGCGATCTGGGCCAGCCGCTGGGCGGCGTCGCCGCTGTGCTGCGGGCTCTCCGGCTCGGGCTGCTCGTCCTCGCCGCGACCACGGCCCCGGCGCCGGCGGGAGCTCTTCTTGGGCCCTTCGTCGGCCGGTGCGGCCTGCTTGTGGTCGTGGCCGTTGCGGCTGTCGCGCCGGCGCGACTCCTTCGGCTCGTCGTGCAGGATCAGGCCGCGGCCGCCGCAGTGGTCGCAGTTCTCGCTGAACGCCTCGAGGAGGCCGGTGCCGATCCGCTTCCGGGTCATCTGGACCAGGCCGAGCGAGGTGACCTCGGCCACCTGGTGCTTGGTCCGGTCCCGGCCCAGGCACTCGACCAGGCGGCGCAGCACCAGGTCGCGGTTCGACTCCAGCACCATGTCGATGAAGTCGATCACGATGATGCCGCCGATGTCGCGGAGCCGCAGCTGCCGGACGATCTCCTCGGCCGCCTCCAGGTTGTTCTTGGTGACGGTCTCCTCGAGGTTGCCGCCGGAGCCGGTGAACTTGCCGGTGTTGACGTCGACGACCGTCATCGCCTCGGTCCGGTCGATGATCAGCGAACCGCCCGACGGCAGCCAGACCTTGCGGTCCAGCGCCTTCTTGATCTGCTCGTCGATCCGGTAGCTCGCGAAGACGTCGCCGTCACCCGTCCACTTCTCGACCCGGTCGGCAAGGTGCGGCGCGACGCCCGCGACGTAGTCGCGGACCTGGTCGTACGCCCGGTCGCCGGAGATGACCAGCTTGGCGAAGTCCTCGGTGAACAGGTCCCGGACGACCCGGATCAGCAGGTCCGGCTCGCCGTACAGCAGCTGCGGGGCCTGGCCGTTCTTCGACTTCTTCTCGATGTCGTCCCAGGCCGACTGCAGCCGGCTGACGTCGGCGGTCAGCTCCTCCTCCGAGGCGCCCTCGGCCGCGGTCCGGACGATCACGCCGGCCTCGTCGGGGACGATGTCCTTGAGGATCGTCTTCAGCCGGCTCCGCTCGGTGTCGGGCAGCTTGCGGCTGATGCCGCCGTTGCCGCCGCGCGGGACGTAGACGACGTACCGGCCGGGCAGGCTGATCTGGTTGGTCAGCCGGGCGCCCTTGTGGCCGATCGGGTCCTTGGTCACCTGGACCAGCACCGACTGGCCGGACTTCAGCACCGACTCGATCTTGCGCGGCCCGTTGGCCCCGCCCAGGGTGGCCCAGTCGACCTCACCGGCGTACAGGACGGCGTTGCGGCCCTTGCCGATGTCGATGAAGGCGGCCTCCATGCTGGGCAGCACGTTCTGCACCCGGCCGAGGTACACGTTGCCGATCAGCGAGGTCTGCTCCGCCTGGGCGACGTAGTGCTCGACCAGGACGTTGTCCTCGGACACCGCGATCTGGGTCAGGTCCTCGCGGGACCGGATCACCATGGTCCGCTCGACCGACTCGCGCCGGGCCAGGAACTCGGCCTCGGTGACGATCGGCGCCCGGCGGCGGCCGGCCGCCCGGCCCTCGCGGCGGCGCTGCTTCTTCGCCTCCAGCCGGGTCGAGCCCTCGACCGCGGTGATCTCGTTGGCGGTGTTCTTGCTGCGCGGTTCGCGGACGCGGACGACGGTCTCGTCCGGGTCGTCCGGCGACGCGACCGGCTCCTCGCCCTTGCGGCGGCGACGGCGACGGCGACGCCGGGTCGAACTGCCCGAGGTCTCCGACTCCTCGTCGGTGTCGGCGCCGTCCTGCTCGTCGTCGGAGCCGGACTCGCCGTCCTGGTCGTCGTTCTCGTCGTCGTCCTGCTCGTCGGCGGTGTCGTCGGCGCCGTCGGCGTCACCGGACTTGCGGCGGCGACGGCCACCGCGGCGACGGCGGCGACGGCGGCCGCCCTCCCCGCTGTCCTCGTCGTCCTCGGACTGGGCCGCCCCGGACTCCGAGGTGTCCTCGGTGGTCTCGGCGACGGCCTGAGCGGCCTCGAGCACCGGCTCGGCACGCTCGGCCGCGACCTCCTCGGCGTCCTTGGTCCGGCGGTTCCGCCGGCGGCGCGTCGTCGTGGGCTGCTCGTCGCCCGCCGGCTCGGCAGGCGTCTCGCCGGTCACCGGCGTCGCCTCGACCGGGCTTGTCGCCGCGGCCTGCGCGGGAGCCTGGGTCGGCACCTCGACCGGCGCCTGGAACAACACCGGGGCGGCGGCCGGGGCACGACGCCTGGTACGCCGCTGGGGCGTCACGTCGTCGGTCTGGACAGTCGCGTCGGTGGCCGGTGCGGCGCCGTCACCCGCCTGAATGACGCCGTCGGCACGGTCTGCCGACGCCGGTGAGTCACCGGTCGACGCCTCCGTGGCACGACCGCGGGAGCGGGTGCGCCGACTGCGGGAGCCGGTCTCAGCCTGCGCGGCGGACACCTCGTCAGTGGCCTCGGCGTCCGCGACCGGACCGTCGGTCACCGGCGACTCCTCGGTGAGCAGGTTCTCCTGCTGCCGGGCGGCCGCCTTCTTTGCGGTGCGCTTGCGGGTGGTCTTCTTCGCCGGCGCCGGGGCGCTCTCGACGACCGGGCCGGCGTCGGCGGTGGCCGTCTCCGCGGAGGTCCGCCGAGCGGTCTCCGCGGCGTCGGTCCCGTCCTCGGTGAGCTCCGGGAACGCGTCCTGCGCGTCGGTCTTCTTCGCGGCCCGCTTGGACGGGGTCTTCTTCGCCGCGGTCTTGGTCGCGGCGGCCTTCTTGGCCGTGGTCTTCTTGGCGGCAGCCTTCTTCGCGGCGGTCTTCTTCGCCGGGGCCGGGTCGGCGGACTCGCCGTCGGACTGGGTGGGGACCTCCTCGGCCACGGCGGCCTTCTTGGTCGTCCGCTTGCGCGCGGTGGTCGTCTTCTTGGCAGCGGCCTTCTTCGCGGTCTTGCGGGCGGTGGGCTGCTGCTGGGCGGTGTCAGCCGTTTCGGCTGCTTCGGTGGTCGGCTCGTTGTCGAGCATGCGGTGCGGTCTCCTCAAGCCCTCCGGCGCATCCTGCGACCCCTGTCACGGGTCCGGACGCAGCCACAAGGCGGTCACGGTTCGCCGTCCGGCGCAACGTTGGTGCCGGACCGGCGGAAGCCTGCTGGATCCGCTCCGCCCGTGCTCAGGGCCCGGAGGGAGCGGCGGCGTCGCCCTCCGCTGAATGCGTCTGGTGGTCGTCCGCCTGGCCGGTCGCGGTCGCCTGGGTGGCGTCGCGGTCACGAGCGAGCGGGTCGTCCACCGTGCCGGAGGCCGCGATGAGCGGGCCCTGGGCGAGCCTGGTCAGAAGAGCCGGGCCCGTCACCGGGAGCGTCGCTACGTCGAGCACGCCGGCGAGAACGTCGTCGGGTCTCACGGCCGGGGTTCCGTGCCGTAACACCACTTGCAGTATCGCACACGTCTCAACCGACGCCGGTTCACTCGCGACGGTGAGTCGGAGAACGGCGCCCCGGCAATCGAACGAGCGAAGGCCCCGTTTGGTCATGCGTTCGACCAGAATCTCGTCCCGGGCGAGGAAGGCCTCCACCGCCGCGGACGCGGCGGCGGCATCGACGCCTGGCAACGCGATCTGCCACTCGCTCGCCTCCAGCCGGTCGGCCAGCGCCCCGGGCCCGGCGACGACCACCTCGAGGACGTCCAGGCCCGGCGGGAGCGCCTCGTCCAGCGCGGCCCGGACCTCGCCGGGGTCCCGCTCCTGTGTGAGCGAAATCTCCAAGTACTCGGCTTCGGAGGCGGCCCCGGTCGGCGCGGCACCGGCGTACGAGATCTTCGGGTGCGGGCTGAAGCCGTGCGAGAACGCGACCGGCAGGCCGGCCCGGCGGACGGCGCGCTCGAACGCCCGCTGGAAGTCCCGGTGTGAGGTGAATCGCAGCCGCCCCCGCTTGGCGAACCGGACCCGCAGTTTCTGCACGGCGGGAAGTTGCTGCGACGGCGGAGCTTGAACAGGTGCCACAGCGGCATTGTGTCAGGCTCACCCGTGGCAAGCGGTTGCCGCACGGGCTACGGCTGGGCGACGGACTTGCCGGTGAGGTAGAGGGACCACGCCAGCAGGCCGAAGGCCGCCGTGTCGAGAACGACGCGGATCCCGTTGAAGGTCCGCCAGCGGGCCTCGTCGAAGGCGGCACGGGCCTGGGCGACGTCGATGGTGGCGGGGTCGCCGGCCGCCTTCAGCGCGTCGTTCAACGGGACGTTCACCGCGATCGTGATGACGACCGTCACCAGGTTGAGCAGGAACGCGGCGGTGATCCACGGGAGTGCGTCCTCCTGCAGACTGAGCAGCCCGGCGGCCAGCGTGAACACCAGCGAGCCGAGGAACCCGAGCCCGAGGAACAGCGGGTTGACGATGGCTCGGTCGACCGCCTGGAACGCTCCGACGAAGGTCCTGTCGTCGGCCTTCGCCAGCCCCGGCATGAACGCGTTCGCGTAGATCGCGTACACCCCGGCCATCATCCCGGTCGTCATCGTCGCCAGGATGAGGACCGCCACACGCAAACCGTCCATCTCACTCCGTTCAGAGGGCCGAGCACTGTCCGGACCGCGGTCCGGACACGTGGTTCGGTGCCTGGAGGTTCACCGGGGCCGGCGTGTTGCCTGAGCAACTCAGCGGACCGTCGACCGTGTTGCCGGCCAGTACGGCGGGTTCCGTCGTACGCGACCTTGTCACGGCCAGGGGGCCGTCGACCGAGGTCCCGACCACGACCACGCTCCGGGCCACCCCGTCCACGGTCACCGGGCCCTCGATCCGGCTCCGCAGCAGGTGGAGATCGGCCGCGCCGTCCGCGCGGACCGGACCGACGACCCGGCTGTCGGTGGCGACCACGGATGCGCCCGCGCCGATCAGCACCGGGCCCGAAACGGTGGCGCCGGCCAGGCAGGTGACCCCGGAGCGCACGTACAGCGGACCGTTCCGCACCCCGGTCACCGTCGTCGTACACGCCGGCGCGGGGCGCAACAGGGTGACCGCGAACCGGCCCGGGGTGCCGATGTTGCCGGAGGCATCGATGGCGCGGTACTCGACCAGGTGCCGCCCGTACCCGGACGGTACGTCGTCCCACGGCACCACCCGCGGCACGCCGAGCTTGCCGTAGACGAGCTGGTCGATCTCGGTCCCCTCGGCGGTGAACCGGAACGGCGCGGACGCGTCGGTCGGCCAGCCGTAGTAGTTGTACCAACCGTCCCCGTTGACCCTGAACTCCGGAACGACGTACCCGGCGCTGTCGTCGGTCGCCGTCAGGCCCATGGTGAACGCGTCGTTGTAGATGTACTCCGGGCCGGTCGGCTTGTTCACCGTCAGCAGCGGTTTCGACATCGTCAAGGTCACCACCGGCTCGACCCCGTCGACGGACCAGGTCAGCGTCTGGCCACCCATTGTGGCGGTCAGCGTGTGCCGCCCGGTCAGCTTCAACGGCTCGAGATCGAAGTCCCGGTCGTTGCCCGGGTTGGCGACCGGTTTCCCGTCGACTCGCCACTCGATCGGCGGCTGCGACACGTCGGACTGGGTCGTCTCGGCGTACACCACCTCGTCGGCGCTCACCGGGTGCTGGGTCGACGTGGAGGCGGTGAACCTCACCGGAGCACTCGACGGCTGGGCGGTGCGTGCGGTGTCGACGGTCCACGAGCGAGTAGCGGTCGGCCGTACGGCGGGATCGCGGATGAAAGGGGTCGGGTCGACGATCCTGGCGGTCAGGGTGTGGAGACCGGGCGCCAGGTCGAGGGTCGACAGGTCGACGGCACGGCTGTTGGCGGTCGACAGCGCCGTACCGTCCAACGTCCAGGTCACGTCGAGTTCGTGGCTGACCGGGTGCAGGGTCTGCAGCCAGACAACCTGGTCGGCCGCGACCTCGCCGACCGGAGTGCTGCCCTGGAACAGCGAAGCCCGGGACGAGATCCGCTGGGTCATCCGCTCCCGCGAGACCTGGTCGAAGTAGTAGCCGAGCGTCTTCATCATCGAGTGCCGACTCGGCCGCCAGACCCCGGAGCCGGCGTACATGCCGCCTTCGTAGCGCCCGATCGTGCCGCCGGACTCGGACGGCTCACCGAGCCAGCGGAACCACTTCTTCTGCTGGTCGCGCATCTGCTCCTCGGTCAGCAATGTGTGATGGATCGAGGAGGGTTCGGGTCCCTGGTACGGCGCTCCGCGGTCGCCGCGGGCGTAGTAGTCGTACTCGTCCTGCAGCCCGCCGAGTGAGTGGCCGAGCTCGTGCGGGGTGATCAGGGCGGACAACGCGTTGCCGCCGGAGGCCGTCGCGTAGGTTCCCCCTGCGCCGCCGTAGGTGTCACTGTTGCCGATGGCAAGGATCTGGCGGTTGGCCGACGTGGCGCCGGCGACCAGATCGGCGTACCGGGCGGCCGCGGTTGCGCTGACGGTGAGCAGGCGCTGAACACTGTTCGGGTTGCAGCCACCCCAGAACCCCATCTGCAGCGGGGTGTCGACCTTGGGCGAGGTGAGTCCGGGGTCGCAGTCGACGCCGCTGTCCGGGGACGGGATCTCGACCGCGTAGACGTTGAGGTAGTTCCGGTACGACTTGAACGGCTCGATGCTCCAGAGCACGTTCAGGTGCTTGTCGACCTGTTCGCGAAACTTGGGCAACTCGGCCTCGGTGTACCCGTCGCCCATCACCACCAGGTTGAACCGGGACTCCGCCGGCCCGGTGACCTGGAGCGGGACCACCTTCGCCGTGGCGTCCGTCGCACTGGCTCCGGCCGCGACCGGAAGGCCGGCGAACACCGTCGCCACCACCCCGAACACTGCCGTCAGTCGTCTGGTCCTCACAATGCCCTCCCCGGCCCCGGCAGCGTCGTGGGACGCCTGCGGTGAGCAGCTTACGAAGGTTCGCCGGGTCGTGTCAGGAGTTCCCGCGCGGCGACTTGTACGCCAAGCCGGGCCGTCGTGCGGCATCATGAGCATCCGGGGAAACAGTGAGGAAAGGACATCGATGACGCAACCGGCGCAGTCGCCACGGCCCGAGCCGGGCCAGGTCCCTCCGGTGGACAGCACGGTGGACGGGGCCGGTGACGGCGACGGCAAGGGCATCTACTGGCTGCTGAAGCACGTCCTGATCGGCCCGCCGGTCAAGCGCATCTTCCGGCCGAATGTGATCGGTGCCGAGAACGTCCCCGAGCACGGCCCGGCGATCATCGCCAGCAACCACCTGTCGTACGCCGACTGGATCTTCATGCCGCTGGTCCTGCGCCGCCGGGTGACCTTCGTGGCGAAGTCCGACTACTTCACCGGCGCCGGGATCAAGGGCCGGTTCCAGCGCGGCTTCTTCAAGGGCACCGGCCAGGTGCCGATCGACCGGTCCGGCGGCTCGGCGTCCGAGGGGGCGATGCGGGCCGGGATGAAGGTGCTGGAGCGCGGCGAACTGTTCGGCATCTACCCCGAGGGCACCCGGTCGCACGACGGCCGGCTGTACAAGGGCCGCACCGGCGTTGCCCGGCTCGCGCTGGAGGCCAAGGTCCCGGTCATCCCGTGCGGGGTGATCGGCACCGACAAGGTCGCACCGCCCGGCAAGGTCGTCGCCTCGTTCGCCTCCCCGACGGTCAAGTTCGGCGAGCCGCTGGACTTCTCCCGGTACGAGGGAATGGAGGGCGACCGGCTGATCCTGCGCGCCGTCACCGACGAGATCATGTACAAGATCATGGAGCTGTCCGGCCAGGAGTACATCGACATGTACGCCACCAAGGCCAAGCAGCTCGAGGGCCGCGCGGTCACCGGCGCGCCGAAGAAGGTCCGCAAGACGGACACCTGATCCGTTTGCCGAGACGGACGGGGTCTACGCTGGGAGACCGTGGACCGACCGATCGCTTACCAGGGTGAGCCAGGCGCCAACTCGGCGATGGCGTGCACCGACATGTACCCGGACCGCGAGCAGCTGCCCTGTACGACGTTCGAGGACGCCCTCGAGGCGGTGAACAGCGGCCGGGCCGGGCTGGCGATGATCCCGGTGGACAACTCGATCGCCGGCCGGGTGGCCGACATCCACCACCTGCTGCCGGAGTCCGGGCTGCACATCGTCGGCGAGTACTTCCTGCCGATCCACTTCCAGCTGCTGGCGATCCCCGGTACGTCGATCGACCGGATCCGGACCGTCCGCAGCCACGTGCACGCCCTCGGGCAGTGCCGCAAGATCATCCGCGAGCACGGCTGGTCGACCGTCGTGGCCGACGACACGGCCGGCTCCGCCCGCGAGGTGGCCGAACTGGGTGACCCGACCGTTGCGGCACTGTCGCCGCGCGCCGCCGCCGACCTCTACGGACTGCAGACGCTGGCCAATGACGTCGAGGACGAGCACCACAACACCACCCGGTTCCTGGTGCTGTCCCGCGAGCCGGACGTCCCGCCGGTCGGTTCCGGCCCGGTCATCACCAGCTTCGTGTACCGCGTCCGCAACGTGCCGGCCGCGCTGTACAAGGCGCTCGGCGGCTTCGCCACCAACGGCGTGAACATGACCAAGCTGGAGTCGTACCAGCTCGGCGGCATGTTCTTCGCCACCCAGTTCTACGCCGACATCGAGGGCCACCCGGACGAGCCGAACGTCGCGCTCGCCCTGGAGGAGCTCGCCTTCTTCTCGGTCGAGGTCCGCCTCCTCGGCGTCTACCCGGCCCACCCGTTCCGCGCCCAGATCGCCGAACCGGCCGCCAACCGCGCCCTGCGCCCGCACCACTGACCCGTTCAGCTGCCCCCGTCGATTCCGGTGTACGGCGTACGCGGCGTTAACCTGGTAGGCGCTCTGATCCGCTGACCGGAAGTTTGGGATGACTGTCGAATCGCTGTTCCCGCGCCTGGAGGCCGTGCTGCCGCAGGTGCAGAAGCCGATCCAGTACGTCGGTGGTGAGCTGAACTCGGTCAGCAAGGACTGGGACTCGGTGAGTGTCCGGTGGGCGCTCATGTACCCGGACGCGTACGAGGTCGGGCTGCCGAACCAGGGCGTCCAGATCCTCTACGAGGTGCTGAACGAGCGCGACCACATCCTGGCCGAGCGGACGTACTCCGTCTGGCCGGACATGGAAAAGGTCATGCGCGAAGGTGATGCGCTGGGACCCATCCCGCAGTTCACGCTGGACAGCCACCGGCCGGTGCGGGCGTTCGACGTGTTCGGGCTGTCGTTCTCCACCGAACTCGGCTACACCAACATGCTGACCGCGCTCGACCTGGCCGGCATCCCGCTGTACGCCGTCGACCGGACCGACGAGGACCCGATCGTGCTGGCCGGCGGGCACGCCGCGTTCAACCCGGAGCCGATCGCCGACTTCATCGACGCCGCCGTCCTCGGTGACGGCGAGGAGATCGTGCTGGCCATCTCGGACGTGATCCGGGAGTGGAAGGACGAGGGCCGCCCGGGCGGGCGCGACGAGGTGCTGATGCGGCTGGCCGCCTCCGGTGGGGTCTACATCCCGAAGTTCTACACCGTCGAGTACCTCCCGGACGGCCGGATCAAGCGGGTCGCCCCGAACCGTCCCGGCGTCCCGTGGCGGACCGCCAAGCACACGGTGATGGACCTCGACGCCTGGCCGTACCCGAAGAAGCCGCTGGTCCCGCTCGCCGAGACCGTGCACGAGCGGTACTCGGTGGAGATCTTCCGCGGCTGCACCCGCGGCTGCCGGTTCTGCCAGGCGGGCATGATCACCCGGCCGGTGCGCGAGCGCAGCATCACCACGATCGGCAACATGGTCGAGAACGGGCTGAAGCAGTCCGGGTTCGAGGAGGTCGGGCTGCTCAGCCTCTCCTCGGCCGACCACAGCGAGATCGCCGAGGTGGCCAAGGGCCTGGGCGACCGGTACGAGGGCAGCAACGTGTCGCTGTCCTTGCCGTCCACACGGGTCGACGCGTTCAACATCACGCTGGCCAACGAGTTCTCCCGCAACGGCCGGCGCAGCGGCCTGACCTTCGCTCCCGAGGGCGGGTCGGACCGGATGCGCAAGGTGATCAACAAGATGGTCACCGAGGAGGACCTGATCCGGACCGTCGCGGCGGCGTACAGCCACGGCTGGCGGCAGGTGAAGCTGTACTTCATGTGCGGTCTGCCGACCGAGACCGACGAGGACGTGCTGGCGATCGCGGACCTGGCGAAGAAGGTGATCGCGACCGGTCGCGAGGCGTCCGGCCGGCGGGACATCCGCTGCACGGTGTCGATCGGCGGGTTCGTGCCGAAGCCGCACACGCCGTTCCAGTGGGCCGCCCAGCTCGGCGCCGAGGAGACCGACGCCCGGCTGTCGAAACTGGCGGCCGCGATCCGGTCGGACAAGAACTACGCCAAGGCGATCGGCTTCCGGTACCACGACGGCAAGCCCGGCATCATCGAGGGCCTGCTGTCCCGCGGCGACCGCCGGGTCGGCCGGGTGATCGAGCAGGTGTGGCGCGACGGCGGCCGGTTCGACGGCTGGAGCGAGCACTTCTCCTACGACCGGTGGGTCGAGGCGACCGAGAAGGCGCTGGCCGACGAGCCGGTGGACCTGGCCTGGTACACCACCCGCGAGCGCGAGTACGCCGAAGTCCTGCCGTGGGACCACCTGGACTCCGGCCTGGACCGCGACTGGTTGTGGGAGGACTGGCAGGACGCCCTCGAGCCGGACGGCGCGATCGAGGTCGAGGACTGCCGCTGGACCCCGTGCTTCGACTGCGGCGTCTGCCCGCAGATGGGCACCGAGATCCAGATCGGCCCCACCGGGAAGAAACTCCTCCCGCTGTCCGTCGTCTGATCCAGGCCGGGAGCCGGTCAGTTGCAGTAGTACGCCGGGGTCGGAGTCGTCTCGGTCTGGTCCTGCCAGTGGGCCACGCCGATGTAGTAGCCGCAGCCGGTGCCCTCGTCGAACCAGGCGCCGCCTCCGGAGTACGCGTACGTCTCGGCGACCGTGGTGACCGGACCTGAGGCGCTCGGGCCCTTCTGAAGTTCGACCCGGACCTCGGTGACGCTGTTCGAGCAGCCTTCCAGGCCGACGGCGACGTACAGCATCAGCGCGCTGTAGCCGACGCTCTTCGCCGTCACGAGGTCACAGGCCTGGGCGCCGGTCGTCGAGGCCTGAGCCGGTGTTCCCACAGCCAGGCCGGCGGCGATGGCAGCGGTGGTCAGTGCGGTGCCGACAAGTTTCTTCATGTGGTTCCTCTCTGGGGCGGTGAGAAACTTACAGAGAGCAACCAGGATAGGTCAGTCAGTTACGTCCGTCGATGCCGAACGAGGCAGCTCGTTGAGCAAGAGCTGGTCAGCATTGCCCAGAACCAGGTCGGCCGCGGCGCTCCCACGCGGTCAGCTGAGAACAACGCCTCCGAGTGACTCGAAGTCCTTCCAGGTCCCGTCGTACGCCTTGTGGTGCAGGGCGGAATCCGTCCCGACCGCGAACACGTCGAGCCGGCCAGGACCCCAGGCCACCACCGACCCGGCCGGTCTGGGCCGGGTGACCGATGTGGCCGGCTCGAGCCAGCCGGCCAGCGCCGCCACGTTCATCCGCAGGATCTCGGCGGCCAGTCCCCAGTCCAGGAAGTTCAGCGTGTCGGTCGCGGTGTGGATGTGCCCGTTCGCGCTGTCCGCGCCCTCGATCGTCAGGATGGCCGGGATTGCGGCGTTGATGAACGGCACGTGGTCACTCGCGAACGGGTTCAGCGAGGTCTCCACCTTCAGCCCGGTGTACGTCGCGGCCGCCGTCGCCAGATCGGCCAGTTGCCCCGACGACACCTGTGCACCCTCCAGCAGGACGGTCGGTACGGCGGTGTTCCGGCCGGCGACCATGTCCATGTTGAGCACGGCGCGAATTCGGGCCCGCTCGGCCGGCGGCAGCGAGGCGACGTACTGCTTGCTGCCGAACAATCCCTGCTCCTCGCCACCGAACAGGATCAGCCGTACGTCGTGCCGCCACGACCGGGCCGCCAACAGCCGTCCGAGTTCGAGCACGCCGGCCGCGCCACTCCCGTTGTCGTCAGCCCCGGGAGCGTTCGCCGCGGGTCCACCGGCGTGGTTGACCGAGTCCAGGTGCGCGGTGATCAGCACGACTCCGCCGCCACCGGTGCCCGGCCGGTCGCCGATCAGGTTCTCCGACGTCCCGCTGCCGACCGCGACCGTCGTCCGCGTGACTCCGTAGCCGAGGGCAACCATCCGGGCGGCGGCGAAGTCCGTCGCGGTGGTGAACGACGGACTGAGCGAGTGCCGCGTCGGCAGACTCGCGAACCAGGTCACGTCGTCCTGGTACGACGACGGCGACAACGCGCCGACCAGATCCGCGACGGCCGGATCCACCCTCGCCGGTGATGGTGACGGTACGTCGACGACCGTCGTGCCGGAGCGCAGCGGCTCGACTCGCCAGCTGTGGCTGGATCGCCTGCGGGGTTTGTCGGCGGACGAGATCACGAGGTGGCGGCCGCGGTCGAGCAGCGGCGTGACGTCGGGAAAGTCGTCCTGGAAACTCCGGCCGACCTGCGTGACGAGCAGCAGGCCGGGTGCGGTCCGGGAGGCCCGGCCGAGGCGCTGATCAGCCGGCACCCAGAGAAGTGTCCTGTCACCGAACCGCGCCGACCGCGCCCCACCGCCCGCCTCGGCAGTCGGTACGACGAGGTAGCGCACAGGTGTCGTGGTCATGTCAGTCCAGGTGGTTTCGAGTTAGGTCCAAAGGATTTCGAGGCGGTCGGGCTCGGCCGTGACGATGCGGCCGGCGACGCCGGCGTCCCCGGTGAGCCGGCCGGCGGGGTCCCACCGGCCGGCCGGGCGGGCCTCGGGCGCGTCACTGCGGCCGATCGCCCAGTCCACCCAGGTGCCGTCCGGGCGGAACTCCACCCCCCGCCGGCCCCGGGCCGGCGGGAAGGCGAAGTCGTCCCGGCGGTAGACGCTGATGCCGTCGTGGTCCTCCTCGAAGGAATGCGTCCACCGGCCCGGCGTGGGCGGAGTCAGCTCAGCACCACCTGTTCCATCGTTGCCCCTGGCACCGTCTCGGGCAGCTTCTCCGGGATGGTCACCTTGAAGTCGCTGACGATGCCGCCGAGCGGTTCGTACCCGGTGACCGACGGTCCCCAGGCCGCCCCGTCCCACCACTTGTGGTAGAGCTGCTTGTCGGTGCCGGTGACGAACACGTCGAGGCGGTTCGGGCCCCACGAGACGACCCGCGGCTCGTCGGTGCAGATCCCGCCCAGGTACTCCCAGCCGGTGACCGACGGTCCCCAGGCGGACCCGTCCCACCACTTGTGGTAGAGCGCGGAATCCGTGCCGAGGACGAACACGTCCAGCCGGTCGGCGTCCCACGAGACGACCGTCGGCGCCGTCGTACAGATTCCGCCCATGTACTCCCAGCCCGACCAGGTCGAGCCGTCCCACCACTTGTGGTAGAGCGCCGAGTCGGTGCCGATGACGAACAGGTCCAGCCGGTTCTCACCCCAGGCCACGACTCGCGGCGGAGAGGCGCAGACCCCGCCGAGGTACTCGTACCCGTCGGCCGACGGTCCCCAGGCCTGGCCGTCCCACCACTTGTGGTAGACCGCGTTGTCGGTGCCGAGCACGAACACGTCCAGCCGATCGCTGCCCCAGGCAACGACTTCCGGCGGGCTCATGCAGATACCGCCGAGATATTCGTAGCCGTCGACCGATGGTCCCCAGGCGGAGCCGTCCCACCACTTGTGGTACAGCGCGCGGTCGGTGCCGAGGACGAACGCGTCCAGCCGGTTCGGTCCCCAACTGGCCAGCCGCGGCGGGCTCATGCAGACGCCGCCCAGGTACTCGTACCCGGCGACCGACGGTCCCCAGGCCGAGCCGTCCCACCACTTGTGGTACAGCGCGCGGTCGGTGCCGAGGACGAACGCGTCCAGCCGGTCCGGTCCCCAGGACGCGACTTCAGGAGCACTCATGCAGATACCACCCATGTATTCGTAACCGCCGACGGACGGTCCCCAGGACGCCCCGTCCCACCACTTGTGATACATCGCCAGATCGGTGCCGAGGACGAACGCGTCCAGCCGGTTCGTACCCCACGCCACCACCGAGCCGGCTGGTTCCGGCGCACCTGCCGAGGGTCCGGTGGTGATCAGGCCGGACCGGACGGTGTCCAGGCAGGCTTCCATCCGGGCGACCTGGTCGTCGGTGAACATCACCATGCCGCGGTCGTCGGTGTAGTCCATGTAGTCGTAGAACAGGTCGCCGTTCGGGCCGTTGTTGCAGGTCACGTGCGGGAACGTCGGCACGCCGAAGTTCGGGCCGGCCTGGTTCGGGGTGTCGCCCACCTCGTCGCTGCCGCTGCAGCCGGTGCCGTCGTCACCCCAGATGTGGTACAGGTTCAGGTAGTGGCCGATCTCGTGGGTCGTGGTCCGGCCCAGGTCGAACGGCGCCGCCGCCGTACCGGTGGTGCCGAATCCGGTGTGCAGGATGACCACGCCGTCGGTCTCGGCCGGGCCGCCCGGGAACTGCGCGTACCCGAGCAGGCCGCCGCTGAGCTGGCAGACCCACATGTTCAGGTACCTGTCGGTCGGCCACGGGTCGTGACCGCCGGTCGCCGACGACTTCACCTTGTCGTCGGAGCCGAACCCGTCGACGGTCGTCTGGGTCCGGGTGACGCCGGTGGTCGGATTGCCGTCCGGGTCCTCGGCGGCCAGGTAGAACTCGATCCGCGCGTCCGCGATCAGGTCGGTGAACGCCGCGGGCACGATCCCGAGGTCGGCGTTGGTCGCCCGGAAGTCGTGGTTCAGTACGTCGATCTGGCTGTCGATCTGGGCCTGCGAGATGTTCTGTGCCGGGGTCTTCCAGACCACGTGTACGACACAGGGGATGCGCGCGATCCCGGCAAAACGTTGCTGGCGGGCCACGTACTCCGTCGTCGCGTTCTCCAGTGCCGACCGTGCGGCGGCGTACTCGGGTGAGCTGGACAGCAGCCTGCGGTGCACGTCCATCACGCCGCACTGCCGCCTGCTCGGGGTCTCGTTCCGCCCGTCCGTGCCCGGACCGCTCATCCCGGCACCACCCGGCTGACCACCACCGCTCATCCCGGCACCACCCGGCCGACCACCGCCGGTCATCCCAGCACCACCGGCTCCGGTCCCACCGCTCATGCCCGCACCGCCGGCGCCGGCCCCACCGCTCATCCCGGCACCACCGGCTCCGCCACTCATCCCGGCACCGCCGGCCCCGCTACCCATGCCCGCACCGCCGGCTCCACCGCTCATGCCTGCGCCGGCCGAACCGCCTGGCGACATGCGGTCGCCGGCGCCTGGCATCCCGTTCGCCGCCGGCTTGCCGTTCGCGGTCGCCTTCTCGCCCGGCATCCGGTGGTCGTCGTCGTCGCGGTGCTTGTCCGCTCGCCCGTTGGCCTTCCTCGGCATCTCTCCCCCTTCCAGCGGAGGCGCACGAGCAGGTCGGGATCACCCGGGATCCCGGACCGAAAAGGTCTCCCCCAGCCCCACCCTTCGATCGAAGACGGTCCTGGCCCGCCTTCCCCCACCGAACAGCCTGCCCCCAAGTCGCTGCTCTGCGTTCACCTTCCTCCCATCACCGCACGCGCACAAGCCTTCGCACCCGGGCAGTGAACTTTCCTCCGAAGCCCTGCCCCCGTTGAAGAATTGCTTGAAGAATCAAGGGAGGCGCGACGGTGTCAGCTGAGGTGGGCGAGGATGAGCGGGTTGACGAGCTCGGGGTGGGAGTAGCTGACGAGATGGGCAGCGTTCTCGATGATCTCGAGGTGGGCGCCGGGGATCTCGGAGGCGAGCGGGATGACGGTCTCGGGTGGGACCGAGGTGTCCTGTTCGGTGGTGACGAGCAGGACCGGGGCCGTGATGTCGCCGAGTTTGCCGCGCAGGTCCGTCGTGGCGAGCGCCTCGCAGCAGGCGGCGTACCCCTCGTCCGGAGCGTCCAGCAGCTGCTGACGGACCGCGTCGACATCGGTGAACTCCGGCAGGAACCAGCGGCTCAGAGTGATGTCGGTGATCGCCTGGGTTCCTTCGCCGCGGACCGTTGCCGCGCGTTCGGTCCACATCTGGGCGTTGTCGGCCGGGCTGCACGGCGGGCAGATCAGCACGAACCGGTGGAAGCGGTCGGGCGCGTTCTCCGCCAGCCACAGACCGACCAAGCCGCCGAGGGAGATCCCGACGTACGACGCCTGGTCGACGCCGAGCGTGTCGAGCAGTTCGAGCACGTCACCGCCGAGGTCGTCGATCGTGTACGGGCCGGGCGGCACCTCGGACTCCCCATGCCCACGGTGATCGAACGCGATCACGCGGAACCGCTCCGCCAGTACGGCGACCTGCGGCGCCCACATCGCATGCGTCGTCCCGAGCGAGGACCCGAGCAGCACAACAGGCGCCTCGGCGGGACCGGTCTCCTCGTAATTGAGTCGCATAAGACCACATTACGGACGCTTCTCGTCTCCTGGCCGCAGATCTAGCGGTAGAGCGCCAACGCGCCGGTGAGGGAGTCGATGGTCGGGCGGGGGCCGTACAGGCCGAGACCCAGGTACTCGACGTCTTCGGCCTTGGTGCCGCTCAAGGTCGCGGACATCTGGTCATAGGTGCGAGCGCGCTGGGCGACCTGGTGCATGTCGTGCACGGTGACGCCGTCTCGGGCGGCCGCCTGGGCGCGGAGGTCGTGCAGTTGTTCGGCCGATGCCCGCAGTACCGGAATCGGATGCGCGCACATCCCGGTGTGCGGGTTGCCAGAGGCGTCCTCGGTGTCCGGGCCGACCACGTCCTCGTGGTGGTGGCCGAGAGCGACGCCGAGCAGGGCGGCAGTGTTGAGGGCGACGCCGACCGGCGACTCGGCGGCGATCACCACAACCATCTTGTTCGTCAGCACGAGTGGAATGTAGTCAACCGCCCGGCGGATCGAGCGGCCTGCCGAACATGATTCGGCGGATCTGCCAAACTTCCTGGCATGGACGAACTTGATACGGCGCTGTTGCGGATGCTGCAGAACGACGCGCGCCGGACCAACCGGGACATGGCCGCCGAGCTCGGCATCGCGCCGTCCACCTGCCTGGAGCGGATCCGCGGGTTGCGCGACCGCGGGGTGATCAGCGGGTACCACGCCGAGGTCGACCTGAAGGCGATCGACCGGTCCACCCAGGCGATCATCTCGATCAAGCTCCGCCCCCAGGCGATGGCGGTCGCGACCGCGTTCCAGGACTACGTCGTCCGACTGCCCGAGACGCTGGCGATGTTCATGGTGTCGGGCGCGTCCGACTTACTCGCCCACGTCGCGGTCAAGGACACCCAGGCCCTCCGCGACCTGGTGCTCTCCCTCGCCAAACGCCAGGAGATCGCCGACATCCGCAGTTCGGTGGTCTTCGAGCACCACCGCCGTACGACGATCATGCCCCTGGACCGATGAATCACAGGCCGAGCGCTGACAGCTTGGCCGGGTTCGCCTGGATCCGGACGGCGGCGATCCGGTCGCCGTCGAACTCCAGGTGCAGTACGTGCCGCAACCCGGGCACCCGTACCTCCAGCGCCGGTCCGGTCACCAGGTCGAGCGGTACGACACTGACCTCCTTGCGGCCGTAGATCCGGCTGAAGAACTTGGCCACCTGCTCGCGCCCGATCACCGGTCTGCGGGCGATCCGCCGCTTGCCGCCGCCATCACTCCACTCGACCACCGACTCCTTGAGCATCGACTCCAGCCGGGCGAGGTCGCCGTCCCGGGCGGCCGCGACGAAGTCCAGCAACAACCGCTGCTGCTCCTCCGGCGTGGGTTCGAACCGCGGCCGCTCGCGCTCCAGGGCCTTGATCGCCCGATTGTTCAGCTGCCGGCAATCCTCCGGAGAGCGCTCGAGGATTTCCGCGATCTCGTCGTACGGGAGGACGAACGCCGTCCGCAGGACGTACACCGCACGTTGCGGCGGAGTGAGCCGCTCCATCAGATGTAGTACGGCGAGCGACAGGTCCGAGGTGTCGACCGCGGCGAACGGGTCCGACGGCACCGGCTCGGGCAGCCACTCGCCGACGTAGCTCTCCCGCCTGGCCTGACGGGTTCGCAGTACGTCGATGCCGAGCCGCGTCACCACCCTGGTCAGGTAGCGACGCGGCTCGAGCACCTGTGACCGGTCGACGCCGGACCACCGCACGTACGCCTCCTGCAGCACGTCCTCGGCGTCCTGCCAGCTCCCGAGCAGCCGGTAGGCGAGGCCGGCGAGCATGCCGCGCGCCGACTGGAACTCGGCCAGAGTGCTGGTCAAGCCGCGAGCACCGGCTGCTTCCGGCTGGTGATGGTCAGACGGTTCCACAGGTTGATCGTGCCAATCGCGAGGAGCACGTTCGCAGCCCCCTCCTCGCCGAAGTGCTCGACGACCGGATCCCAGACCTCGTCGGGTACGCCGTCCTCGCCGATCGCGGTGACCGCGTCGGTCAGAGCGAGCGCGGCCCGCTCGCGCTCGTCGTAGAACGGCGACTCACGCCAGGCCGACAGCCCGAACAGGCGCTGCGCACTCTCGCCCTCCTTCATCGCGTCCGTGGTGTGCATGTCGAGGCAGAACGCGCACCCGTTGACCATCGAGGCGCGCACTTTGATCAGGTGCAGGACCGTGTGATCCAGAGCGCCCTGCACGTACTTCTCCAAGCCGAACACGGCCCGAAAGCCGGCCGGCACCACCTTGCTGAGATCGAATCGCTGTTCCATACCCCCACGACGGGAGCCGGCCGCGCTGACGTGACAATCCCTTATGTGACGCCGATCACGCCCACATCCTCAGGCCCCGGCCGGGACCTCGGTTTCACGCGCCCTTCTCGAGGACCTGTTGGGCTTTGGCGACGGCGGCTTCGGTGGCGCCTTCCAGTTCACCCTCCTGGCCGGCGAGCAGGGTGACGGAGACGACGACGTCCTCGACGCCCGCGGTGGCGGCGGTGAACTCGAGGCCGCGGCGCGAACCCGACGTGACGGTCAGCCGGAACGCGAACGGGTCGGTGCCGAACTGCGGCGCGGCGATCTCCTCGACCTTCATCGAGTAACGACCCTCGCCGATCTTCATCGTCACCTTCGAGCAGGCGTTGACCGCCTTCCGGTACGCGTGCTGCAGATAGGCCACCTCGTCCTTGTTGCCCATCGCATCGATACCGAACTCGATGAACGTGCCCTCCTGCCCGGCGGAGAACGACCGGTGCGTGGTCGCTTTCGCACCGGGCGCCTCGTTCGCGTTCAGGAAGCGGACCAGCGTCTTGCAACTGCTGCTCGCCGACGAGAACGGCTTCTCCGCGTCGCCGGCCGGGTCGTCCTTCTCCACCTCGTAGCCGTCGGGCAGATCCGCCTGCTCGAGCAACGCCCTGGCGAGCTCGGCCGAGGTCCTCTTGATCGTGGGTGCCGGGGCGTCGGTTACATCGGGTGTCTCGACGGTGACGGTCGGTGCCGGCGTCTTCGCGGCGGCGGTCGACTGAGCCGCTGCTTCGTCCTTGCCGCCGCCACCGCAGCCGGTGAGAGACAAGCTGACGGCGGTGACCAACGCGAGCGGGAACGACACAAACCTGGTCATGGAACCTTCCAGAACCTTCGAGGGCAGAGGCCCACCGGTCGCCGAGCAGCCAGCAGCGTACCTGACTGGTCAGCCCAAAAGAGCTTCAGAAGCGGTGGGAGCGAAGGTGAATGTTCTGGAGAAGGCCGACGGCCAGGAGACAGGCGAACATCGACGAGCCGCCGTACGAGACGAACGGCAGCGGAAGACCGGTCACCGGCATGATGCCCAACGTCATACCGATGTTCTCGAAGGCCTGGAACGCGAACCAGCAGACGATGCCGGTGGCGACCAGGCGGCCGAAGGCGTCGCGGGCGTTCACCGCGATCCGCAGGCCGCGGATCAGCACCACCGCGAACAGCACGATGATCGCGCCGGCCCCGATCAGGCCGAGCTCCTCCCCCGCCACGGTGAAGACGAAGTCGGTGTGCTGCTCGGGAACGAACGCATTCTGCGTCTGACCGCCGTGGAACAAGCCCTGCCCGAAGACCCCGCCGTTGCCGATCGCGATCCGCGCCTGGTTCACGTTGTAGCCGATGCCCTGCGGGTCCTGGGACGGATCCGCGAACGCGACGAACCGGGCCAGCTGGTACTCCTTCAGCACCTGCAACTTGATCGCCAGCGCGGCCACCACCACGCCGGCGGTGACGAGCCCGAGCATCCAGCGCTTCGGTACGCCGGACACCGCGATGATCCCGAACGCGATCGAGCCGAGCACCATCACCGTGCCCAGGTCGGGCTGCAGCATCACCAGGACCACCGGTACGGCGGCGACCGCGATGGCCTGCGCGACGTCGACGGTCCGGGCCGTCTCGCGGTGATCGGTCTCACCCTTCTCCGCGATCAGCAGCGCCATCCCGACGATCACTGCCAGCTTCGCGAACTCACTGGGCTGGATGGACAGCCACGGCAGCTGGATCCACGACCGCGAACCGTTGATCACGGCACCGACTCCGGGCACCAGGACCAGGATCAGCCCGACGATCGAGGCGGCGTACAGCACCGGCGCGAGGATGCGGACCCGGCGGTGATCGGTGACGGCGGCACCGATCGCGAGCACCGAGCCGATGGCGAAGTTGAGCGCGTGCCGGACCAGGTACGCGTACTCGTTGCCGTCGGTCAGCGAGGTCCGGCCGTGGGTCGCGGACCAGATCAGCATCGCGCCGATCGTGGACAGTGCCAGTACGCCGAGGACGAGGACCCAGTCGACGTGCCACACGGTCGACCGCCGGTCCATCCGCGGCCGGGTCGGGATCGGGGTCAGAAACGCCATCACCGCGACCTCGACACGGGACCGTCCGAGGCCGTCATGGCCGTCATGGCCGTCATGGCCGTCCTGGCCGTCCTGGCCGTCACGGCCTCGGCTGCTTCTGTTGCTGGGCAGGTGGCGCCGGCTTGATGTTGTACAGCGTCTCGTAGATCTTCCGGACCGCCTCACCACCGGCGCCCGAGCCCGTACCGGCCTGGCTGATCATCATCACCACGGCATAGCGGTCGGTGTACGACGCCATCCACGAGGTGGTCTGCTTGCCGTAGACCTCCGCCGTACCGGTCTTGGCCCGGACCTGCACCTGGTCGACCGGGAACCCGTTGAACTTCCAGGCCGCCGTACCGGTCTTCACCGTCTCCATCAGCGCCCGGTCGATGTAGCGCAGGTTCGACGACGACACCGGCAGTTCGCCCCTCGGCTTCGGCTTGATCTCGTGCGGCTTGCCGTTCGGACCGATCCAGGACTGGACGACGCGCGGCTCGTACAGGGTGCCGCCGTTGGACAGCGCCGAGTAGACCGTCGCCAGTTGCAACGGGGTGACAGTGGTGTCGCCCTGGCCGATGGCGAAGTTCACCGCGTCACCGGCGCGGTACCGGTACCCATCGGCGCAGAACTCGCGGGAGAACTGCTTCAGGAACGCCGACGTCCCGGCCGGCGGGTTGGCCGCGATCTTGCAGTAGTAGTCCTTCTGGGAGTCGTAGTACTCCTTCTTCCACTTGCGATCCGCGATCCGGCCGCCGACCTCGCCGGGCAGGTCGACCCCGGTCGGCTTGCCGAGGCCGAACTTCTGCGCCATCTCCACCAGCGGGTCGCGCGTGTTCACGTCGCTGGAGTTGCCGCCCTCCTTCAGCCAGAGCGCGTACGCGATCCGGTAGAAGAACGTGTCGCACGACAGCGACAGCGCCTGGTCGAAACCGATCATCCCGTACGACGCGGACTCGTAGTTCTTGAACCGGCGATTCCCGACCTCGAAGTACGACGAGCAGTCCAGCCGGGTCTTGGTGCTGTAGCCGGCCGCCATCGCGGCCGCGGTGGTGATCGGCTTGAACGTCGACCCCGGGGCCAGCTGTCCTTGCAGAGCACGCGAAACCAGCGGCGTACCCGACTTCGAGGAGTACAGCGCGTCCAGCTCGCGCTGGGTGATGCCGCCGACCCAGACGCCGGGGTCGTACGTCGGATAGCTGGCCATCGCGACGATCCGGCCGGTCTTGGTGTCCATCACCACGGCCGCACCCGAGTCCGCGACGTACTTGCGCTTGGTGATCTTGTCGTACTGCTTCCGCGCGGTCAGGATCGCGTTGCGCAGCTGCGCCTCGACCGCGGCCTGGATCCGCGCGTCGATCGTGGTCACCAGGGTCGCTCCGGGCGCCGGCGCCGTCTGCTTCTCGACGCCGGTGGTGTACCCGACGGCGTCGACGATCACGTCCTTGACGCCCGGCGCGCCACGCAGGAGCTTGTCGTAGGTTCGCTCGACACCGGCCCGGCCGACCAGGTCGGAACGGTGCGGGACCGAGTCCCCGCCGGCTTTCTCGATGTCGTCCAGTTCCTCGGTCGTGATCGGTGACAGGTACCCGAGGATGTGGGCGGCGTTCACCTTGAACGGCGCCGGGTACGCGCGCAGCGTCTGGGACTCGGCGGCCACACCCGGGAAGTCCTCCCGGCGTTCCATCACCTCGATCGCGACCTGCGCGCTGACGTCCTTCGCCACCGGGATCGGCTGGTACGGCGTACCGTTCCAGCACGCCGGGGGTTTCGATGCGCCCGGCTCGCCGCACAGCATGGTCCGCGCCTTGAGGTCCTTCGGCTTCTGGCCGAGCACCTTCGCGAGCCGCGCGATCACCACGTTCTGCTGGTTTTCCGGCAGCTTCGCCATCACCGACCGGTCGACGGTGATGACCAGCGCGACCCGGTTCCCGACCAGGGTGCGGCCCTTCGCGTCGACGATCGTGCCGCGGGGCGCCGGCACCAGCACCTGACGCGTGTGCTGCTGCGTCGCGGCCTGGGTGTAGTCCTCGTTGGACATCACCTGCATGTACCAGAGCCGCGCGAACAACGTACAGAACAACGAGACGACCAGCACCCCGATCACGAACAACCGCAGCCGGGCCTTGAGAGGCGCTTCAAATCCGTCGAAGCTCACACTTCACCCCCGCTCGACTCAGGGGTGAAGCAAAAGACGATGGGGGTCGTGAGGTGGAGACTCATGGCAGCACCCGGCGGCGTTCGCGAGCCGCGACGAGGCGGCTCATGATCCACATGACCAGCGGAATCACCACGATCGCGCCGACCACGTCGTACCCGGCGGCGATGCCGAGCCGGACGCCGAACTCACCCCAGTCGACCGACGGGTCGTGCAACAGCGACCCGGTAGCGCAGTAGATGAACAGCGACAGGCTCGCCCCGAGGACGACGGTCGCGGCGACGATCAACGGCCCGACCGGACCGGCCGATGTCTCACGGCGGATCAGTCCGGCGACGTACCCGGCGAGGGCAAGCGCGAGCGCCCACCGCCCAGCCGTGTGATCGGCCGGCGGTACGACGTCCAGCAGCAGACCGCCGACAAAGCCGGTGATCGCACCCCACTCCGGCCCACGCGACAACGCCAGCGCGATGACCACGATCAGCACCAGGTCGCAGGTGACCCCGGCAACCGCGACGTTCGACAGCACGGACGTCTGCACAGTGACAGCCACCATCAGGAAGAGGGCAGCCAACCCGATACGCAAAGCGATCACATCAGTTTCCCTTCCCTCCTGTGACAGACGGCTGTGGCTTCAGTTGAGTGCGCGGACCTCGGACCGGCGGACCGGTCACCACGCCCACGGTGTCGATCCGGGTCGGATCGACGTACGGCTCCACGGTCGCCGTGGACCCGAGAGCTCCCTCGTTCGGCGTCACCGAGGTGACCACACCGATCGGCACGCCCGGCACGTACGGCGCGTTGCCCCGCGAGCCCCAGGTGACGATCCGGTCCCCGACCTTCGGCCTGGCCTTCAGGTCGACCAGTTTGTAGTCGAGCGTGCCGCCCGCCTCCCCTCGCCCGGACACGAAGCCGAGCGCCATCGAGGAGTTCAGCCGGCCGCCGACCGTCGAGTTGCGGTCGCCTATCAGCAGCACGGTCGCGGTCGCCTGGGTCGTCCGGACCACCCGGCCGACCAGGCCGCTCCCGTTCAGCACGGTCATGTCAACCTGTACGCCGTCCGCCGTACCGGCGTCGATCGTGACCGTGTGGTTGAAGCTCTGCGCGCTGCCGATCCCGATCACCCGGGCAGGGGTCATCGTGTACGCCGGCGCGAGTTTGAGCAGCCGATCAAGCTCGGCAGCCCGGTTGCGGGCGTAGTCGGTGGTGTTCAGTTCCTGCTGGAGCTTCTCGTTCTCACTCTTCAGTTTTTCGTTCTCGGCCTTCAACCTATCCATTTCCGCGAACCGGTCGCGGAGGTTGTCCACAGGCTGCCGGGCCGAGCTCGCGGTCGACTCCAGCGGACCGAACACAGTCGCGGCGGCGTGCCGCAGCGGGTCCACCGGCGACCCGGCCGAGCGGCGGGCGTCGAGGACCATCAACGTGAAGCAGGCCAGCACGATCAGCACCAGCAAGGTCCGGCGGCGCCGGATCTCACGCGGCATCCCGGCCGAACGGACCAGGCCTCGCGCCGGGGTGCCGAGGTCTTTGAGCATGGTCAGCGCCGGTCGGTGACGAGAATGCGGTTCAAGGTCTCGATGTTGTCCACACACTTGCCGGCGCCGAGGACGACGGCGTCCAGCGGGTTGTCCGCGACGTGGATCGGGATGCCGGTCTCGTGCCGCAGTCGCTCGTCCATCCCCTTCAGCAGCGCACCGCCGCCGGTCAGCACGATGCCGCGGTCGACGATGTCGCCGGCCAGTTCCGGAGGGGTCTTGTCCAGGGTCGCCTTGACCGCGTCGACGATCGCGGTGATCGGCTCCTCGATCGCCTGCCGGATGTTCGCCGAGGACACCTTCACGGTGCGCGGCAGCCCGGAGATCATGTCCCGGCCGCGGATCTCGCTGTCCGGCCCGTCGGTGGTCGGGAACGCCGACCCGATGGTCATCTTGATCTGCTCGGAGGTGGCCTCGCCGAGCAGCAGCGAGAACTCCTTCTTGCAGTAGTTCACCACCGCCTTGTCGATGGCGTCGCCGGCCACCCGGATCGACTGGCTGGTGACGATGCCGCCGAACGAGATGACCGCGACCTCCGTCGTACCGCCGCCGATGTCGACGACCATGTTGCCGGTGGCGTCGCGGACCTCGAGGTCGGAGCCGAGGGCGGCGGCCATCGGCTCCTCGATGATGTAGACCTTGCGGGCGCCCGCCATGTACCCGGCGTCGCGGACCGCGCGCTGCTCGACCGCGGTGATCCCGGACGGGACGCAGACCACGATCCGCGGCTTGGCGAAGTACCGGCGCCGGTGCACACGCTGGATGAAGTAGCGCAGCATCTGCTCGGCGGCGTCGAAGTCGGCGATCACGCCGTCCTTGAGCGGCCGGATCGCGGTGATGTTGCCCGGCGTCCGGCCGATCATCTTCTTCGCCTCGTGCCCGAACGCGACCGCCTCCCGCGGCTCGTCGGTCCGGGTCGCCACCACCGACGGCTCGTTCAGGACCACGCCACGGCCACGCACGTAGACGAGAGTGTTCGCCGTGCCGAGGTCGACCGCCATGTCGCGGCCGAGCATGCTGTTCGCCATCGAGGCGCCTCCCGCTCGATCCGGTTTTCAGGCTAAGCGCGCGACCACCGTCGCCGACGCATCGACACGGACCGGGTCCGGATCACCAGGCCGACCGCACACGCATCGTATCCGACCGGTGACACAAACCGCCTCACCGGGTGATCGGGCCGGAGCGCGGAATCAGGGCAGGTCGGGGAACCAGATCTTGATTTCGCGGTCGGCGGATTCCGGGGAGTCGGAGCCGTGGACGAGGTTTTCGCGGTTGGAGAGGGAGAGGTCGCCGCGGATGGTGCCGGGGGCGGCCTTGCGGCCGTCGGTGGCGCCGTTCAGGGCGCGGACGACCTCGACCGCCTCGTCACCCTCGAGCACCATCGCGACCAGCGGGCCGCTGGTGACGAAATCGCGCAGCGGCGGGTAGAACGCCTTCTCGACGTGCTCGGCGTAGTGCTGGTCGGCCAGGTCGCCGTCGATCGTGCGCAGGTCCATCGCCACGATCCGGAGCCCCTTCGCCTCGAAGCGGCGGAGCACCTCCCCCACCAGGCCACGGCGTACCGTGTCGGGCTTGAGCAGGACCAGGGTGCGCTGCGACATCTGTCAAACTCTCTCTCGAAGTAGATCGGGCGCGCCGAGCCTAACCGGTGTGCGCCCGCTTCGCTTCCTCGATGCGGCGGCCGAGCACGATCGCCGCCACCCAGCAGCCCGCGAACGCCAGGCCGAGCACGAACATCACCGGTACGACGAAACCGAGGCCGACCGCACCGACCTGGACCACCCAACCCAGGGCGTACCCCACCTGGTTGCGCAGCAGCCCGGTGGCGAGCAGCGCCAGGACCGCGAGCCCGAGGCAGACCGGCAGCGCGACCGCGGGCCGGACCCCGGCGATGGAGATCATCACCGGTGTCACCAGAGCGAGCACCAGGGCCTCGAACCCGAGCACGATCGACGCCAGCGACCTCATTGCCCGTCCTTCTTCGGCTTGCGGACCAGCAGCGACCGGGCCTCGCCGGCAGTGACGACGGAACCGGTGATCAGTACGCCGCCGGTACCGAGGGCGACCGCGTTCTCCTCGGCCAGCCGGATCGCGTCGTCGATGGCGTCGATCAGGTGCGGCCGGACCAGCACCCGGTCCTCGCCGAACACCTCGGCCGCGAGTTCACCGAGTTCCTCGGCCGGCATCGAGCGCTCGACGAAACTGTTCCGGGTGCAGACGACCGTCTCCATGATCGGTTCGTACGCCTCCAGGACGCCGTACACGTCCTTGTCCTTCATACATCCCAGGACGCCGATCAGCGGCTGGAACGTGAACGCCTCGGACACCGTGGCCGCGGTCGCCTCGGCGCCGTGCGGGTTGTGCGCGGCGTCGACGATGATCGTCGGGCTGGTCCGGACCACCTCCATCCGGCCCGGGCTGGTCACCTCGGCGAACGCGGCCTGCAGGAGTTCGGTGGTGACCCGGCCCTCGGTCTGCGGGCTGGCGCCGAAGAGCGCTTCCACGGCCGCGACCGCGGTGGCCGCGTTGTGCGCCTGGTACTCACCGTGGAGCGGAAGGAAGATGTCCTCGTACTCGCCGCCCAGTCCCTTGATCGAGATCAGCTGGCCGCCGACGGCGAGCGAGCGGCTGACGACTCCGAACTCGATCCCCTCGCGGGCGACCTGGGAGCCGGTCTCGGCGGCCTTGCGGAGCAGCACCTCGAAGACGTCCAGGCTCTGCTGCGCCATCACCGTCGTACCGCCGGCCTTGATGATGCCGGACTTGTCCTTGGCGATGGTGACCGGATCGGAGCCGAGGATGTGCGCGTGGTCGACCGCGACCGGGGTGATCACCGACACGGTCCCGTCGGCGACGTTGGTGGAGTCCCAGGTGCCGCCCAGGCCGACCTCGACGATCGCCACGTCGACCGGTGCGTCCGCGAAGACGGCGAAGGCCATCGCGGTCATCACCTCGAAGAACGACAGCGGGTGCTCCTGCTCGGCGTCGACCACGTCCAGGTACGGCGCGATCTCGTCGTACGCCTCGACGAAACGCTGTTCGGTGATCGGCTCACCGTCCAGCGTGATCCGCTCCCGGACCGACTCCAGGTGCGGACTGGTGAACCGGCCGGTCCGCAGCCCGGCCTCGCGGACCAGGGCGTCGACCATCCGCGCGGTCGAGGTCTTGCCGTTGGTCCCGGTCAGGTGCACCACCGGGTACGCCTTCTGCGGGTCGCCGAGCAGCTCCACGAGCCGCCGGACCCGGTCCAGCGTGGGTTCGATCTTGTGCTCCGGCCAGCGCTGCTGGAGCCGTGCCGATACCTCGGCGTAGGAGAGGTCGCTCATCAGGAAACTCAGTCTAGGCGGGGGTGTGGATAACCGGTCGGAAGCACCCCTTGACAACCACTACGATTGTGCGCATGAGCCAGACGCCCCGTGTTCCCGACAAGCCCACCCTCGACGGTCTCGAGGAGAAGTGGGCTGCGGTATGGAGGGAGCAGCAGACCTACGCCTTCGATCGGACGGCCGAGCGCGCCGAGGTGTACTCCATCGACACGCCGCCGCCGACCGTCTCCGGGTCGCTGCACGTCGGGCACATCTTCAGCTACACCCACACCGACCTGGTCGCCCGCTACCAGCGGATGCGCGGGAAGAAGGTCTTCTACCCGATCGGCTGGGACGACAACGGCCTGCCCACCGAGCGCCGGGTGCAGAACTACTACGGCGTCCGGTGCGACCCGTCGCTGCCGTACGACCCGGACTTCACCCCGCCCGCCAAGCCGGACCCGAAGAGGCAGATCCCGATCAGCCGGCAGAACTTCGTCGAGCTGTGCGGTGAGCTGACCCATGTCGACGAGCAGGCGTTCGAGGCGATGTGGCGCCGGGTCGGCCTGAGCGTCGACTGGTCGTACCTCTACACCACGATCTCCGAGGACTCCCGGCGTACGTCGCAGCGGGCCTTCCTGCGCAATTTCGCCCGCGGCGAGGCGTACCTGGCCGAGGCGCCGACGATGTGGGACGTCACGTTCCAGACCGCGGTCGCCCAAGCCGAGCTCGAGGCCCGGGAGTACGCCGGCGCCTACCACCGGATCGCGTTCCACGGCGCCGACGGCCCGATCCACATCGAGACCACGCGCCCGGAGCTGATCCCCGCCTGTGTCGCGCTGATCGCCCACCCGTCCGACGAGCGCTACAAGCACCTGTTCGGGTCGACGGTCCGGACGCCGCTGTTCGGCGTCGAGGTCCCGGTCCTGGCGCACGAGGCGGCCGAGATGGACAAGGGCGCCGGTATCGCGATGTGCTGCACGTTCGGTGACCTGACCGACGTCCAGTGGTGGCGTGAGCTGCAGCTGCCGGTCCGCACAGTCATCGGCCGCGACGGCCGGCTGCTGCGCGAGACGCCGGAGTGGCTTTCGGGATCGGAGCTGTACGGCGAGCTGGCCGGCAAGACCGTGTTCAGTGCCCGGGAGCTGATCGTCGCGAAGCTGCGCGAGAGCGGCGACCTGGACGGCGAGCCGAAGTCGACGACCCGGATGGCGAACTTCTACGAGAACGGCGACAAGCCGCTCGAGATCGTCTCGACCCGGCAGTGGTACATCCGCAACGGCGGCCGGGACGCCGACCTCAAGCAGGAGTTCGTTGACCGCGGCAACGAGCTGGGCTGGGTCCCGGAGCACATGCGGCACCGGTACATGAACTGGGTCGAGGGGCTGAACGGTGACTGGTTGATCTCCCGCCAGCGCTACTTCGGCGTCCCGTTCCCGGTCTGGTATCCGCTGGACGACAACGGCGAGCCGGACTACGACCACCCGCTGCTGCCGAGCGAGGCGGAGCTGCCGATCGACCCGACGTCTCAGGCGCCGCGTGGGTACGACGAGTCCCAGCGCGGCAAGCCGGGTGGCTTCGAGGCCGACCCCGACGTGATGGACACCTGGGCGACGTCCTCGCTCACCCCGCACATCGTCTGCGGGTGGGAGCGGGACGACGACCTGTTCCGGCGTACCTTCCCGATGGACCTGAACACGCACGCGCACGAGATCATCCGGACCTGGCTGTTCTCCCGCGTCGTCCGGGCCCACTTCGAGAACGGCACGCTGCCGTGGGCGCGGTCGATGATCTCCGGGTTCGTCGTCGACCCGGACCGCAAGAAGATGTCCAAGTCCAAGGGCAACGCGATCGTCCCGTCGGAGATCCTGGACAAGTTCGGTTCCGACGCGGTCCGCTGGCGCGCGGCGATGGCCCGGCCGGGCCTGGACTCGCCGTTCGACGAGTCGCAGATGAAGGTCGGCCGACGGCTGGCGATCAAGGTCCTGAACGCGTCGAAGTTCGTCCTCGGGTTCGGGGCGTCGACGGTCGACCCCTCGGCGGTCACCGAGCCGGTCGACCTGGCGATGCTGCAGCGGCTGCGGTCCGTCGTCGCGGACGCCACGGCGGCCTTCGACCGGTACGACTACACCGGTGCGCTCGAGGTCAGCGAGCGGTTCTTCTGGACCTTCTGCGACGACTACGTCGAGCTGGTCAAGGAGCGCGCGTACGGCGGTCAGAGTGAGGCGGCCGCGGCGTCGGCCAAGGCCGCGCTGGCTGTCGCGCTGTCGGTCCAGTTGCGGCTGCTGGCGCCGTACCTGCCGTTCGCGACCGAAGAGGTCTGGTCGTGGTGGCAGGAGGGTTCGATCCACCTGAGCCGCTGGCCGGAGCCGGATGTCGACCTCGCGGTCGCGGCGCAGGAGCCGGAGGTTCTGGACGCGGTCTCCGAGGTGCTCGCGGGGATCCGCGGCGCGAAGTCAGAGGCGCAGGTCTCGATGAAGACCGACGTCAGCAAGGTCGAGGTCAGCGGCCCCGCCGCCCGCCTCGCCCTGGCCGAACGCGCCGAGCCCGACCTCCGCGCCGCCGGCCGAATCACCGGCGAAATCCTCTGGAGCCCCGACAACACCGACACCGTCAAGGTCATCGCAACCCTCTGAGAGTCAGCGGTCGGCTGTTCTGCCTGGTGCCCGTCTCCTTCCGGGGAGGCGGGCGCTACCGTTTCAGCTTGAAGCACTACGCTGCGGAACCGGTTTTGCCCGGGTGTGGAACCATCGGGTCGAACCGCGCGACCGCACCGTCCCGAGGAGCCCCGCACCCATGAGCGACCCCACCACCCCGGACCGCCCGACCCCCGAGGCTCCCACCACCCCTACCCCCGCCAACACCCCCACCCCGGACCCCGCAACGGCGCCGCCCGCCGACGCGAAGTCTCGCGCCGCCGCGCCCGACACCAAGGAGACGGCAGACGCGCAGAAGACGGGCGCGGGGCAGACGGGCGCGGAGAAGGTGGACACGGGGGTGGCGAGCACGGAGAAGGCGAGCGCGCAGGCAACGGGCACGGAGAAGGCGGGCACGGAGAAGGTCAGCGCGGAGGCGGGAGTTGCGGAGAAGTCGGCGGCAAGTGCTGTCGAGGCTGAGCCGGGGAGCACGGGTGCGGTTGCGGGTGGCGCCGCCGAGGCGGCCAGCTCAGGCGGTGCGGTCGGCGGGACGACCGCCACGGCTGCCAACTCCGCCGGCAAGCCGACCGAAGGTGCCAAGGCTGGGGATGAGGCGAAGGCTGCGGGGATGGCGACGGACGACACCGTTGAAATCGGAGCGGTAGGCGAGGACGGGAAACCGGTAGCCGAGGCTCAGCCTGCCGCGGAAAAGGCTGCCGACGAAGAAACCACCGGCCACATGGCCGCCGGGGACAAGGCCGACGAGAAGCCCGATGGCGGCAAGGCAGCTGGGGACACAGCTGCTGGGGACAAGGCAGCCGGCGAGGAGCCCGATGCGGGCAGGGCTGCTGGGGAGAAGGCTGCTGGGGAGAAGGCTGCTGGGGAGAAGGTTGGTGGGGGCGCGGGTGGTGGGGGGAAGACGTGGTGGGGGCGGGTTCGGCGGGGGCCTTGGGTGACTGTGGCTGGGGTGGTTGTTGTCCTCGGGGTGTTGGCGGTGTTGGGGTATGTGTGGGGGCTGGGGCCGTTGAATCGGTTGAATGCGGAGCGGGGGATCACGCCGCCGGCGAAGCTGGCCGGGTTGGACCGGATCACCGATCAGCAGATCCGCGACCAGCTCCAGCTCGAGCAGACCCGCGACAGGCTGAGCCGGATCAACGACGGCAAAGAGGTCACCGTCGAGGCGTACGGGAGCCTCACCGGCGACCGGCTGTACATGCTGATCGCGCTGCGCGGGAAGGTCGACATCGACAAGACCGTCGCGGATTCCGGCGCCACGCCCGAGCAGATCAAGAAGGTCGGCCAGTCCACCTGCGTCGAGACCGACGGCCTGCCGACCCAGTGTTACCGCGGTTCCAACACGCTGACGGTGATCGCGCAGTCCGCCAACGAGAACGTGACCGTCGACGCGGTGGCGCCGGTAACCGAGGAAGCCTTCAACGCGATGAAGTGACCTTCGACGCGAGGAAGTAACCCTCGACGCGAGGAAGCGACGCTCGACGCGAGGCAGCGACCCTCAACGCGATGAAGTCACCCTCGACGCGACGAAGGGACCCTCGACGCGAGGAAGCGACCTTCGACGCCAGGCAATGACGTTCAGGATGAAGTGACTCAGCCCAAAATTCCGACGATGGCGGTCATCAGCGGGATGGAGAGCAGTGTGCTGAGGAGGACAGCGCTGCGCGCCAGCGTGCGGCCGGCGCGGTAGTGGACCGCGTAGACGTAGACGTTCTGGGCTGTCGGAAGCGCCGCCAGCAAGGTGGGCGCGATGAGAGCGGCGCCGTGGAGGCCGAGGAGCCAGCGGGCGACGGCATACGCCGCAATCGGTTGCACGACGGACTTGAGCACGACGGCCAGTACGACGTCCCGCCGCAAGGTGATCGAGTCGCGCGTACCGCCACTCAGGCTGAGCCCGTACGCGACCAGCCCCACCGGCACCGCAGCCGCCGCCACCAGGTCGATCGGCCGCATCAGCAAGGTCGGCAACGGCACATCGAGTGACGCCACCAGCAGACCGAGGAGCGACGCCACAGTCAGCGGGTTCCGCAACGGCCGCGTCAGCACGGTCCGCAGCGCCACTCGACGCCCGGTCCCTTGTCGGTCTCCGTCGAGTACGGCGAACGCGATCGGCGCCATCACCAGCAACTGGAACAAGATGATCGGCGCGACCAACGCACCGTCCCCGAGCACGTAGGCGGCGACCGGAACCCCGAGGTTGCCGGCGTTCACGTACGACGACGCCAGTACGCCGATCGTCGCCTGGGACCGGGTACGACGCCAGACCAGCGCGGCCACCACGAGAAAGATCACCTGGACGACGAACAGGCCGGCGATGTTGGTGACGAGCACCGCCGAGAAGATCGAGTGCAGGTCCGCCCGGGCGACCGTCGTGAACAGCAACGCCGGCGTCGCGACGAAGAACGCCAGCCGGGACAGCACCAGTTCGTCCTGCGCCCGCAGTACGCCGAGCAGCCCGACGACATAGCCGAGGACGGCGACCGCGACGAGCGCGACGAAGGCACCGACGACGGCGGACACAGGCGGTCAGCCACTCAGCGACGTCGACACGGCCGCGATCGTATACGAAATGCCCGTCGGCCACGGTCGGCGACTCAACCGGTGGACACTCCGCGACACCTCCCGGGCCGCGGCACGAAACCGTAACCTGTCAGATGCTGACGAGTCAGCGGCTGGATCGGAAAGATTCCACCATCGACGAACAGGATGGCCGGCATGACTACTTCCGCGCGACTCCCCCGCGCCGCGATGATCGCAGCCTCCGTGCTCGCGACCGTGGCCACGCTGAGCGTCGTACCCACGGCGTACGCCGAGAGCACCGCAACCGACGAGACGGCCGCGACCGGTCAAGGGCTTCCGCTCGGCGACCAGGATCTGGCCGAGACCCGGACCAGCCGGACTCTGGCCGACGGCGTGACGCTGACGACGATCGTGCGCGGGACCGAACCGGCACCTCCCGACCAGATCAACACGACGACGCGCGGCCCGTGGGTCGTCAACGTTCTGACCATCGACCCGGCAAAGTCGAAGGGCCGGCTGAAGGCGACGTACGGCCCCGACCTGGCGAGGGTGGAGAAGACCTCGGACCTGGTCCGTTCCTCCGGTGCGCTGGCCGGCGTGAACGCGTCGTTCTTCACCTTCACCGCCAGTCGGCTGTACCCCGGCGACCCGGTCGGCCTGGGCATCTTCGACGGCAAACTGCTCAGCGAGCCGCTGACCGACCCGGCCGAGGCCAACCTGGTGATCGATGCCAACAGCAACAAAGTCATCACCGGTCACCTGCGATGGTCGGGCGACGTCCGCAACCGTACGACCGGTGCGGAACTGCCGCTGGAGTTCGTGAACCACCCACCGGTGGTCCCGGCCGCCTGCGCAACCTTGCCCGACCAGACCACCTGCACCTCGCCGGGTGACGTCGTACTGTTCACCCCCGAGTTCGCCGCTGCCACGCCGGCCGGCCACGGCATCGAGGTCGTCCTGGACCGGCACGGCTGCGTCGTCCGGACGTCGACGACCCGGGGCACGAGTCTCGCCGCCGACCAGACGTCGCTGCAGGCCACCGGCAAGGACACGGTCGCGCTGCTCGCCGCGGTCGCGAACGGCTGCCTCGCCGAGGAGATCAAGGTGTCGGACCAGCACGGCGAGACGGTTCCGCTGCGCAACAACCTGTACGGCGTGACCGGCCGCTACCAGCTCACGTCGGGCGGCGAGATCGTCGTACCGGACGGCACCGGCAGCTTCTTCGACCGCAACCCGCGGACGATCGCCGGTACGACGGCCGACGGCAAGATCGTGCTGGCGACGATCGACGGGCGGCAGACCACGAGTGTCGGGACCACGATGGACGAGACGGCCGCGGTCGCGGACGCGCTGGGGATGCATGACGCGATCAACCTCGACGGCGGCGGGTCGACCGCGATGGCGCTGGGCGACGGGACGCTGGTGAACCGCCCGAGCGGCGCCGGCGGAGCCGAGCGAGCGGTCGGCGACGCGATCGTTTTCGTTCCCGGCGCTCGGTAACGGCGCCACGGTCGTGCGACGCTGAAGGAGTGCGACTGCGGTTGCTGTCACTGTCGACGATCAGCCTGATGCTGACCGGATGTGGCGGCGCCCAGTCGCAGTCCGGGAAGGAGCCGGCCGTGACAGCACCCAGCAGCATCACCGTGACCAGCAAAGCGTTCCAAGACGGCGGGAAGATCCCCACGAAGTACACCTGCGACGGGGACGACGTATCTCCACCACTGGCCTGGGAGGGCATGCCAGAGCAGGTCGGAGCGATCGCAGTGGTCGTGGACGACCCCGACGCCCCACGGGGGACCTTCACCCATTGGGTAGTGCTCGATCTTGATGCATCGACCACGGAGTTGACCGAAGGGCGGGTCCCGCCCGGCGCCACCCAGGCCCGCAACTCGGCGGGCACGGCCTCCTACTTCGGACCGTGCCCGCCGCGGGGCACCCACCACTACCGCTTCACCGTCTATGCGCTCTCGCACGGAACCGGCCTCCTCGACGGCGCCGAACTCGAGCACGCGCTCGACGCGATCGATTCCCGAGCCGTCGCCCGCGGCCGCCTCACCGCCCTCTACTCCCGCTGAATCTCTCGTTCAGCCAGAGACTCCGCCGACCAAGGAAGACCGCATGGTTCAGGTCACAGTCCAGTAACTGGGGATTGACCTCCCTGACTACGTAGACACATTCTGACTACGCAGTCAGAACGGCTGCCAGGAATACTGTGAGGGCCCATGACCGAGGCGAAACCGGCACCCGACGGCGGACGTACCCGCCGGCCGGGCAGCACGGACGTCGCCAGGCTCGCGGGTGTCTCACAGAAGACCGTCTCGCGGGTCCTGAACGGTGAGCCGTACGTGAAGGAGGAGGTCCGCCTCCGCGTCCAGGCCGCCATGCGTGAACTCGGCTACCGCCGCAACAACGCCGCCCGGGCACTCAACTCGGGCCGGACCCGGCGGATCGGAGTGGTCTGCCTCGGTACGGCGCTCTTCGGGCCGTCGACCCAACTGGTCGCGATCGAGCGGACTCTCCGCAGTACCGGCTACTCGCTGAGCATCGTGAACACCCTCGAAGGTGACACCGGCGGCGTCGCGGGTGCCGTCGACCATCTGCTCGAGCAGGGTGTGGACGGCATCATCTTGTCCGAGCCGATCGACGAAGGTGACGACCAGCCGATCGACCTCGACATCCCGGTGCTGAGTTTCGGGCGCTTCCCCGGACTCAGCGCTCCGTCCGTCCTGTACACCGGCGGCGACAACACCGGTGCCGGGTGCCTCGCGACCGAGCATCTGCTCGGCCTCGGGCACCGGACCGTCTGGCACGTCGCCGGACCGCAACGCTGGTGGGCCGCGCGGGAGCGGCTCGACGGCTGGCGGAAGGCGCTGGCCGCCGCGGGTGCTCCGGAACCACCAGTGCTGGAAGGCGACTGGCTGCCGGCTTCGGGCTACCAGGCCGGCCGTCAACTGGCCGCGAACGACGAGGTCACCGCGATCTTCGTCGCCAACGACGACATGGCCATCGGCGTGCTGCGCGCGCTCGCCGAGGCCGGTCGGTCCGTGCCCGGCGACGTCAGCGTCGTCGGCTTCGACGACATACCGACCGCGGCGTACCTGACGCCGCCGCTCACCACCATCCCGCAGGACTTCGACGAGCACGTCGCCCGCGGGATCGCGAATCTGGTCACGGAGATCGAGTCGCCCACCGGCGACCGCTCCCCCGCGCCGGAGTCACCGCCGCTCCGGCTGGTCATCCGTCACTCGACCGCCGCTCCGCGCCGGCGGAGCCGCGACCACGGCTGAAACGCCGCACCGCACGCCACGTCCGCCCCGGTCCGTCCGGGCGGTCCCTCACCTGCCGGCCGACGCCGCGACCCGGGCGATGCCTGCCCACTCCAAGGAGTTGTTTCACGTGTTCCGTTTCCAACGCACACCCTTGCGCCGGCGGGCAGCGCTCGCCACCGCGCTCGTCCTCTCCGGCAGTCTCGCGCTGGCCGCCTGCGGCGGAGGCGACGACGCCGGCGGTGAGGCCACGCCGGCCCAGACCGTCAGCCAGGCCGACATCGACAAGGCCATGTCCACACCCACCGAACTGACGTTCTGGACCTGGGTTCCGAACATCCAGAAGGAAGTCGCCCTGTTCCAGAAGAAGTACCCGGCCATCAAGGTGAAGGTGGTCAACGCCGGTCAGGGCGAGCCGCAGTACACCAAGCTGCGCACGGCCCTGAAGGCCGGGACCGGATTCCCGGACGCCGTCCAGATCGAGTTCCAGTACATCCCCACCTTCTCGATCACCAAGAGCCTGATGGACCTGCGCCCGTACGGCGCCGAGGCGCTCAAGGACCAGTTCGTCCCGTGGACCTGGCAGCAGGTGGTCGGCTCCGGTGGCGAGGTCTGGGCTGTCCCGCAGGACAGCGGGCCGATGGGCATGCTGTACCGGAAGGACATCTTCGACAAGCACGGCATCGCCGTACCGAAGACCTGGGACGAGTTCGCCGCGGCGGCCCGCAAGCTGCACGCCGCCGACCCGAACGTCTATCTCACCAACCTCGCTCCCAACCAGGCCGGCGTGTGGTTCGGTCTGCTCTGGCAGGCCGGCGTCAAGCCGTTCGAGAACCCCAGCCAGGACTCCGTCAAGATCAACCTCGCCGACGACGGGTCGAAGAAGCTCGCCGATTACTGGAACGGTCTCATCAAGGAAGGTGCGGTCAGCACCGACCCGGACTTCACCGACGCGTGGTACCAGGCGCTGAACCGCGGGAAGTACGCCACCTGGCTGACCGCCGCCTGGGGCCCGGTCTTCCTGGAGAGCAGCGCGAAGGCCACGAGCGGCAAGTGGCGTGCGGCACCGCTTCCGCAGTGGGACGCGAACAAGCAGGTCTCCGGCAACTGGGGTGGCTCGACCACGGCCGTCGTACAGGGCACGAAGAACCCGATCGCCGCGGCGAAGCTCGCGGAGTTCATCAACACCGATCCCGAGTCGACCAAGATGTTCGCGACCGAGCAGTTCCTGTTCCCGGTCAAGAAGGATCTCCTGGCGGATCCCTCCTTCACCCAGCTGAAGCCCGCGTTCTACGGCGGGCAGACCGTCAACCAGCAGTTCGCGGAGATCAGCAACACGGTGGACACCGAGTTCGAGTGGCCGCCGTTCCTGGACCAGGCCGTCAATGACTGGGACGAGACCGTCGGCAAGTCGTTCGCGGACAAGAGCGACACCAAGGCTGCCCTCGACCAGTGGCAGCAGCGGATGACGTCGTACGCGCAGAACCAGGGATTCAAGATCGAGGGGCAATGACCACCAACACGACTCTGCGGCGCGCCGAGCGCCGGACGGTGAGTCGCCGGGAGGCGGTGCGGAGGCGGCGTGGTGTGAGCCACGCCGCCGCCGGCTACCTGTTCGTCACGCCGTTCATGGTGGTGTTCCTGGCCATGTTGGTGTTGCCGCTGGCCTATGCGGCGTACCTCAGCCTGTTCCAGGAACGCCTCATCGGGGGCACCGTGTTCGCCGGGATCGACAACTACACCCGGGCCCTGACGGATCCACGGTTGCTGGAAGGCATCGGACGGGTCGCACTGTTCTTCCTGGTCCAGGTGCCGATCATGCTCGTGCTCGCCCTGCTGGCGGCGCTGGCGATCGACAGTGGGCTGCTCCGGCTGGCGAAGGTCTTTCGGCTCGCCATCTTCCTGCCGTACGCCGTCCCGAGCGTGGTCGCCGCGCTGATGTGGGGCTACCTGTACGGCCCGGACTTCGGTCCGTTCGCCCAGCTGGCCGACCGCCTGAACGTGGCGAGACCGGACTTCCTCAGCAGCGACTGGATGCTGGGGTCGCTGGCGAACATCGTCACGTGGGAGTTCACCGGCTACAACATGATCATCCTGTACGCCGCCCTGCGCGCCGTACCGCATGATCTCTACGAGGCGGCGGCCGTGGACGGTGCCGGCGCGATCCGCACGGCGTGGAGCATCAAGATCCCCGCGCTCCGGCCGGCCCTGCTGGTCTGCGTCATCTTCTCGGTCATCGGCAGCTTCCAGTTGTTCGTCGAGCCGCAGTTGATGCAGCGGCTCGCGCCGAGCGTCATCGACAGCGGCTACACGCCGAACCTCTACGGCTACACGCTCGCCTTCACCGGCCAAGAGGTGAACTACGCCGCGGCGGTCTCGTTCCTCCTCGGCGCCGTCATCGTCGTCGCGTCGTACGCCGTCCTGCTCGTCACGACCCGGAGGAGCCGGTCATGAGAGAACGACGCAGCAACGTCCTCACCCTCGGCATGCTGGCGCTGCTGATCTACTTCCTGCTGCCGCTGTTCTGGCTGGTCGTGGCGTCGACGAAGACGGTCGGTGACCTGTTCTCGAGCTTCGGGCTGTGGTTCGCCGACGATTTCTCCCTGCTGGGCAACATCCGTGAGACCGTCACGTACAACGACTGGGTGTTCGCCCGGTGGATGGGCAACACGGTGTTCTACGCGGTCGTCAGCGCCGGCGGCGCGGCGTTCCTCTGCGCGCTCGGCGGATACGGCTTCGCGAAGTACCGGTTCCGCGGCAACGGGCCGATGTTCGGGCTGGTTCTCGGCGCCATCATGGTGCCCACGACGGCACTGGCGATCCCGACGTACCTGCTGTTCAGCCGGGCCGGGTTCGTCAACACGCCGTGGGCGATCATCCTGCCCTCGCTGGTCAGCCCGTTCGGCCTGTACCTGATGCGCATCTACGCCCAGGACGCCGTACCGGACGGGATCATCGAGGCCGCCCGCATCGACGGCGCGGGCGAGTTCCGGATCTTCTTCCAGGTCGCGCTGCGGATGCTTGCCCCGGGCATCGTCACCGTGCTGCTGTTCACGCTGGTCGCGACCTGGAACAACTACTTCCTTCCGCTGATCATGCTGAACAACCCGGATCTGTACCCGATCACGGTCGGCCTCGCCGCCTGGTCGTCACAAGCCACCGGTGGTGGCGGGGCGACCGGGGCGCTGCTGTCGTCGGTCGTCACCGGTTCCCTCCTCTCGATCATCCCGTTGATCGCCGCGTTCCTGCTGCTGCAGCGGTACTGGCAGTCCGGCTTGTCCACCGGCAGCGTCAAGGGCTGACAGTGCTTGATCGATTTGGCCTTCTACCATTGGAGAAACGCTGTGCAGCAACGTGTGCTCTTCGGAGCTGCGTACTACCACGAGTACCAGCCGCACGACCGGCTCGAACAGGATCTCGACCTGATGGCCGCGGCACGGTTCTCGGTCATCCGGGTCGGCGAATCGGTCTGGTCGACCTGGGAACCCGAGAACGGGCGCTTCGACCTGGACTGGTTGCAGCCGGTGCTCGACGGCGCGCACGCCCGTGGCATCGCCGTCCTGCTCGGCACCCCGACGTACGCCGTACCGCCGTGGCTGGCGCGGCTCTACCCGGAGATCGCCGGTGAGCGGAAGACGGGTCAGCGGATCCCCTGGGGTGCCCGGCAGGAGGTGGACTTCACCCACCCCGGGTTCCGGTTCCACGCCGAGCGGGTGATCCGCAAGATCGTCGGCCGGTACGCCGATCATCCGGCCGTGATCGGCTTCCAGGTCGACAACGAGCCGGGGAACGAACTCCTCCACAACCACGGGGTTTTCCAGCGGTTCGTGGACAGCTTGCGGAAGACGTACGGCGACGTGCAGACACTCAACGACGAGTGGGGACTCGTCTACTGGTCACACCGGTTGTCGGACTGGGCCGACCTGTGGACACCCGACGGCAACGTCCAGCCGCAGTACGACGTGGCGTGGCGGCAGTTCCAGGCAGACCAGACCACCGAGTTCATCGGCTGGCAGGCGGACATCGTGCGCGAGTACGCCCGCCCGGACCAGTTCGTCACCACGTGCATCTCCTACGAGCGTCCTGCCATGGCAGACGACGACCTGGTACGCCGCCTCGACGTCACCGCAGGCAATCCGTACTACGCGATGCAGGACGGACTGCTGCACCCACAGACGAGTCCGGTACGGCAGAACTGGACTACCAACGGCACCTGGGCGCTCTACCTCAGCGCGGACCGGATGTACTCGTCACAGCAACGGCCGTTCCTCGTGACGGAGACGAATGCCCAGTCGATCGGTTACCCGTGGGACAACCGGCCCGCGTACGACGGCCAATGGCGGCAGGCAGCGTGGGCACTGGTCGCGCGTGGGGCCAAGATGGTCGAGTACTGGCACTGGCACACGTTGCACTTCGGTGCAGAGACCTACTGGGGTGGCGTGCTCCCCCACAGCGGCAAGCCGGGCCGGACCTACAGGGAGATCGCTCAACTCGGCGCCGAGTTCGAAACAGCCGGGGCTCTTGTCAGTGAGCTCACGCCCGACCACGACGTGACGATGCTGTACTCGCTGCCGAGCAAGTGGCTGATGCAGAAGTACCCGCCACTGTCACACGACGACGGCAGCCCGGACGACCGGTCGTACCATGGTCTCTTCGATCCCTTCTATCGTGGGGCCTTCGACGCCGGTCTACAGGTACGCATCCTGCACACAAGTCAGTTCACCGTTGACGTCGAGGAGCACCCGGTACTCGTAGTACCGGGGTTGTACCTGGCAGACGACGCCTTGCTGGAGCAACTGGCGGCGTACGCCGCGGCAGGTGGACACCTGGTCGTCGGACCTCGGACCGGGTACGCAGACCTCGAGGCACGCGCCCGCACTGCCACGATGCCGGCTGGTCTCGCAGCGGCGGCTGGTGTCGCGTACGACGAGTACAGCAACCTCACCGGCGAACTGCCGGTTCGTGCGGCCGCCGAGTCGCCGCTCGTCCTCGGTGACGATGCAGCGGGCACCCGGTGGGCGGACGGCCTGCAGGTAGGCGGTGCCCAGGTGCTCGCGGGGTATGAGCATCCACACTTCGGGCGATGGCCGGCGATCACCACGCGGGAACATGGTGACGGCCGGATCACCTATGTGGGGACGGTTCCCAACGCTCCGCTCGCGGCCGCATTGTTCCGGTGGATCGCGCCGTCGACGTGGGCCGATCTACCGGCGAGTGTCACGGTCACCTCCGCGACGGCCGCTGACGGGCGGCGGCTGCGGTTCGTTCACAACTGGTCGTGGGACAGCGTGAGTATCGACCTTCCGGCTGCGGTCCACGACGTACTTGCGGACACATCGGTGACCGACAAGCTCGACCTCGGACCGTGGGACGTGCGGGTCCTGGTCGAGCCGACCCAGTAGCCGTCGTCACCGGGGACCACCGTGCTCAGCACGGTGGTCCCCGGTGACGCGATCACTCACCAGCTGTTGTTGGAGAAGTCCTGGCCCAGGTAGACCTGGTCGTAGGTGTTGCCGTCGTTGTCGTCGGTGTAAGCAACGGCGACTTGGGCGTAGGGCGACACAGCAACAGTCATCTGCTCCTGGCGACCGGCGGGGACGGAGTTGAGTTGCTGGGCCGACAGGCGACCCGCGTCCGTGCCGTCGGTGCCGAAGCCGCGCACCCACACATCGAGGTCGGTGGCTGGGTTGGCGACCGTCCAGCCGACGACGGTCTGGGACTGGTCGTCGATGCCGATCGACGGGGTCTTGGCGCCCGCCGCGACCTCGACGTCGGCGAATCGCGCGGCGCCCGTCGAGGTGAACGTCCGCGTCCACGAGCCCGCCGTACCGGTGTGATCGGACTCCCACGCGACCGCGAAGTCACCGTTGAAGTTCGCCGCCACCGACGGACGCGTCTGTTGCCCGCCGCCATTGGAATTCGCCGCGCGGCGGGACAGTGTGGCCGCGCCGTTGGTCCGGCCCAGGCGGATCAGGCCGATGTTGTAATACGCGTTGGCATCTCCATCCTCGTCCCAGACCACGAGCGCGTCACCAGACGCGGAGACGGCGACATCCGGATTGTGGTGCTCGCCCGTCGTCTGCGATGCGGTGACCTCCCACGCGCGGGTAGTCGGCCCGGTGAATCCAGCCGCCTTGATCATCGGCTGCGTCCCGGTCTGGATGTCCTCCCAGACCACGGTGAAGGCGACTGCGCCACCGGCCGGAGCACCATCAGGGTCGACGGCGACGCGCGGGTTGATCTGCTGACCTGTCGAGCTGCTGTTCGCGTTACCCGAAGCGGTGACGGTCCCAGCGGTGTTCACCACGCGATAGGGGATGTTGTAGTAGCCGTTGCCGTCCGGGTCGTCCTGCCACACCACGACGGCGTTGCCCTTGTCGTCGAGCCCGACGTCCGGGCGCAGGTGTCGCCAGGTGGTCACACCGCTGCTGCCCCCGGCGGACAGTTTCACCTCGTAGAGCGCCGTACCGTTGCGGAACGTCCGCAGGTAGATGTCGCTGTGCACGTTGTCCGTCGCGTTGTCGGTGTCGCGGTCGTCCTCCCACACCACGGCGACGTACCCGTTGCGGTTGGTCGCGATCGCCGGGTTGTCCTGGTCCCCCGTCGACACGCTGTTGGCGGTGGACCAGGTCGGGGTCGCGATGTGGGCCTGTGCGGTGGGAGCGGTGAGTACAGCGGATGACGCCACCAGCGTGGTGATGGCCAGTGTCTTCTTCATGTCTGCCTCACACTGCCTGCAGGCCGGGCCGGCCCTCTTGGATCACGAACGACTTCACCGTCGACGCCGCGGCACCGTGTTCCGACACCCTCGAGACGGCACGGAAGTCGGCACGCAGCTGGGTCGGGCTGATCGTCGTACGGACGTAACCGCGCCGATTGTTGTAGAACCTCAGCCACGGGTTCGTGTCGAGATTCGGGATCGTCGTCGAGCCGTCGCCGTCGCCGCCGGAGGTGGCCGAGCTGGTGACGAGCTCACTGCCGATGGTGGCCGAGTTCGCGTTGGCGTAGTCGGCCTTCAGGTCGCTCGCCCAGGCCCGGTGCACGTCACCGGTCAGTACGACGGGATTGCGGGTGCCGCGAGCAACCCAGCCCTGCTGGATCCGGGCCCGGGAGGCGCGGTAGCCGTCCCACGAGTCCATGCTCGACGCACCGGCCGTATCGAAGCGGCGGGCGAAGAACACCTGCTGGCCAAGGATGTCCCAGGTGCCGTAGTGCTGGGCCAGTCCGTCGAGCAGCCAGGTCTCCTGCGTGTTGCCCGGGAGGCTGCGCGACGCGAGATCCGCGTCCGAGCAGACCTTCCAGCCATCTCCACACGCCTGGTCATGGCGGTACTGCCGGGTGTCGAGCATGTGGAAGGTGGCGAGGTTTCCCCACCGCACCCGGCGGTAGAGCGGAATGCTGTTGCCACTGTTCGCCTGCGCGGGCCGCAGCGGCATGTTCTCGTAGTAGGCCTGGTAGGCCGCGGTCCGCCGAGCCGTCCACTGCGCGCTGGTCAGAGTCGGCGTACTGTCCGCGCGCACCATGTTGGCGTAGTTGTTCTCCACCTCGTGGTCATCCGGTACGACGAGCCACGGTGCGGCCGCGTGGGCGGCCTGGAGATCCGGGTCGGACTTGTACTGCGCGTACCGGCGGCGGTAGTCCGCGAGCGTGACGATCTCCGTGCTGCCCGCGTGGCTCCGGGTCCGGCCGGCCACCGCGCCGTACTCGTAGATGTAGTCACCGAGGAACAGGATCAGGCCCGGGTTCTCCTCGGCCATCCGGCGGTAGACGGTGTAGTAACCCTCCTCGTAGTGCGCGCACGAGGTGAAGGCCATCACCAGGTCACGCCCGTTGGTCCCGACGGCAGGCGCCGTACGTGTCCTGCCGACCGGTGACAGGTGACCCTGCGCGCGGAAGCGGTAGAAGTAGTCGGAGTCGGGATTGAGGCCACCGGCAACGACGTGGACGGAGTGGGCGCTCGCGTACCGGGCGGTGACCGAGCCGGACGCGACCAAGGTGCTGAAGGTGTCGGTGGTCGACACCTGCCAGTCGACGGTCACGTCGGCGTTCGCCATCCCGCCCTGACCGTCGGCGTTGAGCGGGGACGGCGCCAGTCGGGTCCACAGCACGACGCTGTTGGCATCCGGTTCACCGGACCCTACTCCCAACTGGAACGGGTACGGGACGGCGGCGGTGGCTGCGACGACGGCCGAGCGGACCGGGACGGCGCTTGCTCCAGCGGCGGCAAGCCCGCCGAAGACAAGGGTTCTGCGACTGATTGGGCTCATGGGCCTCACCTTCACTACTACTCAGGGCGGGGGCTCCCCGGACGGGTGAAGCTTCCGGAGCCATCCGGGGAACCTTGAGAGTGCTTGGTGCTTGATGCCCATGATGAGACAAGTTGCGTAACTTTCCTACCGTTCGGAGCTGCCTAGTTGAGGGCAAGAGCGAGCAGGATCGCGGCAGGAACCCCTTCGAGGATGGAGTTGAACCACAGCTTCGGCTGGGACACGACCAGCACGACGGCCATGAACGTGTGCTGCGCAGCGGTGAAGATCACCAGCGCCTCGCCCTGCGGCACGTGACCGTTCTGCACGAGGACGACGCCCGCCACCAGAGCGGCCGCGGTCGTCAGGTTGTACCAGCCCATGTTGACCGTCCACATCCGCACCGCGTCGAAGTCCCCGGGCTTGGTCAGGAACATCGGGTACAGCCGCGGGTGGCGGTACAGGAACGACTCCATCACGAACACCACGGCGAGCATGACGGCGATCGCGATCGCGAGGACCTGCGCCGCCGTACTCATGACGCCACCCCCGCGAGCGTGACACCGTGCCGGTTCGAGATCTCCCCGAGCGCGGCGAAGTCGGCCGGGTCGGCGGTCGCCAGGTCGGCGAAGAACTCGCCCATCTTCCCGGTCTGGCTGACGGCCAGGAACTTCGCCGTCGGCGTCAGTACCGAGAAGGTGTTGACCGTGCCCGCCGGGATGCTGATCGACGCGCCGGGACCGAGGTCGTAGCCTTGGTCGCCGGCCTGGACAAGGATCCTCCCCTGCAGGACGTAGAACGCCTTGCTCCAGCTCTCGCTGTGCGGCGGCGAGGCCGGTCCGCGAGCCGCGTCGATCTCGAAGATCTCGTACTGCGCGCCGGTGTGCTCACCGCCGACCTTGACCGTGACGGTCGCGTCCGGAGCGACGTACTCCGCGCCCGTTCCGGCCGTGCTCAGGTGCACCGATTCAGTCATCACGACCTCCCCTTGTGAGTTGTGGTCCTGACCGTAGAAACCGGCCGGCCAGGCATCCATCCCGGCCGATGGGGCTCCTCGTCGGCCGCGAATCCCCACATTTCGGGGATAGGCGGGCGGTTGCCGGCGGCGCATACTGAGCGCATGTGGGAGGGCCGGGCGCGGACTGCGCGGCGGGACATCGCGGCACTGGCGACGTCTGGACTGGGCGTCGCGGAACTGCACGCGGCCGCGATCGAGGTGATCGAGCAGGTCGTCGACTGCGACGTCACCTGCTGGGCGGCGATCGATCCCGGGACGCTGGTGATCAGTTCGATGACCAGCGGCCGCGCGCGGATTCCACCGGAGTACGAGCCCCGGCTGGCCGAGACGGAGTACGCCGCGGACAACCCGAACTCGTTCGCCGAACTGGCCAAGCGCCCTTACCCGGTGGCCCGGCTGTCGGACCTGCCGTACCGCGAGGTCGTGCGGCATCGACGACTCAACGAGGTCTGGCGGCCGCTCGGGATGGAGCACGAACTGCGCGCCGCCTTCACGGTCGACGGTGACTGCTGGGGTGCGGCCGGATTCGTCCGGGGCGGGACCGAGTTCACCGAGCGCGAGGTCGAGTTCCTCGGGTCGGTGGCGCCGGCGATCGGCGCGGCGACGCGAGTGGCGGTGCGTACCGATGCCCACGGGTATCGAGGAGGGGTCGGACCGTCGATCGTGGTGACCGGGCCCGGCGGTGAGCCGCGCGCGGTCACCGCCGCCGCCCGGAGCTGGCAGGACGCGCTGAACGAGATCGCGCCCGGGCGGTTCAACACCTTGCTGCGCGCGGTGGTGACGGGGACCAGGGCTGCCGCGACGGGGACGTTCCAGGCCCGGGTGCAGACCGCCACCGGCGGCTGGGTGGTCATGCAGGGCAGCCGGCTGCTCAGCGACGACGATCAGTCAGAGGTCGTGGTGACGATCGAGCCGGCGTCCGGCAGTCATCTCGTCGGCATGCTGCTGGCGGCGTACGGTCTGACCACCCGAGAGCGGGAGATCTGCCTCGAGGTGATCGCCGGCCGGAGCACCTCGGACATCGCCGACCGGTTGTCGATCTCGCCGCACACCGTCCAGGACCACCTCAAGGCGGCGTTCGCCAAGGTCGGCGTCCGCAGCCGGGGCGAACTGGTGGCGACACTGCGCCCGGACGACCTCACGTACCACTGACCGCCAACTGCTTGCGGTAGGCACCGGGCGCGATCCCGAAGTCGCGCTTGAACGCCTTGGCGAACGCGAACTCCGAGGTGTACCCGATCTCCTTGGCCACCGTGGCCAGCGGACGATCGTGATCACGGAGCAGCCGCGCGGCCGTCGTCATCCGCCAACGGGACAGGTACGTCAGCGGCGGTTCGCCGACGGCTTCGGTGAAGCGACGGGCGAACGCGGCGCGGGACAGACCGACATTCGCGGCCAGCTCCGCCACTGTCCACGCGGCGCCGGGCCGACTGTGAATCAGTTCCAGTGACTGCGCGACCGCGGCATCGGTGAGCGTCCGGGACCAGCCGTTCTCGGTCGGGCAGCCGCTCTGGTCCTCCAGCCACGCCCGCAGGATCAGGACCAGCAAGGCGTCGACCAGCGCCGGTACGACGGCCGCCGAACCCGGCCGGTTCGCGTCGAGTTCCTCGCCGAGGATGCCGATCGCGGTGTGCAGGGTGCGATGCCGGCCGGGGGCGGCCGGCACGTGGACGACATCGGGCAGCCTGCTCATCATCGGATGCGGCCGCTCCCGATCGAGCCGGTAGGTGCCGCACAGCAGCAACGACCGCGCACCCGTACCGTGCAGGGGCTCCTCCACCGATGGATCGAAGTCCACCAGCGGCGAGTCCGGATGGTCCGCCAGCGAATGCTCGAGACCGCGCGGCAGCAGCACCGCGTCACCCGGCCCTATCGCGATCGGCGCCTCGCCGCCCGGCTGCAGTAGCCAGGAACTCCCTTGCAGCACGAGATGGAACGTCGCCCCGGCAGCCTGGTTGAATCGCAGTCCCCACGGCGCGCGCACGTCGGTCCGCCCGGAGGTTGCCGGCCCGGTCCGCATCGCGGCGACGACATCGGCGAGAACATCCATGTCAGGCATGATACGCCACGCCACCAAGACGATCAGACATAAACCAGTGCTCGACGGACATAGAACCGCTCTCTGGACATGCCTAGGCTCGGGTAGTACAAGCCTCAATTACCAGGGAGCCCTCCATGAGCATCGTCGTCACCGCCGCCACTGGCCACCTCGGCCGTCTCGTCATCGACGAGCTGCTGCAGCGGGTGCCCGCGGACCAGGTGGTCGCTGTCGCCCGGAACGCCGAGAAGGCTGCCGATCTCGCGGCGCGCGGCGTCGAGGTCCGGGCCGCCGACTACAACGACCCCGCGGCGATCGCCCAGGCCGTCAATGCCGGCGACAAGCTCCTGTTGATCTCGGGCACCGAGCCCAACCGGCTGGCTCAGCACCAGGCCGTGATCGACGCCGCCGACGAGGCAGGCGTCGCCCTCCTCGCCTACACCAGCGTGCTCGGCGGACCAGAGGCCGACTTCGACCTGGCCGCCGACCACATCGCCACCGAGCAGGCGATCCTCGACTCCGGACTGACCTACACCTTCCTGCGCAACGGCTGGTACAACGAGAACTACACCGACCAGCTCCCCGTGCAGCTCGAGCACGGCGTCGTCGGTAGCGCCGGTGACGGCCGGATCGGGTCGGCCGCTCGTCGCGACTACGCTGCCGCGGCGGCCGTCGTACTGACCGGTGAGGGTCACGAGAAGAAGGCGTACGAGCTGAACGGCGACACCTCGTGGACGCTCACCGAGTACGCCGCCGAGGTGTCCAGGCAGTCCGGGAAGGATGTTGCCTACACCAACGTGTCCGCCGAGGAGCACGTCGGCGTCCTCGTCGGTGCCGGCTTCCCCGAGCCGGTGGCCCGGGTCTTCGCCGGCGTGGACAACGCGATCGAGCGCGGCCTGCTGGCCGGCCGCGGCAGCGACCTCACCCGCCTGATCGGCCGCCCGACCACGCCGATCACCGACTCCATCACCGCCGCCCTGCAGAAGTAGCACCCGGTGCGACGGACGGGCGCCTGCACCGTCCGTCGCACCAGGATGACCCTTAAATTCCAGGGCCCTGGAACAGCTTCGCCTTCGTCGGCGCCGGGTCGAACGGCTGACGGTCCTGCGCGCAAATCGAGCCGTCGGCCGGTGCCTTCAGGGTGGTGAGGTAGGTGGTGATCAGGTTGTCCGCGCAGGTGCTCTTACCGAGCACGGTGTGGCCGTAGCCCTCGACCGTGAGCAGGTGCGCGTTGCGGTACAGGTCGGCGTACGGGCGGGTGGCCTGGTACGGCGTCGCCGGGTCGTAGCGAGTACCGATCACCATGACCGGGGTCTTGGTGGTGAGTTTCCACGGACCGAGGAAGGCGTCGTGGTCGCGGACGCCCATGAACTCGCAGGGCTGCCCCAGCCACAGCCGCATCCGGCCGAAGTGCGGCGCTCGCTTGTCCGCGGCGTCGGCGTACTGCGGGTAGGCGAACGGCCGGCCCGACTGACGTGCCTCGACGCAGGGCTGCAACGCCGTACCGACCGACGCGTACTCCTCCTGGCGCCGGTTCCACTCGACCAGGAGCTCGGGCGCACGCGCGGCGGACTTCGCCCGGGTGTTCCCCGAAGCGGTCGCGAGCTCGGCGAGTGACTCCGCGAGCGCCGGCCAGCCTGCCGGGTCGTACATCGAGAAGAAGCTCACCTGGACGGCCACCTGGTACGTCACCGTGATCGTCGAACCGTCCGGCAGCGTGAGTACGACGGGCTGCTTCTTCAACCGTTCGAAGGTGCTCTCGGCAACGGTCTTTGGGTCGCCCAGCTTGGCCAGCGCGCAGTCGCTCGGCCCGGCCTTCTCACACTCGGAGAGGAACTGCGCGAACGTCTCCGCGGCGCCCTCACCCTGCCGGAGCCGATCACCGATCGGCCGGCGGTCCCCGTCCGAACCTGAGTACCACTCCGGGCTGAGCGTCCCGTCGAGCACGAAGGCACGGATCCTGTTCGGGAACAGCCGTGCGTACGTCGCGCCGAGATAGGTGCCGTAGGAGTACCCGACGTAGCTCAGCTTGTCGTCGCCGACTGCCTGCCGGAGCAGGTCCATGTCCCGGGCGACGTTCGCGGTCGAGTAGTGCGCCAGCCGGTCCGGCGAGATCGTCCGGCAACTGATCGCCAGCTTCAGGCTCAGCTTCGTGTACTCGCGCTCCTCCTCGGCGGTCAGCGGGTACGCCGGCTGTCCGGCGAACGCGGCCGCTTCCTCGGCGGCCGTCGGGAAGCAGGTCACCGGGTCGGACCTGCCGACGCCGCGCGGGTCGAACCCGAGGATGTCGAACCGCGCCCGCACCTCGGGCTGGTACGCGGTCAGCCCGGACTGCTGCACGAAGTCCACACCTGACCCGCCGGGACCGCCGGGGTTGGTGAACAGGGTGCCGATCCGGCGGGCCGGGTCGGTCGCCGGCAACCGGGTCAGCGCGATCGTAGTGGTCGGGCCGTGCGGCCGGTCGTAGTCCGTCGGCACCTCGACTGTCGCGCACTGGAACGCCGGCAGCTCGGTACCACAGCTCCCCCAGACGATCCGGGGTACGACGCTCTTCGGGGCGGCGACTGCGGTGGTGGTCGGTGCGATCAGCGCCAGGGCGGCGACGGCGACGGGCAGTCTTCGAAGGAATCTTGTCGGCTTCACGGCACCGACGGTAGGCGGCCGCCGACTCAGGCCGCGTCCACCAACAGAAGGAGGCCGGGACTCCGCCGTACAGCGGACCCGGCCTCTCCCGTGGAAAAACTCAGGCGGTCTTCTCGCGCCGCTCGCGCTTGCGCTCGATCTGGTCGCGCGGGATCAGCGTGGGGTTCACGTTCTCCAGCACCACCTCGCCGGTGACGACGACCTTCGCGACGTCCTCGCGGCTCGGCACCTCGTACATCACGTTGAGGAGAACCTCTTCCATGATCGCCCGCAGACCGCGGGCACCGGTGCCGCGCAGCAGCGCCTGGTCGGCGATCGCCTCGACCGCGTCGTCGCTGAACTCCAGCTCGACGTTGTCGATCTCGAAGAGCCGCCGGTACTGCTTGACCAGCGCGTTCTTCGGCTCGGACAGGATCTTGATCAGCGCGTCGCGGTCCAGCGGGGACACCGTGGTGATCACCGGGAGCCGGCCGATGAACTCGGGGATCAGGCCGAACTTGAGCAGGTCCTCCGGCATCACGTCGGCGTACCCGCCGAGCTCCTTCGGCTTCTCCGGCTCGCGCACGGCGTTGAAACCGAGCGTCTTCTTCCCGACCCGCTGCTCGACCATGTGATCCAGGCCGGCGAACGCGCCGCCGACGATGAACAGCACGTTCGTGGTGTCGATCTGGATGAACTCCTGGTGCGGGTGCTTGCGTCCACCCTGCGGCGGCACCGAGGCCGTCGTACCCTCCAGGATCTTCAGCAGTGCCTGCTGCACACCCTCGCCGGAGACGTCCCGGGTGATCGACGGGTTCTCGCTCTTGCGGGCGATCTTGTCGACCTCGTCGATGTAGATGATCCCGGTCTCGGCCTTCTTGACGTCGTAGTCGGCCGCCTGGATCAGCTTCAGCAGGATGTTCTCGACGTCCTCACCGACGTACCCGGCCTCGGTCAGCGCCGTCGCGTCCGCGATCGCGAACGGGACGTTCAGCATCCGGGCCAGCGTCTGGGCGAGGTAGGTCTTGCCGCAGCCGGTCGGGCCGATCAGGAGGATGTTCGACTTGGCCAGCTCGACGGCCTCGTCCTTCGCGTGCCGGCCGGCAGTCGAGCCGCCCTGGCCGTCGCGGACCCGCTTGTAGTGGTTGTACACCGCCACCGCGAGCGCCTTCTTGGCCACGTCCTGTCCGACGACGTAGGCGTTGAGGAAGTCGTAGATCTCCCGCGGCTTGGGGAGTTCGGTGAGGCCGACCTCGGAGCCCTCGTTCAGCTCCTCCTCGATGATCTCGTTGCAGAGATCGATGCATTCGTCGCAGATGTAGACGCCGGGACCGGCGATGAGCTTCTTGACCTGCTTCTGGCTCTTACCGCAGAACGAGCATTTCAGCAGGTCGCCGCCGTCACCTATGCGTGCCACCGGGACAGATCCCTTCTCTGTGCAGTCGAACCGTGGGCCAAGGGGGCGTAGGCCGCTCGGACCGGGTGCCGTACGGCGATCCCGGGTCCGATTCGACGGTACCGCGCCTGAGGCCGAAACGCCGCGCCCGCCGCCGCGTTGTGACTACGCCGGTGGCGAACGCGCTGCGCTCTTGACAGCGCCATGTCAGCACCGTCGGCGTGGATCGGACATGATGAGCGCTTTGTCCGCGCTCCCGGCCGCGGCATACGGCGGCCGGGACGCACGGATCGAGGCTCAGACGCCGGCCGGGACCGGGGTCTTGAGGGTCTGCAGGACGTCGTCGATCAGCCCGTACTCGATCGCCTGCTGAGCGGTGAGGAACTTGTCCCGCTCGATGTCGCGCGAGACCTCCTCGATCGACTTGCCGCTGGCGTCGGAGATCATCTTCTCCAGCAGCGCGCGCAGCCGCAGGATCTCGTTCGCCTGGATCTCGATGTCGCTGGACTGGCCGTAGGTGCCCTCGGTGGCCGGCTGGTGGATGATGATCCGGCTGTTCGGCAGCGCCAGCCGCTTACCCGGCGTACCGGCGGCGAGCAGCACCGCGGCGGCCGAGGCGGCCTGGCCCAGGCAGACCGTCTGCACGTCCGGCTTGATGTAGCGGACGGTGTCGTAGATCGCGGTCAGCGCCGTGAACGAGCCGCCCGGGGAGTTGATGTAGATGCTGATGTCGCGGTCGGAGTCCATCGACTGCAGGCACAGCAGCTGCGCCATCACCGCGTTCGCGATCTCGTCGGTGATCGGCGTACCGAGGAAGATGATCCGGTCCTCGAACAGCTTCGTGTAGGGGTCGATCCGGCGCATGCCGTACGACGTGCGCTCCTCCCACTGCGGGATGAAGTAGTTCATTGATGGTCCTTTGGCTGACGGAGTGGGAGATCAGGAGTTCGGGCTGCCGGAGCTGAGCTGGGCGGCGCTCGCGACCACGTGGTCGATGAAGCCGTACTCCAGGGCCTGCTCGGCGGTGAACCAGCGGTCGCGGTCGGCGTCGTTCTCGACCTGCTCGAGCGGCTGGCCGGTGTGCTCGGAGATCAGCCGGAACAGCTGCGCCTTGATGTGCAGCGACTGCTCGGCCTGGATCTTGATGTCGGACGCCGTACCGCCCATACCGCCGGAGGGCTGGTGCATCATGATCCGGGCGTGCGGCAGCGCGAACCGCTTGTTCTTCGCGCCGGCGCAGAGCAGGAACTGGCCCATCGAGGCGGCCAGGCCCATCCCGACGGTGGCGACGTCGTTGGAGATGTACTGCATGGTGTCGTAGATCGCCATGCCCGCGTCCACCGAACCGCCCGGTGAGTTGATGTACAGCCAGATGTCCTTGTTGGGGTCCTCGGCGTTGAGGAGCAGCATCTGCGCGCAGATCGCGTTCGAGTTCTCGTCCCGAACCTCGGACCCCAGGAAGATGATCCGGTTCTGCAGCAGGCGCTGGTAGATGTGGTCGTCGAGTCCGCCGGATCCGTTGCCGCCCGCGGCGGTGGGGCTGGCTGCAAATGTCTCGTTCACGAAGCCGACATTACTGGGCGGCGGCGACAGACCTAAGGCTGGGCTGGGGGTGTTCGCTCACGGCGCACCGTGTCTGCCCTGAGCAGAGGAACGGCCGGGTCACCAGCCACAGAGCGCGACTGCGGCGAAGGCGTGAGCCTCGTCGTCCCGGCCGGCAACGGGCCCTCGCTCGCGCACACCGCCGGCTCTGTCCCCGGGTGCACGACCCGCCGACCGATCGGTTGCGGGTACGTCGCGACGATCCAGGTCGCATCGTGAAGGAGCCGGCTCGGGCTGCCGTCCTGGACAGGCCACCGCGTTGGCAGCGACCGGCAGTCTCAGTCTCATCAGGCGTTCCCCCCGGTGCGGTGTGACGTGCGCCGGTAACGCTAGGGGACGCCGCTTTCAGATCGCTTTCAGCAGCCCGGCACACAGCGACGGCCCGGATCCGCTGTGGATCCGGGCCGTCGCTTCGTACCTGTGATCAGGCCTTCGCCGGCTCCTCGGCCGGGGCCTCGGCGGCCTCGGCCTCCGGGTCGGTGTACGTGCCGTCCGGCTGCAGGGTCTTCAGCTCGACCACGTTGCCGGAGGCGTCGGTGACCTTCGCGTTCTCGACCAGGTGCGCCAGCGCCTTGCCGCGGACGACCTCGGAGACCAGGCTCGGCACCAGGTTGTGCTCGACCGCGTGCTGGGCGAACTGGTCCGGGCTGACACCGGAACGCTGCGCGTGCCGGACGATGTGCTCGGTCAGCTCCTGGTCGTTGACGCTCAGTTCCTGCTGCTCGGCGACCAGGTCCAGCACGAACTGCGCCTTGATCGCGTCCTCGGAGCGCTTCTTCAGGTCCTCGTCGAACTCATCCTGGGTCTGCTCCTCGCCCTCCAGGAACTGCTCGAAGGTCATCCCGGAGTACCCGAGCTGCTGCTCCAGGTTCTCCTTCCGGGCGGCCAGCTCGTCGGTCAGCAGCCCCTCCGGCACCGGCACGTCGACCAGGGTCAGGATCTTCTCGAGTACGGCGTCGCGCGCCTCGCCGGCCTGCTCCAGCCGCTTGCCGCGCTCCAGCCGGGAGCGGATGTCGGCCTTCAGCTCCTCGGCGGTGTCGAACTCCGACGCGGTCTGAGCGAACTCGTCGTCGAACTCCGGCAGCTCCTGCTCCTTGACCGCGGTCACGGTCACCTGGACGTCGACGTCCTCGCCCTTCAGCGAGCCACCGACCAGCTGGGTGACGAAGGTCTTGCTCTCACCGGCGTTCAGGCCGACGACGGCCTCGTCCAGGCCGTCCAGCAGCTGGCCGCTGCCGACCTGGTACGACAGGCCGGTGGCCTGCGCCTCCTCGACCTTCTCGCCGTCCTTGCTGGCGGACAGGTCGATGGTGATGAAGTCCTTGTCCTGGACCGGCCGCCCGACCGGGTTCAGCGAGCCGAACCGCTGCCGCAGCGCGTCGATCTGCTCGTTCACCTCGTCGTCGGTGACGGAGATGTCCGCGACCTCGGCCTCCAGGCCCTCCAGGTCCGGCAGGGTGATCTCCGGGCGCACCTCGACCTCGGCGGAGAACTGCAGGCTCTCCTTGTCGTTGAACTCGGTCACGTCGACCTCGGGCCGGCCGATCGCCTTGACCTTGTTGTCCTGCACCGCCTGCGAGTACAGCTTCGGCAACGCGTCGTTGATCGCCTCTTCGAGCACCGGCCCGCGACCGACCCGCTGGTCGATCACCTGCGGCGGCACCTTGCCCTTGCGGAAGCCGGGCACGGTGATCTGCTTCGCGATGCTCTGGTACGCCGCGTCGAGGCTCGGCTTGAGCTCCTCGAACGGCACCTCGACGATGAGCCGGACCTTGGTCGGGCTCACGGACTCGACGGTGCTCTTCACGGTGGCGGTTCTCCTTGGTCGATGACTTCACAGCACGGGGACAGCCCGCGCTGCAGGGGTGCTGCAGGGGGTTTGTCGGGGCGACAGGACTCGAACCTGCGGTCTCCTGCTCCCAAAGCAGGCGCGCTAGCCACTACGCTACGCCCCGCAGTGACCGCACGAGTCTAGTCGAACCGACCCAGTGCACGCGAAACCACCCCGGCCCGGATACCGTTTTGAGTCCACCCCAGGAAATGTGGAATCATGTCCGAACACCGCGGGTGTAGCTCAATGGTAGAGCCCCAGTCTTCCAAACTGGCTACGCGAGTTCGATTCTCGTCACCCGCTCGGACAGCGAAAGGCCCCCAGCCACAGGGAAACTGAGGCTGGGGGCCTTCGTCATGCTCAGGCCGGATTCGGGCGGCGTGCCCTCCACGTGCCCTAAGTGGACCGGCACCAGGGCCCGAGCGACCCCGTCCTCGTCGTCCGGCGTGCCCCCATCCCCGGACTTCGTTTCCCGTTCAACAAGCTCGGTTCAGCCGAGCGGCGATCTCGCCGCTCCCGCTCATCGGTGTTGCGCTGGTCGATCAGCGCTGCCCGCATCGACCCGTGATCATTCGGTGCATCAGCTCCTTGGCAGACGCGTCACTCTCGAGGCCAGGTGATTACCTCGTGTGACCTAGGTCATAGAAGTGGACTTCAGATCCCGCCAAGCCTCGAAGCCCGATCGGACAACTGACGTGACCTCTGCGCCCGACTGGACCCACAAGCACGCCGACGAACTCGTCGACCACTGGTGGTGGCGACCCGGCTGGAAGCTCGGCACCAGGTTCTACGCCTGGCACATCAACACCTTCGAAGACGCGGCCCCGCTCCACCGGCTCGCCGCGCTCTACCAAGCCGAACTCTCGACCGTGTCCGGCCTGGACATGATCCCGCAGTAGTGGCTGCACCTGACCATGCAAGGCGTCGGGTTCGTCGATGACGTGTCCCCGGACCAGATCGACGCACTCCTGGCCGCTGCACGCGCCCGGCTCGGCGAGCTGGAGCCGCTGAAGGTGCGGTTCCCCAACCCGGTCATCCGGCCCGAAGCGATCGCACTTCCACCCGATCCGGTCGAGCCGGTCCAGGAGATTCGGCACACCGTACGGGCCGCAATCGCCGAGGTGTTCGGCCGGACGCCGTACCGGACAGCGCCGACGGCTATCAACCACACATCAGCCTTGCCTACGTCAACACCCCTCAGCCCGCCGCGACCACGCTCGAAGCGATCAACCGCGTCACCACCGAGCCGGCCGACCTGACCATCAACGCCGTGTCCCTCATCGAGATACACCGCGACAACCGCATGTACGAGTGGCAGACGATCGAGGCTGTCCCCCTCGGTCACACCGCCTAACCGTTCGTGTCCCCCGACAACAGACCCGCGACACATTTCCGTCAGATCCGCAGACGACCCCGCAGGCCGCGCGGGAGCGCTGCTGTCCCTGACACAGCCGGGCAGCTCGGCCGGCCTCGAGGAGCCGTCGCCCAGAACGTACGGATCTGCCGCAATCCCGCGCTGTCGCAGATCCTCGCGTCGCGCCGAGGACTGCGGGGATAGACGCTTGGACTCAGCGTTGCATCACCGAGGTGTGAGCCTGACGCCTGTGGCTGCGCTGATGACCGCCCGGTCTCCGAGCGGCGCGGCCAGGGTGACTACTGCGGGTGTCGAATACGCAACGAGCGCAGCACAGGCGGCGCTGGACCGAAGCGGACCGTGGCTCCCTCCGATGACGACCTGGTCGTCGAATTCGAGGACGTGAGCTCGAAGGTCGGACTCACAGCCTCCGTGGCTGAGCGTGAAGATGAGCGTGTTGCCGTCGATCCGGGTGAGCCGCTCGGCCCCGAGTAGGCCAGGTTCCAGCTTGGCGAGCCCGGGCGGTGGCACGGGCTGAACAACAGGCTTGAGCACGTCCTCAGAGATTGCGAGGACGACCATCGGTCTCGATTTGCCCTTCGCGGTGAAGGACCACGCGGGCACAGTCGCGGGTCCGTTGCTCGTGTCCACGTCGGCGGTTGTCAAGGATGCGCCGGTGATCGTGAGTCTGCACTTCGATGCCGGTATTTGTACGTTTCCGCAGTTGTCGTACGGGGTTCCGATTGCTTGTGTCAGTGCGGTCCGGGGATCGAGGACGCGCACCGACAGACTCGAGCCGTCGCCGAAATCGATGCGGGTGGTGCCACCTGATCCGCGTTGTACGCCCGGCGCGATGGTGACGTGCCCTGCCCCCAGGCAACCTTCTGCTCGATCGTCTCGAAGCCCAGGTCCGGAGTCCGCGACGAGTACAGGAAGATCCCCTCGGGAGGCTTCGGGATTCCCGCAGCTCGGACGGCTTGCGCCACGTCGCGTGCCCGGGCGAGAAACACCGGAGGCGCAGCAGCTGACGGCAGCGTCGGCACCGCATCGCGGGGCGTTGTCGGCCCCCCGATGGGCGTTGCAATAGTTGTCGCTCCAGAGGTTGGCGCTGCCTCGGTCCCGCACGCCGATAGGGCAAAACCGATCAGAACGACGGCAGGACCCAAGTGCGCACGACACCTCGCACCGCGCCTGACGAACCTCATGCTTGGTGAGACGCGCCAGGTTTGGCGAATCGTTGCATTGGCCGTCATATCCGAGTATCTGCTCGCCTCCGGCGAGTCGACAAGGCACGCGCTCGACTAGAAAGCTCAGCGCGGCGTCAGCCGGACCAGCGCCACTCGTCGAGGCTCCGCAGGGAGGCCGGTAGCACGGTGGCGAGCAGGCCACCGAAGGCGACGGTCCCCTCGTGGGACGCATAGGCGATCCAGCCGAGGCTGTCGTCGCTCCACACCCCCTCAGCGCCGTTGTACGTGGGCGCGAACAACTCGACATCGAGCAGGTACTCGGTCCCGTACTCGCGCAGTTCGGCCACCCGCAACCCGCCGAGGTCCTGTAGCGCCGCGCGAACTGCGGCAGCGCCGTCCTGGTCCCACATCGACGCCTCCTTCAGGACCAACACGTCCTGCGGCACGAAGTCGTCCAGCATCGGGTACCAGGACAGATCCTCCAGGCCCACCGCTGCCCGAGGCGCCGACGCCAGTCTTCCGACTCCTCCGGCCTCAACACCCGCCGGTATCCAAGAGGTTCCACGTCGAGATCAGGAAGCGACATCCAGACCGCGACAGCCGACCCGAACAGCCGGCGCTCGTCACGGATCATGTCTTGTTCTACTCGGCCCTGCGGTGGCTGGGTGAACGGTGACTGCGTCGTCGGCCACGCGCAGGTGTGCGTGCGCGAGAGCGTGTGGATCGGGAAGCCGGTCAGGATCGAGCCGTTCAACCTCTAGCAACATCGCCTCAACCGCGTTGTACCGGGGGAAGATGCGCCGCGCCCCCGGACTGTAAAGCAGGCCGCCCGCCCCACGACCTTGATTCGGCAGCTGCGCATACATCTCGGACAGCTTGTCGTAGCGATCCATCAGGTACCGACGCGCCGTCGAGTGCAGAACTCTGGAGTCCACGCCACAGATTCTCAAACAATCGCCACGCGCGAAACGAACGCGTCTGCCGCGATCCGTGCTTTCGGCTGCCGCAGCACCCGGCGGACGAGTATCGCGCATCAACCGATGGAGGACAGCCCGGCTCCTGTGTGTGGTCCGCCAACTGATCCGCGACACATGTCCGCCAGGTGATGCACGACGGGCTAGAAGCCTGGCGACCACCTGGAACGCCGGCCAACGCACGCACAGCGGAGATCCGCGCACTTGACGCCGGATGTTGTGCGCTTCCTCGGGCCGTTTGCCCATGCGTCTCGCGATCGCAGACAATCGCGGGCATGACCGACGTCGACGGCCTCCTCGATCGAGTGCACGCGTTGATCGCGGCTGGTCAGCATCGCGACGAGGTGCCCGGTCTGCCCGGGGTCGCCCTGACTGGCGGAGGAGTGTTTAGCGGAGACCGGCGCCTCTACTACCGGGGCACGGAGGAGTTCGCCGCAGCAGCAGCCGAAGGGCTACTTGATCGCCTGCCCTCGCCGCCTCCACCGGCCAGCACGGCGGACATCGAGGAGGCGGAGTCGCTTGTTGGTGCGCCGTTGCCCCGGCTTCTCAAACACCTGTATGCCGTGGCAAACGGCGGCTTCGGACCGGGTTATGGACTGCTCGGCCTCCGCAGTGGGTTTACCGACGACATGCACCGCACCGCTATCGACATCCTCGACGAGATTGACCGGGGCCTGTGGCCGGGGATGCCCGCCAGTTTGCTGCCACTGTGTTACTGGGGCTGCGCCATCTACAGCTTCGTGCACTGCCCCACAGGTCGCCTCTATGGATGGGACCCCAATCCAGTCGAGCCCGATGACGAAGTGCCCTTCTTCGAACAGGAGTACTTTCTCGACGACTGGATCAAGGCCTGGCTCAACGGCTCCCTACAGCAGCCATGGCTTACATTCGATCCGGAAACACGCACTTATCGCGGCGCAACCATCGAAGAGACTCGTGCTGCGATGGGCGAGGACCCTGACTGAAACGCACTGTCATGCCGCGATTCGTGCGTCCACTGTCGCAGATCAGCTGGCGGACGTGTGTCGCGCATCAGTTGACGGAGGACAGCCCGGCTCCTCTAGTGTCGTGTGCCACCTGATGCCTGACGAATATGCCACCTGATCCTTGACACCTCGCCTATGAAAATGTGGAACCGTCCGTGGCCGGCTCTTGGGCAAGCGTAGGCGTGCGGATGGAGCTAGGGAGCGGTGAAGAGGCCGGTCTCGTTCTCGGGGTCGAAAGCACGGACGTTGAGTCGGTCGAGAAGTTGCGCGATGAACAGGTCGGCGGTGGCTTGGTTCGCGGCGCGGACGTGCAGGGCGAATGATTGGAGTTGCGGCTCACGAGCGACACCGGCCCGATGGTAGCCCCCGCTCGCTGGAGACGTTGACCTCGATGTCCACGCCCGGGATCTCGTCCCCAGGTTGGGTCGGTGAAATCTGCGGAGAGGACGAGTTCCCGGACGGCAGCCACGACCTCGGCGTGCCCGAACGGCAGCGGGGCCGGGCGCCACGAATCGGGGATTTCATTGACGCTGCGGATGCATGGCGGGATGTCTTGGATGAAGATGTCGCGGCTCACATCGACGATGACGCCGAGCCAGCGGCTGAGATCACGCCCCGGGTTAGTCGGCGAGTTCCTCGACCATCGACGCGACCCGGGGCCGGTCTGCCTTGACCATCATGGAGCGAACAGCGCGAGATCGCTTGGCAGATGTGGGACTCGCTCTCCCGTTCATCGCAGTCGCGGTGCTCACGGCACTCGGGCTGTGGACCGTCATCAGGTGGATCTGGCCGTAAGGGCTCGTGCAGCTAGCGTGCGTTTAGGGCCCGTCGGCTGGCGTCACTAAGGGGCACTCAGCGGGACCCCATCCGCGCTCAGCGAAGACCTGCGAGCCTTCGGCCGCCTTCCGAATTGGGCTCGCGGGGTCAGGAGGCTGGCTGGAAGGTGTTGGTGAAGGTTCGGTAGAGGGGGCGGCTTTCGGTCCATTGGGTGTCGGGGGTGGACCAGTAGATGCCGTAGGCCTGGTCGTCGCTGGTGATCACGCCGCGGATGAGGACGTGGCGGCGGCCGGAGGGGGTGGCGTAGGTGAACTCCCAGTCGGCGGCCTTCTCGAAGTAGTCGACCGGCTCGATGCGGATGCGCTCGTAGTCGTCGTAGCTGTCTTCGCGTGCCGCTTCCTGCTGACGCCAGTCGGCGACCGGATCCGGCTTGGGCTGGTCGGTCTGGTCGATGAGCAGGAAGCGTGCGCCGCCCGGCTCCCGGAAGTAGACGCGCCCCCCTCGTCGCTCGACGGTCCAGTCGGCCGGGACCGCCAATGAGAAACCGGTTGGGTCCGTGTGCCGCTCGAATCCGGCCGGCACCGAGCCACCCTCGGTTGCGGGAGACTCAGGCGACGTGGGGCGGCTGCTGGGCGGCGACGTGGGCCTGCTGGTCACGGGCGAGGACGGCCGGCGCGTGGTGGGCGGCGCCGTACTCGACGGTGGCGGCGTACTAGACGGAGGCGGCGTACTGGAAGGTGGCGCCGTACTGCGTGGTGCCGGGCTGGCCTGCGGTGAGACGTTCGGCTGCGCCTGACTTCCCTGGCCGTCGTCGACCGCTCGGAACAGCGCCCAACTGATCAACGCGACCGCGACCAGTACACAGGCGAGCATCGCACCGACGACCTTTGGAAGGTTGCCGTTGGAGGACTCCGTCGAGGCCGAGTCGGGTTCGGCGGCTGATGAGGTGACACCGGCCGGTGTCGCCACCGGCGTACCGTCTCCCGTGGGCCGAGCATCGGCATACTCCCCCGACGGCGGAACGACCGGCGGAACCGGCAGCACCCGCGTGCGCTGACCACTCTCCACCTTCGACGTGTCGGCGGCCTCGGATCCCGGCGAGCCGACCGAAGCCTCAGGTGCCGCCTCGGCCTGCTGAAGCAGACGTCTCGCCTCCCAGATGTCGATGCGCTCCGCCGGGTCCTTGCGCAACAGACCTTCGAGGGCCGGCCAGAGCGGCCCCGCCAACCGCGCCGGGTCGGGTTCCTCGGTGACAGCGGCCGCCAGCGTCGGAAGCGTGGTTCCCCGGTCGTACGGCGGACGCCCTTCGACCGCGGTGTAGAGCGTGGCGCCCAACGACCACAGGTCCGACTCCGCACCGGCGCCGTGTCCCTGAACCCGTTCCGGAGCGATGAACGCCGGTGAGCCCAGTAGCGTGCCTGACGTCGTCAACGACGGATCGCCCTCCAAGGTGGCGATACCGAAGTCCGTCAGCACGACCCGGCCGTCTCCGGTGAGCAGCACGTTGCTCGGCTTGACGTCACGGTGCAGTACGCCGGCGCGGTGTGCGGCGTGGAGCGCGGCCAGCACCTGCAGGCCGATGCGAGCCACCTCCCCCGGCGGCAACGGCCCGTACTCGCGGATCGCCTGCGCCAGCGTGGTCGACCGGACCAGCTCCATCACGATCCAGGGACGGCCGTCCTCCTCCACCACGTCGTACACAGTGACGACGTTCGGGTGACTGAGCCGCCCGGCGGACCGCGCCTCCCGCAGGGTGCGCCGCCGCAGGGTCTCGCGTTCCTCATCGGGCAACTCGGGCGGCAACAGGATCTCCTTGACCGCCACCGACCGGCCGAGCAGCTCGTCGCGGGCCTGCCAGACGACGCCCATACCCCCGCGCCCCAGTGCCCACACCAGCCGATACCGCCCAGCCAGGAGCCGACCTGCCATCGTCGAGTCACTCATCGTCAACGGCGCCTTCCGAAACCCCTGTCAGAACGAAGCAAGAGGCGGGCGCCTCCCACCAGAACACCCCGCACCTACAGGTGCCCACCCCTCCCGGCGACTACACGATCGAACCTGAGACCGTCGGGCGCGGTCGCAGCTCTCGCAGCGCGCGGTCTAGGGTCTCCCGGGTGGCGATGGCTGGGGATGTGGGGACGCGGTTGGTGGTTGTTCGGGGGAACTCGGGATCGGGGAAGAGTACGACGGCGCAGGAGGTTCGGCGGCGGGTCGGGCGAGGGGTGGCGTGGGTCGAGCAGGACTATCTGCGGCGGGTCCTGTTGCGGGAGCACGACCGGCCGGGTGCGCCGAACATCGGGCTGATCGACCAGACGGTGCGGTACGCCCTCGACCACGGGTTCCACGTGATCCTCGAGGGCATTCTCTACAGCCCGACGTACGGCGAGATGGTCCGGCGGCTGATCGCGGACCATGCCGGCATGACCGGCGTGTACTACTTCCAGCTGCCCTTCGACGAGACCGTACGGCGGCACGCGACGCGGCCGCTGTCGAAAGTCGTGACACCGGAGCAGATGCGCGACTGGTATCAGCCGTGCGACCTCCTCGGCGTACCGGGTGAGCAGGTGGTCGACAGCTCCAGCAGCCTGGACGACACCGTGACCCGCATCATCACGGACCTGGACTGGACCGCCGGCGGAGCGATCGCCCACCCGATCGAGGACTGACCCGCGTCAGGCGGGGATCGCCTCCGGCAGGACGTTGAGCCGACGCACCGGCGAGAGCAGGGCTATCAGCGTGCCGACGAGCATCGCAGCAGTCGAGACGACCAGAGTCGCCCGGATACCGATCGTGCTGGCCAGTACGCCGGACGTCAGCGCTCCCACAGACTGACCGCCGATCACCAGCGTGCGCCACGTGGCATTGACCTGCGCCACCTGGTGCGGCGGGACCAACGCCTGGCGCAGCGTCCGTTGCGGTACGGCGAACAGCGACATCCCGAGCCCGGCAAACGCCTGCCCCAGAAACACCAGTGGCGCAAGCCCAACCGCCAGAGCAATCCCGGTCAGCGAAGCGACGAACTGCCCAGTCAGGTAGCCGCGGCCCATCCCCACCAGCCGAATCCACGCAGGCGCGACGACCGAGCCGACAACAGCAGCCGCACCGAACGCCGTGACCGTCACACCAACCAGCGCCGGCGACCAGTGGAGCTCGCGGACCAGGTACAGGACGATCAACGGCCCCTGCAACGACCCCGCAATCGCCCCGACCGTCGCAGACAGCACCAGCGGCGCCAGCACCGGATCACCGAAGATCGCCCGCAGCCCTCCCGTCAGCCGCACCTGCGACCGCACTGCCGACGTACGCCGAGGCTCCCGGATCAGGTACGACGCCACACCCGACACCACGTACGACGCCGCGTCGAAGAGGACCGCGAACGGCGCAGTCACCAGTTGCACGAGCAGACCCGCCACCGACGGCCCAGCCGTGGACGCCACGTTCAGGTTGAGAAGATGCGCACTGTTGGCCCGGATCAGGTCCTCACGCGGTACCAGCGCCGGCACCAACGTCGTCGACGCCGTCTCCGACAGCAACGTCAGCACACCGGTCAGCACTGCCACCAGGTACAGCTGCCACATCCCTAGCGCCCCAGCAGCCGCGGCCAGTGGGATCGACCCAAGCAGTACGGCGCGCCCGACGTCGGTCACCACCAGCACCCGCCGCAGTGACCACCGCTCCACCCACACTCCGGCCGGCAACCCAAACACCAGATGCGGAAGTAGAGTCAGCGCCGCCAGCACCCCCATCTCCACGGCCGACGCATGCAGCGTCAGCACGGCGACCAGCGGCAGCGCGACCGTAGTGATCGCACTCCCCGAGGCCGACACCAACTGCGCGACCAACAGCTTCCTGAACTCGCCCCGCACAACCCACGCCATGCCAGCAACCTGTCACCGAACAGAGTCACCCCCTACACCTGTTCGCCGCCGGCAGACCGTGTTCACTCCACGCGAAACACCGGCCCCCGAGGCCTGAACGGCAGCGACGCCCCGGCAGGGACCAACCAAGCGTGCTCCCGCCGCACCCGGACCACGTCACACTCTCCATCGGTGATCAGCAGTACCGGCCCGTCCACCGGGAAGTCGTCGGCCCGCTCCAGCAGGTCCACACCCGGCTGCAGCACGGTCCCACCACGCCCGCGTACCTGCACGCGTCCAGCGATCTCCTCGACCGGCACGTAGCCCGCGTCGTACGCCGCCGCGTCACAGAACACCACCCGGGCCGCCGGCACATCACGGGCCAGCGAGTACGAGGCGATCGCGCCAAGCGCTTTGCCGAGCAGCACGCGGTCCATCGACCCGGAAGTGTCCAGCACCACGCCGTACGTCGGCAGCCGTTCCACGTTGACCGGACGGATCCACCCCGGCCGCGGGATGTTCGGCGTACCTGACTGGCGTCGTGACGCCCGTGCGTACGTGCGCACGCGTGAGACGGCCGGTACGTGCTCCTCGAACCACCGAGCCAGCTGAGCGTCCCAACCGAGTGCAGGGTGATCCAGCGCCCGGATCTCCTCGACAAGCCCTGCGGGGAGCAGACCGCGTCCCGGGTCGTGGTACGCCAGCCCAGTACTCAGTGCACGCCGGTAGATGTCGTCCAACCCGGTGCCACGGTGAGACTCGCCGGCACGCGGCAGAGGGTGTCCGAGTACGTCGCTGAGCCCGACGCCGCGCAGTGTCGCCAGCTTGCGATAGCGACGAAGGTCTGTCGTGATCCGGTCGTACACCGTCTCGACCGACAGTCCCTTCAGCGCCGGGTCGTGCAGAGCGTCCTCCGGCATCGTGCCGACGCCCATCTCCAGCAGCCAGCCGTTGATCACCAGATCGGCCGCCACGTTCCACAGATACGGATCGCGCCATCCGACGCGCTCCCCGTGCCGCAGGGCGGCGTGCAGCATCTCGTGAGCCATCACGAACCGCCACTCGTTCTGGGTCAGATCGATCAGCGGGTTCACGTAGATCTCGCCGGCCGCGGCGTTCACCGCGGCCACCTGGATGTCCCATCCACGCGCGAGCTCGGCCTCGGCGACGACTGTCATGCTGGAGGCGATTGCCCCCAGCAACGGGTACGACGACACGAACCAGGCCAACGCGAGGTCCCAGGGGTCCCGCCCGCCTCGCGAGTCGGACAGCGAGGACCGGGCACCGCCGGCGACGTCCACGGCCGCCGCAGCCGCCGCGGACAGACCGGCCGCGAACCGCTCCGACCAGTCGGGCGGATCCCCCAGTCCGTGCCAGCGCTCGATCAGTACGTCGGACTGACGGCCGGCCACCCCGAGGCCGTCGTACTCGGGAGGCACACCGGAGTGACGCCAGAGCCGTGCCAGCGCCTCCTCGTCGGAACCCGGATACGACGGGGGCATCGGGACCACCGGCCGCCCGAGTTTGAGCGAGTCCAGGTACCGGTTGACCACGACGTCGCAGGCCGCGCTCGCCGCCGGATCAGGGGCCGGCCGGTCCCGCGACCCGTGTCCGAGGCCGAGGTGGATCAGCAGGTGCGCGAACACCCAGGTCCACTCCTCCGGCGTCGCCCGGCGGGTCGGGTGCGTGACGATCCGCCCGTTCGAGTTGATCGTCGCCCAGCCGTCGGGTGGGCAGGCGTCACTCCGGTACGGCGCACTGGCCCAGTGCACCATCGGCGCGAACAGTGGATGGCTGACGACCCGCTGCCAGGCGACCTGGATCGCCTCCCAGGCCGGGTCCTTCCGGTCCTTCTTGCGCCTAGGCACGAGCGGCGACCAGACGCGGCAGGTCGCGGCTGACCTCGACCAGGAACCAGGTCGGGAGCACCGGCCGCCCGTCCTCGTCCGCCGCGATCACCAACTGCGCGACCTCGAGCGAGATCTCGGCCAGCTCGACCAGCAGCGCCTTGCCCCGATGCGCGAGCTGCCGCGCCGCCGGGCTCGCCGACGACTTGTCCGCGGACAACTCCTTGACCAGCCGCGCACGGAAGGTCTCGGCCAGGAAGTACAGCAGGTCGCGGTCCTCCGGCGCCGCCGGCCAGCCCGCCTCACCCTTGAGTACGGCGTCCAGTCCGAACGCGTTGCGGACCGTCTTCACGAACGCCCGGAACGCCGACGCGTGAGCCGCGGTCAAGGTGCCGAAGGCGAGGACCCGCAGCGTCTCGTCGGTGACCTCGTCGCCGTACGAGTGCAGCGCGTCCGACAACATGTGCCAGCTGCGCGGCGTCGAGAACGGCTCCTCGGTCTTCGGCGGCGCCGTCCACAGGTGGTCCGGCCGGTTGCGCAGGTAGTCGAGCACCCACGGGTGGATTCCCGCCGTACCGGCCCAGTGCAGCCAGTCGCTCGCCGACGCCCGCAGGTGGATGTGCACCAGCCGGTTGACCAGTGCGCTCGCCATCGGCTTGGCCAGCGCGTTGTCGGTCGCCCGGTTGCCCGCGCCGATCACGACGGACCCCTCCGGCAGTTCGTACTCGCCGATGCGGCGGTCCAGGATCAGCGAGTAGAACGCCTTCTGCACCTCGGCCGACGACGCGTTCAGCTCGTCCAGGAACAGGCAGTACGGCTCGTCCCGGGCGATCGCCACCGGCGGTGCGAACCGGCTCCGCCCGTCGACGATCTGAGGTACGCCGATCAGGTCCTCCGGCGCGAGCTGAGTCCCCAAAAGCGTGACGCACTCCAGTCCGAGCGAATCCGCGAACGCCCGCACCAGGCTGCTCTTCCCGATCCCGGGCGCACCCCACAAGAACACCGGCCGCACCACCGCGACGTGCAACAGCACCTCCGGCAGTTCCCCCGCCGACACCGTGATCCCCGCCTGCATCAGTCCCTTTCGCTCATCCGGATCCAACTTCCCAGGGTCCTCTCCGCACCGCTCGCCTGTCACGCGGTTTTCGGCGGCCGGGCCGGTCCAGTCCGGTAAGCGCTTCCGTTCGCGGTGGTTCCTGGCTAGGGTGCCGCCCTGTGTCGAGGGTGCCCTGGGGTGCGGCGCCGAGGGGGTAGTTGTGGTCGGGATGCGGGTGAAGGTGGCTGCGGTCGCCTGTGCGGTCGTGCTGGTGCCGGTCGTCGCGGGTCAGGTGATGGCGGCGGATCCGCCGGAGCATCTGGGCGAGGGTGTGCCCGTCGCCAACCGAACTGCCACGGCAAGGGTCGACCATGTCGGTCTGTCCGGTGCACGGGTGGTGACAACGGACCAGGCCGACCACACCCTCTACGAGACCAGCAACAATGGCGCCTCCTGGACTGCAACGGGTGGTTCCAGCGAAACCAAGCCCTTCCAGCTGGAGGGCTCGAGCCTGCTGATCTTCCAAGGCGGCACAGCCAAGGTCGGCGGCCTCACCTTCCCGGCAGCTGACGAGGTGATCCTCGGCAAGGGCGGCAAGCTCGTCTCCCACCGCGTACCGAGTGCCGCCACCGCCGAGGTGTACGACGTGGCGACGAAGACCAAGCTGGCCGACTACGCGCCGCCGTTCGCGCTGTCCGATACGACCGTCTGGAAGATCACCGAGCCCGGTCACCTCACCGGCAAGGACCTGGTCACCGGAAGCGTCAAGACCGTCCTGGTCGCCAGCTCCTGCACGCTCGGTCCGGACCGCGTGAACGGTCGCTGGGCCCTGCTGAGCGGCTGCAACCAGGTCGTCGACGTGAAGGGACCGGAGGCCCCGCGCAACCTCACTGTCGCGGCGGACTCCCAGCTGGGCAACGGCTTCACGGTCCAGACAACGCCAGAGCGGGACCTGCTCGTCACCGACCTCAACGACCAGGCACTCGGCCAGCGTCGCTACGGACCGGTCCGTGGAGAGCTGCAACCCGGCAGCTTCCGCACTGACGGTTCCGGCCTGGCGAAGATCGTGTACGCCGACCCGGACTCGAGACCGCGCGTGATCACGCTGAACTGGCTCACTGCGGATCCGCAGCAGCGGCCGGACACCGTCGCGCCCGTACTTACCAGTGCGTCCGCCGGCGACCGCATCCGCGACAACACGAGCCTCTCCTTCGAGTGGGCGTACACAGACCCGCAGGACCCCAACTCCCCGGCGACCGGAGTCGACTCCTACGACCTGCGCATCCAGCAGCGGCCCAACCGCACATCGCCGTACGGCGCCTGGAACCAGGTCCCGTCGTGGCAGGGCCTGAAGACGACCGGCGCCAGCTACAGCGCTCCCGTCGGCACTGACACGTGCTGGCAGGTCAGGGCCCGTGACTACGCCGGCAACCTCAGTGCGTGGAGTACGTCGTACTGCAGTGAGGTGGACGGTACGGCGCCGACCCTTTTCACCCTCCGGATCGGTGACCGGGTAGCCGTCACCTCTCCGGTCACCTTCCGCTGGGCCTACAAGGACGACACCGACATCGCGTCGTACGACGTGGTGTACAAGGCGGCCGCGCCAGGCGTTGCTCTGGGCAAGTGGACGTACCCGGCGGCCTGGCAGAACACCCGGATCACGTCCATCTCCTACGCGCCGCGGCTGGGCTGGGACGAGTGCTTCATGGTCCGGTCCCGCGACTACCTCGGCAACCTCTCCGCATGGTCGCCGCAGATCTGCAGCGTCGCACCCCAGGACGACCGTGCCCTCACCTCGGCGGGGTCCGTCACGCGCTCCACCAGCAGCCTCGCCTTCAAGGGCACCACGTCGATCCTCAGGGCCAACGGCGCGTACCTGACCAAGGCCACCGAGGCCGGCGCCCGCATCGCCCTCGTCGCCATCCACGGCCCGGGCCAGGGCCGCGTCGACGTCTACCACGCCGGATTCAAGATCGGCACCGTCTCCCTGGCCGCGACCACCACGGCCCGGAAGGTGACCTACCTCCCGATCACGCCGTTCCGCACCGGCGCGGTCAAGATCGTCTCCACCTCCACCGCCCCGGCCGTCGTCGACGGCATCGCGTTCCTCAGAGTCAATCCCTAGCGCCTATCGCGATCCGTAATGACAGCGAGCCCCGTCACGCGTGGTGACGGGGCTCGGCTATTGCAACCAGTGGTAATTCATCACCAAGGAATGGAATTCGGGCGACAAGCGCTTACCCGTAGGCGATACTGGAAAGTGCGCCGTTTTCCGGTTGCGACATTCCTACGCCGAGCATGATGGGAAGTGCGCCCGTCCAGATGCCCTCCGAGAGACCTGCCCAAGCGCCGTCTATCGCACCCCCGACCTCCAGAGCCCCCGAACGCAGCCGCAATCTGTGGCGGCTCCGACCCTATCTCCGACCACACCGCTGGCGCTTGGTGACGATGTTCTCCACCGCCATGCTGGGTGTCGCCGTCAGCCTCACCGTCCCCCTCGTCACCAGGGCCATCATCGACGGCCCGGTCACCCGCCGCGAGCTCGACATGCTGGTCCCGCTCGCACTGCTCGCCCTCGGCCTCAGCATCTCCGAAGTCCTGCTCGTCTGGGCCCGCCGCTGGGCCCAGTCCAAGACGGTCAGCGACCTCGAAGCCACCCTCCGGCACGACCTGTACGTCCGGTTGCAGTCGCTCCCGATGGAGTTCCACACCCGCTGGCAGAGCGGTCAGCTGCTGTCCCGGGTCACCACCGACCTGTCCACGATCCGCCGGTTCATGGGCTTCGGCCTGCTGTTCCTGGTGATGAACATCCTCCAGTTGGTGGTCGTCACCGCCTTGCTGCTGCAGCTGTACTGGCCGCTCGGCCTCGTCGTCCTGCTGGCGGCGGTGCCGATCATCCTGCTGTCCCTGCGGTTCGAGAAGAAGTACCTGGTGATCTCCCGTGAGGTCCAGGACCAGCAGGGCGACCTCGCCACCCGGATCGAGGAATCGGCGCTCGGGTTCCGGGTGATCAAGGCCTTCGGCCGGCGCCGGCACGTCCAGCAGCAGTTCGACGACGGCGCCGTCACGCTGTTCAACACCTCCGTCGACAAGGTCCGGCTGGCGTCGAAGTTCTGGAGCTTCCTCGGCGTGATCCCGAACCTGACCCTCGTCGTCGTCCTCCTGCTCGGTGCGCTCGCGGTCGGCCGGGAGGCGATCACCCTCGGCACCCTGGTCGCGTTCATCACGCTGATGCTGTCGCTGATCTGGCCGGTCACGTCGCTCGGCGCCATTCTGGCGATGGCCCAGGAGTCGATGACCGCGGCGGACCGGATCAGCGAGATCCTGGACACCTGGTCCACCATCCAGTCGGGCACCGAGGAGCTGAAGAACCCGCGCGGCCACCTGCGGTTCGAGAACGTCAGCTTCCGCTTCTCCCCCGACTCCCCCGAGATCCTGCACGACGTGAACCTCGACCTCACCCCAGGTACGACGCTCGCCCTGGTCGGGGCCACCGGATCCGGCAAGACCACCCTCACCGCCCTCGTTCCACGCCTGTACGACGTGACCGGCGGACGCATCACCCTCGACGGCCACGACCTGCGCGACCTGACCCTGGAGTCGCTGCGCGGCGCGGTGGCCTCCGCCTTCGACGACCCGACCCTGTTCTCGATGAGCGTCCGGGAGAACCTCACCCTCGGCCGGCCGGATGCGACCGAGGCGGAGATCCAGCAGGCCCTCCAGGTCGCCCAGGCCGAGTTCGTCAACGACCTGCCGTGGGGCCTGGACACCCGGGTCGGCGAACAGGGCATGTCGCTGTCCGGTGGCCAGCGGCAACGACTCGCACTGGCCCGCGCCGTGCTCGCCAAGCCGGCGGTCCTCGTCCTCGACGACACCTTGTCGGCGCTCGACGTCCACACCGAGGCGCTGGTCGAGGAGGCGCTGCGCAACGTGCTCGCCGACACCACCGGCATCGTGGTCGCGCACCGCGCGTCGACGGTGATGCTGGCCGACAAGGTCGCCCTGCTCGAGAACGGGACGATCACCCACGTCGGTACCCACCACGAGCTGCTCGCCGAGGTCCCGGCGTACCGGCAACTGCTCGCGGCCGAGGAAGAGGAGGTCCACGCATGACCCAGCAGACGTCTCCTCAGTCCGACCCCGAGGAGGAGAAGTCGCCGGAGAAATCCTGGCGTGGGTACTTCGAGGACGACGGCGACCGGGAGTTGTCCAAGGCAACGACCATCCGGCTGAAGGAGGACTCCCGCCGGCTGCTCGGCCAACTGCTCCGGCCGCACAAGAAGAAGATCTGGTGGCTGGTGGCGATCGTGATCGTCGAGAACGGCGCCCGGCTCGCGGTGCCGTACCTGGTCCACCTCGGCATCGACAACGGCATCCCGCCGATCCTGGCCGGCGAGGGTTCGACGACGCTGGTCACGGTCGTCCTCACCGTGCTGGCGATGGCGTTGCTGCAGGCGTTCGCCCGGCAGCTGTTCCTGATGCGGTCCGGGCAACTCGGCCAGACCATCCTGCTCGGCCTGCGCCGCAGGGTGTTCGACCACTTCCAGCGGCTCAGCCCGTCGTTCCACGACAAGTACACGTCCGGCCGGGTGATCTCCCGGCTGACCTCGGACGTCGGCGTGATCGACGAGATGCTCGCGAACGGGTTCGACGGCCTGGTCACGGCGCTGCTGACGCTGATCGGGACGTCGATCCTGCTGCTGATACTGGACTTCGAACTCGGTCTGCTGGCGCTGCTGTCGTTCCCGGCGCTGATCGCGATCACCGCCTGGTTCCGGCGCCGGTCCGCCGTCGTCTACCGCCGTACCCGGGAAGCCGTCGTCCTGGTCATCGTGCACTTCGTCGAGTCGATGACCGGGATCCGCGCGGTGCAGGCGTTCCGCCGGGAGCCGCGCAACGAGGAGATCTTCCACGGTGTGAACGACAAGTACCGGGAGGCGAACCTGGAGTCGTTCCGGCTGAACGCGATCTTCATGCCGTCGATCAAGGGCGTCGGCAACATCACCATCGTCGCGATCCTGGCGTACGGCGGTTACCAGGCCTACCACGGTCACGTCACGGTCGGCGTACTGACCGCGTTCCTGCTGTACCTGCGGCAGTTCTTCGAGCCGCTGCAGGACATCTCGCAGTTCTACAACACCTTCCTGTCCGCGAGCGCGGCGCTGGAGAAGCTGTCCGGTGTGCTGAACGAGAAGCCCGACGTACCGGAGCCGGTCAAGCCGGTCCGGCCCGGCAAGAGCCGCGGGCACCTCGAACTGCGCAACGTGCGGTTCCAGTACGTCGACGGCGTACCGGTACTGCCAGGTCTCGACCTCGACGTGCCGGCCGGTCAGACCGTCGCACTGGTCGGTACGACGGGAGCGGGCAAGACCACGATCGCCAAACTAGTGGCACGGTTCTACGACCCGACCAGCGGTCACGTGCTGCTGGACGGGCACGACCTGCGTGACCTCACCGAGGACGACCTGCGCGAGCGGGTGGTGATGGTGACCCAGGAGAACTTCCTGTTCACCGGGACCGTCGCGGACAACATCCGGTTCGGCAAGCCGGACGCCACCTTGGAGGAGGTGGTCGAGGCGGCCAAGGTGATCGGCGCGCACGACTTCATCATGGCGCTGCCGGACGGGTACGAGACGCAGGTCGAGAAGCGCGGCAGCCGGTTGTCGGCCGGGCAGCGGCAACTGGTCGCGTTCGCCCGGGCGTTCCTCGCCGATCCCGCCGTACTCATCCTCGACGAGGCGACGTCGAGCCTGGACATCCCGAGCGAGCGGCTGATCCAGCGCGCGCTGCGAACCATCCTGGCCGACCGTACGGCGATCGTCATCGCGCACCGCCTCTCCACCGTCGAGACCGCGGACCGTGTCCTCGTCCTCGAACACGGCCGCATCATCGAGGACGGCGCCCCCGCCGACCTCATCACCACCGGCGGCAACTACGCCGGCCTCCACCAAGCCTGGGAAGACTCCCTGGCCTAACTTCGTGTTCCGCGGGCGCGTGGGGTCGACCCACGCGCCCGCTCCACACCCGAGGTGGTCCACCCGACCCGCCCGCTCGACGCGCGAGCTGGTTGACCCACGCGCCCCTACGCCCGCTCCTACGTCGCGTGCTCGCCGGCGCTCCCACCCACCCGAGTGTGAGTTGCGTACTATCGCCCGCGCTTGGCGGGGCTTATCGCCCCGCACTCGACCGCCTGGTGGTGGCCGCCGAGCTCGCGGTGGAGTACTTCGACGCGATCGAGGCCCCGGCCAAAGAGCTGCATTGGTTCGAGAAGTCAGCTCACATGATGCCGTTCGAAGAACCCGGGAAGTTCAACGCCTTGCTGATCGACACCGTGCTGAGCCGCCCAAACTCCTTCAATAGGTGATCCGCTGCGGCACGTTCAGGCTTGGCGCCTTTCGGGGCCTGACTGTCGGACGCGTTCGGTAGCGTCGCTGCATGCTGACGACGTTGGCGGTGGAGAACTATCGGTCGCTGCGGCGGTTAGTGATGCCGTTGCGGGGGCTGAATGTGGTGACCGGAGCGAACGGGACGGGGAAGTCGAGTCTGTATCGGGCGCTCCGGCTGCTGGCGGACGCGTCGCGGAATGGTGCGGTGGCGGCACTCGCGCGGGAGGGTGGCCTGCAGTCGACGTTGTGGGCGGGGCCGGAGCAGGTGCGGAAGGACCGGCCGGTGCAGGGGACAGTGCGGACAAAGTCGGTCGGTCTGCGGATGGGGTTCGCCGGGGACGACTACGGCTACCTCATGGACCTGGGGATGCCGCAGCCGACGCGGTCGGTGTTCGACCTCGACCCGGAGATCAAGCGGGAAGCGCTGTGGTCGGGACCGTTCCTCCGGCCGGCGGCGCTGCTGGTCGAGCGGGTCAACCGCGAAGTACGCATCCGCTCCAACCACGGCGACTGGCAACGCGGCGGCCACCAGCTGCAGACGTTCGACAGCATGCTGAGCGAGTACGCCGACCCGGAACGAGCACCGGAGCTTCTGACCGTCCGCGACCGGCTCCGGTCCTGGCGCTTCTACGACCACTTCCGCACTGACGCCGACGCACCCGCGCGCCGCGTCCAGATCGGCACGCGTACGCCGGTCCTGGGGTCGGACGGCGGGGACGTCGCGGCGGCCTTGCAAACGATCCGCGAGATCGGCGTCCCGGACGCACTCGACGAGGCGATCGAGCTGGCGTTCCCCGGCAGTCAGCTGAAGATCGTCAACACCGGCGGACGCTTCGAGATCGCCTTCCATCAGCACGGCCTGCTCAGACCGTTGTCCGGCGCCGAGCTCTCCGACGGCACCCTCAGATACCTCCTCTGGGTCGCCGCCCTGCTCACTCCACGCCCGCCGGAGCTCCTCGTCCTCAACGAACCGGAGACCAGCCTCCACCCGGATCTCCTGCCCGCGTTGGCGAATCTCGTCGTCACCGCGGCAAAGGACGCGCAAGTCATCGTCGTCACCCACTCCCGCCCGTTCGTCGCCGCCCTCGACGCCCTCACCGACGACCTCCACACCATCGAACTAGTCAAAGACCACGGCGCCACCACCATCGCCAACCAAGGCCCCCTCGACGAACCCCCATGGAAGTGGCCGCCTCGCTGAAGCGCGACATGTCACGGCTCTGGTCCGCAGCCCCGAAGAGCCGTCCCGCTGCAGCCGGACCCATCGCAGCTTGGTCCTCAGCCGCGACCCAGATCGCGCACCGTCCGGAAGCGGTGACCCCCCAGGAGCCGTCCGCTGAAGCCGGACCTACGTAGGTCTGGCCTCAGCCGCGACCGTCACCGAACACGTCTACGCGGACGAGCGCCGGCTGGTCGGTAGCTAGATGACGCCGGACGACATGCTGCAGGCCGTCCAGCGCGTGGTTAGTTAGACGACGCGGTACTACGACGACGCGCAGGACGCTGCCGCCATAGCCGCGGATCGCGGACCGGCCGGGCGCGGTCACCCTCGGGAGACGTCCGGCTGAAGCGGGACATTCGCGGGTCTGGTGCTCAGGTGCTGACGAGTAGGTGGTTGAGGGTCTGACGGTTGCCTATGAGGGTGGCGGTGCCTTTGGTGAGGGCGGCGTCGGCTGAGGCTGGGTCGGCGAGCAGGCTGCTGAGCGTCTTGGGGTCCGTGCGGAGGGAGATGTCGGCTCTGGCCGGTTCACCGCTTTGCACCTGAACCTCTCCGGAGTCGACGGAGACCGTCCAGATCGAGCCGTCGAGATCGAGACGACAGACGATCGGCGGTGCCGACGGATCGGGGCGAATGTGACCTCGCAGGAAGATCAGCACCGAGGTGGCGCTGAGCGAGGTGGGCTCCGGGGGGTGGGGTGCGTCGATCCCCCAGTCGCTCAGAGCCAGGACGATCGGCTCCAGCTTGCGGCCCCACTCCGTCAGTTCGTAGACCTGCCGGCCTGCCGTTGACGCCAGTTTGCGGCGACGGATGACCCCGTGATGTTCGAGTTCTCGGAGTCGGTCGGCCAGCAGGTTCGAGCTGGCGTTTGGCAGGGCGTGCCGGAGCTCGGAGAAGCGTTGAGGCACCAGGAGCAGCTCCCGGACGACCAGCAGTGCCCAGCGCTCGCCGACGACGTCGAGAGCCCTGGCCAGCCCGCACGAGTCTCGATAGCTGCGGCTGGTCGGCATACCTGCTCCTCTGTCCACCCTGATCTGGAACTAGGACTCATAATAGTTGCTTTTCACAACTCTCGATCGAGCTCGCCGGCGGCGAGCGGCGAGGTGGTCCCGCCGCCGCTGCCGCCGTCCTCGTGATGGTTCGCGGCGACGAGGACGACCTGGACGACGGGACGATCGTCACGCCCCCGCCGGACCGAGACGCCGTACTGGAAGAAGGGAGCGGCTCACGCCGCGGCACAGCGCCCGCGAGCATCGCCGTACGGCGATCGACGCGTGAGCATGTCGTCCTTCGGCGTGAAGCAGGCCCTCGGGGCGCACAGCAGCCGCGGACGCCGCGGGCGGCCTGCCGATGCTGGATGGGGCAGGCAGGTCCGACAGTGGGCAAGGTGCTCAACGAGGTCCAGATGAAGACAGCCACTCTGGATCCACCTTCACAACTCATTCTAGTTGTTTTTAACAACTCCTAGCGGTTACTGTTAGCGGGCGACCTCGCGGAACCAGCGAGGTCCGGGTGGTGGATATGGCGATCTGCGGCGAGCGCCGAGGTCGTGGAACCAACCGGCAGAGGAGCCTGCAATGAGTACTTCGCTTTCGACCCAGAGCTCAACCCCAGCTCAGAAGCCCCAGCACGCGACGATCGTGGATCCCGATGCGCATCAGGTCTTGTTCGAGAACGAACATGTTCGGGTGATCCAGGCGCGCGCCTCTCACGGGTGGAAAAGCGCGATGCACTCGCACGCGCCGATGCTGGTGGTCAACCTCGGCTCCGGGCGGCAGAAGGTGACCTGGGCGGACGGGACGACGCAGATCGTGGATCTGAACCCCGGCGCGGTCGTCTGGCAAGAAGATTCGTTCGATCACGCCTGGGAGTTGCTGGCCGGCGAGGTCAACGTCGTCCTCGTCGAGGTCAAGTCGGCTCACGTCGCACAGTAGGCGCCCGCCCCGCGACATCGCGCACGCGTCGCAGAACCGCACACCGCAGACAGCAACACGCGCGACGAAGGAGCGGCTTCGCCAAGTAGGAAGCAGGCGGTCCGGTGGTTCGTGGGCGAGGTGGCAAGTGAGGGGTTGACCCGCGCGATGGTGGGTGACCACCCAGGTTGCGGTGGGCCACATCCATCGGGTGGCTGGTCGTCCGTTAGGACGGGGTTTCGGCTGGGTCCTTGATGGATTCGAAGCGGACGAGGGTGAGGGAGCCCAGGGCGGAGAGGAGGAAGCCGCCGATGGCGCCGGGCCACCAGCCGGAGCGGACGGCGTCGTGGAGGACGAAGACGCCGACGGCCGCCGGGGTGATGGTCTGCAGCGCGATCATCGGGGTCGTCGCGAGCGTTACCGAGCCGCGCTGGAGTGCGAGCGAGTAGAGGATGAACGCCAGCGCTCCACTGATCGGCAACGTGTACGTCGTCGGGCTGCGCAACAGCTCCCCGATGGACCCGTCCTGCAGCAATCGCGCTGAGATCGCCACCCCGGCGTACCCGAGTCCGGCGAGGAGGCCGAGCAGAGCGGTGGCGACGCCGTGTTGCGAACGGCTGGCGAAGGCTCCGAGTACGGCGATGACCACGAGGCCGACGACGATGCTGATGGTGAGGCCCTGGTGGCGGGCGCTGTCACCCGCGTGGCCGGCCGACACCGCGAGCAGACCGAGGCCGACGCAGACGGCGATGACCGCGGACCACTCGAGCGCGCTCAACTGGTCCGACATCAGCCGGGTCGCGAGCACGGCGGTGACGACCAGGCTGGCCGCGATCCCGGCTTGGGCGAGGTAGAGCGGAAGCACCCGCAGGGCAACGAAATGCAACCCGAAGCCGACCAGGTTCAGCACCAGCGCGAGCAGGAACGCGGGCTGCTTGAGCAGCGCGACCACGAACCCGCCGAGCCGCCGCGGATCCAGTTCGGACTCGGTCGGGACCTTGCGCGAACCGACCGCCTGCAGGATCGCGGCGATACCGAACACCACGGCGGCACCGAGTGCCGCGCCCAGGCCGAGGACCACTCAGGCGACCTTGCGCCGGGGGACCCAGAAGGTCAGGTAGAGGCTGAGGACCCCGTAGTACAGCAGGTAGGCGAGCGACACGGCGACCACGATCGGGTTCGGGTCGGGCATCTGGGCGAGCAGTACGGCGTACGACGCCAGCCAGACCGCGGTGGTGAGCAGGTTCAGCGACCGGAACGCCTTGGTCCGGGACGGGTAGACGTACTTCACCGGGACGAACACGAGGATCGAGCAGACCACCAGGATGGCGCCGGTGGCGACCGGGCCGAGGCCGAGGATCACCACGTAGAACGCGACCACGTTCCAGTAACTGGGGAAGCCGAGGAAGAAGTGGTCGTCGGTCTTCGCGTCGACCCGGCAGAACTGGTAGCTGGAGGCAAGCAACGGCAGCGCCGCCAGCACCGCACCCCAGGCACCGGAGGGCAGGTAGTCGCCGGTCCAGAGCAGCACGATCGGGGCGAACGCGTAGGTGAGGTAGTCGACGATGTTGTCGAGCATCGCGCCGTCGAACCACGGGATGGTCTCCTTGACCCGCAGCCGGCGGGCGAGCATCCCGTCGGTCCCGTCGATCACCAGGGCGGCCAGGCCGAGCCACAGCGCGCGGACGGCGTCGCCGTCGACGGCAGCGATGACGATGAGCAGCGCGAGCACCGTTCCGCTCGCGGTATAGGCATGCAGTGCCAGTCCGGCCAGACGCAACCGCGTCGACCCGACGAACGGTTCCTGCACCGCGTCGTGTGTGGTCAGGACGACTCCCAGAACTCTGTCGACGCAGCGCGCCGGACTTCCCGGGGCCAGCGTCTCACAGGCCGAGTCCGCTGCCGGTGAGCACCTGCCCTTCGAGGCCGGATCTGTGCGCGGACTTGACCCAATCGTCCGCGCACTCGGCCGTTACGCCGCCGACTCGAGCACGAAGATCGGGAGCTTCCGGGTGGTCTTGGTCTGGTACTCGGCGTACGGCGGGTACGCCGCGACCGCGCGCTGCCACCACTCGTCGTACTCCTCGCCCTCGATCTCGCGGGCGACGTACTCCTTGGTGACCGTGCCGTCCTGCAGCGTGAGCTTGGGGTCGGCCTTCAGGTTGTAGTACCAGACCGGGTTCTTCGGTGCACCGCCGAGCGAGGCCACCGCGGCGTAGACGCCGTTGTGCTCGACCCGCATCAGCGGAACCTTGCGGATCTTCCCCGACTTGGCGCCGCGCATGGTGAGCAGCACGACCGGCATGCCCATGATGTCGACGACGTCGGTGGTACCGGCCGCCTCGACCTTCTCCACCTGGGTGCGAACCCAGTCGGTCGGGCTCGGGGCGTACTCGTCGTTGTTCGAAGTCATGCCACCGATCCTAGATGGTGACACATCAACATCAAGAATCCTCGCGTGTCTCCGCCAGGGCGGCCTCCACCTCGGCCGTCTCGGCGATCTCGGCGATGACCGCCAGCCGGCGGTCCCACCGGGCCGCGACGTCCGCCATCCAGGCCGCGGTGGCGGTGAGCGCCGCCGGCCGCAGCTCGAACCGCACCTCGCGTCCCTCGCGCCGGCTCTCCACCAGCCCGGCCTCCCGCAGTACGGCGAGATGCTGCACGACCGCCTGCCGAGTCACCGGCAACTCCCCCGCCAGCGACGTCGCCGTCCGTCCACCACCGGCCGCCAGCAACTCCACCACGACCCGCCGGGTCGGGTCGCCCAGCGCCTCGAGCACCCCGTCCACGCGGACGACGGGATACTCGGCGCCGGCCACGTCACTCACAGCGTCGGCACCAGCTCCGTCAGGGCGGCCAGACCACCGTCCCAGCCCTGCGCCGACTCCTCGGCCCGCTTCGTCTGCTCCTCCGCCGAGAACTCCAGCCGGTCGAACCCGCTCTCGACCACCCGCAGGCGGGTCCCCTCACCCTCCGGCGTCAGAGTGAACTCGACGAGATTCGAGTTGCCCGGCATCGGCTCCACGTCCGGATCGACGGCGTACCGGTACGCGAACCGGCGCCCCGGCTCCACCTTCTCCACGAATCCGAGGTACTTCCCGTGCTCGTCCCACCGCATTACCAGCTGCCCGCCGGGCCGCAGGTCGATGTCCACTCCGCCGAACGCATACCAGCGGGCGAAGTTCTCCGGCTGGGTCACGGCCGCCCACACCACTTCCGGCCGTGCCTCGACGTACACCTCACGCTCCACTGTGCTCTCCATGCCTCAACCCTGCCATCCGATCGGCCGATGTGCAAGTCATGACTTGCACATCGCGATCAGATCGCGCAGGATCGGAGCTGGGCAGCGGTGGCGATGGTGGCTTCGATCCAGCGGCGGCGGAGGAAATGGGCCTTGAGCAACCGGTGGACGCCGTCGAGGACGACCAGGCGGCCGCGGTAGGCGACCAGGTTGATCGGGTGGTCGAGGTCGGCGTCCATCACGCGCTGGTAGTGGGCCCGGAAGTTCATCGGGGTGGCGGCGACCTGGTTCGGGGTGACCTTGAAGCGTTGGCCGTCGAGCTGCCACAGCGGCAGGTCGAACATCCAGGTCAGGTCCGCGACCTCCACCGGCTCCACCTTCAGGTCGAGCTCCCACAGCTTGTCCAGCTGCCAGCGGTACGGCGGGAACACGTCGCGGACCGAGTCCGGCATCAACGCGAGCAGTTCCTCGAACGAGACGTCCGGCGCCGCCCGGTCCGCCTCCGTATCGAAGGGCACAGCCGCGTCGAAGGGGGCAGCCGCGTCGAAGGAGACGCCCTTGTCGATCGTCACGACCGAGCAGGCTACGCCATCGGCAGACCGTCCGGCGCCGGCCATCCACAGACCACCGCGAACCGGAGACGTCAGCCGTGCGCGGTGCGATGGATGATCACGATCGCGGAATCGTCCGCCGGACCGCCGGCCGCTTCGACCAGCTCGGCCGCGCCGCCCTGGAACCCCTGCGCCACCAGGCGTTCCGCATGTCCCGCCAGCCGGTCGGTGCCGCGGCCGATGTCCCGCCGCGGCGTCTCGACCATCCCGTCGCTGTACAGGAACAACGCGTCGCCGGGCTTGAGCTGCCCGTGGTTCACCTCGAACTCCGGCGACTCCACCAGCCCGAGCAACGGCCCGTGTGAGTCGCGGGTCTGCCACCGCCCCGACCAGGCGTCGAACTGGATGGCCGGCGGATGACCGGCCGTGCGTACGTCGAAGTCGCCGGTCTTCAGGTGGACGGCGACGTGCACGACGGTGGCGAAGTCGTCGTCCCAGTCCTGCCGCCGCATGTACCGGTTCGCCGACGGCAGGAACTCCTCCACCGGTACGACGCCGAGCAGTCCACCGAACGCACCCGACAACAGCAGCGCCCGGGTGCCCGCGTCGATTCCCTTGCCGGAGACATCGACCAGCGCGACCTCGAGGACGTCGTCGCGGGTGGTCGACACGACGAAGTCACCGGAGAACGTCGACCCGCCGGCGGACCGGATCGCGGCCTCGGCGCGCCACCCGGACGGCAGGTCGGGCAGTTCGCCTTGCGCGGTGAGCGTGTCGCGCAACTCCATCAGCATCGACTCGCCGCGCGTCCCCGGGACACCGAGCTGACTGCGAACCTTGGCCGAGGTGATCACGATCCACCCGACGACGCCGAGCACCAGGATGAACCCGGTCTTCGGCAGTTCGGACGGGCCCGACATGACGACGTAGGAACCGCAGGCGAGGGTGATCAAGGTCAGCGCGACGAGTTGCCGGAAGCGCAGCAGCATGCCGCCGATCAGCAACGGGACGACCAGCAGCGACGCGGGTACACGGGACGGCCAGCTGAGGCTGCAGGCACTGCCGACGAGCGCGCTCAGCAGCAGCGCGGCGAAGGCCAGCCGGTGTGATCGGCGGGCGCGTCGCACCAGCGCCTCGGCCCTGCGGCCGATCCGTCGTACCTCAGCGAGACCGCCGCTCCTGTTCATGGTGTGAAGAAGATAACGGGACTGACCGGTCCGCGCATCCAGTCGTAACACAACTGATGACTCTCAGCTCTTGCGAGTGAGGCCTGTGCGCTGGCACCTGGGGCACCAGAACAAGTTGCGCCCGGCCAGTATCTGGGTCCGGATCACCGAGTGGCAGACGTGGCAGCGCTGACCGTGCCGTCGGTACACGTAGACCTCACCGCCGTGGTCGTCCTGACGTGGGTCACGGCCCATCGCCTCCGGAGTGTGGTCGTCGGCAACGGTGTCGATCCGGCCGGTCTCGACGCCGTACTTCATCAGCTCGAGCAGGTCGTCCCACATGCCCTGCCACTCGCGCTTCTTCACCAGGTGCCCGCGAGTCATCGGATGCAGCTTCGCCCGGAACAGCACCTCGGCGCGGTAGACGTTCCCGACGCCGCTCAGTACCGCCTGGTCCATCAGCAGTTGACCGATCGGCAGCTTGCTGCGATGGATGCGTTTCCAGGCCAGTTCGGGATCGGCGTCGTCGCGCAGCGGGTCCGGACCGAGCCGCGCGATCAGCGTCTCGCGTTCGGGATCGGTCAGCACCTCGCACACGGTCGCTCCGCGCAGGTCGGCGTACGACGTCTCGTTCTGCAGGCGGAGGCGGACCTGGCCGACCGGTTCGGGTGCAGGTGCCGGCCCGAAGTCGACCTTGCCGATCAGGCCGAGATGGATGTGCAGCCAGCCGGCGCCCTCGAAGTCGGCGAGGAAGTGCTTGCCGTGGGCCTCGGTCTGGCGCAGCACGTGCCCGTTCAGCAGCGCCGCGCCGTCGGCGAACCGGCCCTGCGGGCTGGAGGCCTGGACCGGGCGGCCGCCGAACGCGTCCCAGACGTCGCTCGCCAGGCGGTGCAGGGTGTGACCTTCAGGCATGATTCCTCTTATGGGGACAACGGGTGGTGCGAAGGGTGGCGGCCGGACCGGTCCGCCCAGTCCGGCGGTCGTCGGGACCGGCCGCTCGATGCGCGCCCGTGACGTCTCCCGGCCGCGCCGGACGGTCGACCGCCGACCGGTTCTGCCACCGGTGGAGGACGACGAGACGAAGGATCAGGGCAGCGGCGGCAGTTCGCCGGTCGACTCGTAGGCGGTCAGCATGTCGATCCGGCGGGTGTGCCGGTCCTCGCCCGAGTAGTCGGTGCCCAGGAACGTGTCGACGAATCCGGTCGCCTCGTCCTGGGAGTGCATCCGGGCGCCGACGCTGATCACGTTCGCGTTGTTGTGCTCGCGTCCGAGCCGCGCGGTGTCGGTGCTCCAGGCCAGGATCGCCCGGACCCCCTTCACCTTGTTGGCGGCGATCTGCTCACCGTTGCCGGAGCCACCGATCACGATGCCGAGGCTGCCCTCGTCCTTGGCCACCGCCTCACCGGCCCGCAGGCAGTACGGCGGGTAGTCGTCGACCGCGTCGTACACGGCTGGCCCGTGGTCGACGACGTCGTGTCCGGCAGCCTTCAGGTGCTGGACCAGGTGGTTCTTCAGTTCGAAGCCGGCATGGTCGGAGCCGATGTGCACTCGCATGGCCGAAGTCTCGCATCCCCTATCGACGGTCCGGCACGCCGGGCACGGTCAGCGCTTCGGTCAAGCGGGTGACCTCCGCGTACGCCTTCTCGTACGGCGTTCCCCGCGGATGCAGCGTGTAGACCGCGACGATCGTCCTGTCGTCCAGCCCGACGGTCCCCGTGGTGTGCAGGGCATCACTGTGCAGGTCCACGGCGTGGTCGCGGGGTTTGACCCGGTCGGAGCCGTATCCACTCGAGCCCTGGAACCCGGACCACCCCTGCTTGATGCTGAAGTCGCGCTCGAAGGCCGACGGGATCCCGAAGAACTGGTCGAACCCATCGGTGCCGTAGCGGGTCGGCCGGTGCAGGAGGTCCATCACGAACGCCCGCACCGGCTCAGGTGCCTGGTCCAGAAGGTAGCGATAGATCCGCACGGTGTCCGCGGCCGTGATCGCGACGTACCCCCAGAAGCCTGGATGCGTGGCGGGCGGCCCGGACGTGTGGGTCAGTCCCAGCCGCTTCACCATCCGGTCGACGAGCGCGGCACCACCGAGTTCGTCCCAGTAGTGGCTCGCCGCGTCGTCGTCGCTGCTGCGCAACATCACCTCGAGCCGGTCCCGGTCCGCCGCCGGTACGTCGTACGCCGGGGCACGGTTCCAGAGGTAGTCGAGCGCGATCAGCAGCTTCACCACGGACGCGGAGCGGAACCGGTGATCCGGGTTGTACTGCTGGACGAACCGCCCGGCATCTCGGTCGAAGACGGCGATCCCGGCCGTCACGCCGTCAGGGACGGCAACGAGGTCGGGCAGTTCGTCACGCAACGTCATCTGGAACCCACTCACCACTGGGGAGACTCTTCGGTGAGCAACTTTCACCAGCTCGCCCGGATCGAAACAAGCCCTGAAGTTCAGACGAAATCAGTCGAAGATCGGCCCGCGATCGCGGGTCCGCTTGATCTCGAAGAATCCGTCCGTGCCGGCCACCAGGCGAACGCCGTCCCAGAGCTTGCCGGCCGCCTCACCCTTGGGCGCCAGGGTCACCACCGGCCCGAAGAAGGCGGTGCCCTCGACCGAGATGACCGGCGTACCGACCTCCATGCCGACCTGGTCCATCCCGGCGTGGTGCGACTTCTTCAGCGCGTCGTCGTACCGGTCGGTGTCGGCGGCCTCGATCAGTGAGGCGGGCAGACCGACCTCCGACAGCGCCTCCTTCACCACCTCGCCCTTGCCGTCACCGATGCCGCGGCCGTCGACGTGGATCCGCTGACCCAGGGCGGTGTAGAGCGGCAGCAGAACCTCGTTGCCGTGCGCCTGCTCGGCGGCGATCAGCACCCGGACCGGACCCCAGGCGTTCTTCAGAAAGCTCTTGTAGTCCTCGTCCAGGTAGTCGCGCCCGTCGTTCAGGACGGCGAGGCTCATCACGTGCCACGTCGTCGTCACATCGCGTACCTTCTCGACCTCGAGCATCCAGCGAGAAGTCATCCAGGCCCAGGGGCAGGCCGGGTCGAACCAGAAATCGGCAGAGGCAGTCATATTCACCATCATACAAAGTTGAAGGATCGTTGATACCGGCTTGGTATCCAATACCCAATGTCGCGGGGAAACCCTCGGCCAAGCCGACAGCCAGGTGCATAGGATGCCGACATGCCTGGAACCAACCTGACGCGCGACGAGGCGCGTACCCGTGCCGGGGTGGTCAGCGACGCCGAGTACGCGATCGAGCTCGACCTGACCAACGCCCCGAGCGGCGCTCCGACCTTCCGGTCGGTGACCACCATCACGTTCGCCGCCGAGGCCGGCGCGAGCACGTTCGCCGACCTGATCGCGGAGAAGGTGCGTGAGGTGACGCTCAACGGCCGCTCGCTCGATCCGGACACGGTGTTCGACGGCGCGCGCGTCCAGCTGGACGGGTTGGCCGAACGCAACGAGCTGACCGTGGTCGCCGACTGCACGTACTCGCGCACCGGTGAAGGGCTGCACCGCTCGGTCGACCCGGCCGACAAGGAGACCTACCTCTACACCCAGTTCGAGGTGCCGGACGCCCGGCGGGTGTTCACCACCTTCGAGCAGCCGGATCTCAAGGCCCCTTTCACCTTCACCGTGTCCGCCCCGGCCCGCTGGGTGGTCATCTCCAACGCGCCGACGCCCGAGCCCACGCCGTACCAGGGTGAGAACGGTGAGGAGCTGGCCCGCTGGGAGTTCCCGCCGACCGAGCGGATCTCGACGTACATCACCGCGGTGGTGGCCGGGCCGTACCACGTCGTCACCGACGTCTACGAAGGTCCGCACGGCAGCTACCCGTTGTCGCTGCTGTGCCGCCCGTCGCTGAAGGACGCGCTCGACATCGACGACCTGTTCGAGGTCACCAAGCAGGGCTTCGAGCTGTTCGAGAAGGCGTTCGGCACGCCGTACCCGTTCCACAAGTACGACCAGGCGTTCGTGCCGGAGTACAACATGGGCGCGATGGAGAACGCGGGCTGCGTGACCCTGCGGGACGAGTACCTGTTCCGCAGCCGGACGACGCACGCCGAGCTGGAGGCGCGCGCGAACACCGTCCTGCACGAGCTCGCGCACATGTGGTTCGGCGACCTGGTCACGATGACCTGGTGGGACGACCTGTGGCTGAACGAGTCGTTCGCCGAGTGGGCCAGCCACTGGGCGCAGGCGGTCGCGACCACCAAGTACGCCGGTGCCTGGACGACCTTCTGCAACGCGCGGAAGAACTGGGCCTACCGGCAGGACCAGCTGCCCTCGACGCACCCGATCGCCGCCGACATGGTCGACTTCCACGCGGTCGAGGTGAACTTCGACGGCATCACCTATGCCAAGGGCGCCTCGACGCTGCGGCAGCTGGTCGCGTTCGTCGGTGAGGACACCTTCATCGCCGCGCTCAAGGAGTACTTCGCCGACCACGCGTTCGGCAACACCGAGCTGACCGACCTGCTCAAGCCGCTGGAGAAGGCGTCCGGGCGCGACCTGGACGACTGGACCGAGCGCTGGCTGCGCACCGCCGGGGTCAACACGCTGCGGGCCGACTTCGCGGTCGACGCCGAGGGCGCGTTCACCTCGTTCGCGATCGAGCAGACCGCGGCGGAGAACTTCCCGGTGCTGCGGCCGCACCGGCTGGCGGTCGGTCTGTACCGCCGTACCGGTGAAGGCCTGGTCCGGACCGAACGGTTCGAGGTGGACATCGACGGCCCGCGCACCGAGCTGGCCGAGCTGGTCGGCGCCACCCAGCCGGATCTCGTGCTGCTGAACGACGACGACCTGACCTACGCCAAGATCCGGCTGGACGAGCGCTCCCGGGCCACGCTGGTGGAGTCGATCGACCAGCTGAAGGAATCGTTGCCTCGGGCCCTTGCCTGGGGTGCGGCCTGGGACATGACCCGGGACGCCGAGATGCCGGCCAGCCAGTACGTCGGCATCGTGCTGCGCGGCATCAAGGCCGAGACCGATCTGACCGGCGTCCGGTCGCTGCTCACCCAGGCGACCAACGCCATCAACCTGTACGCCGCCCCGGAGAACCGGCCGGCGTTGCGGGCGCGGTTCGAGGAGGCCCTGGCCGACCTGCTGGCCGGCGCCGAGCCGGGCAGCGACCACCAGCTCGCGTTCGCCCGGGCCTACAGCTCAGCGGTGTTCTCCGACGCCGGCGCCGACCGGCTGGCCGGCTGGCTCGACGACCGTGACCTGCCGCCGGGCCTGGTGGTCGACACCGACCTGCGCTGGACCCTGATCGTGGCACTCGCCCGGCTCGGCCGGGTCGGCGCCGACGAGATCGAGGACGAGCTGACCCGGGACACCACCATCACCGGTCAGGAGCGGGCCGCGCAGGCGCGCGCGGCCCGGCCGACCGCCGAGGCCAAGGAAGAGGCCTGGCGGATCGCGGTCGAGTCCGAAGACACCCCGAACGAGACGCAGTTCCGGACCATCCTCGGCTTCCAGCAGCCCGGCCAGGAGGACCTGCTGCGGCCGTACGTCGAGAAGTACCTGACCGCGGCCAAGGAGGTGTACACCCGCCTCGGCTCCTCGATGGGCGAGAACGTGCTGGTCTACCTGTCGCCGCGCCACCTGCCGGAGCAGTCCACGCTCGACGCGCTCTCGGCCTGGCTGGAGAGCGAGTCGTCCTCGGTGGACGCACCCACGCTGCGCTATGTCAGTGAGGCCCAGGCCGACCTGACTCGCGCACTTGCGGCTCAGGCCCGCGACGCGAGCTGACGCGGATCGATCGACACCGCCGGTCGCTGATCGAGACCGGCGGTGTCGGGTTGAACCAGGCAGGAGTAAAACTGGGTCGGTGCCCGCTACTGACCCCGCCCTGGCTGGTGCGGCAGCTGTTGCGCTGACCGGACTCGCAGAGGCCTACCGACCCCGCCCTGTCACTCCGTTGATGCCCTGGCGCTACCCGAATCGCCTGGTGAAGCCGTACGTCGTCACCGCGAGGGGACGCCAATGGGACGACCAGATGGTCGAGGTCGCCCGCGCCACCGCCACCCGGCAGCTCGAGTTCGACGACGCGATGGGGTCGGTCGGACTGGGCGTCGTCGTCCTGCACCTCGGAGACGACGGGGTCTACCTGGTGGTGCAGAGCTGGGCGAAGGACTTCCAGTCCCGGCTGAGCGTCTTCAGCGGGATGGAGGTCGACGACCTGCGGCCCGCCCCGATCGGTGCCGCGCCGTGCGTCTGGGAGCTCGAGGTGCTCAGTCATGAACGGGCGTCGTACGTGCACCACATCCTCGGCTCCGGCGTCGATATCGACGCCTGGCTCGACGACGCGCTCGACACGCGGCCCCAGCCGAAGCGCGACGGCATCCCGTCCGGCACCTGAGTCATCCCGCCGAGCCTTCGTCCGCGGATCCGGACAGTGGTGGCGCGAATGCCGATTGTGAGGATCAAACGATTGTTCTTCAGCGGACAGTGAGGCGTCCATCGCGGCGCGCGATTCCCTTGTCCAGAAGGGGATTCTCATCACGTGAGTAGTACTCACTTCCGTGGCGGTTAGGTCTAAGCTGCACGCAATATCCGCCACAAGGGAATCTGGGGAGGGACCCTTGCCGTGACACCCGTGGATCACCGGAGGCCGCCCGCCCGCGCCGCCCGGAGACAACACAAGAGCCCTTCCCGGCAGCAGACCACTCCTCAGCAGGGGCCGGCTCGGCCCCAGCCCAGGGCGGCACGTGCTCAGCACGGACACGCCCGCAAGCCTCAGCGCTCACACAGTGCCGTCGGCGCCGCGATCGTGGCGGCCGCCGCGATGATCGCCGTGTTCGCGGTCATCCTGACCCGGGGCCCCTCGACCCCGGCCGAGGACGGACTCACGCTGGGCACCGGAGCGGCCGGAGGCGCGGCGGCACCGGCTCCGAGCGCGCCCACCCTGAGCGCCGACCCCTCCCCGTCGGTCAACACGGCCAAGGCGGACCGCAAGCCCCCGGTCTCCTCCGCGGCACCGAAGGCCGCGACGGCAACCAGCACCACACCGAACACCGGCCCGACCTCGCCGGTCTTCAAGCGCGGGCAGTGGATCGTCGTGATGGAGAAGTACCCGACCGACGTCGGGATGGACGCCGAACAACTGGCCAAGGCCACCGCGGCGGCGATGATCAACGCCGGCGTCCCGGCCAAGGCGATGCTGGTCGACGGGCAGTACCCCGGGATCGCGAACAGTTCCATGGAGCCCGTCATCGACACCTGGATGGTCTACCTCGGTCCGGGCAGTTCGGCCGCTCAGATGCTCGACCTGTGCTCCGCGCCGAAGACGCAGCGCGCCCACTCCAACTCGGCCTGCCCCACGTTCGAGCCGGCCGGCGCACCTAGCAGCTAGACCGGGTCGGTCGCCAGCCGGGCGTGAAGGTGGGAGTCGTGACGCTGACCGGTCGGCTCCACGTAGTAGTCGCGCATGATGCCTTCCAGCTGGAAGCCGGCCCGGGTCGCGACACGGCATGAGCCCTCGTTGACGAGGGAATGGTCGAGCCACAGCCTGTGCAGGCCGAGCCCGTCCTTGGCGAAGGCCCATCGGGCTGCCGCGTCGAGTGCGCGGGCAGCCAGCCGGCGCCCACGTGCGGCCGGGTTGACCCAGTACGCGACGACCGCCTGGTCAGGCACGCGATCGACGTCGCGGACCGACACGCTGCCGAGCACATAGTCACTGTCGGCGTCCGCCACGGCGAACGCCGCGGCGCCGCGCGCCCAGCAGTCGATCCGCGGCTCGAGCCACCGCTTCGCGCGCTGGTCCGCGGGTGTGCGGATCACCGCCGTACCCGCGGTCCAGCGCAGGATCTCCGGGTCATGCAGTGCTTCGGCCACCGCGGGCTCGTCGGTCCACTCGAACGGACGCAGGACGACGTCGTCGAGCTCGATGCGGTGCGGCCGAAGTGGCCGGATCACTGCTGGTGCGGCTGGTTCGCGTGCAGCAGCGGCGGCTGGTGCGCGTGCTCACCCAGCTGCTGTACGCCGGTGACCAGTCCGCCGGTCAGGTCGCCGGCCGCGAACGACGTCTGCATGGTCAGCGCGGCCAGACCGGCCGAGGTGTCCGAGAGCTGCCGCTTCGCGAGGGCGCCGGTGACGATCTCCAGCCGGCGTCCGGCCGGGTCGACGTACACCAGGACACTGCGGTCCGGGTCGTCCAGCTCGTTCAGCAACTCCACCGCGAACGGCCGGGTCTCCGAGTCGGCGCCACCGACGTACACGGAGAAGTGCAGGCCGGAGACCTCCTCGGCGTGCCGGACGGCCTTCTCGATGTCGTAGAGCTGGTCGGGGGTGAATGCGTCACCAGCTGGCACTTGCGCCTCCGGTCGAACGGGCGACGCCTGAGCCGGCGTTCGCGGTGGTCCCCGGCGCGCCAGGCAGCTCGGGCAGGTTGGCTGGGTCGGGCTTCGTCGCGGTCGGCCCGTTGATCCAGACCGGCGGAGCCCACCAGGACAGGCCTGGGCGGTAGCGCGGTCCGTTCGCGATCGACGGCGCGAAGACCAGCAGCGCCACCACCGCGATGACCAGTGCGGGGATGCCGACGAACACCAGCAGGGTGTGGCCGGAAACTTCAGTGATCACATCCCGAAGCCTAGTCCCCCGGCTCCCCGCACCGATCACCCGGCTGAATCAGAAGCGCACGTCCGAACACTGGTAGAAGGCGTTCCCCGTGTCGTGGATGGTCCAGACGGCGAGGATCATGTGCCGCCCGGTCCGGCCGGTCGGGACCGTGCCGGGGTGGCTGACGTTGTTCGACGGCCGGGCGCCGTTCATCCTGACGGTCAGGAACGGGTTCAGGTCGAGCGCCGACCGGGTCAGCGGGGCGTTCTGGTTCCAGCCCTGCTTGGTGATGTAGTACTTGAAGTCCGTGGTGGCGTGCGGGGCGGTCAGGTACCAGCGGAAGTTGTAGCTCTGGCCGGGCGTCAACTGCTCCGCCGGCCAGGCGCCGTTGCGCTGGTCGTCCAACTGGGCGAACTGGGCCAACCCGGCAGAGCAGAGCTTGCCGTCGGCCGGTCCGGCCGCAGGGAAGCCCTTCGGGCCTTCGACACTCTGCGGCTCCCACTGGATCTGGCCGCAGTTCTGGACAGTGCCGTTCTGGCAGTGCTTGGCGCGACTGGTCGGCCCGGTGGTGTACCCGTGGCCGTACGCGAGCGGAACGGACGTGGTGACCATCAGCGCCACAGCACCGACGGCGATTCCGGCCAGGCTGAACTTGCGTGCTCGGAGCATGCGGACAACTCCTTCAACTGTTGGGGCGGTAGGACAGTGAAGGAAGGCGCCTTCTTGCAGATAGAAAACAACCGTTCAAATCTATTGTCAACGGTTCGTGAGCGGCTGTTTACGGAAAGCTAGATGTTCAGCGCACCGACCAGTCTCCGCAGCCGCTGGTTGTTCGGCAGGTCCTCGATCAGCACCGGCGCCCCGTCCGGCCCGCCGAGCGGCACCCGCCAGTTCGGGTACTCGTCCGTGGTCCCCGGCTGGTTCTGCGTACGGCGTTCACCGACAGCGTCGGTGAGCGCCACACCGACCAGCTTCGCCGGGGTGTGAGCGACGTACCGGTGAAGCGCCTCGACGATGCGTTCGACGTCACCGTCGGTGTTGCTCAGCAGGTGACGCTCGCGAAGTGTGTCGAGCCACGAGTCACGCTCGGCCTCGTCGATCTCGAGCTCCTCGGCGACCGGTCTGGTCAGCAGGCCGAGCCGATGGCGCAGGTCCACGTGGTCGCCGGCCAGATAGCCGGCCGTCGGAGGCAGGTCGTGCGTGGTCACCGTGGCCAGGCACAGCTCACGCCAGCGCTCCGGCGCCAGCGGGTTGCCGTGCTTGTCCCGCTCGAACCACAGCACCGACGTACCGAGGATGCCGCGCTCGGTCAGGTAGTCACGCACCCACGGCTCGACCGTGCCGAGGTCCTCCCCCACCACCGTCACACCGGCGCGGGTCGCCTCCAGGACGAGGATGCCGACCAGCGCTTCGTGGTCGTACCGGACGTACGTCCCCTCGGTCGGACGCTCCGGCGACGTGACCCACCAGAGCCGGAACATGCCGAGGATGTGGTCGATCCGCAGGCCCCCGCCGTGCCGCATGACCGCCCGGACCAGATCCCGCCAGGCGGCGTACCCGGTCTCGGCCAGCGCGTTCGGCCGCCACGGCGGCTGCGACCAGTCCTGCCCTTGCTGGTTGAAGGCGTCCGGCGGCGCACCGACGTGGATACCGGACGCCAGCACGTCCTGCAGCGCCCACGCGTCGGCACCGTCCGGGTGCACACCGACAGCCAGGTCGTGTACGACGCCCAGCGACATGCCGGCCGCCTTGGCGCGGGCCTGGGTCCGGGCCAGCTGTTCGTCCAGCTGCCACTGGAGCCAGCAGTGGAACTCCACCGCGTCCGGGTTCTCGTTGCGGAAGGCAACCACGGCCGGCGAGCTCGGGTCCTGGAGCTCCTCGGGCCACTTGCTCCACTCCGGCCCGTGGACGTCGGCGATCGCGGCCCAGGTGGCGAAGTCGATCAGGCCTTGGCCCTCCCGGTCGCAGTAGGCGCCGTACTCCGCTATCCGGCCGATCGACGGCCGGACACCGACCAGCAGTTGCAGCGCCTCCCGCTTGGCCGCCCACACGGTGTCACGGTCCAGTGCGGTCGGGTCCTCGCTCAGTGCCCGGGTCTGCAGGCTGAGCGCCCGTACCCGATCCCGCTCGGCCGGTGCGAGGTCGCCGTACTCGTCGATGTCCTCGATGCGCAGGTAGATCGGGTTGCCGAACCGCCGCGAGGCCGGCAGGTACGGCGAGGGCTCCATCCGTCCCGCGGTCTCCGCAGCGTGCAACGGGTTCACCAGCACGAAGCCGGCGCCCAGGTCGGTCGCGGACCAGGCGGCCAGGTCCGCGAGGTCGTGCAGGTCGCCGATCCCCCAGGAGCGGCGTGAGCGGACGGAGTACAGCTGCAGCACCCAGCCCCAGGTGCGCCGCAGCTTCTCGGGCTCCAGCTTGCTGGGGGTGACGATGAGCGTGCTGACCGCGATCTCCGGATTGCCGCCGATCCGGGCGCACAACCGGTGGTAGCCGATCGGCAGGTCCCCCGGCAGCTGGAACGTCGCCTCTCCCGTCAGCACGCCGTCGACCCACTCGGGCTCGACCCAGCGGTCCTGCTGCGGGATGTCCCGCCGCTGACCGCCGTCCTCGAGGTCCACCCAGACCTCGACGGTCGACCCGTGCGGCAGGTGCACGGCGAACCAGGGCGTCCAGCCGACCCGCATCACCACGGTGGCGGGGAGCGTCCGGCGCCAACGGTCCAGCCGGTGCTCCTCCAGCGCGAGGGCTGCCTTCTCCGGTGTGGACGCGTCCACACCGAGTGCCGCGAGTACGGCGGACACCACCTCGCTGGAGACGATCACATGCTCGCCTTGCCAGTTCCAGTACTCCGTCGCCACACCATGGGCAACCGCTAGCTCGACAAGGGCCGGAGTAGGAGCAGTCACCTCAGCGAGTCTGCCGCATCAACCGCCTCAACGCGCAAACGCCGCGCGTTGTCGTTACCGGTTCGCCCGCCTGCGACTGAGAAGGAGTACGGCGACCAGCAGGACGGCGCTCGCGATCACCAGGCCGATGGCTACACCGGCCATGTTGTCGGTGAGCTGGTAGAGGGCGGTCGGCCAGATGACGAGCAGGATCGCGCACCCGACGACGGCGTACGCCGACGCCTGCCGGCGACCGTACGCGACCAGCAGCGCGGCCGGACCGGCGGTCCCGACGGCGAGCGCCATGATCTCGCCGCGTTCCTGGATCAGCCAGCAGATCGACGAACTGAACATGGCGGCCCCGGCCAGCGACCACGCGGTCACCTGATCCCGGACCAGGCCGAGCATCGCCATCACGAACGCGACCAGGATGAATCCGGTCCCGGCGATCCCGGCACTGTTCGATGACGGGCCGGTGTCCGGAGTCAGGACATCTGCCGTGATGACCAGCACACCGACGGCCAGGATCCCGAACGTTGCCACTAGCAACGAAGAGCCGGCCAGCCACCACAGTCCGGCCCCGGCCAGAGCGAGGGCGACGGCGACGCCGACGATCCGGCCGGTCTCCCCTTCGATGGCGACGTACGTGGCGAAGCCGGCCACGCAGCACCCCAGCGACGCCAGCGCGGAACTGAGCTGCTCGCGCCGGCGCAGGATGCCGAGGACGGCGGCGGCGCCGAGCAGGATCACCGCCGCACTCGTACCGGTGCTCACGCGTGCGGCCCGGCCCATCTCACCCCAGTTCGCGACGGTGAGCAGTGCGACCGCGCCGAGGAGTAACGCCCCGCCGATGTACCCGAGCACCTCGATCAACGCGTTCGAATGGGTCGCCGCCGGTGGCGTCCGGGGCTTCGCCGGGGACGGCTCGGACGGTGGTTGCGGCCGCCCCCGGGCGGGGTCGGCGAGCGCCGCCGCGATCTCCGCGTCCGCGGCGGCCCGGAGGGCGTCGGCCTGGTACTGGCGCAGCACGCCCGCGCTCACGAGCCTGGTCAGCTCGTCGTCCAGCCGGCTGGGCATGCGATCGCTTCTCCCTTGTCGTGATCACTAAGATCGGGCGGCGAGATGCCTATTCTGACCAGCTACCTTGTGTCCTCAGTCAGTCACCCCCTGTTTTCGCTGCCGGGATCGTTTCCGACCTTCTTCCGGTACGGCAACGACGGCAAGCTGGAGGTGACCGACCAGATCGTCCTGGTCCCGGCCCGGATCGCCGGGCTGATCATCGGCTTCTTCGTCCTCCGCTGGGTGCTGCACAAGGTGATCCGCCGGTTCGCCCGCCGCACCGGGAACGGCGCCGTCGCCGGTGTGCTGTCCAAGTCCAGGATCGGTCAGGAGTTCGTCGAGAACACGCTCGCCAGCGAGCGCCGGGCCCAGCGGGCGGAGACGATCGCCTCGCTGTTGTGCAGCGCCGTGACGATCGTGCTCAGCGCCGTACTGGTGGTGATGGTGCTGGCCGAACTCGGCTTCAACATCATGCCGGTGATCGCGTCCGCGAGCATCATCGGCGTCGCTCTCGGTTTCGGCGCCCAGACGCTGGTGAAGGACTTCCTGGCCGGCGTCTTCATGATCTTCGAGGACCAGTACGGCGTCGGCGACCTGGTCGACCTGGAGAAGGCGACCGGTGTCGTCGTCGCGGTCGGCCTGCGCATCACCACCCTGCGCGGCGAGGACGGCACCACCTGGTACGTCCGCAACGGCGAGGTCCTGCGGGTCGGCAACCTGACCACCCGCGACCCGGACAGCGGCGGATCGACCGGCGTCGGCAGCGCCGCCGAGCGGGCCGAGGAGACCAAGCCGGAGGACGAAACTGCGGCGGCCGGAACCCCGGACGGAAGCCGAGCTTCGGAGACAGCCACTCAGCCGCAGAGCTCTCGACCACCTGCACGCTGAGGCGCCCGCTGACGGCGGTCGCCTGCCGGGACCACGACAACGCCGCCGGACCCGTGACGGGATCCGGCGGCGTGGAGGCGACGTCAGGCGGTGAAGCTGACCTCGAGGGAAATCGGGGCGGCGAGCGCCTGCGACACCGGGCAGTTCTTCTTGGCGTCCTCGGCGAACTGCGCGAACTCGTCCGCGGTCAGGCCGGGGACCTTGCCGTTCACCGAGAGCTTGCTGCCGGTGATGCCCTCGCCCGGGACGAAGGTCACGTCGGCGGTGGTGTCGAGTGACTCCGGCGCGTGGCCGGCCTTGGCCAGGATGTTCGAGAGCGCCATGTTGAAGCAGCTCGAGTGCGCGGCACCCAGCAGCTCCTCCGGGCTCGTCCTGCCGCTGGCCTCCGGCTCGGTCCGGGCGGCCCAGGTCACGTCGAACGTGCCCAGACCGGACGACTGGAGGTCGACCTGACCGGCCCCCTCCAGCAGCGAACCTTCCCAGTGGGCCTTGGCGGTACGGGTTGCGGCCATGCTCGTGTTGTCTCCTTCGAAAGAGAGATTCAGCGGCCGGACACGTCGATCGCGCCCGGGTACTGCGGTTCGTCGGTGTTCACCATGCTGTGCGCCGCCATCACCATGTAGGTCCAGATCTCCTCGTCCCGATCCGGTGGCAGCGCGATCTCGTCCAGCGCGGCACGCATGTGGCCGAGCCAGCGGTCCCGGGCGCTCGGGGTGACGGCGAACGGGCCGTGCCGCATCCGCAGCCGGGGGTGCCCGCGCTGCTCGGAGTACGTCCGTGGGCCGCCCCAGTACTGCTCCAGGAACATCCGGAAGCGCTCCTCGGCCGGGCCGAGGTCCTCCTCCGGGTACATCGGGCGCAGCTCCGGGTCGGCGGCGACGCCACGGTAGAAGGCCGCCACCAGCCGGTGGAACGTCTCGGCCCCGCCGACGGCGTCGTAGAAGCTCTGTTGCTCAGTCATATCGGTTCCAGTCTCTCAAGCCGTGACAACATGCTTGAGGAGGGCTTCCCGTTCGGCGTTTGCGAGTGGCCGTTTGGCGTGGGTCTCGCCGTCCACGGTGACGATCACCGACACCGCCTTGGCGTACAGGTCCTCGCTGTCCCCGCTCCGGTCGACGATCCGGGAGCCGAGCGTGTACGACGTCGTACCGACGGATTCCACCCAGACGTCGACGTCGTACGGCGGATGCCTGAGCAGGATCGGTCGCAGGTAGTCCACGGTCTGGCTGACGAGTACACACGGGTGATCGGCGAAGAAGTCGCCTGTCGTACCGACGATCTCGGACAGGAACGCGATCCGGGCTTCCTGGAGATAGTCGAAGTACCGCACGTTGTTGACGTGGTCGTAGGAGTCGATGTCGGACCAGCGGACCAGAACCGGATGCGTGAAGGTCACGAGCCCACCAGCTTCGACAGGGCCTCGCGCTCGACCGGGGTGATCCGGCGTAGGCGGTTGGCGGCGAAGTCGAACGGGACCAGCCGGGTGCGTGCCTCGACGTACGTCTTCCGCTCCGGCTCGGCGTCCAGGATCTCGTAGTCGACGGTGAACGAGGCGGCCTTGATCTCGCTGATCCACAGCTCGATCCGGACCGGTTCGGGGCGGAAGCGCAGCGGTGCGCGGTACTGCACCTCGTGCCGGGCCACCAGCAAGCCGGTCTCCAGGTCGTCCGCGCCGAGCTCCTTGGCGGTCCGGAACAGGAAGTCGACCCGGGCGTCCTGCAGGTAGTCGACGTACCGGCCGTTGTTCACGTGGCCGAGCGCGTCCTGGTCGCCCCACCGCAACGGGCAGTGGTAGACGTGGCGGTTGTGATGATCCACACGGCGATCATCGCATCCTGGGTACTCCCGGCGTGACGGAGCGTGGGTAATGTCATCCCCGGCACCAGCACGACCGAAGGAGCAGCGATGACCGAGCAGCAGCGGGTGGCGATCGTGACCGGGGCGGCCCGGGGAATCGGTGCTGCTGTGGCGCAGCGGCTCGCGGAGGACGGGAACGCGGTCGCGGTGCTCGACCTGGACGAGGGCGCCTGCGCCGGCACGGTGAAGGCGATCACCGACGCGGGCGGCAAGGCGATCGCGGTCGGCTGTGACGTGAGCAAGAGCGACCAGGTGACGGCCGCGGTCGAGCGGGTGGTCGCCGAACTCGGCAAGCCGACGATCCTGGTGAACAACGCCGGCGTACTGCGCGACAACCTGCTGTTCAAGATGTCCGAGGACGACTGGGACACGGTGATGGCGGTGCACCTGAAGGGCAGCTTCCTGATGTCCCGCGCCTGCCAGGCCCACATGGTGGAGGCCGGGTTCGGCCGCATCGTGTTCCTGTCCTCGACCTCGGCACTGGGCAACCGCGGCCAGGCGAACTACGCCTCCGCGAAGGCCGGCCTGCAGGGGCTGGCGAAGACGCTCGCGATCGAGCTGGGCAAGTTCGGCATCACCGCGAACGCGATCGCGCCGGGCTTCATCGAGACCGACATGACCGCGGCCACCGCGGCCCGGGTCGGGATGGACTTCGAGGAATTCAAGAAGCTGAACGTGGAGAAGATCCCGGTCGGCCGGACCGGCAAGCCGGAGGACATCGCCGCGGCCGCGTCGTACTTCTGCAGCGAGGAGGCCGGATTCGTCTCCGGTCAGGTCCTGTACGTCGCCGGCGGACCCCGCAACTGAGGGCCGGGGAGATGACGCAGTCGTTCACCGGCATCGACGAGGTCGTGCACGCGGTCGGCACCCAACTGGGCGAGACCGAGTGGCTGGAGATCACCCAGGAGCAGGTGAACACGTTCGCCGACGCGACCGGCGACCACCAGTGGATCCACGTCGACGTCGAGCGCGCGAAGAAGGGTCCGTACGGCGGGACGATCGCGCACGGCTATCTCACCCTGAGCCTGATCGCGCGGTTCGGTGACGAGCTGTTCTCGGTCAACGGTGTCACCGCGAAGCTCAACTACGGCGTGAACAAGGTCCGCTTCCCCGCCCCGGTCCCGGTCGGCTCCCGGATCCGAGCCAGCGCGTCGATCGCCAACACGGCCGAGACCCCGGCCGGCGTGCAGGTCTCGCTCAACTGGGTCATCGAACTGGAGAACTCGACGAAACCCGCCTGCGTCGCGGAGACCGTCGTACTGCTCGTTCCTTAGAACGGGCAGATCAGGACCGCGTGGGTGGCGACGCGGTAGTAGCCGAGCCACTCGTTGACCGCGATCATCGGGGTGTTGCCGTCGTAGTTGGCGGTGTAGGCGGCCTGCACGCCCGCGGCCGCGGCCCGGTGCAGCGCGGCACACTTGACCAGCTTGGCCAGGCCGCGGCCGCGGAACTCCGGCATGGTCGCCGTCATCTGTGACCAGATCTTGGTGTGATCGCCGTTGCCGAGCGTGAACGCGATGACCCGGTCCTGGTAGACCGCCGCCATACTGAGATCGAGCACGGTCGCCGGCGACCTCCACACCCCGTCGAGCCAGTCGTCGTACGGCCGGGTGGTGATCTTGGCGTCCCCCGGCTTGGTGCGCTGGGCGATCAGGTCCGCCTCGTAGAGACTGCGCGGATCGACCTCGTTCAGCGGCACCAGTTCCACGCCGGTCGGCACTCCCGGGAGGTCCGGCGCCTTCCGCGGGTCGATCCCGGCGTAGTGCACCTGCCGGGTCTGCCGGTACCCCCACCGGGCCGCCCAGTCGACCGTCGACGGCTCCGCGAACACCCGCGCGCTGGTCGCCCCGCCCGACCGCAGCTCCGCGTGGGTTGCCTCCAGCAACTTCGTCCCGATCCCCCGGCCGCGGTGGTCCGGCCGGACCAGGATGCGGAGCTGCCCGTCCAGTGGATCCGAGCCCGCGATCAGCGCGGTCGACGCCCAGCCGACCACCTCGCCCGCGTCCACCGCGGCGAACGTTCCACGGCCCGGGACGTGCGCGGCCGAGAGCCCGCGGCGCAGCGCCGAGGCCGTCAGCACCAGGTACGGCGCGTGCGCGTCGTGCAGTGCGATCGCGCCCTCGACATCCCCCGGCTCGGCACGCCTGATCTCCATGCGAACTCCTTCGGCGAAGTTCTCCGGAACATAACCCCGGCCCAGGTGCATACCGAATGCGAGCCCTGTTACAGCTCTGTCTCAGAGCTCACCGAGAATCAGCCGCTCTACGCGCCCAGGGGTCGCAGCAGGCCGAATTCCGTCTGGACGCGGCGGTAGCCGAGCCAGTTGTTGATGGCAAGCATCGGGCCGTTCTCGTCGTCGTTCGACGTGTAGGCGCCGGTGATCCCGGCGTCGGCGCAGCGGCGCAGTGCGACCGACTTGACCAGCTTGGCCAGCCCGCGGCCCCGGTACGACGGGATCGTGCCGGTCATCCCCGACCAGGCGCGATCGCCGTCGGTCTCGACCGCGGTGAAGCAGACCACCTCGTCACCGGCCAGCGCCGCGATGCTGAGCGACTTGTCGAGCGCCGGACCGTTCCAGACCTCCTCGACCCACAGGTCGTAGTCGATCGCGTCGAGCGGAGAGTCACCCGGCTCGTCCAGGGACGCGACCGAATCGGCGACGTACGCCTGCCGAGGCGTCAGTTGGTCCATCGGCACCAGTTCGATGCCGTCGGGAGTCGGCGGCTGGGCGGGCAGGACTCGCGGGTCCAGACCCGAGAAGTGCATCTGCCGCGTTCCGTCGTACCCACGGTTCCGGGCGAACTCGAGACCGTCGGGATGGACGAACGCCCGCGTGCGGACGGCGCCGACCTCACCGAGGTGCTGGTGCAACCTGTCCGCCAGTTCGGATCCGATGCCCTGTTTGCGATGGTCCGGATGGACGTAGATCGAGACGTTGCTCTGGCCGGGTTCGCTGGTCCAGATGTTCAGCGCGGCTGAGCCCCAGGCGACCACTTCACCCGCGGACTCCGCAACCAGGGCGAGGACGCGTTCCCCGGGCGCGGAGACGGTGATCAGGTGCCTGGTCGCTGCCGGCGACATCACCTTGTACGAGTAGACCGCGCGCCGCAACGCCGCAACGGCCTCGGCGTCGTCGCCGGTGGCCGGCCGGATCACCACCCGAGTCCTCATGCCGGGACCCTAACCAGCACGCCTGCGGATCGCCACGGATTAACGGCCGGGCCCGAACAGCAACGTGATCGCAACGGGTGCGCGCTCGCTGTGATTCTGCCGTGCAGCGGTCTGGCACTAGAGTGGCCCGGTGCTGTCGGACTGATCGCCCCGACCGCCGGAAGTGCCATCGTGCTGGGACACGACGTGGTCACCGGCGGCGGGCGGTCCGCCGATCCCACCGGACCGCCGCGGTCGCACCAGCGTCGAGGACACAAGCCGCCGCGCTCAGCCGGCGATGCCGCCGGTGAGGGTCAGGCCGCCGTCGATGGTGATGGTCTGGCCGGTGATCCAGGACGCCTCGTCCGACAGCAGGAACCACACCAGCGAGGCCACGTCCTCCGGCGTACCCAGCCGTTTCAACGGGTACGTCGCCGCGACCTTGTCCTCACGCCCTTCGTAGAGGGCTCCGGCGAACTTGGTCTTCACGACCGCCGGAGCCACCGCGTTGACCCGGATCTCCGGAGCCAACTCGACCGCCAGTTCGGCCGTGACCCGCGACAGCATCGCCTTGGTGGCGCCGTACCAGCCGATCCCCGGCGACGGCGCCAGGCCGGCCACCGAGGACAGGTTGACGACCGCGCCGCCGTGAGCGCGCATCCACGCGTCCCGGCAGGCCTTCACCCAGGCGATCGCGGCCAGCACGTTCGTGTCGACCATCTTGGTCGCGACGGCCTGGTCGACATCGAGCAGCTTGCCGTAGACCGGGTTGATGCCGGTGTTGTTCACCAGCAGGTCCACGGAGCCGTACGTCGCCACGGCCGCGGCGACCACCTGAGCCCGGTGCTCCGGATCGGCCGCCTTCCCGGCGACCGCGAGCGCGTGCTCCCGGCCACCCAGGGACTCGACCGCCTGGTCGAGGGTCTCCTGGGTGCGCCCGGTGATGACGACGCGGGCGCCGTCGGCCACCAGGCGTTGCGCGATCGCCAGCCCGATTCCGCGGGACGCTCCGGTGATGATCGCCGTACGGTCCTTCAGCGACATCAGCTGAGGCGCTCCAGGATGACGGCCATCCCCTGGCCGCCGCCCACGCACATGGTCTCCAGACCGAACTGCTTGTCCTCGAACTGCAACCCGTTCACCAGCGTCGTCATGATCCGGGCGCCGGTCGAGCCGAACGGGTGACCGAGCGCGATCGCGCCGCCGTGCACGTTCAGCTTGTCCTCGTCGATGCCGAGCTCACGCGCCGAGCCGATCACCTGGACCGCGAAGGCCTCGTTGATCTCGACCAGGTCGATGTCGTCGATGGTCATGCCCGCCCGGGCCAGCGCCTGCCTCGACGCCTCGATCGGGCCGAGGCCCATGATCTCCGGCGACAGAGCGCTGACACCCGTCGACACGATCCGCGCCAGCGGAGTCAGGCCCAGCTCGCGGGCCTTGGTGTCGCTCATGATCACGACCGCCGCGGCACCGTCGTTGAGCGGGCAGCAGTTGCCGGCCGTGACCGTCCCGTCCGGCCGGAACACCGGCTGCAACTGGCTGACCTTCTCCAGCGTCGTCCCCGGCCGCGGGCCGTCGTCCTTGCTCACCACGGTCCCGTCCGGCAGCGTCACCGGCGTGATCTCGCGGTCGAAGAAGCCGTTGTCGATCGCCTTCTCGGCCAGGTTCTGCGAGCGGACGCCGAACGCGTCCTGGTCGGCCCGGCTGATCCCCTTCAGCGTCGCCACGTTCTCCGCGGTCTGGCCCATGGCGATGTAGATGTCCGGCAGCTGCCCGTCCTCGCGCGGGTCGTGCCAGGTGTCGTTGGTCTCGGCGTACTTCTCGGTCCGCTGCACCGCGTCGGCGAAGGCCGGGTTGAACGAACTCGGGTCGCCGACCCCGGCCGAGCCGAAGTTCTTGTACCGCGACACGCACTCGACGCCGGCGCTGACGAAGACGTCGCCCTCGCCGGCCTTGATCGCGTGGAACGCCATCCGCGCGGTCTGCGTCGACGACGCGCAGAACCGGTTGACCGTGGTCGCCGGCGTGTCGTCCCAGCCGAGCTGGACCGCGACCCGGCGGGCCATGTTGCCGCCGTGCTCGTCGTGCGGCTCGGCACACCCGAGTGCGAGGTCCTCGATCTGGTCGCCGGTCAACCCCACCTTGTCGACCGCCGCCTTGATCATCTGTACGGCGAGGTCGTCCGGCCGGATGTCCTTCAGCGACCCCTTGTGCGCGCGGCCGATCGGCGAACGCGCGGTGGACACGATGACTGCTTCAGGCATGGCAGGTCCTTCCTACAGGCCCAGGTCGCGGCCGATGAGTTCCTTCATGATCTCGTTGCTCCCGGCCCAGATCTTGGTCACCCGGGCGTCGCGCCAGGCGCGGGCCACCCGGTACTCGTTCATGTACCCGTACCCACCGTGCAGTTGGACGCAGGCGTCCAGGATCTCGTTCTGCACCTGGGCGCTCCACCACTTCGCCTTGGCCGCGTCGACCGCGGACAGCCGGTCCTCGTCGTGCGCGACGATCGCGTTGTCGACGTACGCCTGGGTGACCTCGGCCTTGGTGACCAGCTCGGCGATGAGGAACTTGTTGTACTGGAACGTGCCGACCGGCTGGCCGAACGCCTTGCGCTGTTTCACGTACTCGATCGTCTCGGCCAGGATCTGGGTGGCCTGGGCGATGTTCGACACCGCGGCGCCGACCCGCTCCTGGGCCAGCCGCTCCATCATGTGGATGAAGCCCCGGTTCACCTCACCGAGCACGTTCTCGTCCGGCACGAACACGTCCTCGAAGAACAGTTCCGACGTACCGGACTCGGTCTGGCCGACCTTGTCCAGCTTGCGGCCGCGGGCGAACCCGTCCATCCCCGCCTCGATCACGAACAGGCTGATGCCCTTCGCGCCCTTGGACGGGTCGGTGCGGGCCGCGGTGATGACGAGGTCGGCCATGTCGCCGTTGGTGATGAAGGTCTTCGAGCCGTTCACCACCCAGCCGCCGTCGACCTTCTTCGCCGACGTCTTCAGCGCGGCCAGGTCGGAGCCGCCGGACGGCTCGGTCATCCCGATCGCGGCGACGTACTCACCGGAGCAGAACTTCGGCAGCCAGCGCTGCTTCTGCTCCTCGGTGCCCAGGTCCACCAGGTACGGCGCCGCGCAGTCGTAGTGGATGCCGAAGCAACTCGACAGCGACGCGGAGACCTTGGACACCTCCTCGGCGAACACCGCGTTGAAGCGGTAGTCGCCGACACTCGAACCGCCGTACTCCTCCGGCACGTCCAGCCCGAGGAAGCCCTGCTTGCCGGCCTCCAGCCAGGCGGCGCGGTCGATCGTCTTCTCCGCGAGGAACTGCTCCATCCGCGGCACCAGGGAGCGGTCGCAGTACTCCTTCGCGCTGGCCCGGAAAGCGTGGTGGTCCTCGTTGAAGATGACGCGTTCCATGGGGCCTCCCCGAGGAATGAGACAAGTGGCTAAGCGCTTGCTTAGCTTCACGCTTCCGGTGCAAGGTGTCAACGTGTCCGCAGTCACCAGTCCCCTGGTTTGGGAGCACGTCCAGCCGGCCGCCGCGCGCCGGCTGCTGACCGGTGCCATCGACGCGTTTGCGGAGCGGGGGTTCCAGGCCACCACCACCCGCGACATCGCCTCTCGCGCCGGGATGAGTCCGGCCGCGCTCTACGTGCACTACCCGTCCAAGGAGCGCCTGCTGTTCGAGATCAGCCTGTACGGCCACCGCGCGGCTCTCGACGTACTGCGGGATGCCGACACCGGCCCGACTCCGGCCGACCGGCTGCGCTCGATGGTCTCCGCGTTCACCGCGTGGCACGCGCAGCACCACACGATCGCCCGGGTCGTGCAGTACGAACTGGCCGCGCTGACCCCTGAGCACCTGGCCGAAGTGGCCGCGATCCGGCGGGCGATCTCCACACAGATCGAGCAGGTCCTGGCCGACGGGGTGGCCGACAACTCCTTCAGCGTCGACGACCTGCCGGGGACGACCCTCGCCGTACTGTCCCTGTCGATCGACGTGGCCCGCTGGTACACACCACACCGCGGCGACCCCGCGGCCCTGGGCAAGCTGTACGCCGACCTCGCCCACCGCATGGTGCAGAAATAGGAGAAACCCCGCACCACCTGGTGCGGGGTTCTCGGGGACTGTGGCGTCAGACCTGAAGCGCGGCCTGGACGTCGAGGTGGATGTCCACCTTGTCACCGATCAGCAGCTTGCCGCCCTCGAGCGGGACATTGAAGTCGATGCCCCACTCCTTGCGGCTGATCTGCGCGGTGGCCTCGAAGCCGATGATGGTCTGGCCGTAGGCGTTCTGGTCCACACCGAGGAACTCGACCGCGAGCTCGATCGGCTTGGTCACGTCCTTGATGGTCAGTTCGCCGACGAGGGTGTAGTCGTCGCCGTTCGGGGTCAGCGAGGTGCTGACGAAGGTCATCTTCGGGCTGTTCTCGGCGTCGAAGAAGTCACCGGACCGCAGGTGGCCGTCGCGCTGCTCGCTGCGGGTGTCGACGGAGGCCAGTTCGACGGAGACGCTGGCGGTCGACTCCTCCAGGGAGTCCTTGACGACGATCTCGCCGGCGTACTCCTTGAAGGTGCCGCGGACCTTGGTCATCAGGTGGCGGACGGTGAAGCCGATCTCGCTGTGCGCGGGGTCGATCGCGTAGGTACCGGCGACCAGGCCGGGGATGCTGCTGGTCGGGGTCGTGCCGGTGATGGCGGTCTCGCTCATGGGGTCCTCTCGGGTGTTACGTGGGGGGCGTTACTGACTGGGGGGTCATCGCAGCCAGAAAGTTAAAATTTCAACCTGATGACTACGACAGTAGGGAAGAACGATTTAAATGTCAACTACATTCCCGGTACACTGGACCCGTGACGATGACGACTGAGACCCGGTGGCTCAACGCCGAGCAGCAGGTGGCGTGGCGCGCATACCTGCTGGGCACCGCGCGCCTGATGGCGAAACTGGACGACGACCTGCGTCAGTTCGGCATCGGCATCAACGACTACGAGATCCTGGTCCGGCTCTCCGAGGCACCCGACCGCCGGCTCCGGATGGCGGACCTGGCCGACCGGCTGCACCAGAGCCGCTCCCGGCTGACCCACACCGTGGGCCGTCTCGAAGCCGCCGAACTGGTCCGCCGTACGTCGTGCACCAGCGACAAGCGCGGTGTCTGGGCCGAGCTCACCGACGCCGGCTTCGCCCTGCTCGAACAGGCCGCCCCGACCCACGTCGAGGGCGTCCGCGAGAACCTCGTCGACCTGGCCAGTCCCGAGGACTTCGCCGCCATCGGCCGGGTCTTCGACTCCGTCGCGGAACACATCGGCCAGCGGTAGGGCCGCGGACGTTGTAGACGAGAGCTAAATCCATTGGCGGATCCCGACCGCCGCCGGGAAACTTCCGGCTTGTGACGGACTATCACGACGACGGCCGGGCCGGCATCGACGCTGCACTGGTACGGCGACTGATCGCCGACCAGTTCCCGCAATGGGCGGAGTTGCCGGTGACCCCGGTCAAGGTCGACGGCTGGGACAACCGCACGTACCGGCTGGGCTCAGAGCTGACCGCACGCCTGCCCACGCACGAGAGCTACGTCGCGGCCGTCGACAAGGAACACCAGTGGCTACCGATCCTGGCCCCGGCATTGCCTGTGCCGATCCCGGAAGCGGTGGCGAAGGGCGAGCCCGGTCACGGGTACCCGTACCCCTGGGCGATCCGCCGCTGGATCGACGGTGAGACCGCGTCCCACGACACCGTCGCGGACCTGTCCGAGTTCGCCCGCTCGATCGCGGAGTTCATCCTCGCGCTGCAGAGTTGCGACGCGACCGGTGGACCGGTGGCCGGTGCCCACAGCTTCTATCGCGGCGCTCCGCCGGAGTACTACCACGACGAGACCATGGAAGCCCTCGCCGCACTGAAGGGGCGGATCGACACCGACCTCGCGCTGGAGGTCTGGGAAGCCGCTCTGGGTACGTCGTGGGACCGGCCGCCTGTGTGGTTCCACGGTGACATCGCCCACGGCAACCTGCTCGTCCAGAACGGCCGGCTGTCCGCCGTCATCGACTTCGGCACCTCAGGCGTCGGAGACCCCGCCTGCGACCTGGTCATCGCCTACACGTTCTTCAGCGGCGCCTCGCGCGAGACGTTCCGCGCCGCCGTCGGACAGGACTCCGGCACCTGGGCGCGCGCCCGCGCCTGGGCACTCTGGAAGGCGCTCATCACCTACGACTCGTCCGAGAGCAGCCATCAGGTGATCGCCGAGGTCCTCGCGGATCACCGAGCCCAGGCCTGACTACACGAGGGCCGTGACGCCCTCGTACTGCCCGACCGGGGCGTCGCCGACGGCCTCGTACTCGAGTATCACCAGACCGTTCGGCGTCACTTCCTGCTCGACGAGCCGAAGGCCAACGGCATCGCTCGGGTGCTCGATCAGCCGTCGCCCCGATCCGACCAGGGTCGGGGCGACGACGAGCCTCAGCGTGTCGACAAGACCGGCCGCCAGCATGCTGCTCCCGAGTCGTGCGCTTCCGTGGATCTGAAGCTCGCGTCCCGGGCGTCCCTTGAGTTCCTTAACGGCCCGGACCGCGTCACCGCGGAGCACGGTCGTCGGGTGCCAACTCCCCTCGGTGAGGGTGTTCGTGACGACGTACTTCGGTAGCGAGTTCATCCGCGCGGTGTACGGGTCGCCGGGGTCGGTGATCTGCGGCCAGTCCCGGGCGAACGCCTCGTAGGTGCGCCGACCCAACAGCAACGCGTCGGCCAGGTCGAGCCAGTCCGAGGTACGCCGTACGAACTGTTCGTCCATGTACGGCACGAGCCAGCCGCCGCGGGTGAAGCCGTCACTGGTGTCCTCGGTCGGCGAGCCGGGACCCTGGCTGACACCGTCGAGCGAGACGAACTCGGTCAGAACGAGCTTCATCAGGCCTCGCTTTCCGCGATCTCGGCAAGTTGCTTGGTGACCGAACCCCAGCCGTCGGCGAAGCCGAGTTGCTCGTGGAGGGCGCGGGCGGACGGATCCCCATGTCGTACGACGATCCGGTAGTCCGTCCCGTCCGGGTGATCGGCCAGGATGATCTCGGCCGTCATCGCAATCGGCGAGGGATTCGCGGGACGCCAGCCGCTGTCGACCGCATTCGTGAACACGAGCCGCTCGAGCTGGTCGACGACCAGGAAGGTTGCGTCGAGCTGCGGGTCGAACCGCACCCCGTCCTCACTCAGCCGCGTCACCAAGGCGCCGCCGGGGTGGACATCCAGCCGTTCCACCCGGCAGACGGCGGGAGCCGGCACCCACCACTGCGCGAAGCGGGCTGGATCGGTCCACGCCCGCCACACCACGGCGCGCGGAGCGCGGATGACCCGCTCCAGCGTCAGGTCGAGATCCTGGTTCATGCCTGCTCCTCCACTGAGTCGGTGACAAAACGTTCCAGCCGGTCGGTGCGGTCCGCCCAGATCCGGCGCTGCTCGGCAAGCCAGTCCTCGACCAGAGCAAGCCGCTCGCGATTCAGCACACAGGTCCGCACCCGCCCGACCTTGACCGTCCGGATCAACCCGTTGCTCTCCAACGTCCGCACATGCTTCATGAACGAAGGCAACGTCATCGGAAACTCCCCCGCGAGCTCCCCCACACTCGTCGGGCCACGCCCGAGCCGCCGGATCACGCCACGCCGGGTCGGATCGGCAAGCGCGACGAACACGCCGTCGACCTCCGTCGAATACTGTGCCATGAGGCTAAGTATTACCCTGGATCAATACTTAGCACAAGGGCTAAGTATTAGCCCTCCCGACAACGACAGCGCCCACCTCCGCTGGTAGCCGAGGTGGGCGCTGGAACGTATGCGCTCAGTCGCGAGTGAGCTTCCGGTAGGTGACCCGGTGCGGACGGGCCGCCTCCGGCCCGAGGCGCTCGACCTTGTTCGCCTCGTACGACGCGAAGTTGCCCTCGAACCAGAACCACTTCGCCGGGTCCTGCTCAGTGCCTTCCCAAGCCAGGATGTGCGTCGCCACCCGGTCCAGGAACCACCGGTCGTGGGACACGACCACCGCACAGCCCGGGAACTCCAGCAGCGCATCCTCCAGCGACTGCAGGGTCTCCACGTCCAGGTCGTTGGTCGGCTCGTCGAGCAGCAGCAGGTTGCCGCCCATCTTCAGCGTCAGCGCCAGGTTCAGCCGGTTCCGCTCACCGCCGGACAGTACGCCGGTCGGCTTCTGCTGGTCCGGGCCCTTGAAACCGAACGAGGCGACGTACGCCCGGCTCGGCATCTCGAAGTTCGCGACCTTGATGTGGTCCAGGCCGTCGGAGACCTGCTCCCACACCGTCTTCTTCGGGTCCAGACCGCCGCGCGACTGGTCGACGTACGAGACCCGCACGGTCTCGCCGAGCTTGAGCGTGCCGGCGTCCGGCTGCTCCTCGCCGACGATCATCCGGAACAGCGTGGACTTGCCGACACCGTTCGGGCCGACGACGCCGACGATGCCGGCGCGTGGCAGCGAGAAGCTCAGGCCGTCGATCAGCTTGCGGTCGCCGAAGCCCTTCTCCAGCTTGGAGACCTCCAGCACCGTGCTGCCGAGCCGCGGGCCCGGCGGGATGCTGATCTCGTCGACGTCGATCTTGCGGGAGCGCTCCGCCTCGGCGGCGAGCTCCTCGTACCGCGCCAGGCGAGACTTGCTCTTGGTCTGCCGGGCCTTCGCGTTCGACCGGACCCACTCGAGCTCGCGCTCCAGGATCTTCTGCCGCTTGGCGTCCTTGCGGCCCTCGACGACGAGCCGCTCCTTCTTGGTCTCCAGGTACTTCGAGTAGTTGCCCTCGTAGCCGTAGGTCCGGCCGCGGTCGAGCTCCAGGATCCACTCGGCCACGTTGTCCAGGAAGTACCGGTCGTGGGTGATCGCCATGACGGCGCCCGGGTACTTCTGCAGGTGCTGCTCGAGCCACTGCACCGACTCGGCGTCCAGGTGGTTGGTCGGCTCGTCGAGCAGCAGCAGGTCGGGCTGCTGCAGCAGCAGCTTGCACAGCGCGACCCGGCGGCGCTCACCACCGGACAGGTTGTCCACCAGCGCGTCGGCCGGCGGGCAGCGCAGGGCGTCCATCGCCTGCTCCAGCTGGGCGTCGATGTCCCAGGCGTTGCGGTGGTCCAGCTCGGTCTGCAGGTCGCCCATCTCGGCGAGCAGCGAGTCGTAGTCCGCGTCGGGGTCGGCCAGCTCGGCGGAGATCTCGTTGAAGCGGTCCAGCTTCTGCTTGGTGTCGCCGACGCCTTCCTCGACGTTCTCCAGGACCGTCTTGCCCTCGGTCAGCGGCGGCTCCTGCAGCAGGATCCCGACCGTCGCGTCGTCAGCCAGCCGGGCCTCACCGTTGGAGGGCTGGTCGAGCCCCGCCATGATCTTGAACAGCGAGGACTTCCCGGTGCCGTTCGGCCCGACCACGCCGATCTTCGCGCCGGTCAGGAAGTTCAGCGTGACGTTGTCGAGAACGACCTTGTCGCCGTGCGCCTTCCGGACGTTGCGAAGGGTGTAGATGAATTCCGCCATACCCCAGAGCCTATGTGCTCCGACCCACCTGGTCCCAACCGGCCTTCGGTTGTCCACAGATCCGCAGTTCGGCGGCGCGGCGAACGGGCGAGACGTGCATCTTCTCGGGTGACAGCGACCTCGCGACCAGACGGAAGGCGGCCATCATGAGCCTCGGCGAGACCTATGTGACCGTGCAGGGCCGGGTCGGCAGCGACCCGGATTTCAAGGAGATCGGCGGGCAGACGGCCCGGGCGACGTTCCGGATCGCCTCGACACCCCGGCAGTTCGACCGCAGCACCGGCCTGTACGTCGACAAACCGACGACCTGGTTCACCGTCGAGTGCTGGCGAGCCCTGGCGCAGAACGCCTTCGAATCGGTCCACGTCGGCCAGCCGGTCCTCGTCACCGGACGGTTGCGGACCCACGAATGGACCGACGAATCGGGCGAATCCCGCAGCCGCGTAGTCCTCGAAGCCTTCTCCCTCGGCCACGACCTCACCCGAGGCACCACAACCTTCACCAAAAACCCACCCCGCCAAGCCACCCCAACCCCCCTCACCCCCACCCCATCCACCCC
>NZ_BAAGPM010000023.1:0-4937 GCF_054784135.1 Kribbella swartbergensis
GAACAGGTGAACCCACAAATCGTGGGTTCACCTGTCGCCGATGTCCTGAGACATCACAGAGCGGAGGGTGTGGGATTCGAACCCACGAGGACGGTCACCCGCCCTACCGGTTTTCAAGACCAGCGCACTCGGCCGCTATGCGAACCCTCCAGGCGACGTGACGTGGTCGCCGATCGTCGAGGATAGCGCGGCGGTCGGCGCCGGGCGAACGGGCGTGCGAGGACAGGGGGGCGGACTGTATGGTCTGCGGAGAGGCGGACGGGCCGCCCGACTGCGCGGACGGAGGTGAGGGCAATGTCTCGGCTGTTCGAGGACATGGCACACACCGTCCGGTCGGCTCGCTGATCAGCAGCTGACCGGACCTTCCCGCCGGCGCCGGAGCGGCGCCGGTTGTCAGGTTGTCCCGTCATGCCCTCTGGAGCTTTCGTATGCGATCCCTCCGTACGTTTCTGCTGCCGCCCGAACTCGGACCGGACTTCCGCAAGATCTGGCCGGCCGCGCTCATCTCGAACCTCGGCGACGGCGCGATGCTTGCCGCCGGCCCGTTGCTGGTCGCCTCGATCACCCGGGAACCGCTCGCGGTCGGTGCGGCCGCGTTCGTCCAGCAGCTGCCGTGGCTGCTGTTCGCCTTGTTCAGCGGGGCGCTCGTCGACCGGCTCGACCGCCGGTTGATGATCGTTGCCGCCGACGTCTTCCGCGCGACCGTGCTCGGCGCGCTCGGAATCGCCGTACTGCTGGGCACTTCACCGCTGTGGGCGATCTACGTTGCCCTCTTCCTGCTCGGTACGGCGGAGACGCTGGCCGACAACGCATCCGGTGCGTTGCTGGTGAGCGCCGTACCCAAGGAGCATCTGGGGAAGGCGAACGCCCGGTTGTTCGCCAGTGGCACGCTGCTGCAGCAGCTGGGTGGCCCGCCGCTCGGTGCGCTGCTGTTCGCCGTCGGTGCGGGTGTGCCACTGGTGTTCGACGCTGTCACTTTCGCCGCCGCCGCTGCACTCATCGCACGGGTCGCCGTACGTCCGCCCCTCCCCGAGCCGGCCGGTACGGCGCTCTGGACCGAGGTACGCGACGGGATTCGCTGGCTCTGGGCGCACGCCGGTGTGCGGACCCTGGCGTGCTCGATCCTCGTCATGAACATCACCTTCTGTGCTGCCTTCGCCACATGGGTGCTGTTCGCGCGTGAGCGGCTGGGGTTGAGTGAGACGCAGTTCGGGCTGCTGGTGTCGGTCGGTGCGGTCGGTGGCCTGCTCGGCATGCCGGTCTACCACCTGCTGGAACCACGTGTCGGCTCACTGACCCTGCTGCGGGCCGGACTGGTGATCGAGACGGCAGTGCACCTGATCCTGGCGCTGACCCGGAGTCCTTGGGTAGCCGGCGCGACCATGGCGGTGTTCGGCGTCCACGCGGTGGTGTGGGGCATCGTCTCCACGACCGCCCGGCAGCTCGCGACACCGGAGCCGCTGATGGGGAGAGTCAACAGCGTGTACCTGCTTGCCTCGGTGGGCGGTGCCGCGATCGGCTCGGGCCTGGGCGGCGTACTGGCTCAGAACTTCGGCCTGGCCGCTCCCTTCGCCAGTGCCTTCGTCGGGATGGTGCTGATGACCGCGGCGGCCTGGCGGCCGCTCAGGCATGTGTCGGTACGGCGCGTGCCGTCGGCAGACCCCGTGGCGGATTGAAATTGATTGGAGGCTCTCGGCCGGGTCTTGCTACTGTTTTCGGCCGAGAGCCCCAACTGTAGTCAGGGGAAAACCCCTGGTGGAGTGGTCTCGTAGCTGCGCTGCGAGTGGGCCGAGTCGATGCGATCGGAGCACTCTGTCATGCCTACAGCCACGTCCCTCGGCCTCCCGAACATCCGCGGTCGCTTCCCGCTGCTCGCCGGCCTGGCGATCGACTCGTTCGGTGGAGGCTGTGCCGGACCGCTGCTACTGCTGTACTTCGTGCGGGTCGCGGAGATCCCACTGGGTACGGCGGGCACGTTGCTGACCGTGGCGACGCTGTTCTCGATCGCCGCACCGGCCGCGGTCGGCGTCGTGATCGACCGGATCGGACCGCGCAACCTGGTGGTGGGGTCGCAGTTCGCGCAGGGGCTGGCGTTCACCGGGTTCTTCCTCGGCCGGTCGGTGTGGGTGCTGTTCCTGTGCGCGCTGGTGATGACGTTCGGCCAACGGGTGTTCTGGTCGTCGATCTTCAGTCTGCTGTCGGACGTGGCAGATGAGGGTGACCGCGACAGGTGGTTCGGTCTGGGCGGCATGATGCAGGCCGGCGGGTTCGGTCTGGGTGCACTGGCCGCCGGTGCCTTGCTGGCTGCGGGCGGCGACACCCCGTTCCTGATCGCGATGGCGGTGAACGCGGTCACCTTCTTCCTTGCCGGCCTGCTCCTGCTGCGGCTGCACCCGTCCCACCACAAGCGTGCGGTGCAGGACTCCGGCCCGGCGCCGCTGCTGCGCAGGGACAAGCCGTTCCTGGTCCTGATCGGCGCCAACACGATCTTGGCCCTCTGCACGATGCTGATAGGCGTCGGACTCCCCGTGTACGTCGCTGATGCGCTGCCTGCACCCAAGTGGCTGGTCGGTGCGTTGCTGGCCGCGGTGTCCGTCGTACTGGCGACCGGACAGACTCTGGTGGTTCGGCACACCGAGAACCGGCGTCGTACCAACGTGCTGATCGTCGCCGGCATTACGTGGGCCGTCTGGGGCGTGCTGATGGCGTCGCTGCTGCACATCCCTACGGCACTGGTCGTGCCGGGTCTGATCCTGGCCACTGCGGTATTCGCCTTCGCCGACGTACTGCATGCCGCGACGTCGAATGCTCTTGCTGCGGCTGTCGCGCCGGTGGTGGGGCAAGGGAAGTACCTGTCCTACTGGCAGTACTCGTTCACCTTCGCGAGCGTCCTGGCGCCGGCCTTCTTCGCCCAACTCTTCGAGGTCCGCCACGAGTTCCCGTGGCTGGCCCTGTCGGCGTTGGCCCTCGTCGCGGCCGCGACCATCTTCACCCTCGACCGCGTCCTCCCTCACTCCACCACCCAGCGCCGCTGATCTCCCGGGGTCTGCCGTGTGGCGCAGCTCTGTGTACTCTGTTGAATGAACGTTTAGTCAATCTCAGGAGCTGCGATGACGCGGGAATCGACCACGGTGGCCGTCGCCGGCGGAGGCCCGGCGGGGATGATGCTCGGCGCGCTGCTGGCCCGGCAGGGTGTCGACGTGATCGTGCTGGAGAAGCACGCCGACTTCCTGCGTGACTTCCGCGGCGACACGGTGCACCCCTCGACCATCGAGGTGATGTACGAACTCGGGTGGGCGGCCGAGTTCCTCGACCTGCCCCATCGGAGGATGGAGCAGGTCACGATGGGCACGCCGGACGGGGTGCTGACCATCGCGGACTTCCGCCGGCTTCCGGTGCGTTCGCCGTACATCGCCTTCATGCCGCAGTGGGACTTTCTCGACTTCCTGGCCCAGAAGGCCTCGACGTACGACGGATTCCGGCTCATCCGGCAGGCGACCGTGACCGACCTGATCTCGGAGGACGGCCGGGTCGTCGGCGTACGCGCGGAGACGCCGGACGGGCCCTTGGAGGTCCGTGCCGAACTGGTCGTTTCGGCCGAGGGGCGGAACTCCACGCTCCGTGAAATCGCCGGGCTCACGCCGGTCTCGGTGGCGCCGGGGATCGACGTGTTCTGGTTCCGCGTCTCGCGTCGTACGGACGAGACGGCGCCGTTCTTCCAGAGTGGTCCGGGCGGATCCCTGGTCGCCGTCGACCGCGGGGCGTACTGGCAACTGGCCTACGCGTTTCCGAAGGGGCAGGCCGAGGCGATCGAGGCGCGTGGAATCCAGGCGTTCCGCGATCAGGTCGCCGTACTGCTGCCGACACTGTCCGACCGGCTCGGCGAGATCACCCTCTTCGGTGAGGACATCCATCTGCTCAGCGTGCGGATCGACCGACTGACGCGATGGTGGCGGCCGGGGCTGCTGTTCATCGGCGACGCGGCACATGCGATGTCGCCGGCCGGTGGGGTAGGGATCAACCTCGCGATCCAGGACGCTGTGGCGGCCGCGAACCTGATCGGACCGGCGGTCCGGAACGGTGGGGTCGGGGTCGACGTACTGCAGAAGTTCCAGCGCCGGCGGACGTTCCCCGCCGCGGTGACGCAGCGGTTCCAGGGCTCGGTGATCAAAGGGCTCTACGGGAAGGACCAGCCGTTCTTCCTGCGGGTACTGCGTTTCGCCCCGGTGCTGACCCGACTCACGGGGAGGTTCATCGGGCTGGGCGTGCGGCCGGAACACGTGGCGCCCCTGCCAGAATGACGCGGGTGGAACCAGTGGCCGAGAGCAACCGCCGCCGTCAGGCCGTACGGCGTCGCGAGCAGTTGCTCGACGCGGCGCTCGAGTTGTTCGCCGAGCGTGGCGTCGACGGTACGTCGGTCAAGGCGCTGGCGCAGGCCGCAGGTGTCACACCCGGGCTGCTGTATCACTACTTCGAGAGCAAGGAAGCGCTCGTCGTCGCTCTGCTCAGCGAGCGCGGATTCCTGCCCCAGTTGAGGAACCTGGTCGGCGAAGGGTCCGCCGAACGGCCGGCACGGGAAGTCCTCACCGACCTGCTCGAAGGATTCGACCGCACGCTCGCCGAGAACGCGCAACTGATGTCGCTGTTCTTCGACGCCGGCCGAGCCCGCCCCAACCTGACCGGCTTCGCCACCGAAGGCCAGCGAATCATCAGCGACTTCCTGGCAACCCGCATCGCCACCGGCGAGCTACGCCCCCACGACACCACAGTCGCCGCCCGAGCCCTCGTCTCCACCATCGCCCTGGGCCGCCTCACCAACACCCCCACAAACCCCAACGCCTTGATCAACCTCCTCTTCCCAACCCCCTAACCACCCCTCCACCCAGCCCCCCGTCCCGCACCCCACCCGCCCCCCAGCCCTCGACCCCGTGCCCCGG
>NZ_BAAGPM010000024.1:0-1171 GCF_054784135.1 Kribbella swartbergensis
CGCGCTATGGGCCAAGTTCTCCATGGGAGCGCCACAACGACTGAGGCAATCCGTCGAGCAATACAAAATAGTCAAGCGAGCTTGAGGGCCCTGGCCGAGCGCCATGGCATCAACCCGAAGACGGTCGCCAAATGGAGGAAGCGGGATACCACCGCAGATCGCCCGACGGGACCGAGAGCACCGCATTCCACGGTGCTCTCGGTCCAGGAAGAGGCGATCGTCGTCGCCTTCCGCCGGCATACCCTCCTGCCGCTGGATGACTGTCTCTATGCCCTGCAAGCTACGATCCCGCACCTGACGCGTTCATCGCTCCATCGTTGTCTGCAGCGGCATGGCATCAGCCGCCTGCCTGAGGTGACCGGCGACAAGCCCGGCAAGAAGAAGTTCAAGAGCGACCCGATCGGCTACTTTCGCTAACGCGGCCCTTCGGGTCATATCGACATCGCCGAAGTGCGCACTGAGGCGGGAAGGCTCTATCTGCTGGTTGCGATTGACCGCACCAGCAAGTTTGCCTTCGTGGAACTGCACGAGAAGGTAACGACCGGGATCGCCGGCGACTTCCTGCGCGCGCTGATCGCCGCCGTGCCTTACAAGGTGCACACGGTGCTGACGGACCATGGCATCCACTTCACCACGCCTGGCAACACTGCTTCTGCGGTCCCGCTGATCAAGAATGCGATGAAGCGAGGCGAGATCTTCCGAGCCCATGCCTTTGAGTATGCCTGTGCCCAGAACGATGTGGACCATCGTCTGACCAAGCCGAGGCATCCCTGGACCAATGGTCAGGTTGAGCGGATGAACCGCACCATCAAGGATGCGACGGTCAAACGCTATCACTACGACAGTCATGACCAGCTCCGGCAGCACCTCAATGACTTCGTGAGCGCCTACAACTTCGGCCGGCGTCTGAAGACGCTGAAAGGGCTCACCCCCTACGAGTACATCTGCAAGATCTGGACAGCCGAGCCAAAACGCTTCAGGCTCAATCCGCTCCACCAAATGCCGGGACTTCTCTATTCGGCGGGTTGAAGTCAAGCGCCTTCCGAGCTGTCCGACACCCCAGTGTTCAATGTTCTTCGCGAGGCCTTGCTTCTCTTCGGGATCGGCTCTCACGCCGTCCCAGTATGGGATCAGGAGAATGAAGCGGGCAATCTAAACAGCGGTCTGAACG
>NZ_BAAGPM010000025.1:0-253241 GCF_054784135.1 Kribbella swartbergensis
GAACAGGTGAACCCACAAATCGTGGGTTCACCTGTCGCCGATGTCCTGAGACATCACATTGCGCGCTCGGAGGGATTCGAACCCCCAACCTTCTGATCCGTAGTCGAGTTCGATTGGTCCACCGGCGTCCACGCCGGGTTTCAACGCGCGTTTCTGGCGGCGCGGTTGTCCACGCCCGTACACCCTCATCCAGGGCCGGTGTTAGCACGAGAGTTAGCAGGCAGCGCCAGCGTGGAAGATCGGTCGACCGCCCGTTCACCGATCGCCGTTGGAGGAATCAAGCGTTGCCCGTGCTAGGTGCATCCGACGGTGAACGTCTGCGAGCGCGAGGGCCTTGCGGCGATACGTCGTCTTGCTGATCGGTCGGCCATCCGCACCGGCCCGCCAGACACGAAGGGTCCAACCGCCGCCGAACACGGTGAGATGGGTTAGCCAGTTGACAAGCCAGAGGGTCGGAGCGACAAGAAGATCGACCGCGTGACCGTTGCCCAGGTCGTAGTTCCAGTCAACGAATCCGGAGCGCCGCAGCTCGACTTCGACCAGGTCATCGCCCGCGATAGGTGCCTGCACATAGTCATGATCGCGCACCGTCGGCGCTACCCGGACACGGTGAGCCAGCTCATGGCCAAGTCGATCAAGGCGTACAATGACCCGGGGGACGCCGCCGCCCGACCTCCTCACCCTCTGCCACACGCAAGGCTGCACGACCTACGCCACGTTCACGCGACGATGCTGCTGCTGGCCGGGGTGCCGGTGCACGTTGTCGCTGACCGGCTCGGGCACGCCGATCCGTCGATCACGCTTCGGGTCTACGCGCATGTGATCCGACAGCACGCGGCCGGAATCGCTGACGTGTTTGCCGCCGCCGTCGAGCCGGAAAGTGACGACCCGGGAGACGGGCCGGAGCCCTCAGCCCTGGCACCGTGTTAGCAAGGCTGTTAGCAACCGGGAGCCCCGGACGTGCGAAACCCCAGGTCATCTACCTCGTGACCTGGGGTTTGTTTGCGCGCTCGGAGGGATTCGAACCCCCAACCTTCTGATCCGTAGGACCCTGCACACCTCGATGATGCTCCCGCCGCCTCGCGCACTGGTGGTCTCAGTGTTGCCAACGCACGCACCTTGTTCGGGCCCGTTGGGGTCGGACTGGGGTCACCTGTGACCTACCGACTACACCACCGGCCAGGGCGGCTGGATCGTGGTCATTCAGACCTCACAAGTTCACGCACGACGACCGGCGTTCTAGGTGCTTAGCAGACGTGTTGGCAGACTCCGCGCCGCCTGTCGCCCCGGCTGGGCCGGATACATGGCACGATGACAGAGACTGTCGGTTGTCCGGCGTACGGTGGGCACCACGAGCGATGACGCGGAGGCGAGCCAGATGAACGTCAGTGACCGAGACCTGACCGAAGACGAACTCATTGCCCTCGATCGCGCGATGAAGATCGTTGACCGGATGCCGCGTGAGGCGGTTGATCGAGTGGTGCGCCATCTCCTGAGGGTAGGCATCTACTTCCGCCGCACGAAGAATGTTGATGCCCTTCACGCTGCTGTGGATAGCCTCTTCTACATGGTTCGCGCGAACCGTGATGAACACTATGGGAAGCGGGTATCGGAGGCACGCCACCATACGCGAGGCAGCGTCAGCGCGCAGGAAGCGTTAGCCGCACTTCGAAAGTAAGCCCGTCATGGCGCGGATCGACGTAGATGCGCTCCGCTGGCTTGATTGGTGGCTTGATGGATCTTCGGCCGTCGCCGAGGGAGACCGCGAGCTGCTGATAGAGCTCGTACAGAGCATTGAAGCGGACACCTGGCGTACAACGCGTTGGTACACGCTGTATGACCCGTCGGAGGATGTCTACGACTGCCAGCCGCGTCCTGGGCTCCATATCCTGATGTACGAGGAACCAAACGACGACGGCGACCCTGTTGTCGGGATCCTGGGCATCCACTACAGCCCTGATCACGACGCTGAGAACTAGCCGGACTCTCCGACCTGACCGAGCGTGCTCCTTGCCGCATCAGCATCCCACGTGTGAATCAGGACTGTGCGGCCCTACCACTCCCCGCGAGTCCTCCTCAGCGATCATCCGACATTGCGCGGGCGAGCGTCGCCTTCCTCTAGCTCACCGTTTGGCACAACTCGTAACGCAGAGCCGCCTTATCCCGATGACCTTTCCGTCACTAGGGGTTACAGTCGCGCGGGGGAAACCGACGTGAGACTGAAGAATGGGGGGCAACGTGAAACATGGATTCAAGCTCTACTCAGCCAAGGTGGTCAGAGGTCTGCGAGGCCGCGCCGCGCTCGACGTGAGCACTCTCGGTCAAGATGGCGATCTGCACTACGCGGACTATCTTGCTGACGTGCTGCTGCCGGAGCTCCACAGTCTGGGCAATCTGACAGGCAACCCGAGGTTGACTTTAGTGGGCGAGGAACTGCCACCACTGAGCGACTACATGACCGAGGGCGTCCAGGATGACCCTCGCGTGGCCTTCTCGAATCCGACCCGACATGGGAGCCACACAGTACTGTTTACGGTCAGTTACGGCACTGTCGGGCGATACGAGACAGCGGCGGGGGCGGACGCCACGAAGGACGCAGCGATCGCCGATATGTCTACCAACCGGCTGTATAGGTGCTGCCTATTTCTCCCCAAGACAGGCATCAAGGGCGTCATGGCTGTGGAGAACATCCGAGGATCTAGCCCGGCCGCGATGGTGCCTCGATGGCTGAAGCGAATGAGTCACGAGATCGCTAATGCCAGCATCCCGAAACGCGACCCATACGGTCTCGGCATGCATGGCGTTCTCGACCTTGAGCGTCTGAAGGAGATGCTGGGACAGGCGAACAAGACCAGGATCCACCTTGCGAAGAAGACGCTGTCGCCGACGAGTGATCGGTGGGAGAAGCAGATCGTCCTGGAAGAGACCATCACCACCGAGGCCAAGCGCCAGGGCGTGTTCGACTACGCCAAGATGGTGCTCGGCATGGACGTAGAGGAAGCGAAGGGGCACGGGGTTGTCGAGCTGGTCGATCTCGTCGACGAAAATGTCGGTGACCCAGGCTTCAATGAGGGTTACGTGGCGATCGAGTCCGATGCCGGCACCAAGAAGATCGGTCCCCGCCACCTCGATCGAATCTTCGTATACCCGGTCTCTGAAGAGCACCGGCCAACAGACGACGTGTGGTTGAAGGAAGTAAAGCGAGTCATCGGTGGGATGGCCACCACGCTCGAGGTGAACCTCGACTTGTCCTAGTAAAGGTGGGGAGTACGTGGTATCGGATCGCTTCACACCAAGAGCACTCCTGCGGGGCCACTGGAAGTCACTGGGCGCACGCGACTACACGAAGGATGGACTCCCAAGCAAGCCGACTATAGGAATCCGACTCTTCTTGCTAGGCCTTCCCTTGATGACCGCCCTCGCCGTCACATGGTTCGACTGGACGATCACTGATGCGGAGACACTGCTGGCCGGCGTCGCCTTCCTGGTGGGGGGAGGCTTAGCCGCGTTCGGGCAGCTCGGGGCGTGGCGGAGTCGCTTGACGGAGCGCGAGCATGCTCAGCCTGTGGAACTCCCTGAGCGCGACTCGATCGATGAAGCGGTGGCGCACCTACTCTGGTCGACGTGGATCGCGGTCGTTGAGGTACCGCTCATCGTTGTTGCTTCGGAAACGTCAGGCAGCAAGGATCTGCCGCCGATCCTCGATTGGCTCAGACGCGGTCTGTCCGGAGTCATCTTGGGCCTTGGTGTCTACCTCTTGCTACTACTCCTCATGGCCGTCCCGAAGCTCTACTCTGCCTACGTCCGAGCGAACCGTGTGCGTGACGACCTAAACGGTTTCAGAGGCTGATGGCCCACACCTGCCCCGTCCCCCTGATAGCTGCCAACCAAGGTCAGCGCGGCGCGTGTCAAGAGTCGGCTTGCCGATCCCGTAGGGACGCGGAGCGCTCTTGATGCGTGTCGTGGTGGCCGTACGATCGAGCGGCCAGGGGGACGGGGCTAACCGGCGGTCAGACGCCAGGCCTCGGACGATGCCGGTGCCTCATGCGATAGGTAGCCGGCCGTTCTCCGCGCGGGGTGGGCGTGGTTCGGCCGGCAGGCCGCATGGGCTCGCCCACCCCGCGCGGGAGGCGCGCCGAAGGCGCGCCCTTGATCCATAAGAGGTCAATCCGGCAGAGAAGGCGCGACTGTCGGTGTCCTCCGTCGACAGATGCGCGACACTCGTCCGCCAGGTGACGTGCGACGGTCTGAAGCGGGAATCGCGGCATGACAGGGCGCCTCTGCCAACCAAGGCTGACCCGGGCGGCCTCCAGGTGGTCGAGCTGCGCAACGGCACGGTTAGTCCGGCGGCCGGCTCGCGTCACGCGGACCTTGCGAGAGGGGGATCGGCTCGGCCCCACAGTTGATGTAGACGCGCATGATGCGGCCGTCGTGCTTCTCCCCGTAGACCTCGTAGTACCCGTCCCCCCAACCGCTCTGGAAGACGACCCCAGCGCCGGGGTTCCCGTCGCCAAAGACTAGCTCCCCGAAGCCGTCCTTAGAGAGCGTGGCCTGGCAGGCGCCGTTGTACGAGTAGTGGAACTCCTCCGGCGCCGGAGGCGGCGGCAGTTGCACGAGTCGTCCGGCCTCGACGAGAGCCGGGACGGTTTGGCCGTAGGGCTCCAAGGGCTCGGTGTACCTGACCTCGCCCGGGTCCCACGCGACGACGTCTCCGGTCTGGGTGTCGCGGTACTTGCGCACGTAGTCATACGGCTCGTCCAGCCACTCTGCCGCGATGTAGCAGGGGTCCGTGATCATCAGTTGGCCGCTGTCGACGCAGGCCACCCCCAGGTATTCCACCTCGACCTCCACGACCCGGTCCTCCCGGTCCTTTAGGTACTCCATGTATTCGTCGTAGTCGGGGTCGTCGGGCGTCAGGCGCCTCCATCTTCAGGACCGCGAGGAAGCCCTTGGTCTGCTCCAGGGTCTGGTTCAGCACGCGCACTTCCTCCTTGATGCGTCCCAGCTCTTGGGTACTGTGCTCCCGATCGCTCGACAGCCTCTCGATCTCCTGCTCGCGGATGGAGATCCGATCGGCCAGGACGCGCTCGACCGCCTCGGGGCTGCGCTTCTCCAGCTCCTCGGCCTTCTCGCGCCAGTAGTCAGCCTGCTTGTTCGCCAGGGATACCTCGGCATCCTTGGTCCCGATCGTCGCCTTGAGGTTCTCGAAGTACATCTTCCAAACGACCCCGCCGGTGAGCAACGCACCCGCGTTCAGGGCAACCTGCGCCCAATCAGCCACCGAGTCCACCAGCGCCATGCTCTGCTCCCCCTCGCGTCTTCCACTGTTCGTAGCCTAGATGCAGCAGCGGCCATCGTTCTCACGCCAGCGGGCTCGCCTGCCTCGCCGCCGGAGAGCGGCTCGCTCATCGGCTAGATCCGTGCGTTGGCCGGCTCCCTCAGGTGGGACGTTAGACGCCTAGCCCGTCGCAGATCAGCAGACGGAGATGTGTCGCGGGTCTGTTGGCAGAGCACAGGTCGGAAGTCAGTCGGCGTCCGCAGACTCAGCAATCCAGCCGTAGCCTGAGTTCCCGGTCTCGTGCATCCACCGCTGCCCGCACGCGTTGCAGCGGTAGTCCTGTTCGTCGGCGCGCATACCCATGACGGAGCAGGAACGGACCGGCCCGACTGCCACAAGCGCGGAATGCGGCGGGGTGCGCCGACCGGCCGTTTTCAAGGTCCGGCAGGCGTCGCACATGTCCATGGGCCCGAGGATAGCGGCAGGCATCGAAATTGACCTCAGTGCCGCGGAGCGCTGTGCATCGGAACGCCGACACCGCTTTCGGTCGAGCCAGGTGAGCCGTGTCTGACCAACTGGCTCAGGCCTCACCCGACATAGCCGGGTGGCGCTGGTCGGCGGCTCTCCGGCGGACGGAAGCCCAGTTCTGCGTCGTTGCTCGCGCCGAGGATGAGGCAGAGGGCTGCTCGGTACTCCTCGCAGGGCCACCACACCGCGCCGCGTTCAAGCTTGGCGATGTAGTGGCCTGTTATCGGGTACCTCTTGGTGTTGACCGCGTATAGCAGCTCGGCCACACGTTGGGCGAGCTCCTTGCGGCTCATCGTCGTCCGGGCGCGCTGCGCGACACCGTGCGCATCCGCGCGGCGGTCAAGAGGCGATTCCCACGTGACTGATTTCAGGTGCCACACCGGAAGTAATATCGCGGCGATGCTATAACAGGCCATAGGACGTTAATTGCGGCATGCCGTTGCGTTTGGCCGGATGACGTCGGGCTGAGCGGCGCGGGAAGATCTGCGCATGACGCCGGACGAGTTAGACAAGCTTATCGCTGGCAACGTCCGTGCTGCCCGCGCTCGGCACCGGATGCGGCAGGAAGACCTGGCGGACGAGCTGGACTGGAGCCGCTCGGTTGTTGGTTCGCTGGAGAACGGGACACGGCGCGTGACCTTGGCGGATGCCGTGGCGCTCTGTGGTGCGCTCAAGATGAACTTGCGGGAGCTGCTGCAAGGCGCTCCCGAGGACGCCCTCAGGACACTCGGTCTCGACTGAGTAGCGGCGTCCCCGGTCACCTTACGAACTGCGTTCAGATCGTCTGCTCGTTGAGGACCGGCCACAGTGCCCGTTCGAAGGGCTCGAACCGGCTGTTCTTGGTCGGCATAGTCTGCGGCCTCTCGATGAGCACTTCAGACGCCTTGCGGTCTCGCCAGTCGGTGGCTGGACGCTGGAAGAGCGCGCCGGACGGGTAGTGGGCTAGGTCGAGGGTCCGGACGTGCTTGAAGCCGCGGTTCTCGTAGTAGCGGTGGAGGCCGATGTTGTCGGTCCATACGTCGATGCGGACCCAGCGGTTGCCGAGTTGGCCGGCGCGGTCGCATGCCCAGTCGATCACGTCGTCACCGAGGCCGGCGTACTTGCGTCGGACGATGAGCCGGTGCAGGTACATGGCGGGTTCGGCCTGCTCCTCCGGGGTCCAGAGTTGGGGGTCGGAGAACGAGTCGAGTGCGACCGTGGCGGCGGTGTCGCCGTTGTTGGTGCGGATCATCCATGTCTCGCCTGCACGGATGCTGGACAGGATGCGCTCGGACTGAGCCTCGGGGTTCGGCCACGCAACCGCCCATTGATCGATGCCGCGCTTCGCAAGCCACTGGCTGGCCTCGGTCCGCATCGCGAGGATGACGGGCAAGTCCTCGATCGTGGCCTGTTCGACGATCACGACGCGCCTCCGTTCTCGGGGTACGCGGTCAGATCGCCCAGCTCGTAGACGACTCGGTTGCGGTCGCCGGCGAAGATCGTGAGCGTGAGGCGCAGCGGTCGTTTGTCGCTGTAAGTCGTGCGGACATAGACAAGCACGGGCGTGCCTTGGCCGAGTCCGAGCTTCCGAGCCTCATCCGGTTGGGGCATCCGGGTCGTCAACTCATCGACGTACCCATTTCCTCGTGTCCCTTCGCGGCCATGGCTCGGATGACGCCACCGGGCACATCGTGCGGCGTGAGCAAGCCGCACTCCTGCGAGATATCCATCGGGTAGTTGCTGTCCTGCAGGGCGTCCCATGCAGCCTGGTAACCAAGCACTGACATGGCGCTGGCCACCCGAAAGCCTCCCGCCCGGACGTCGAACACGTTGGAAGGCCACTCGTGGCGATTTAGGACCCCAGAAGTCGGTGAACGGACCGGCTTCTGGGGTTTGTACTAGGAAGAGTTCGACCATGATTCCGTCGGTCTCGAAACCCCGCTTGTGCGGGAATCGCTTCGCGGCTATCTCGTCCGCGCTCCCGGTCGCAAAAAAAAGCGTCCACAGCTTCGAAGCTGTCGGCTGGATACAGCAGATCGACGTCATTGTGTGGTCTCGGCAGGCTCAGGCCGAGCAACTCGGCTGCCCATCCGCCGAACAGCCAAGTCCTGATGCCGGCGGACTCCAAGCGGGTAACAACGTGCTGACGAAGTCGAGGTCATTGGCTCGCGACATGCTACGAACGTAACGGGTGGCGAACGGTAGATGCGCAGGTCAGCACGACTGGGGACGTTGGGGTCAATCGTGGGGGTCAGAACGCGGCGAGCACGACAGCCGCCCTCTCTGCCGCTGCCTCCGGAGACACAAAAGCCCAGGTCAGAGAGTGTCTGCCTGGGCTTTCACGAAGCGCGCTCGGAGGGATTCGAACCCCCAACCTTCTGATCCGTAGTCAGATGCTCTATCCGTTGAGCTACGAGCGCTGGACAACGTCGAGTAACGATACATGGGGGAGGGCGGTGGATGCCAATCGGCTCCGGGGCGGGTGCGGTGGGGTCGCCAACGGGACGGGGGCGGGGCGGTGCGGTGCGGGGTGGGAGGTGCCGCGGGCGGACGATGCGGCGGCGGACGGTGTGGCGGCGGACGGTGCAGCGGGCGAGAGGAGGCGTGGGCGAGAGGAGGCGTGGGCGGACGCTGCGGGCGGTGCGGTGGTGCGGGTGGTGCGGGCGGTGCGGCGGGGGGTGGGGTGGGGGTTGCGGCTCTACGATCCGGGGATGGGAATTGAGGATTTGCTCGGCGGGCGGGAGTTGGGGGACGTGAAGAAGGCCGTCGGGTTTGTGATGGAGAACTCGGATGACTTCGAGAAAGTGCTGAACCTGGTGCGGGGGCTGCCGGATGATGCGGTCGGGTTCATCGGGAAGTTGCCCGAGTTGCTGAAGACGATCGGGTCCGGGCTGGTCGAGGCGGGGGAGCAGGCGGCGCGGGCGGCGGGGGCGCTGGTTGGGGACGATGGGGAAGGTGGGGCGCGGAAGGCGCTGGCCGGGAGTGCTACGACGCTGAACGCGGCCAAGGGCAAGCTGACGGACGCGGCCGGGATGCTGGCGGGGTTGGCCGGTGAGCTGGACAAGATCCCGGGGATCGGGGACGCGGCGGCGAAGAAGCTTAACGACGGCAGCGGCCAGGTCGGCGGGGTGGCGAACGAGATCGAGAGCCTGGCCGGGAACCTGCAGGACCTCTCCGGGATCCTGTCGACCGTCGGTGACGCGCTGAAGGGTCTCGGCACGAAGCTGACCGAGTCCGGGGGCTCCGTCAAAACCCTCCTGGACTAACCGGCCGGCGACCTACACAACCTGCCGGCGGGTGGTGGGGCGATCGGTGTGGGATTCCAGCCGCTCGGCTCAAGTCCTTCTGGATTGATCGGCTGGCGGGGTGGGGGACCGGCGGGTGGTGGCGCGACCGGTTGGGGACTCCACTCGTTTGGTTCAAGGCCCTTGTGTAGTGGTGGGAGGAACCGGGGGTGGGGTGGTGGGGTCCAAGGGGGTGTTGTTGAGGGGGAAGGGAGGACCTTTGCTTGGTTAGGGTCGCGGGTGTGGCGAGTCGACTGGTTCGGGGTACGGCGGTTGCTTGTGGGGTGGCTGCTGTGGCGGGGGGTGGGATCGGGTTTGCGGTTGGGGATCCGGTTCAGCCGGAGGACATCGTGCCGGCCCGGAAGCTGTCCGACGGGGTGTGTGCCCGGATCGGCGATGTGTCCGGTCTGTTGCCGCAGGCATCGAAGAAGCCGGTCACGCTGGCCCAGGCGGGGATGTCGACGGTCACGTGTTCGGCGCAGTCGGAGCCTGGTCAGCCCACGTTCAGCAGCGCCCTGGTGAAGGTGACCATCACGCCGTACGGCGGGAAGGACGCCGGCGCCGGCCGGGCTCCGCTGAACCCGGCGCAGCACGCGAAGCGGACCTGGGAACGCAGCGCGCTGGAGGCTGTCCCTGGCCGTCCGTACCCGACCAAGCTCGCCTCGACGGCCCGGGGTCTGGCCGGTCAGTCGTGGACGGTCAACGCGCTCGTGCAGCGCGGTGACGTGACCGTGCACGTGCTGTACACGGTCAACCCGATCGGGCAGAAGACGGCCGAGCAGGCGGCGCTGGTCCTGGCGGATCGCGCGATCTGGGAGACGAAGTGACCAGCACCCCGCAGATCCCCGGGTACCGGTTCGACCACCAACTTCTGACGCATCCGCTCGCGGAGGTCTGGCGCGGCCGCAGCTTCACCGGGATGGAGGTCGTCGCGCTGGTGCTCAGCGACGCCGGCGCCCGCGATGCCGTCGTATGCGACCGCCTCGTGAAGGCCGGCCGCGACGCCGCGCTCGAACCGGGACAGGACGATGCGCCGCTGTGGGCGGCGAACTTCAGCTCCGACCGCCCGTACGCGATCACCCAGTTGATCCCCGGCCGGTCCGGCGCCGAGCGGTTGATCGACCCGCTCGACGGCATCCTCGGCAACGACGAGGACCTCCTGCGGACGGCCCGGTCCCAGCTCAGTCAGTACGGCGCCGCGCCGCCACCCGCCGACACGGCCTTCCCGACGTACGCCGCCCAACCACACAGCGCCGACCAGCCACGCAGCGCCGCCCAACCGCACAACCCAGCCCAACCACGAACCGCAGCCCAACCGCAGAGCGCCACCCACCCGCAGGCCCGGCCGCAGCAAACCGCCCCAAAGCCATCGAAAGTCGAGATCGCCCGCCAGTACCGGCACAAGATCGGCGGCTGGATTTACCTGGTCGCCGTCGTCGGGGTGTTGATCGTCTTCTCCATCACCTACTCGATCGGTTCCGCGATCGGCAGTTCGGTCAAGGACGAACCGGTCGAGGCGGTCCCCGCCGCGGTCAGCCCTGGCCCGCTCCCGTCGCCGGCGCTCCTGCCCGGCGTCGAGCCGGTCACGACCGCGAAGTACAAGCCGTCGACCGGCGTCGCAGGCGTGCTCGGTGCCGCCTACCCGCCCGGTGCCGACGTCCAGCCGATCCTCACCGCCGGGCTCCCGTTCGCTTTCGGCTGGCCGCGGCCGCCGGACGTCTCGTCACTCGGCGAATCCAGTACGGCGATCTACCGCCGGGTGCGGACCGCAGCGATGAAGGACCGGCCGCGGGGGACTCTGGAGGCGCGCATCGCACTGCACCCCTGCCGGGACCTGGCCGGCTGCCTCGCGGACCGGGAGGCGTTCGACCGCGCATGGTCGACGGCGTTCAAGGTGCCCGCGCCGGCCACGGCCAAGGACGCACGGACTTGGTTCACCGAGGAGAAGGCCGGGCAGAAGTCGTCATACGCCCTGACGATGTCGCGCACGTTCATGAGCGGCGGCCGGTGGTGGCTGGTCGGCGTCGCGGGGACCGGTGTCGCCGGTGAGGAGCAGGACGTCCAGCGCATCGTCAACGACATCTGGTGGCAGACCAGCTGATTCGCCGAAAATCCTTCGGAACGGCCCGCGCGACAGCGCGGGCCGTTCTCGTTTTCACAAGGTTCACCGGAAAGCGATTGTCGTCACAACTTTGTGATCGGCCTCACGTGCTGGCGGTTCTCACCACGCCGTCGAGTCGCGTACGGTTAGTACCACTTGCACACTGGTATACGTCCACTGGACGCACTGGTATGCGACAGATCACACCGCCAGCCAGCTGGATCGAACCGCCGGAGACCCCGGCGGCCGGAGCCGTACCTCCTCTCAGTGTCGAGGGGCGGGACGGCTGCCGGGCCCGACAGCCGAGAGGGAATGAGCCGCCGATGACGACCACCGCCAGCCCGACCCATACCGACCCTGATTCAGCGCCAGCCGCCCCCGCCGGCCCCGCGGCTGATTCGGTACCCCTCAACGCCGAGGCTCGCAGCTACGACCTGAGTGACGCCCCGACCGAGCACGCCGGCCTGCTGGCCTGGGTCGCCGAGGTGGCCGCACTGACCCAGCCGGATCGGATCCACTGGATGGACGGGTCGGAGGCGGAGTACAAGAAGCTCACCGACGAGCTGATCGCGGCCGGCACCATGGTCCGGCTGAACGAGGAGAAGAAGCCGAACTCGTTCTGGGTCCGCACCGATCCCTCGGACGTCGCCCGGGTCGAGCAGCGCACCTTCATCTGCTCGGTCGACGAGGAGGACGCCGGTCCGACCAACAACTGGATGGACCCGGGCCGGATGAAGGCCCTGATGACCGAGCTGTACCGCGGCTCGATGCGCGGCCGGACGATGTACGTCGTCCCGTTCTGCATGGGTCCGCTGACCGCCGAGAAGCCGATGTTCGGGGTCGAGATCACCGACTCGGCGTACGTCGTCGCGTCGATGCGGATCATGGCCCGCACGGGTGCCGAGGTGCTGGCGAAGATGGGCACAGACGCGCCGTACGTGCCCTGCCTGCACTCGGTCGGCGCACCGCTCGAGCCGGGGCAGCAGGACGTGCCGTGGCCGTGCAACGACGAGAAGTACATCGTCCAGTTCCCCGAGGAGCGGGCGATCTGGTCGTACGGATCCGGGTACGGCGGCAACTCGCTGCTCGGCAAGAAGTGCTACTCGCTGCGGATCGCGTCGGCGATGGCTCGGGACGAGGGCTGGCTCGCCGAGCACATGCTGATCCTCAAGCTGATCTCGCCGGAGAAGAAGGTCCACTACATCGCCGCCGCGTTCCCGAGCGCCTGCGGCAAGACCAACCTGGCGATGCTCGACCCGACGCTGGAGGGCTGGGAGGTCGAGACGCTCGGCGACGACATCGCCTGGATGCGGTTCGGCCCGGACGGGCGCCTGTACGCCGTGAACCCCGAGTTCGGCCTGTTCGGGGTGGCCCCCGGGACCGGCTGGAAGACGAACCCGAACGCGATGCGGACGATCGAGAAGGGCAACTCGGTCTTCACCAACGTCGCCCTCACCGACGACGGGGACGTCTGGTGGGAGGGCTACTCGCCGACCCCGCCGGACCACCTGATCGACTGGAAGGGCCGGGAGTGGACGCCGGACTCGGGCGAGCTGTCCAGCCACCCGAACAGCCGGTTCTGCACCCCGATCAAGCAGTGCCCGATCATCGCCGACGAGTACGAGGACCCGAACGGCGTACCGATCTCGGCGATCATCTTCGGCGGACGCCGGGCCACCACGGTGCCGCTGGTGACCGAGTCGCGCGACTGGGCGCACGGTGTGTTCATGGGCGCGACGCTGTCGTCCGAGACCACCGCGGCCGCGGTCGGCGAGGTCGGCGTCGTACGGCGTGACCCGATGGCGATGCTGCCGTTCCTCGGGTACAACGCCGGTGACTACTTCGACCACTGGCTGACCGTCGGCAAGGAGCACGACGCGTCGAAGCTGCCGCGGATCTTCTACGTGAACTGGTTCCGCAAGGACGAGGCCGGCAAGTTCGTCTGGCCGGGCTTCAGCGAGAACAGCCGGGTGCTGAAGTGGGTGATCGAGCGGATCGAGGGGCAGGCCGACGCGGTCGAGACCCCGATCGGCCGGGTCCCGACGCCGGAGTCCCTGGACGTGACCGGGCTGGAGCTGACCCCGGAGCAGCTCGAGATCGCGCTCAGGGTCGACGCCGACGAGTGGAAGGCCGAGATCCCGCTGATCGAGGAGTGGTTCGCCAAGCTCGGGGACAAGGTGCCGGCCACGCTGAGGGTCGAGCTCGACAACCTGCGCGCGCGGCTCGGCTGACATCAGACCCCGACCTGCCGAATCGGAAGCCGGCAGGTCGGACCAGGTTGGACACAGCGCGGCGCCCTGGCTCACCCGGCCGGGGCGCCGCGCTGTATCCGTGAAGAGCCCGCGGACTCACGTCCGCTCGACCAGGATGCGTCGTACCTCGTCGTCCTCGACCGGGGAGAAGTCGCGGTAGGCCTGGCCGACGGCCGTGTAGTACAGCGGCTTCCACACGCAGACGACCTCATCGGCGACCTGGGCCAGCCGCCGGCAGCCGTCCGAGCCGCCCACCGGTACGGCGACGATGATGCGTTCCGGGTCCTGGCGCCGTACCGCTGCCACGGCGGCACGCATCGTCGACCCGGTGGCCAGGCCGTCGTCGACGAGGATGACCACCTTGCCGCGGACGTCGATCGCCGGGCGGTCACCACGGTAAGCCCGCTCGCGTCGCTTCAGCTCGCGGGTCTCCTCCGCGAGTACGGTGGCCAGCGCGTGTTCACCGGCTTCGGCGAGAACCGGTTCGTTCCGGACCGTCTGGGTCTCGCCGCCGACACCCGCGATCGCGCCCATCGCGAGCTCCGGTTGCTGCGGCAGGCCGAGCTTGCGGACGATCAGCACGTCCAGTTCCGCGCCGAGGGCGTCCGCGACCGGAGCCGCCACGGGCACACCGCCACGCGCCAGCCCCAGCACCAGAACCGATCCGGCGACCTCGCCGAGCTCCTCGGCCAGAGCCCGGCCCGCAGCCGCCCGATCCGGGTACGGCCTCATACCCAGCATGATCCACCGACCGGGGTCCGAGGTGCACGGTGGGTGCCCCCCGACTTCCGGCGTACTGCGGATCTACATCGGTTCGACCTGGTCGGCGGGGAGGCGGAGGGTCTGTTCCCGGCCGGTCGGGTCGGTGTACTGCACGAGCGCGACCCAGCCGTTCGCGCAGTGCAGGCGGCCGATCAGCCAGGCCGGTGACCGGCGGTCGCCGAGCTGGATCATCACGTGTGCGGGCAGACCGAGACCGAGGATGGCCCGCGGATCGAACACCGGTGCCTCCGGCCGGTGATCCACGGTCCTCGGCAATGCGGGAGCCGTCATCGTCATCACCTTTCGAGTTCCGACGCGCCCGCACCTCACCGTGATCACCCACCCGGGCGGCTCTTAGTACCCGCGGGCGTTGCGGACACGCCACCGTGGGATCACAGAAACGGCCCAGTTTGCCTGCCGATTGATGGATAGGTTGAGGCCATGAAGATCGGTGTGATGTTGCCGTTCGGTGGTGAGGACGGGCCGGGCGGCTCGATGCCGGGGTGGAAGGACGTCAGGGCGGTCGCCGAGGCGGCCGACCGGAGCGGGCTGGACGCGGTGTGGCTGGCCGACCACTTCCTCTACAAGGCGCCCGACGGCACGGTGTTCGGGATGCACGAGGCCTGGACCTTGCTGAGTGCGGTCGCGGCGATCACGACCCGGGTGGAGCTCGGCAACCTGGTGCTCTGCGCGTCGTTCCGGGACCCCGGGCTGACGGCCAAGATGGCGGTGACGCTCGACGAGGTGTCCGGCGGTCGCCTGGTGCTCGGTGTCGGCGCGGGCTGGCACGACCCGGAGTACGAGGCGTTCGGGCTGCCGACCGACCACCGGGTCGGGCGCTTCGAGGAATGGCTGGAGATCGTCGCCCGGCTGGTCCGCGGGGAGACCGTCACGTACGACGGGAAGTACCACCGCGTGCGCGAAGCCGTGCTCGACCCGGCGCCGTCCCGCCGGATCCCGATCCTCGTCGCCGGTCACCGGCCGCGGATGATGCGCCTGACCGCCGAGTGGGCCGACGTCTGGAACACCGCCTGGTACGGCGCCGCCGGTGAGAAGGTCGAGGAGCGACTCGGCACCCTGCGCGACGCGGTGGAGGCGGCCGGCAAGCCGGACGGCGCGGTCGCGGCGACGGTCGGTGTGGTTGTCCGCGACACCGAACAGCCGGGCGTGCCTCAGCCCGAGCCGGGGGCGATCGAAGGCACGATCCCCGAGTTGGCCGAGGCCTTCACGGCGTACCAGAACCTCGGCATCGATCAGCTGATCGTCTCACCCGAGCCGATGACCCCGCGGTCGGTGGAACGCATCGCCGAAGCGAAGCAGTTGATGAGCAAGTGAGAAGAGGGCCGCCACTTGGCGGCCCTCTCTCAGTTACTTGCGGAGGCGGCGGGATTTGAACCCGCGAGAGGGGGTTACCCTCAACCCGCTTAGCAGGCGGGCGCCATCGACCGGACTAGGCGACGCCTCCTCCGACGGTCCCCAGGGGGAACACGACGACGGCCAAGACTATCCGCTCCACCCGCCCGGCAGCAAAGCGGGGCTCCGCCACCGAGGGTGGTGGGGACGGCACTTTGTGGTGGTGGGCCGGTGCACCTGTAATCTGGCGTGCATCGACGGGGGTCGCCAGCATCACGTCAACCGAGTGGGTGCCGTGGGCGTCTGAAGTACCGTGGGCCGCTGCATGCGGCCGACGGAGGGCTGCCACGTCGTCGATCAGGGAACGGAGCCATGTCGCGGAGTACTCGCGCTGCCGGACGAAGGTCCGCGCCTCGAGCCACCCGGTCCCGGCACCGCACACCCCGGGCCCGTACGGCGTCGAAGGCGATCGGCCTCACCCTGCTCAGCGCGCTGGTCCCCGGCTCCGGGCTGCTGATCGGCGGCCGGAAGAAACTCGGCGCCTTCGTGCTGACGATCAGCATCGGCCTGCTGCTGGTCGGTGCGTACGTCGGCCTGACCCGGCGTGACTCGATCCTGGCGTTCGCGGTGTCGCCGCGTCAGTTGCTGATCGCGAGCGCGGCCGTGGTCGGGCTCGGCCTCTGCTGGATCTGGGTCGTGGTGGCCTCGCACAAACTGCTCCGCCCGGTGAGCATGACGTACACCGCCCGGCTGGCGGGGTCGATGTTCGTCGGACTGCTCTGTTTCGGCATCGCCGTACCGACGACCGTGGCCGCGCAGACGGTGATGGCGCAGCGCGACCTGGTCGGCAGCGTGTTCCAGTCCGAGGGCGACTCGAAGAGCGCGACCCGGCCGAAGGTGGACAAGAAGGACCCGTGGGCGAACACGCCGCGGCTGAACCTGCTGCTGCTGGGCGCCGACGACGGCGCGGGCCGAGAGGGGACCCGGACCGACACGGTGATCGTCGCCAGTATCGACACCAAGACCGGTGACACGTCGCTGATCTCGCTCAGCCGGAACTGGATGCGGATGCCGTTCCCGGCCGACTCGCCGCTGCACAAGATCTACCCGGACGGCTACTGGGACCCGAGCCTGGGCAACGTCGAGCAGCCGGAGTTCTACCTGGACTCGATGTACGAGAACATCCCGAAGCAGCACCCGGGGGTCCTCGGCCCGACCGACAACGAGGGCGCCGACGTGCTGAAGGTCTCGGTCGGCGAGGCGCTCGGCCTGGACATCGACTACTACATGCAGGTCAACCTGGCCGGGTTCCGGCAGATCATCGACGCGCTCGGCGGGATCACCGTGAACGTCAACTACCGGGTGCCGATCGGCGGCGACTACGGTGACGGGCCCGGCTCGAACACCGCCCGGAAGCCGTCCGGCTACATCGAGCCGGGACCGAACCAGAAGCTGGACGGGTACCACGCGCTCTGGTTCGCCCGCGGCCGCTACGGCCTGAGCGACCCGTCCCGGCAGGAGCGGCAGCGCTGCACCATCCACGCGCTGGTGAACGGCGTCAACCCGGCCACCCTGGTGACGAAGTACCAGCAGATCGCCTCGGCCGGCAAGGAACTGCTGCGCACCGACATCCCGCAGGAGATCCTGCCCGCGTTCATCGAACTCGGCCTCAAGGTGAAGAACGCGAACGTCTCCAACGTCGACCTTGACAAGAGCAGGAACTTCCCGACCGGTAAGAACCCGAACTACGAGGCGATGCGGGAGATCGTGCAGAAGGCGATCAACCCGAAGAGCAAGTCGGTCGCGTCGTCGACCCCGTCGACCACACCGACGAAGAAGCCGTCCAGCGGTACGACGACCAAGAAGCCGACCCCGAAGAAGCCGGCGATCACGCCGGGTGCCGCCCAGAGCCTCGACGACGCCTGCGCCTACAACCCGAGCGAGACCGGCGGCAACTGACATCAACCGGCCATTCAGGTCTGGACCCCCGTCCGGCCGGGAAGCATTGACCGCACTGGAACGAGTCACTGGGGGTGACTGTGCGGCGTTGGACGGCGGCGACGATCGGGATCACGGTACTGGCGGTTGCGGGCTGCAGCGCTGAACCGGAGGACGGCAACGCAGCCGCTCCTTCGGCGGGCAGTACGACGACCACGGTGAGCAGCACACCGGCACCGCCGCCGCCAGCGCCGAGTCCGGTGCGGCTGTCGGTCCCGATGTACCAACGGGCGCTGACGAACGTCGAGAAGGTCCTCAGGACGTACGTCGTCCGGGTGATGAACGCGAAGACGCTGCCCGCGTTCGACGCGACCCGGGCCCAGCTCGCGGCGGCCGTCGTACTCCAACGGCAGGCGCTCGCGAAGGTGAATCCGCCGAAGGCCCTCGACGCCGCCCACAAGACCGTCCTCGAGTCGTTCGACAGCTACCCGGAGAACGTCACCGACAACCTCGGCGACGCCGGGGCGACCAAGACCAGCTGCGGTCTGCCGAAGGCGCCGGCGGTCCGGCTGTACCAGGCCAAGACCGGGATTCGCAGCTCGGTCGCCGAGCTGACGCAGGACGTGTCGAGGTCGGTCGGCAGGGGGCTGCGGTTCGGGGCGCTCGTCGTACCGCCTGCTCCGAAGGCGCCGCCGTCGGTGAACGGGCGGGGCAAGAACGGGCAGATCGTCCAGCGGTCCGGCGCGCGTGGTCCGGGGCGGCTGGAGATCGACAACAGCAGCTCGTCGGACGTGGTGATCGTGGTGACGAACAGCAGCCCGCGCAAGCCGCAGGTGTCGATCTACGTGCGCGCGAACCACAAGGCGACGCTGCGCGGGATCCGCGGCAGCTACTACGTGTACTTCAAGTCCGGCACGAACTGGGACGCGGCCAACCGGCGGTTCACCGAGGACTGTTCGTACGAGCGGTACGACGACCGCTTCGACGGTTCGTTCGACTGGTCGATCAGTCTGGCGCGGACGCCGCTCGGCAACGCACCCACCTCGGAGGTCGACGCCTTCTGACTCTTCCCGAGGTACGGCGCCGCGGCGCGACGGCGGATGAGAAACTTGCCCGATGCGTACGACGTACCGGATGCGGCCGGGGCGGTTCCTCGGGATCCCGGCGGCTGGGCTGATCCTCTTCGGCGTGGCCGCGATCGCGTGGGCGATCGGGCTGCCGGCCGCGGTGATCACCGTTTTCCTCGTCCTCGGCGGGCTGGTGGTGGTGGCCGGTCTCGCGGTCCTCGCCCGGCCCCCCGCCGTACTGACACTGCGCGACGACGACGTCGAGGTGCGCGGCGTACGCACGGCGTGGACGGACGTGACCGAGGCGGGACGCGTGGAGACCACGCACGGCGAGGCGATCGTGCTGCGGACGAAGCAGCAGGAGCACTCGATCCTGGTGCCGGTCGGCTGGCTGGTGCCCGCGCAGGTCGGGGAGCTGGAGACCGCGCTGCGGGACCGGCTGAACAAGGCGCACGGTTACACGATCTGGGACGGCACTGCTCCCGACGACGGCGATCACGCAGAATAGGTCACCCGCGAGGTTTGGAGTCTTTGTGCTTTCATTCGAGATGTCGCCCGAGGAACTCGCCGTCTACCAGGGCACCAACCCGAGGCCGGCCGACTTCGACCAGTACTGGGACAAGGCGCTGCTCGAACTCGACGCGGTCGACCCGGAGACCGAGTTCGCCGACGCGACCGACTTCCCGCTGACCACGGCGACCGCCCAGCACCTGTACTTCACCGGCACCGGTGGCTATCGCGTGCACGCGAAGGTGATCCGCCCCGCGGAACCCACGGGTCCGGCCGTGCTGATGTTCCACGGGTACGGCGGTGAGCAGCCGCAGTGGGTCGACTTGCTGCCGTACGCCGCGCGCGGGTTCACCGTGGCCGCTCTGGACGTGCGGGAGCAGGTCGGGTTCCGGACCGAGTCGCAGGCGCCGAACAGCTTCTCCCTGCACCACCACCTCGTCCACGGTCTCGACGATGGGCCCGACGGGCTGCTGTACCGGCACGTGTTCCTGGACACCCGGCGGCTCGCGGACATCATCGGCGGGCTGCCCGAGGTGGACTCGGCGCGGATCGCGACCACCGGCTGGAGCCAGGGCGGCGGGCTCTCCCTCGTGGCTGCCGCGCTGACGCCTTCGATCAAGTACACCGCGAGCGTCTACCCGTTCCTGACCGACTACCAGCGCGCGTGGGAGCTCAACCTGGAGAAGGCGCCGTACGACGAGATCGTCACCTGGTTCAGGAAGCGCGACCCGCGGCATCTCCGCCGGGACGAGGTCTTCACGACACTCGGCTACATCGACGTACAGCACCTCGCGCCGCGGATCCGGGCCGAGGTGACGCTGTTCGTCGGTCTCGAGGACCAGGTCTGCCCACCGTCGACGCAGTACGCGGCCTACAACAAGATCACGTCGCCCAAGTCGGTCCGCGTCTACCCCGACTTCGGTCACGACGGCCTGCCGGGCGCCCACGACGACATCTACCAGCTGATCGGCGCGAAGCTCTGACCACCCTCGGACCGGACTAGGGTGCAGCTGTGGAGTTCTTCGTGTGGGGGCGGGATCGGCCGGGTGGTTATCAGCTCAAGCTGGCGTTGAAGGAAGAGCACTGGGCCTTCATGGACGGGTACGCCGAGCAGTTGATCGCTCGCGGGCCGACGCTGACGTCACATGACGACGACGCCGAGACCACCGGCAGTCTGCACATCGTGGATCTTCCCGACGAGGACGCCGTACGCCGGTTCGCCTTCGACGAGCCGTACTACCGCGCCGGCGCCTTCGAGTCCGTCGGCATCTACCGCTTCGAGAACCACTCCGCCCGCACCATGTGGGATTTCACCAACGCGGTCGAGGACTACCACCGCTACCTGGTCCTCACCACCGACACCACCGCCCCCGCGCCCTCCGAACACTTCATCCTCCACGGCGACCTGCACACCCCCGACGGCCGAACCCATGTAGGCCAAGCAGCGCTCGTGGAAGCCCCCACCCCGACAGCCGCCGCAGCTCTCCTCCCCGCACCTGCCGACGCTCACCCCTGGACCTTCGGCGGCCGCCGCTAAGGCTTCACGACGCGGTAGCGGAGGTGAATGGCGTCGCGGCCCTGCAGGGAGCGGGTCAGTTCCAGCTCTGCGTGGTGCGAGTCGAAGAGGCGGCGACCCTCGCCGAGGAGGACCGGGACCAGGTGGATTTCCAGCTCGTCCAGCTGGTTGACGGCGAGCAGGGACTGGGCGGCGCCGGCGCCGTGGACGAGGATGGGGCTGTCGCCGGACGCGGCTCGGGCATCGGCGACGCAGGTGTCGACGTCCGTGTAGAACTTCGCGCTGCCGGGCGGTACGTCGTTCTCGTCGACGTGATGCGTGAGGATGTGGATCGGGACACCGTCGTGGTGGTCGCCGTTCCACCGGCCGGCGAGCTCGAACGTACGCCGTCCCGCGATGACCGCCCTGGTAGACATCGCCTCACCGAAGATCTGACCGTCCACCCCCGGCTCCCCGCGGTGGTCCAGCCAGTTGAACAACCGCCCGCCACCGCGCCCCAACTCCTGCCCGGCCGATCGTCCGGTCCCGCGATGAAGCCGTCCAGTGACATCGCCATGTACAGCCGCGTCGGTCCGCTCATACCCCCACCTAACCGCACCCGGCTTTCAAAGGGCTTTCAGGTCGGGATCCAGGTGGGCCACCAGGGCGGGACGTTGGCGGGGCAGATGCCGGGGGAGGCGGCCGGGGTGCCCTGCCAGGAGAAGAGGGCCAGGTCGGCGATGGTGATCGCGATGGCGGCGGCGACCAGCGAGAAGAGGAAGGTCTTCCCGGCGTACCGGAAGACCAGGTTGAACAGGACGAGGTTCACGATCAGGGCCAGCGGCAGACCGAGGAACAGCAGGGTCAGGCCGTTGGGCACGCTGCCGGCGACGTCGACCTGACAGTCCTTCCACGCCCGCGACGTGATGACGATCAGCCCGAAGGCCGCCCCTCCGCCGACGACCACGGTCAGGAACGACTCGCCCCGGCTCCCCTTCGCAGCAAACGCCATGTGGATCACCGTAAGTGATGTCGGCGTCCACTTCAGCTCGACCAGCTCAGTAGCGCCACCGCAACGCGCGAACCCGGTCCTCCAGGGACAGCGCGCCGAGGGATTGCGCGTCATGACGTCGTACGGCGAGGAACGGGTCGACGATCGCCTCGCCGAGAGCACTGCGGATCACACTGGACCGCTCCAAGGCGACAAGCGCGTCCTCCAGCGTGAGCGGCAGCCGGCGGACGCCCATCCGCTCGAGCTCGGCCTCGGTGTACGACGCCGGGTCGTGGTCCAGCCCGGCCGGCAGCACCGACTTCCGCTCGAGCCCGGTCAGCGCGCTCGCGAGTACGGCGGCAGCGCAGAGGTAGGCGTTGGCGGACGGGTCGCCGATCTTGATCTCGCAGTTGGCCGAGTCCGGCCGGCTCGTGACGCTGCCCGGCACGTACCGCAGCGCCGCCTCACGGTTCTCCGGCCCCCAGCACGCGAACGCACCCGCCCAGTTCCCCGGGATGCGCCGGTCGGCGCTGACTACGCTCGGCGCGAGTACGCCGGTGAGCCCGTCGATCTCGGCCAGCACACCCGCGATCAGATGCCGCGCGTGCTCCGACGGACCGCCGTCGTCCCCGAACGGTACGCCGTTCAGCGCCGCGGAGAAGTGGATGTGCGCACCGTTCCCGACGAACCCGGCCACCGTGATCGGCGCGAACGACACCAGCAGGTCGTGCTTGCGCGCCACCCGATGGACGACGAGCCGAGCGAGCTGCGACTGGTCGGCCGCGGTCACCGGCGACGCCGGCGGCAGCGACACCTCGACCTGCCCCTGTGCGTACTCGGGATGCAGTTGCTCCGCCAGGACGCCGGCCGCTTCGAGTGCGGCGAGCAGGTCGACCGCGAAGTCCTCCAGCTTCAGCGTCGGAAGTACGCCGTACGCCGGACCAAGGGTGGCGACCCTGGGATCGTCGGGGTCACCGGTGAACACGGTGAATTCGAGTTCGAACCCGAGCTTCACGTCGAGCCCGGACGCGATCGCCCGTTCCTCCTGCCGTCGCAGGACCGCGCGCTGGCAGATGTCCACCGGTTGGTGGTCCTGGGACAGCTGATCGGCCGGCGCCCAGTACACCGTGTTGTCCGGGCCGAGCGGTGCCGCCGCGTCGAGGTCCGGCATCAGGCGGTTGTCACCGACCGGGCCGTTGACCGCCGGCGACGAGGTGATCCCGTCGTCGGTGCACATGATCGCGAACACCGGTGACAGGCCGATCCCGTCGCGGATCGCCGTACGCAGCCGATGGGCAGGCACCGACTTCGCCCGGGTGATGCCGGCGTTGTCGACGATCGACGTGATGAGCATCCGCAGGCCGCCGTCGAGCAACGCACTGGCGCGGTCCGCGGGCGGGAGACTGTCGGTGATCGTCACGTCCACCTTCGTACCACGCCGCGGGAGCCAAAGCCCTGCTCAGCCAGGGCGGCCGAGGAGACGTTCCAGCAGGCGGGGGTCGGTGGGCCAGGCGGTGAGCAAGGTGTCGCGGGGGATGGACCGGGCGGCGTAGCGGAGGAGCAGGACGACGGCCACCACGTCGTCGAGGGGACCAATGACGGGAAGGAACTCGGGCAGAAGGTCGATCGGGGACAGCACCCAGAGGACCGCGACCAGCAGCGCGATCTTGGCTCGGCGGGGTACGGCGGGATCCTTCCGGAGCGTGCGAGCCGCTGTGACACACGACGGCAGGAACTCGGCGACCTGGCGAAGCAAGCCGTTCGGGAGCCGATGGGCGAACAGCATCATCAGTCCGCAGCTGAGCGCCCACAGCCCGGCCAGCACCCCGGCAACCACCAGCGCCTCAGCCACGTCCTCAACCATAATCAAGGAGTGAGTGACTCCGCGGTTGGGCACTGTCGTGATTGTGGAGCGTTGGCGGAAGAGTGCTTACCGGGTGGGGATCTCCGGGTGGCGGTACGCGCCCTGGCGGAAGGTGTACTACCCCGAGGGTCTGCCGCAGCGGGCGGAGCTCGAGTACGCGTCGCGCCGGCTGAACTCGATCGAGCTGAACGGGTCGTTCTACTCGTTGCAGCGCCCGTCGTCGTACCAGCGGTGGTACGACCAGACGCCGGAAGGATTCGTCTTCTCGGTGAAGGGGCCGCGGTTCGTCACGCACATGAAGAAGCTCGTCGACGTGGACGCGCCGATGGGGAACTTCTTCGCCTCCGGAGTGCTTGCGCTAGGCAACAAGCTGGGCCCGGTACTGTGGCAGCTGCCGCCGACCCTCGGGTACGACGCCGAGCGGTGCGCGCACTTCTTCGCGTCGTTGCCACGGACAACCGCCGAGGCCCTGGAGGTCGCCAAGCGGCACGACCAGCGGATGGAGGGCCGGGCGTACCTGGACTGCCCGGTCGACATCCCGATGAGGCACGCGATCGAAGTACGCCACTCCAGCTTCGAGAAGGACGAGTTCGTCGAACTGCTCCGTGAGCACGACATCGCGCTGGTCTGCGCGGACACGGCCGGCAAGTGGCCGATGCTCGACGACGTCACGTCCGATTTCGTCTACGTCCGCCTCCACGGTGCCGAAGAACTCTACGTGAGCGGGTACGACGACGACGCCCTCGACCGCTGGGCGGCGAAGATCCGCACCTGGCACAAAGGCGGGACGCCGACCGACGGGAAGACGGTGGCGACATCCCGCGCGCCGCGGCGGTCCCGAGACGTCTATGTGTACTTCGACAACGACGTCAAGGTCCGCGCCCCGTTCGACGCCGAAGGCCTGGCACAACGCCTGAAGATCACTTCGGCGTAGCCCGAAGTATCACGCGCTTAGCGTGAGCCGCATGACTGAGAATCCTGGAACCCTGGTGGAGCAGGCGGTCGAGCGGTCGCTCCTGCTGATCGAGACCTGGCCGGCCTGGAACGGGCAGCCCCTCACCTCGGACGACAACCGGGTCTACACCCCGCACAAGGCGGTCCGCCGGATCGCGGACCACCTCGTCGACCACCTCGCCGAGGTCGAGGCGCTGCTGGCCGGCGTACCGACCCAACCGGACGAGTGGCACGCCAGTGCGCTCACCTCGCAGGCCGACCTGGCGCCGTTCACGGTCGAGGATGCGAAGGAGGCCGAGCAGCGGCTGCGGCGGCTCGGCCGGACCTTCGCGCTGCGGTACGCCGCGCTCGATCCGGCCGAGTGGGACAAGGACCGCAGTCCCAACTGGTCCCTGCGCCAGATCGCGGAACACCTGACCGAGTCCGAGTGGTACGCCCAGCAGGTCGGTGACCTCAGCAGAGCCGGGCGGTGACCGTTCTCAGCTGACGCGCTCCCGGGTCCGGCGCCGGAACTCCCGGCCGATGGCGGTCGTCTCGGCATGGTGCAGATCGGTCAGCACGACCGCCGGCGAACCGTCCGCCGGGGCCTGCGCGACCCACTCCCCGCGCGGGTCGCTCACGCCCGACCGGAGTCCGCCGGTCGGGTTCGCCGGCACCGCGAAGCTGATCCAGCACGTGTTGTTCACGGCAGACCCACGGGCCTGAACCGCCACGTGCTCGTGGTGCGAGACACCGTTCGTCGCGTACGACACCAGGACGCCGTCGGCGCCGAGTTGGTCGTACTCCGTGAACAGTTCCGGGAACAGCACGTCCAGCCCGAGCGCGAGACCGAACCGGAACCCGTCGACGTCGAAGGTCACCGGCTGCTTGCCCGGGGTGTACATCCAGGTGACCTTCGTGGTCGACAGCATGCGTTCGTCGTACCGTGCGACCACTTTCCCCTGGTCGGAGACGACGTACATGCTGTTGTGCGGGCGCTCCGGTGCGGGCAGACGGTGCACCGACGGGATCACGGCCCAGATGCCGAGCTCACCCGCGAGGGCGGCGATCCGGTCGAGCTCTTCCTGCCACACGGTCCAGTCGGCCTTCGTCCAATCCGCGGCGCCGACCTCGTCCGGGCCGAGCTCGGACATCACGTGCTTGCTCGGGAAGCAAATCGCGCCCTCGGTGAAGTGCACCAGGCGGGCACCGCCCTCGGCGGCCTGCCGCAGGAAGCCGCGGATCTCGGCACCGCTCTGCCGGAGCAGAGCGGCGTTCGTCGGGTCGTCGCACATCGTCGACTGGACGACGGCGAGGCGTAGGGTCGGGTTTTCCGGCATATCTTCTCCTGGTGGAGTCGGACGGAAGTGCCGGAGGGCAGCCGTGTAGGACTCGCCCGTTTTGGCGGCGCGGGCTCTGACCCGTCGCTTGAAGTTCCTGTGCGCTGTCATCTGGCCTTCCACGCACTCGCACGCGATCCCCCGGCGATCCCGTCCGAGGCGGTTGACCAGGACGAGCGACCCGAGACAGGAAGTCCCTTTGCCTTCTGGAGGAGACCGGGCCGGGGCCGGTCAACGAAGGTGAGGCGCGGGCCGCGCCGGGACCACATCTTTCCCGACGCCGGTCCGCCGGTCAATCACCGTCGATCAGCGTCGGGCGATGTCGTCCGCGGCGTCCATCGCCACGCCGACCAGTTCGGGACTCAGCTCCACGACCGTGTTCCCGTCGGCGTCGGTCTGTCCACGTTCGGTGATGGCGAGGCCGATCAGCGCGAGCGTCCCGGCCCGGTGCCGCAGAACCCGCTGACCGGGATCCTCCGGCTGCGGTACGGCGCCCTCGTCGTCCCGGCGCCACGCGGCGACGGCCCGCTCGGCCAGCTCGCGCGGTACGACGACGCGGACCGGCGGCAGCCCGGCGGCGCGGAACGTCGTACCCAATTCACCCAGCGTCTGCGCGTCCTCGGCGTACACGCTCCGGATGGTACTCACCACCGGCGGCATAAAGTCGGACCTGGACGCGGTTGTCCTCGGAGTACGGGCAGACGAGGTTGGGAGCAGAGGGTGAGCATTCGAGTCGGGTACAAGGCGTCGGCGGAGCAGTTCGGGCCACGGGAGCTGGTGGAGTACTCCGTCCGGGCCGAGGAGCTGGGGCTCGACAGTGTGACCGTGTCGGACCATTTCCTGCCGTGGCGGCACGAGGGCGGCCACGCGCCGTTCGCGCTCGCCTGGCTGGCGGCCGTCGGTGAGCGGACCAACCGGGTCCTGCTGGGGACGTCGGTGCTCACGCCGACCTTCCGGTACAACCCGGCGGTGATCGCGCAGGCGTTCGCCACCCTGGGCGTGCTGTACCCGGACCGGGTGATGCTCGGCGTCGGCACCGGTGAGGCGCTGAACGAGATCGCCGTCTCCGGGCAGGAGTGGCCGGAGTTCAAGGAGCGGTTCGCCCGGCTGCGCGAGGCGGTGCAACTGATCCGCGACCTGTGGACGAAGGAAGGTGTCAGCTCCGAGGGGCCGTACTACCCGACGGTCGACGCGTTCATCTACGACCGTCCGCAGACCCCGCTCAAGGTGTACGTCGCCGCCGGCGGACCGCTGGTCGCGAAGTACGCCGGCCGTGCCGGGGACGGGTTCATCGCGACGTCCGGCAAGGGCATGGACCTCTACACCGAGAAGCTGATCCCGGCAGTCAAGGAAGGTGCGGAGAAGGCCGGCAAGAAGTTCGAGGACCTGGACCGGATGCTCGAGGTCAAGGTCTCCTACGACCGAGACCCGGAGCTCGCGCTGGAGAACACCCGGTTCTGGGCGCCGCTGTCGCTGACGCCGGAGCAGAAGCACAGCGTCACCAGCGCAACCGAGATGGAGCGACTCGCGGACGAGCTGCCGATCGAGCAGGTCGCACAGCGCTGGATCGTCGCGTCCGACCCCGAAGAGGTCGTCAAGCAGCTCCAGCCCTACCTCGACGCCGGCTTCAACCACTTCGTCGTCCACGGCCCAGGCCACGACCAGGAACGCTTCCTGACCCAGTTCACCACCGACGTCCTCCCTCTCCTGCGCGAATTGTCTTGAGCGCGGGTAACCCACGCGTGCTGCGCAGCCGCACTCTCGTCGCCACGCTCCTCGGTGCGACTGCTACGCCCGCTCCCACCCACCCCCGGCTGTCGCCGGTGCACCCTTGCCGGCTGCCGCCGGGGCTTTGCTCGCTATCGCTCGCCAGTGACTGCTACGCCCGGGCGGGGGGGCCGACGACTGGGCGAGGGACTGGGGAACCCACGCGTGCTACGCAGCCGCACTCTCGTCGCCACGCTCCTCGGCGCGACTGCTACGCCCGCTCCCACCCACCCCCCGGCTGTCGCCGGTGCATCCTTGCCGGCTGCCGCCGGGGCTTTGCTCGCTATCGCTCGCGAGTGACTGCTACGCCCGGGCGGGGGGCCGACGACTGGGCGAGGGACTGGTGTAACCCACGCGTGCTGCGCAGCCGCATTCTCGTCGCTGCGCTCCTCGGTGCGACTGCTACGCCCGCTCCCACCCACCGCCCGGCTGTCGCCGGTGCATCCTTACCGGCTGCCGCCGGGGCTTTGCTCGCTGTCGCTCGCCAGTGCCTGCGAGGCTGGCGCCCGGTCGCAGAGCGAACTCTGGATGGACTGCATGCTGACGTGCCGGTGAACCGGACGCTGCGCACAGGGTGGCCGACGCCCTAGGCCTGTAGTCCGATGAACTCCGGCACCAAGCATGCCATTCTGCTCGTTCTAGTACCGCGCCGCGACTGGCGTACACTGCCGCGAGCCGAGCCGAGCCGCTGAAGGTGATGCCCCTGTCGGGCATCCCGATGACCGGCCGAAGCGTGGGGCGCGTGGGAGTCCCCGGAATTCTTGCCCACGCTCCATAGCCCGGCCTTCCGCCGCCGCGGAAGGCCGCCTACGCATATGTCAGTCGGCGAACGCTTCGTCGGGGATGCGAACCTGGAAGAGCGCGGGCTCGGCGTAGGAGGCCGCGGTCGGGCCGTCCAGCTCGTGCCAACCCGGCTCACCGAGAGCATCCGTCACGACGACGAGAAGCCAGTTCGGGTCCACCAGCGCGGCCTTGAGTTCGTTCGCCGTCAGGAAGAACCGGACCAGTGAGCCGGCGACTCCCTTCACCTCCAGGTGGAGCTCCTCGTTGCTTCGCGTGGCGGTCAGGTCCCAGCCGAAGCGCCCGGCCTCGACGCTCGTGACTTGGTAGTCCTCCGCCTCGTACGCGTCGGTGACGTGTTGGACAGCGGCCTTCTCGACCTTCCGGTTCTGCTCCGCCGTTCCGAATCCGGCACCTTGGACTACTGGCGGGAGTGGAGCCGCCTCGGTCGCGTGCCCGACCCACAGTTCTTCGAGGGCGGCGCCATACTCGGTGATGTCGCGCCCGGAACTGTAGACGCTGTCCCAGTTGAAGTCGGGCACTGCCGTCCTTAGATCTCGGATGTCTATCCGCTCTTCGAGAGGCACCGCTTCGAGCCACGTCACGTCGACGTACTGTGCTGTGCCGCCGTCGGCACGCCAAGAGTCGTCGGCGTACGGCTCGCTCATGATTTCACCGATCGCGAGAACGCCGCGCCCATGCGTGCCCTGCCTAAGCAAATAAGCGCGGTCGCCGGGCTCGATGCCCCGGACGCGGTTGCCGACGCTCCAACGGCCGTCATAGGTCTGGCCTTCGGAGGTGCCGTCCACCATGTCGACCGCCCATTCCTCGGGAGACCATTGCTCGTCGTTGTTCGGTCCAGGGTTCCACGTCAGAAGGATGTGGCGCATGGGACCCAGTCTGGCAGTGGAGCGGATTGGTGGCACTCCCGAGCGCTTCGGACGAGGGACAGGGCTCGGGGTGGTCGTCGTGCCCTTCCCTTTCGATCTACGTCTTTCCGCCGCGAGTCGGATTTACGGGCGATGAAGCGCGCCGGTTCGGTCGACCCACCACACCTCGACTCCCGCGGCTTCCAGCGACGCAACCGTTTCAGAATGCAAGTCCCGATATCGCGGGAAGTCGGGAAGGGCGATGACACTGCGCCAAGTCGGCTCCTTCCCCCGGAGTCGCATCGCAGCAAGCACGGCTTGCGCAAACCAGTGCCCAGCTTGGGTGCTTGGGCTCGTGCGCTTCTGCTCGCGTGCACGCTCGGGATTCGCGTAGGTGCGGCTCGGGAAACCCTTCACTTCGATGCCGATCGTCTGCCCGTCCCGAGTAGCAATCACGTCGATACCGCGCTCCTTGGTAGCAGTGTTGGCGACGGACAGAATGCTCCAGCCGTTGGCCGCGAGGGCAGTGACCAGCATGGATTGAATGTTGGCTTCCGAATGCCATTCGCTCGCCGACGGTGTCATCGGCAGCGACGCTTCTTCGGACGAGATCTCCTCTGACGTCGAGAGGCCGGATGTGGCCGACTCGGTACCACGCCCGACCGGAAGTCGCTCGCCATCCGCCCCTTCCTCATTACCTCGGCCGCGGCGCCAGTACTCGATTTCATCGAGAGTGGCTAGCCGAAATAGTCCGCGATCGATTCGGGTGAGGAACGGTTCCTTCTTCGAGAACTGGGAACGGTCGCCAACGTTCCAGCACGCGCCGCGGATATGCGTTCGCACTGTTCGATCATTAGCTTGCGAAGGCGCGTGACGCCGAAACCACGAGAGCGGCTCTTGAGACGTGAAGGGTCCAGACTGGGTCGCTGCGTACTCCCGCAATCGGTCCCAGACGGTCAGCGACTCGTTCACGTTCACGCGCCCAGACTGCCAGAGGCTGCCGACGTCGAGGAGCCCACAGCCTCGGTCAGTTTCGCGCCGTTCATCTCGACAGCCAGCGTCGTATCGCCGCGATTGACGCAACTGCGCCGCCCCGTGTTGTTGAAGCGGGACGCAACGTCCGAACAAGCCGCCGATGGTAAGGCGCGGTCATGCCCGATGTGCGAGCGTTCATCCGAACTGCTACCAACCGCGAAAGGGCGTGCCGTGGCATGCTGCGGGAATGGAGCTCGAGTGCCGACGATGCCACCGACCCGTCAAGGTCTCCGCAGCCCAGTTCGAGGTCTTCGAGCGGATGCACTACGTGTGCTTCCACTACGAGTTCGAGCATGGTGAGTTTGACGTAGATGAGGAGTGCACGGCTGGCGGATGCCCTTCCGCCTCCCTGGCGAAGGGCCGGGACCGGGTCATAGCAACAGCCCGTGACCTCGCTGAAGAGGCGGCCTGCGGTGCGCCTTGGACAAATGCAGCGCTCCACGAGTACCTCGAAGCCTTCGCGTCTTGGCTTGCCGATTCGGACGGCTACTACCTGAATCGAACAACCGTGCCGCCCGGCAACGGCTGGAAAGTCGTAAACGATGCTCTGAAGGCCGCGACAGTCTATGAGTGATCGCACATGCCGGATTCCGAGCGCTCATGCCGGTGTGCGGTTGCCCGGCCTGTTCGCTGAGTAGGTTCGGCGTTGAGAGACCGCACGAAGCGCGAAAGAGTGGCTATGGCGCGTGTGACAGTGGCTGGCCCAGGTGCTATCGCCGGCAATCCTCACGCCGCAAAGCATTCGCCAACCGATCCACCCCACGGCCGTGCTGTCGCCCGAGCCAGGACACCGAGGGTTGGTCTGCGTCTGGCGCTTCCCCGGGGAAGCACGGCGTCCCGGTCAGCACGTGTCAGCTTCCTAACCACGGTCGCACGCCACCGGGCGGTTGTGGGCGCGCGGCAGCGGGTAACCGGCGGCGGTAGCCGGCGAGAAGTACAACCGGCGATAAGCCGGGGCGGGTGGGAGCGGCGCGTGGCGCGGCGACGAAGGAGACGGGCGTAGCACCGCGTGGGCAGACCACAGTCCCGTCCCCCGAGCTGGCGGACGCTGGTCCGAAGTACTGCGGGAGCTGGGTTAACGGAGATCCTCCGAGAAGGACTTGCCGGCCTGGGTTAGGAGGGGGACGGCGCGCTCGACGAGGTCCTCTGTCATGCGGCCGGCGGGGCCGGAGATCGAGATTGCCAGGCGGGACGGTGCGTCGGGCACTGCCACTGCGACACAGCGCACGCCGAGTTCCTGCTCGCCCTCGTCGGTGGCGTAGCCGTGCTCCACGGCGTTGCGCAGCTGGGCCGTGAACGCGTCGGGGTCCGTGATGGTGTTGTCGGTGTGCTTCGGCATACCGGTGCGGTGCAGTAGGTCCCGCACCTCGGCCTCGGGCAGCTGGGCGAGGATCGCCTTGCCGACGGCGGTGCAGTGCGGCAGCACCCGGCGGCCCACCTCGGTGAACATCCGCATCGAGTGCCGCGACTGGACCTGTGCGAGGTACACGATCTGGTCGCCGTCGAGCATCGCCATGTTCGCCGACTCACCGAGCTCGTCGACCAGCCGGGTCAGGTGCGGGCGGGCCCAGACACTGAGCATGTTCGAGGAACTCTCGCCGAGCCGGATCAGCCGCGGACCGAGCACGTACTGCCGCGACGGCTCCTGGCGCAGGTAGCCGAGGTCGACGAGCGTGCGGACCAGCCGGTGGATCGTGGGCAGCGGCAGGCCGGAGGCCGTGGCCAGCTGGGACAGGCCCATCATCCCGCCCGCATCGGCCATCGTCTCGAGCAGCCCGAAGGCCCGCTCGATCGACTGGACGCTGCCGGAGCGGCCCTTGCCTTCGTTGTTCTCCGTCACTGCGCACCCACTTTGTTCGGCACTTTCCGGATCCCGGAAGTTTACCGACAGATACCGGACATTGCGTCTTCCGCAAAGTAGATAATACTATCCGCAATACGGAAATCCCGTCATAGCGAACGAGGTGTGCTCTGATGACTCACGTGGACGATCTCGCCGGCGAACTGGATCGGCTGCTCGCCGCGGCCGACGCGGAACTGACCGCGCTGTACCCCGGCGATCGCGGCGTCCGGCAGCCGGTGCACACCATCTATGTGCCCGCCGACCGCTTCCACGCCGGCACGGTTCGCGAGTGGGGCGAGGCGGCGAAGGCTGCCGCGTCGCCCGACTTGACCGAAGCGTTGGAGCTGCCGGAAGGCCTGTACGACCGGGTCCGCGCCAAACTCGACCGCGAGCCGATCGAGGACCTGCGGATCGACTTCGAGGACGGCTACGGCAGCAGGCCGGACGAGCAGGAGGACGCCGCCGCGGTCGACGCGGCCCGTGCGCTGGCCAAGACGGTCGGCGACGGTACGGCGACGCCGTACCACGGCCTCCGGATCAAGTCCCTCGAGGCGCCGACCCGTCGGCGCGCGCTGCGCACGCTCGATCTCTTCATCAGAGAGCTGTCCGGCGGTCCGGCGGACGGCTTCGTGATCACGCTGCCCAAGGTCACCTCGGTGGAGCAGGTCGAGGCGATGCTGCTGGTGCTGACGACGATCGAGAAGGCGCACGACCTGCCCAGCGGGTCGCTGAAGTTCGAGATCCAGGTCGAGACGCCGCAGGCGATCCTCGGTCCCGACGGCAGTGCGCTGATCGCGCGGATGATCCGCGCCGGCGGCGGTCGCGTCACCGGTCTGCACTACGGGACCTACGACTACTCGGCTTCGCTCGGCGTCGCGGCGGCGTACCAGAGCATGGATCACCCGGTGGCGGACCACGCCAAGGACGTCATGCAACTGGCCGCGGCGGGCACCGGGGTGTTCGTCTCCGACGGCTCCACGAACGTTCTGCCGGTCGGCGACCGGGAGGCCGTGCATGCTGCCTGGAGACTGCATTTCGGCCTGGTCCGGCGATCGCTTGCCCGCGGCATCTATCAGGGGTGGGACATACACCCGGCCCAGCTGCCGAGCCGGTACGCCGCGACGTACCTCTTCTACCGCGAGGGACTCGAATCGGCCGGCGCCCGATTGCGCGCGTATGTCGGCGGCGGCGACTCCGGCTACCTGGACGAGCCGGCGACGGCCGCGGCGCTCGCGGGTTACGTACTGCGCGGCCTCGAGTGCGGTGCTGTCGATGCAGCGGAGGTCGACGAGCTGATCGGCGTGGACACCGCGGGTTTGGCGAAGTTGGCCCGGAGACCGGTGCGGTCGTGACCACGCCGGGCTAGCCTCGCGACATGCGACTGGTAGCCGAGTTCACCACCGAGCCCTTCGATGTCGAGGGTCGGCCGCCCGCTCATGCGACTCAGGCGCTGGAGGCTGCCCGGGAAGCAGGTCTGGAGCCCGACTTCGGACCCTTGGGTACGACGGTCCGCGGTGAGGACGAGCTGTTGCTGCCGGCGGTGAGCCGGGTGCTAGAGGCCGCATTCGCGAACGGCGCCAGCCAGGTGACCCTGCAGGTACGCCGTGACGGGGCGGTCAAGGTGTCACGCGAAGCCAGTGGGCTGAACGGGCTGCTGGCGGAGGTTGCGGCCGAGCTCGGGGGGCCGTTGAGCGAGTTGTCCCGCAGTGAGAAGCAGCGGGCCGTGTTGCTGCTCGAGGCCAGGGGAGCGTTCGAGTACCGGAAGTCGGCGGAGATCGTGGCGGAGGCCCTCGGCGTCACCCGCTTCACCGTCTACAACTACCTGAACAGGGCGCGCGACTGAATTTCAACAAACTGTTGACGCACCATCGGGCAGCGTGCCACTCTCGTCATACGGAAACTGGATTTCGTGATTCGAGAAGGTGTGATCCGTGGATCTGCAGGAGTTCAACTCCGCTCCCGACGACCGGCTGCGCCCGCTGCTGACGGCCTGCTGTGACGTCCCGCGCTGGGTCGACGGCGTCCTGGCCGGCCGCCCGTACACCGAGGAGGCGGCGCTGAAGCAGGTCGCCGATCGGGGCCTGCGCGAGCTCGACGACAGCGAGGTCGACCGGGCGCTGGCCGCCCACCCGCGGATCGGCGACCGGGCGGCCGGGCAGAGCACCGAAGCGGCCTGGTCGCGCAACGAGCAGTCCGGCGTCGGCGACGATCCGGAGATCCGGGCGGCGCTCGCGGCGGGCAATCGCGAGTACGAGGAGCGGTTCGACCGGGTCTTCCTGATCTGCGCGACCGGTCTGTCGGCGGCGGAGATGCTCGCCAGCCTGCGCGAGCGGCTCAACCACGATCCGGTCACCGAGAAGGCCGTCGTACGGGAAGAGCTCCGGAAGATCACACTGCTCCGGCTCGGCAAAGTCTTGGAGGTCGCTGCATGAGTACGGTGAGCACGCATGTTCTCGACACCGCCCGCGGGCTACCGGCGACCGGGGTCCCGGTCAGTCTGTCCCGGGTCGGCGCCGATGGGGCCGTCGTACTGGCCAAAGGTACGACGGACGACGACGGCCGCATCACCGACTTCGAACCAGGGCTCGAGCCCGGCACGTATCAGCTCCGGTTCGACACCGCGGCGTACGCGGCCGCGTCGGGCCAGGACACCTTCTTCCCCGAGGTCACCGTGACCTTCACGATCACCGACGAGCGGCACCACCACGTCCCGCTGCTGCTCAGCCCGTTCGCCTATTCCACCTATCGAGGGAGCTGACCCATGGCCATCCACCTGGGCGCCAACCAGTACGGCAAGGCCGAGAGCCGGGTCGTCCGCATCTACCGGGACACACCGCGCCACCAGATCCGCGACCTGAACGTCTCGTCCGCCCTGCGCGGGAACTTCGAGGCCGCGCACACCACTGGCGACCAAGGCGACGTACTGCCGACCGACACGCAGAAGAACACCGCGTTCGCGTTCGCCAAGGAGAAGGGCGTCGGCGCGATCGAGGACTACGCGCTGACCCTTGGCAGCCACTTCGTCGACTCCACCCCGGCCGCCGACGGCGCCCGGATCGAGGTCGAGGAGTACTCCTGGGAACGGATCCAGGTCGACGGCCAGGGCCACGACCACTCGTTCGTCCGAGCCGGCAGCGGTGTTCGTACGACGGTCGTCAACGTCGAGGGACGTGGTGCGGAACGGAAGGCGTACGTCGTCTCCGGGATCAAGGATCTGGTCGTGCTGAAGTCCACCGGGTCGGAGTTCCACGGGTTCCTGAAGGACAAGTACACGACGCTGCAGGAGACCGACGACCGCATCCTCGCCACCTCGCTGGTCGCCCGGTGGCGCTACGACCACACCGACGTCGACTGGGACAAGTCGTACGAGGAGATCAAGGCGCTGCTGCTCGAACAGTTCGCCAGGATCCACAGCCTCGCGCTGCAGCAGACCCTGTACGGCATGGGCGAGGCGGTGCTCGAACGGCACCCGGAGGTCGCCGAGATCAAGTTCTCGGCCCCGAACAAGCACCACTTCGTGGTCGACCTGAGCCCGTTCGGCCTGGACAACCCCAACGAGGTCTTCATCGCCGCCGACCGCCCCTACGGCCTCATCGAGGCAACCGTGGTCCGCGACAACGCCACCGACGCAGGCAGCGCCTGGCACGCCGTCCCCGGCTTCTGCTGAGTCGGAGGAACCTCCAACTGGGGTTGGTTGGGGCGGGGGGAACTTCGTAGGACTTGCCGGTGACGGTTCGGTGGGTGGGTGAGTTGACTGACCCCATGGATTCAACGCCGATCGTCATCGACGGAGCGGTTGTGGTCACGCTCGACCGGACGCGCCGGGAGTTCACCGGGCATGTAGTTGCTAAGGGCAATCGCATCGTCGCAGTCGGTGCCGGGTCCGCGCCGGCATACGACGGCGCACGGGTGATCGACGGACGCGGGTGTCTGCTGACGCCCGGGTTCGTCAACACCCACCAGCATCTGTACCAGTGGGCGACCCGTGGACTCGCCGCTGACGCGACTCTGTTCGAGTGGATCACGACCCTGTACCCGGTGTGGGCCGGCATCGACGACGAGTCGGTCCACGTCGCAGCCCAGGCCGCACTGGCCCGGCTCGCACGCACCGGGTGCACGACCGCGGCCGATCATCACTACGTCTTCCCCCGCCACGGCAAGGACCTGCTCGAGGCGGAGATCTTCGCCGCGTCGCAGGTCGGGATGCGCTTCCACCCGGCGCGAGGATCGATGGATCTGGGCCAGAAGGACGGCGGTCTGCCGCCGGACTCGGTGGTCGAGGACCGCGACGAGATCCTGGCCGCGACCGAAGCCGCGATCAACCGCTGGCACGACCCCGGCCCCGGCTCGATGCTCCAACTCGTGGTCGCACCATGCTCGCCGTTCACCGCCACGGGCGACCTCATGCGCGACGCCGCCGAACTGGCCCGCCGCGAGGGCGTCCGGCTGCACACCCACCTCGCCGAAACCACCGACGAGACCGACTACTGCCGCGAACACTTCGGCTCCACCCCGCTGGAGTACGCCGCTGAACTCGGCTGGACCGGGCCGGACGTGTGGTTCGCCCACGGCATCCATTTCGCCGACTCCGAGATCGCTCAGTTAGGGGCGTCGGGCACCGGGGTCGCGCACTGCCCGAGCTCCAACGCCCGCCTGGGCGCCGGGATCGCCCGCGCCGCCGACCTGCGTGCCGCCGGGAGCCCGGTCGGCCTAGGCGTGGACGGTGCCGCCAGCAACGAAGCCGGAAGCCTGGTAGAGGAACTGCGCCACGCGTTGTTGTTCGCCCGAGCCCGAGGTGGCCCTCAGGCCCTCGACGTCCGCGCCGCCCTGGAAATGGCAACCCTCGACGGCGCCCGCATCCTCGGCCGCGAGAACGAGATCGGCTCCATCGAAGAAGGCAAACTGGCCGACCTCGCCCTCTGGCGCCTCGACACCCTGGAGCACGCCGGCATCCCCGACCCGGTGGCCGCCTTGGTCCTAGGTACGCCGCCACCCCTCGACCTACTCCTGATCAACGGCCGACCGGTAGTCGAGCACGACACCGTCCTCACCGTCGACGAGTCAGACCTCGCCCTCCAAGTAGCCAAAGTCCAAAAACATCTACTCGCCAAGGCCGGCTGAACACCCTCGCAGCCGGCTACGCGCGCTCCTGCGTCGCGTGCTCGCCCGGCAGCCCCATCCACCCTTTCGCGCGGCTTATCGCCGCTGGTGTCTGCGGGCTGTCGCCCGCCTGTCGACCGCCCTGGGGTAGGTCGCGGTGGATGCTGAAGTTGCTCGTGGCAACCGGGTTGGGGTTGGCCGGGAATGGCTGGTGTCAATTGCCAGGTGCATGGCTGTGAAAGGCGACACCCTGCACGGGAAAATTCCGGGCACCGCTGTGGGAATGGTATTCGAGAATTGCGGCGAGGCGCGGGCGTGCGACCTGGGGTCGACGACGCCCTGGCCTCGCCGGGGAAACTGACTGTGGCGTGCGGCAAGATCAGCCGCGGCCGCCTTCGCGGCCGTTGCCGCGCTTCGAGGCGTCGCGGACTTCGGGGGAGTCCCAGCGGCCGCCCTTCTCCTCGATGTTCTTCGCCGCCTTCAGGTGGCCGAGGTCTCTGAGCTTTTTGGGCACCTCGCCGTGAGCTTTGAGAAGGTCCATCGCCTTCTGCATCGCCGCGTCGTCTTTTCTCTTGCTCAAGTCAACTCCAGTGCAGTTCGGGCGAGGCCGAAGCGTGACCTCGTGGCTTACGGTTGCGACATATTCTCATCGTGTCGGGTCAACAGATGTGTGTTCCGGCTCGACGTTCTGACCTATGACGAGTACTTCCGGCAGCCGGTTCCCGACTGTTGTGCGGACACTCTCGAGCATGGGCGGAACCGGGGAGGTCTTCACTGGAACGGGGTTCGGGGTGCAGAGTGGGGAGACGCGCCAGTTGAGGATTGGCATCTGTCAGGAGGGGGCCGATGAGTGTCGAGCTGAACCACACGATCGTGCACGTGAAGGACCGATGGGCTGCTGCTCGCGATGTCAGCGAGGTACTCGGTCTGCCGGAGGCGAGAGCGTACGGCCCGTTCGCCGAGCTGAAGTTGGACAACGGGGCGAGCCTGGACTTCATGGACACCGAAGGCGAGATCCGCGGCCAGCACTACGCCTTCCTGGTGAGTGAGGAGGAGTTCGACCTCATCCTCGGTCGCTTGCGGGACGACGGCCGCCAGTGGTGGGCCGATCCCTTCAAGCGCCAACCGCAGCAGATCAACCACGGGGATGGTGGCCGCGGCCTCTACTGGGAGGGGCCGGACGGGCACTGGCTGGAGATCATCACCCGACCGTACGGCAGCGGCGGCTGATCCCCGACCCACCGCACCGCCGGCGCCGGGGTGGCTCGGCCTGGGCAGGCGGAATGGCGGTCGGTGGTGCAGGGTCCGACGGATCAGAACGTCGGACGAGCCGCCTCTGGCGCGCAAACGGATCAAGCAGACCAGCAACAAGCGGCCTCCAAGCCGGAAGGCACCTCCGATTGGGTCCGTGACGTACGGACGGCCGGCTGACCGGGGTTCGGTCAGCCGGCTTCCGGTGTTCGTCAGCGGTGGAGGAGTTCGCCGTCGATCCAGACTGCGTGGACGTCGGCGGGGGTGCCGAGGGTGAAGATTCGGGCGAGGGCTTCCTCGGCGTCGTCGGCGTGGGCGACGCCTACGGCGAGGGGGGAGCCGTCGGTTGGGCGCAGCAACTGGGCGTCGAAGCGTTTGCCGACGCTGAGGTCGCCTACATCGTCCAGGCCGAGGGCTTCGGCGCCGGCAGCGGTCGCCAGGTAGAGCAGATGCGCGGCCGACAAAGCGCAACCCTGGTCGCCGAGGAGACGCTGCACGAAGTACGCCTGCAAACCCTCCTTCAGCAACGAGAAGCCAGTGCCGGCTCCGACGTCCGACCCCAGCGCGACCCGTACGCCGTACTGGAGGTGACGTGCAAGTGGGAACAAGCCGCTGCCCAGGGCCGCGTTGCTGGTCGGGCAGTGGGCGACCGCCGCTCCGCCCTCGGCCAGCATCTTGAGTTCGACGTCGGTCGGGTGCACGTTGTGCGCGAGCACGGTTCGGCGGTCGACCAGGCCGTGTTTGTCGTACGTCGTCACGTAGTCGCAGCCGCCGAACAGCTCGGACACCGTGGTGATCTCGGCCTCGTTCTCGTTGACGTGTGAGGTGAACAGTGAGCCGGGGACTTCGTCGAGCATCGTGCGACAGGCTGCGAGCAGGTCGTCGGTGCATGACAGCGAGAATCGTGGTGTCACGGCGTACCTGTTGCGTCCGACGCCGTGCCAGCGGTCGGCCAGAGCGAGCGACTCGGTGTAAGCCCGCTCGGGCGTCGTCAGCAGGTCCTCACGCAGGAGTCGGTCGCTGACGACCAGTCCGCTGGTGACGCGCAGACCGACCTCCGACGCGGCTGAGAACAGTACGTCGACCGCGTCGGCATAGTGTGCTCCGAAGACGAGTGCGCTCGTCGTCCCCGCCGCTGCGAGGCCCCGGACGAACTCGGCTGCGACGCCCGCCGCGTAGCCGGCGTCGGCCATGCGGGCCTCCTCGGGCAGTGCATAGCGGTCGAGCCATTCGAGCAGCGGCAGACCGAGGCCGCCGACCGCACGGATCTGCGGGAAGTGGACGTGGGTGTCCACGAAGCCTGGCAGTACGACGCCGCCGGTCAGGTCCACGATCTGTTCGGCGGGATGTGCCCGGCGGATCTCCAGGAAGGGGCCGCGGGCAACGATTACACCGTCCGAGACCAGCAGGCCGGCGTCGGAGTCGACCCGGAGGCCGCCGCCGCTGAACGGGTTCTCGGGGGTGTCGATGAACGTGCCACGGAAGATGGTCATGCCTTCGCCTCACGATGAGCCGGCGCAGGGCGACGCTCGGCGGGTTGAGCCGACGCGGACTGCCGCTCGGCGGATCCAGCCCGCCCGGCACCCTGCTCGGCGGACGCGTGCGGCGCGGGAGTCTGCCCCGCGGGTCGAGCCGACGCGGGAGTGTGCGCAGCCGACTCGGCCGGCGCGGATGTCTGCTCGGTGGATCGAGTCGACGCGGGCGGCGGGGGATCGGCCAGGGCAGGGGTGCGTTCGGCGACGAATTGCTGGAGGAGTGACGCGGCGACGCTGACCGCGATCACGGCTGGTTCCTTGCCGGCGAGGTCGGGGAGGCCGATGGGGGTGGTGATCCGGGCGATCGCCTCGGCGGGGTTGCCGTCCTCCGCGAGCTTGCGGCGGAACCGCGACCACTTGGCACTGGACCCGATCAGCCCGATGGTCGCCAGGTCTTCCCGGCGGATGGCGGCGTCGCACAGTGCGGCGTCCTCCGCGTGGTCGTGGGTCATCACGAGCACGTGCGTGCCGGGCGGCAGCTCACCGACCACGAGCTCAGGCAACACCGGCACGTGGTGCACGTGCAGGTTGGCGACCGCGTCGTCGAGGACCGCCAGCCGCTCCGCCACCAGCTGGTCGGGCCGCGAGTCGATCAGGTGCAACTCGATGTCGTGCCGGGCCAGGATCCGGGCGAGTTCGAGCCCGACATGACCGATGCCGAAGATCGCCACCGACGGCACCACCGGCAGCGGTTCGAGTAACAGCTTCACCTCGCCGCCGCAGCACTGAACCCCGTGCTGGTACGGCGCTTTGTCCGACAGGCCGACCTCGAGCACCTCGGGCTCACTCACACCGGTCGCGATCATCGCCCGCGCACGCTCGACCGCGACCGCCTCCAAGTTGCCGCCACCGACGGTCGCCCAGGTCGCCGAGGCCGCGACCACCATCTTGGCTCCGGCCTCGCGCGGCGCGTGCCCGCGGACGGACATCACCGTCACCAGTACGCCGGGCTTCCGCTGCTCGCGGAGCCGCTCGACCGCCTTCATCCATTCCATCTCGGTCGTCACACCCCACTCGCCTCGAGCCGCTCCGCCCGAACCGACGACCGGGCGCGGTCCAGCGCCCAGTAGACGGCCTCGGGGGTAGCGGGTGAGGGCAGCTCCACGCTCGTCCCGGCCGGCCCGAACGCGGCCGCGGCCTGCCGCAGCGCCTCGCGGACCGAGAACGCCAGCATCAGCGGCGGTTCGCCGACGGCCTTCGAGCCGTAGACGGCACCGTCCTCGTGGGCCTTCTCGAGCAGACGAACGTTGAACTCCGGAGGCATCTCGGAGAAGCTGGGCAGCTTGTAGGTACTCGCAGACTGAGTCGCGAGCCGGCCGCGCTGCGGTCCGTCGCTCTCGTCCCAGCGGAGATCCTCCAGGGTCAGCCAGCCGGTGCCCTGGACGAAGCCGCCCTCGATCTGGCCGATGTCGATCAGCGGGCTGAGGCTGTCGCCGACGTCGTGGACGATGTCGACCCGCCGCAGCGTGTAGGCGCCGGTGAACCCGTCCACCTCGACCTCGGCCGCGGCAACGCCGTACGCGAAGTACTTGAAGGGCTCGCCGTGCATCGCGTTGGCGTCCCAGTGCAGCCCTTCGGTGCGGTAGAAACCGGCCGCCCACAGCTGGACGCGCTGGTAGTAGGCGCTGTGGACGACCTCCTCCCACGTCGCGCTGTCGCCGGACAGGCCGCGCACCTCGCCGTCGGTGAACCGTACGTCGTGCGGGCTGATCCCGAGCCGGCCGCCGGCAACCTGCGCGAGCCGTTCGCGGATCTGCTCGCACGCGTTCTTGATCGCGGCACCGTTGAGATCCGCCCCGGACGAGGCCGCGGTCGCCGACGTGTTCGGCACCTTGTCGGTGCGGGTCGGGGCCAGCCGAACGCGGGCCAGCGGGACGCCGAGTGTGGTGGCCGCGACCTGCAGCATCTTCGTGTGCAGGCCCTGCCCCATCTCGGTGCCGCCGTGGTTGATCAGCACCGAGCCGTCCTTGTAGACGTGCACGAGCGCACCGGCCTGGTTGAACGCGGTCAGGTTGAACGAGATCCCGAACTTCACCGGCGTCATCGCCAGCGCCCGCTTGCGGTGCGTGTGCGAAGCATTGAACGCCTCGATCTCCGCCTGGCGCCGGACGACGTCGCCGTCGGCCGACACCTGGCTCCAGCAGGACACCAGCCGGTCGGCATGCCGGACGGGTTGCCCGTACGGCGTGGTGTCGCCGAGGCGGTAGAGATTGCGCCTGCGCAGTTCGGTCCCGTCGTACCCGAGCAGAGGTGCGCACCGGCCGAGGATGTCTTCGACGACGAGCATGCCCTGCGGGCCGCCGAAGCCCCGGAACGCGGTCTGGGACGTCTTGTTCGTCTTGGCGATCCGGCCGTCGACGCGGACATTGGGAATCCAGTAGGCGTTGTCGACGTGGCACATCGCGCGGGCCAGCACCGGCTCGGACAGGTCCAGGCTCCAGCCGCCGTCCGAGGTCAGCGTGGCGTCGAGCGCGACCAGGTGGCCGTCGTCGTCGAAGCCGGCCCGCCACTGGCTGTGGAACCCGTGCCGCTTGCCCGACATCGTGATGTCCTGCGTCCGGTTGAGCCGCAGCCGCACGGGCCGTCCGGTCAGCGTCGCCCCCAGTGCGGCGATCGCGGCGAACCCGTGCGGCTGCATCTCCTTGCCTCCGAACCCCCCTCCCATCCGGAGACACTGCACAGTCACCTCGTGGCTCGGTACGCCGAGAACGTGGGCGACGATCTCCTGCGTCTCGGACGGGTGCTGCGTGCTGCTCTGGACGAAGATCTGACCCGCTTCGTCCACCAATGCCAGCGAGGCGTGGGTCTCGAGGTAGAAGTGCTCCTGGCCGGCGAACTCGAACTCGCCGCTGAACACGTGCGCCGCCTGGCCGAACGCGGCGTCGACGTCACCACGTGACAGGTGCCGCCCGGTCCCCTGGAAGCTCCCGGCGGCGATGGCCTCGCGAACCGTCACCAGCGAATCGAGCGGCTCGTAGTCCACCTCGACGGCTGCCGCACCGAGTCGCGCGGCCTCCAGTGTCTCCGCGAGCACCCAGCAGATCGCGTGTCCGTGGAACATCGCCTCGGTCGGGAACAACGGCTCGTCGTGCTTGACGCCGGCGTCGTTCACTCCGGGTACGTCGTCGCCGGTGAGCACCCGCACCACGCCGGGTACGTCGTACGCCGGTTTGACCCGAAGGTCCGTGATCCGGGCGTGGGTGTGCGGCGACTGCACGGGCCAGGCGTGCAGGACGTCGCGGGTCCGGACGACGAGGTCGTCGGTGTAGAGGGCCTGGCCGGTCACGTGCAGTGCCGCGCTCTCGTGTGGCAGCGGCAGCCCGACCACGGCCTGCTGCGGACGTTCTGACAGGGAGCTCATGCGCTTGCTCCTTCCGCGTAGAACCGGAGGAGGGACTGACCGAGCATCGCGGACCGGTACGACGCACTCGCCCGGTGATCGTCCATCGGCGTACCCTCGGTCGCCATCACCGCGGCCGCCTCCCGGACGGTCCGTTCGGTCCACGGCTTGCCGATCAGCGCCTGCTCGGTGGCCAGGGCACGCAAGGGTGTGGCGGCGACACCGCCGAGTCCGATCCTTGCCCGTCGTACGACGCCGTCCTCGACGTCGACGGCGTACCCGACGGCGACGCTCGAGATGTCGTCGAAGCGGCGCTTGGCGATCTTGTGGAAAGCGGTCAGCCGCTGGAGCGGCAGCGGTACGACGACGGTCCGGATCAGCTCGTCCGGTGCCTTCAGGGTCTGGCGGTAACCGGTGAAGTAGTCCGCGAGCGGCACGACCCGCTCGCCGCGGCGGGAGACCAGAACGAGTGAGGCGTCCAGGGCGAGCAGGGCGGGCGGGGTGTCACCGATCGGCGACGCCGTACCGAGGTTGCCGCCGATCGTCGCGCCGTTGCGGATCAGCCGGGACGCGAACTGCGGGAACAGCTGAGCCAGCAGAGGAATCCGGCCGGCCAGCAGCCGCTCGACCTCCGTCAGCGTCAGCGCGGCGCCGATGCGCACCTCGTCCGGCCCGAAGCTGAACTCCCGCAGTTCGGCCAGCCGGTCCACCGCGACGATCAGCGGCTTGCGGGCACCCCGGAGGTTCACCTCCACGCCGACGTCGGTCGACCCGGCGACGATCTGCGCCTCGGGGTTCTCGGCCAGTACTTCGAGTACGCCGTCCAGGTCGGCCGGCCGGAGGAACTCGGCCCCGTCGACCGACATCCTGGTGCTCGCCGGCGGAGGCGGCGGCGCGGACCGGCGAGCCGCCAGCGCGTCGTCCACCGCCGGCTCGCCCAAGGCGTAGGCCGCATCCTTGATCGGGCGGTAACCCGTGCACCGGCACAGGTTCCCGCTCAAGGCGTGCAGGTCGAACCCGTTCGGTCCGTGCTCGTGGTCGCAGTGCCCGTTGGACGTCGTCCGCGTGGATCGGTAGAACTCGGCGGCCATGCTGCACACGAAGCCCGGAGTGCAGTAGCCACACTGCGATCCGCCGCGTACGGCGAGCTCCCGCTGGACCGGGTGCAGTTCGGACGGCGAACCCAGACCCTCGGACGTGACGAGCTCCTGACCGTCGAGGGATGCGATCGGCACCAGGCACGCGTTCACCGCGGTCCACTCGGTCGGTGCGTCGGTCCCGGGGCGGGCGACGAGCACGGAACAGGCGCCGCACTCACCCTCGGCACAGCCCTCCTTGGCTCCCGTCAGCCCACGGTCGCGCAGCCAGTCCAGCACGGTCGTGTGGACGGCCACGGTGCCGATGGCGGTCTGCTCACCGTTGACCGTGATCGAGGGGGCCTGCGTCGTCGTCGTACTCATCGGCTGCTGCTCCAGCGGGTTCTTGCACTATGGATCGGGTTGGCCTCGGAAAGGAAGTCGTCGAACCGGTACCCGGCGATCTTCGCGATCTCCAGCAGGGCGGCGGCGTGCTCCTGGTTCTCGCAGTTGCCCAGCCGGTCGCGGCCCTGCTCGATGATCCGGTCGAGGGACTCGGCGTCGCGGACCGAGATGACCAGAGGGAAGCCGAACCGCTCGCGGTACGCCTCGGTGATCGCGGCCAGTTGGTCGCGTTCCGGCTCGGCCAGGAAGGTCAGACCGCGGGCGGACTGGTCGCGCAGCGACGCCTCCCCGCTGAGCCCGTCGGCGACGAGCTGCGAGCCGAGCTGCGGGTAGGCCTCGATCAGTTGCCGCTGCTCCTCGTGCGAGCCGGAGAACAGCGCCTCCTGGAACGAGCGGCGCAGGGCGTGGGTGTCGGTGAAGGGCCGCATCTCCCAGGCCCGCTCGACCATCCACCGCGGGCCCTGGAACAGGCCGGCGAAGGTCTCGACGAACTCGTCGCGGGACATCTGGTTCACCTGGTCCAGCCGCACCGAGTCACCCGGCTGGCCGGCCACCGCGGGACCGTAGTCCTTGCCCACGTGGTGGAAGACGATGTTCAGCAGGATCGCGGTCAGGCTGCCGAGCGTGATGCCGCTGCCGAAGATGATCTCGGCCCAGCCCGGCACCGCCTGGGCGACCTGCGGCTGCGCCGTCACGTACATGGCCAGGCCGACGCTGGTGGCCACGATGACCACGTTGCGGTGGTCGTGGAAGTCGACCTTGGCCAGCGTCTGGAAGCCGACCACGGCCACGGTGGCGAACATCGCCAGGGCGGCGCCGCCCAGCACCGGGTGCGGGATGCCGGCCACGATCGCACCGGCCTTCGGCACCAGGCCGAGCAGGATCATGATCACGCCGGCCGACGCCACCACCCACCGGCTCTTCACCCGGGTCAGCCGGACCAGGCCGACGTTCTCCGCGAAGCACGTGTAGGGGAAGGAGTTGAAGACACCGCCGACGGTGGTGGCCAGGCCGTCGGCGCGCAGCGCGCGGGCGACGTCGTCGCGGCCGATCCGCTTCTCGACGATCTCACCGGTCGCGAAGACGTCACCAGTCGTCTCCACCGCGGTGATCAGCATGACCACGACCATCGAGATGATCGCCGCCACCGAGAACTGCGGCCAGCCGAAGTGGAACGGCGTGGTCACACCGACCCAGCCGGACCCGGCGACGGCGTCGAAGTGGGCGTCCCCGAAGGCCCACGCGACCAGCGTGCCGGCGACCAGGCCGACCAGGACGGCGATGGTGGCCATGAACCCCTTGAAGACCCGCTGGATCAGCACGATCAGCGCGAGCGTGCCCAGCGCGTAGGCCAGGTTCTTGCCGCTGGTCGGGTCCGACGTCGGGCCGGCGCCCCCGGTCGCGTCCGCCGCCGCCACCGGCAGCAGCGCCAGGCCGATGATCGTGATCACCGACCCGGTCACGACCGGTGGGAAGAACCGGATCAGCTTGCTGAAGAACGGCGCCAGGAAGAAGGTGGCCAGGCCGGCCACGATCACCGCGCCGTAGATCACCAGCAGGCCGTCGGTCCCGCCGCCCGCGGCCAGGCCGATCGCGATCATCGGCGACACCGCCGTGAACGTCACGCCCTGCAGCAGCGGCAGCCGGACGCCCACCTTCCAGAACCCGACGGACTGGATGATCGAGGCGATCCCGCAGGTGAACAGGTCGGCGTTGATCAGGTGGACGAGTTCCTGGGTGCTCAGCCCGATGGAGTTGGCCAGCAGGATCGGTACGATCACGGCGCCGGCGTAGAACGCCAGGACGTGCTGGAAGCCGTACACGGCGAGCTTGACCGGCGGCAGGACCTCGTCGACGGGATGACGGCCGGCTCGGCGGCTCGGTCGCAGGATTGCCTTCATCGGGCACCTTCCTCGGATGGCACGGGAGCGCGGCGGCACAAGTGATCCGCACGACAGCATCGACGTACGCCGACCGCGTTTTAACCCGATGAACATCCGAAGTTGGCCCGCTCCGGCAGGGCCGAATCTGTACGATCACCCAAACCGGGCGGTTCAGAGCGACTTCAGTGCCAGGAACACGTCCACCCGGTCCTCGAGCCGGGACAGATCGCGTCCGGTCAGTTGCTCAACGCGTTCGATCCGGTACCGAACCGTGTTCACGTGCAGGTGCAACGCCTCGGCCGCCCGCGACCACGAGCCGTCGCAGGCGAGAAACTCCTGCAGCGTGGTCAGCAGGTCCGCGTTGGTCCGCCGATCGTGCTCGAGCACCGGCCCGAGCACCCGATGGGTGTAGGTACGCCGTACGTCGTCGGGCAACGTTGCCAGCAGCAACACGTGCGAGGCGACCTCGTCCGACGTCACCACCGACACCGGCGTACTGCCGGACCGAGCCACCCGGTGGGCGAACCGTGCCTCCTCGAGCGCACCCGCCAACGCATCGAGACCGGTCTCACCACTGACACCGACCGCAAGCCTCGCCCTGACCAGTCCGGGCGACAGCCGGCCGAATGCCCTGCGCAACTGATCCGGGAGTCCTGTGGTGAACGGCAGCAGAGCAACGAGCACGCCGTCACGGCCCGGCGCCACCACAGCCGGCCCAACCGTCAACGCGACGTCCTCCAGCAGCGTGATCGCGACCTCGCTCGGCCCGTCGTCCCGAAGGTCGGCGACGGCGACCACCATCGGCAGATCCGGCCGCGCACCCGCCTGCCGGAGCCGCGTGGCGACCTCCGCGTGCGGTGCACCCGACTCGACCAGAGCCAGCGCGTCCGCCACCAACGGCCGCAATGCGTGTCGCCCTTCGTCCCTGCGCGCCCGGTCCAGCGCGGCGATGGCGCACAACTCGTGCACCGCTTCGACATGGTCGCGGGACCACTCGGTGTGGTCGCCCTCGATCACCAGCAGCCAGGCGGTCAACCGGTTGCCAAGTCCGGACCCGACCGGGAAGAGGCTGTACGGCGTGCCTCTCGCATCGGCGACCGCGGGAGTGCGATCCGCGGTGAGGAAGCGCCGTGAGATCACGTCGAGGATCTCGTCGTCCAGCTCACCAGGCCCCGGGACGACGTGCCGGCCGGTCGGCGTGATCAGCCGGCAGTCGTGCCCGATCTCGGCGGAGATCCGGTCCGCGAGTTCGTCCAGACTCCGGCCGGCCGCGATCGACGACAGCAGTTGCCGCTGACGCACCAGGCTCGCGGACAGCCGCGCACCGGTGTCGGCCGAGCCGGCGGCGGCGACGTACTCCGTCACATCGGCGAACGCGACCTCGGTCGGTACCTCGACGAGGGTGACCTGGTGGCGGCGGCAGGCCTCGAGCAGGTCGGCCGGGACGTCCCCGAGCAGCGCCTTGCCGGCCAGGATCGTGGTGGCTCCCCGGCCGGCGATCGAGGCCACGAACGTCTCGCTGTCGGCGTCGCTGCGACGCCAGACCAGGCCGGTCAGAACCACCTCGCCGCCGCTCAGGTAGCGGCCGGGTTCGAGCAGGTCGGTGGTGACCAGCCGGCCGACCGGACGCTCGAGCGCGTCCTCGGCCAGGTGCAGCAGACGCAGGCCGAGCTCCGGCGCGTCGAGCAGCTCGGACAGCAGCACGGCGCACCTCCTCCGGCCCGGCACGACGACCGGTCCCTCAGAGGAACGTACAACGCCCGCCCGCGTGGCCGGAACCACCACACCCTTGACGGCATCCCGGACCCGCGCCTATGGTCATTTCGCAGAACAGAAGTCAACTTCCGCAATACGGAAAGTCGAGAAATGTCATGACCAACCCGCTGCGCTACACGGTGAACTGCTCGCTGCTGTTCACCGAGCTGCCGTTGCTGGAGCGCCCGGCGGCCGCCCGGCGGGCCGGCTTCGGTGCCGTCGAGTTCTGGTGGCCGTTCGTCGAGGCGGTCCCGCCGGACCGGCACGTTGACGCGTTCGTGACCGCGATCGAGGACGCCGGCGTCCAGCTGACCGGCCTGAACTTCTTCGCCGGCGACATGCCCGGCGGCGACCGCGGCCTGGTGTCGTGGCCGAAGCGGTCCGGTGAGTTCCGGGACAACATCGACGTGACCGTCGGCATCGGCGAGCGGCTCGGCTGCCGGGCGTTCAACGCGCTCTACGGCAACCGCGACGACGACCACTCCTCGACCGAGCAGGACGACCTCGCGGTCGAGAACCTCACCCTCGCCGCTCAGGCCGCGGCCCGGATCGACGCCACCGTGCTCGTCGAGCCGGTCAGCGGCGCGGACCGTTATCCGCTGCTGACCGCGGCCGACGCGCTCGCCGTGATCGATCGGGTCCGGGAGCCGAACGTCGGGCTGCTCGCGGACCTCTACCACCTCGCGGTCAACGGCGACGACGTCGACCGGGTGATCGCCGAGCACACCGACCGGATCGCGCACGTGCAGATCGCCGACGCCCCCGGCCGCGGCGAGCCCGGCACCGGCACGCTCCCGCTCGACCGGCAGCTCACTGCCCTCGCCGCCAACGGCTACTCCGGCTGGATCGGCCTGGAGTACAAGCCGTCCACCACCACCGTCGACAGCTTCGGCTGGCTGCCGCGCGCCGCCCGCTGACACATCTTTGGAGATCTCCGACATGACGAACATCGCCTTCATCGGTCTCGGCATCATGGGCAGCCCGATGGCTGTGCACCTGACGAATGCCGGTCACACCGTCGCCGGCCTCGACCGCAGTCCTGAGCGCGGCGCTCCACTGGTCGAGGCCGGCGGCCGCTACGCGACCTCGGTCGCCGACGCGGTCAAGGGCGCCGACGTGATCTGCGTGATGGTGCCGGACTCGCCCGACGTCGAGCAGGTGCTCGCCGGTGAGGACGGCGTCTTCCAGCACGCCGAGACCGGCTCGCTGATCATCGACTTCTCCAGCATCCGGCCCGATGTCACCCAGCAGCTGGCCGAGCAGGCCCGCGCGCTCGGCTTCCGGATCCTGGACGCCCCCGTCTCCGGCGGTGAGGCCGGGGCGAAGAACGCCGCGCTGTCGATCATGGTCGGCGGCGACGCGGACGACTTCGAGGCCGCCAAGCCGCTGTTCGACGCGGTCGGCAAGACCGTCGTCCACGTCGGCCCGAGCGGCTCCGGCCAGACCGTGAAGGCCGCCAACCAGCTGATCGTCGCCGCCAACATCCAGGCGCTGTCCGAGGCCGTGATCTTCCTGGAGGCGTACGGCGTCGACACGAAGGCCGCCCTGGAGGTCCTCGGCGGCGGCCTGGCCGGCTCGTCGGTGCTGAACCAGAAGAAGGAGAACATGCTCTCGCGCTCCTTCCAGCCCGGCTTCCGGATCGACCTGCACCACAAGGACATGGGCATCGTCACCGCGGCCGCGCGCGAGGCCGGGGTCGCCGTACCGCTCGGAGCCCTGGTCGCCCAGCTGGTTGCCTCCGCCCGGGCGAACGGTGACGGCGGCCTCGACCATTCCGCTCTGCTGCGCGGTGTCGAGCGCCTGTCCGGTAAGGCGTCGGACTGATGGCCCGCCTGCGCGCGGTCGACGCCGCGGTCCTGATCCTGGAGAAGGAAGGCGCCACCCAGACGTTCGGTCTGCCCGGTGCCGCGATCAACCCCTTCTACAGTGCGATGAGGAAGCACGGCGGCATCAAGCACGTGCTCGCCCGGCACGTCGAGGGCGCCTCCCACATGGCCGAGGGGTACACCCGGGCCAAGGCCGGCAACATCGGGGTCTGCGTCGGTACGTCGGGACCGGCCGGGACCGACATGATCACCGGGCTGTACTCGGCCGCGGCCGACTCGATCCCGATCCTGTGCATCACCGGTCAGGCGCCGGTCGCCAAGCTGCACAAGGAGGACTTCCAGGCGATCGACATCGCGTCGATCGCCAAGCCGGTCGCGAAGTGGGCAGTCACCGTGATGGAGGCCGCCCAGGTCCCGGGCACGTTCCAGAAGGCCTTCCAGCTGATGCGCGAGGGCCGTCCGGGTCCCGTCCTGATCGACCTGCCGCTGGACGTCCAGCTGGCCGAGATCGACTTCGACATCGACACGTACGAACCGCTGCCGGTGGCCAGGCCGGCCGCGACCCAGGCTCAGGCCGAGAAGGCCCTCGCGCTGCTCAACGCCGCGGAACGGCCGCTGATCGTCGCCGGTGGCGGGATCATCAACGCGGACGCGGCCGATCTGCTGGTCGAATTCGCCGAGCTCGTCGGCGTACCGGTCGTGCCGACCCTGATGGGCTGGGGCGCGATCCCGGACGACCACCCGCTGACCGCGGGCATGGTCGGTCTGCAGACCTCGCACCGCTACGGCAACGCGACCCTGCTGGCCTCGGACCTCGTCCTCGGCATCGGCAACCGGTGGGCGAACCGGCACACCGGTGGGCTGGACGTGTATCGGGCCGACCGGAAGTTCATCCACGTCGACATCGAGCCGACGCAGATCGGCCGGGTCTTCGCACCCGACTACGGCATCGTCTCCGACGCCCGCCTGGCGCTCGAGATGTTCGTCGAGGTGGCTCGCGAATGGTCCGCCGAGGGACGGCTGGCGGACCGTTCGGCCTGGGTCGCCGAGTGTCAGGAACGCCGTACGACGCTGCAGCGCAAGACTCACTTCGACACGGTGCCGATCAAGCCGCAGCGCGTCTACGAGGAGATGAACCGGGCCTTCGGACCCGACACGCGGTACGTGTCGACGATCGGGTTGTCGCAGATCCAGGCGGCGCAGATGCTGCACGTGTACCGGCCGCGGCACTGGATCAACGCCGGTCAGGCGGGACCACTTGGCTGGACCGTGCCCGCCACATTGGGCGTCGCGGTCGCCGACCCGGAGAGCACCGTGGTGGCGCTGTCCGGTGACTACGACTTCCAGTTCCTGATCGAGGAGCTGGCGGTGGGTGCGCAGTTCAACATCCCGTACATCCATGTCGTGGTGAACAACTCCTACCTGGGGTTGATCCGTCAGGCGCAACGCGGGTTCGACATGGACTTCTGCGTGCAGCTGTCGTTCGAGAACATCAACAGCCCCGAGGTCAACGGGTACGGCGTCGACCACGTGAAGGTCGCCGAAGGCCTCGGCTGCAAGGCGGTCCGGGTCACCGAACCCGACGAGATCCTCCCCGCCCTGGAACTGGCCAAGAAACTGATGATCGAACACCAGGTCCCGATCATCGTCGAAGTCATCCTCGAACGCGTCACCAACGTCTCCATGGGCCAAGAAATCAACAACATCACCGAATTCGAAGAATTAGCCCAACACCCCGAAGACGCCCCCACCGCAATCACCCCCCTCGCCCCGGCGCAGGCCTCCGCCACCGCGGCCGCCCCGGCTCCCGGCGGGCCAACCCCGGTCAGCTGATGCCAGACGCCGCCATCCCCCCACGCCCCTCCGGGAGCCACCCCCCACCGACAACCCCGGCCTCCACACCCCCGTCCCGGGGGTGCCCGGTCGGGGGTCGTCCGGCACCGACGACGTCGGCTTCCACGCCCCCGGCCCGGGGGCGACCCGTCGGAGGGTGTCCCGTCCCGGTTGCGCCGGCTTCTTCATCTCCCCCGCCCCGAGCGGAGCGAGGGGCGGGGCTTCGGGTGGTTGTTGCTTCGGACAAGTTCAAAGGGAGTCTGACCAGCAATCAGGTGGCAACCGCGGTGGGGGAAGGGTTACGTCGTACCTGTCCTGGTGTGGTTGTGGATGCTGTGCCTGTGGCGGACGGCGGTGACGGCACTCTCGCCGCGGCCGTCGCCGCGGGGTTCGAGTTCGTGCCGGTCACCGCGTGCGGGCCTACCGGGGAGCCGGTCCGCAGCGGTTATGCACGGCGCGGTGAGACTGCTGTTGTCGAGCTCGCCGACGTCTCCGGCCTGGTGCGGCTGCCCGGTGGTCGGCCGGCGCCTATGACCGCGACCTCTCGGGGCACCGGCGAGGTGATCGCCGCGGCGATCGACGCCGGCTGCACCCGCATCATCCTCGGGATCGGCGGCAGCGCCAGCACGGACGGCGGCGCAGGCCTGGTCCGCGCCCTGGGCGCCAAGCTGCTCGACGCCTCGGGCGCCCACCTTGCCGAGGGCGGCGCCGCCTTGAAGGACCTGACTGCCCTCGACCTGAGCCCTCTCCGCGAGCGCCTGAAGGGCGTGGACGTGGTGGTGGCGTGCGACGTGGACAACCCGCTGACCGGGCCGACCGGCGCGGCCGCGGTGTACGGCCCCCAGAAGGGCGCCGACCCCGCACAGGTCGCCCAACTCGACTCCGCTCTGACCCACTGGGCCGATCTAGTCGCCAACGCCCGCCGCCACACCCCCCGCACCAGCCCGGCGTCCGATCTCCGTCCCACCGCCGGCACCGGCTCGGGGTCCGATCTCCGTCCCGCCACCGGCACCGGCCCGGGGTCCGACCTTCCTCACACCACCTGCACCAGCCCGGCGGCCGATCTTCGGGACAGCCCCGGGGCTGGGGCGGCGGGTGGGGTGGGTTTTGCCGCTCTTGCTCTGCTTGACGCTGAGTTGCGACCCGGCATCGATCTCCTGCTCGACCTGGTCGGTTTTCACCAGCACCTTGTCGGCGCGGATCTGGTGGTCACCGGCGAAGGTGCCCTGGACGAGCAAACCCTGCATGGTAAAGCGGCCGTCGGGGTGGCTGCGGCGGCACAGAAGGCCGGGGTACCCGTGGTCGCGGTCTGCGGCAGCAACCGGCTCGAGTCCGACCGCCTCCGTCGGGCCGGGATCGCCGCGGCGTACGCGTTGACCGACCTCGAGCGCGACGTACGGCGTTGTATCGCCGAGCCGATCCCGTTGTTGCGGCAACTCGGGGAAAGGATCGCGGCCGACCACCTGCCGAGTTCTACGATGACAGCAACTGAGAGGGGACTGGCATGACAGCGGTGGACCTCGTCGTCAGGGCCCGCCGGGTGGTGAGCGCCGCGGGCGAGGTGGAGCGCGCCGTCGGGGTGCGAGACGGCCGGATCGTCGCCGTCGCGCCGTACGACGCCCAACTCGAGGCCACCGAGGAGCTCGTGCTGGGCGACGACGAGGTGCTGATGCCGGGCGTGGTCGACTCGCACGTGCACGTCAACGACCCGGGCCGCACCGACTGGGAAGGCTTCACCAGCGCGACCCGAGCGGCCGCGGCGGGCGGCGTGACGACCATCATCGACATGCCGCTCAACAGCATTCCGCCGACCTGCGACGTACCGGCGCTGGAGCTCAAGCGGAAGACCGCGGCTAGCCAGGCGTACGTCGATGTCGGCTTCTGGGGCGGCGCGATTCCGGGCAACCTCGCCCAGCTGCGTCCGCTGCACGACGCCGGCGTCTTCGGCTTCAAGTGCTTCCTGCTGCACAGCGGCGTCGACGAGTTTCCCCCGCTGGGTCCGGACGAGCTCGAGCCGGTTATGCGTGAACTCGCGGCATTCGACGGCCTCCTCATCGTCCACGCCGAGGACGCGCATGGCATCGATAGCGCACCGGCCGCGCAGGGCGCGAGCTACCTCGACTTCCTGCGCTCCCGTCCGCGCGAGGCCGAGAACACCGCGGTCGCCGCCGTCGTCGACCTGGCCCGCCGGACCGGGTGTCGCGTCCACATCCTGCATGTGTCGAGTTCCGACGTACTGCCCATCCTCGCCGAGGCCCGCCGCGACGGGGTCCGGGTCACCGCCGAGACTTGCCCGCACTACCTCACGTTCAGCGCCGAGGAGATCCCCGACGGCGCGACGCAGTACAAGTGCTGTCCACCCATTCGGGAAGCGGAGAACCGCGACCGGCTCTGGGACGGCCTCCGCGACGGCGTGATCGACCTGGTCGTCTCCGACCATTCGCCGTCGACCGCCGACCTCAAACGCCTGGACACCGGCGACTTCGGGGAGGCGTGGGGCGGAATCGCCTCGCTCCAACTCGGGTTGTCAGCAGTCTGGACCGGCGCGCGCCGACGTGGGTTCACGCTGACCGACGTCGCCCGCTGGATGTGCCAGGCGCCCGCGGCCCAGACCGCGCTGAGGCACAAGGGCCGGATCGAGGTCGGGTACGACGCCGACTTCTGCGTCTTCGCGCCGGACGAGACCTTCGTGGTGGACGTCAGCACGCTGCACCACAAGAACGCCATCACCCCGTACGACGGCCGGCCGCTCGACGGCGTCGTCCGCAGCACCTGGCTGCGCGGCACACCCGTCGACATCGAGGCCGCCCCCAGGGGCCGGCTGCTGACCCGAGGAGACCAACGATGACAGCACCGCGCTACTACTCCCCGAGCGGCGGTCTGCCCGCGCAGACCGAGTTGACCACCGACCGCGCCGTCTTCACCGAGGCGTACGCCGTCCTGCCGCGCGGGACCATGCGGGACATCGTCACCAGCCGGCTCCCGTTCTGGAACGACACCAGGCTGTGGGTGATCGCCCGTCCGCTGTCCGGGTTCGCCGAGACGTTCTCGCAGTACATCGTCGAGGTCGCGCCCGGCGGCGGCAGCGACAAGCCGGAGACCGACCCCGGCGCGGAGGCGGTCGTGTTCGTTGTCGAAGGCAACGTGACGTTGACGGTCGGCGGTGAGAAGCACGACCTCGGGCCGGGCGGGTACGCGTTCCTGCCGCCGTCGGCCGACTGGACGCTGCACAACGCCGGCGAGCAGGTCGCCCGGTTCCATCTGATCCGGAAGGCGTACGAGCGGGTCGACGGGATCGACGTACCCGAGGCGTTCGTCACCAACGAGGTCGACGTCGAGGGTGTGGAGATGCCGGACACTGCCGGTCGGTGGAAGACGCAGCGGTTCGTGGACCCGGACGACGTACGCCACGACATGCACGTCAACATCGTCACCTTCGAGCCCGGCGGCGTGATCCCGTTCCCCGAGACGCACGTGATGGAACACGGCCTCTACGTGCTCGAGGGCAAGGCGGTCTACCTGCTGAACAAGGACTGGGTCGAGGTCCAGGAGGGCGACTTCATGTGGTTGCGCGCCTTCTGCCCCCAGGCCTGCTACGCCGGCGGCCCCGGCCGCTTCCGCTACCTCCTCTACAAAGACGTCAACCGCCACCCCAAGCTGACCCTCTGACGCCTTCCTAGAGGCTGATGGTGACCGGGCGTTGGGGTGGGGTGAGGGGGTCGGTGGCGAGGCGGGCGTGGCGTTCGACGTCGAAGCGGCTGCCGTCGAAGGCCAGGCGCTGGCGCTCCACGCCCTCGTAGAGGAAGCCGGCGCCGGCGGCCACCGCGCACGATGCCGCGTTGTTCGTCCGGTGGCCGAGTTCGAGCCGGTAGAGGCCGGCCTCCTGGTGTGCCCAGTTGGCCAGTGCGCGGAGGGCGTCGCGGGCGATGCCCTGGCCGCGTACCTCGGCGAGCGTCCAGTACCACGTCCAGCCCACCTGGTGCCGGTCGATGTTCGTCACCGCCACACAGCCGACCGGGTGGTCCTCGGCGTCCACGACGGCGTACACGTGCCCGTTGTCGAGGTCGGCCACCCGGCCGATCCAGTCGACGGCCGACGCCTTGTCCACGATCCCGCCCTGGTTGACCATCTCGGGATCCTGATGCGCCGCCGACAACCGCAGCGCGTCAGCCGTCCGCCACCGCCGAAGATCCAGCCGCCCCAGCGCATATCCCATCCCACGAATCTACCGCCGACTCCCCGTCCACAACCCCTCACTCGGCGCGTACACGTCAACGCCAGACCAGACCGGCCACGCCCACCAGGCAGACGACCCCGGCGAGCCCCAGCACCACCCATTCGCCGACGGCAATCTTCCCGTCGTACGCGTCGTACGTTCGCGCCGGCTCCCACTCGAACGTCACCCCACGCGCCACCATCAGCTGGGCAGCCAGCCCCAGTCCGGCACCGACGAGGAGGCCCGCCGGCATCGCCCGCTCAGCCGGTGTGCCGGTTGTCCCCACCGCGAGGGCAGCCAGCCAACCGCCGGCGGCAGCCATCAAGCAACGGCGTCTCACCGGTGTCGTCAAGCGCGCCAGGAACACCCCGACGGGCCAGGCGACGTACGCAGCGATCAAGACAAAGCGCGGCACTGGGAGAGGATAGGCGCATGGGATATCTGGATTTCAGGGATCGGGTTGTTCTGGTGACCGGGGCGAGTAGTGGGATCGGGGCTGCGGCGGCGGTTGGGTTCGCCGAAACCGGGGCGACGGTCGCGCTGCACTACCACCACAACGCCGAGGGTGCGAAGCACACGCTGGGCGCGGTCCAGACGGCGGGAGGTACGGCGTCCGTACACCAGGCGGACCTGGCCGACCCGGCCTCGGCGGGCCTGTTGATCGACGAGGTCCTGGCCGAGCACGGGCGGATCGACGTGCTGGTGAACAACGCCGGTGACCTGGTCAACCGCTCGCCGGTGACCGACGTCTCGGACGACGAGTTCCACCGGATCCTGGACGTGAACCTGACCTCGGTGTTCGCGCTCTCCCGCCGGATCGTGCCGGTGTTCCGCGCCCAGGACGGCGGCTGCATCGTCAACGTCACCTCGATCGCCGGCCGCAACGGTGGTGGCGGCGGGTCGGTCGTGTACGCGACCAGCAAGGGCGCGGTCAGCACGTTCACCCGCGGCCTGGCCAAGGAACTCGCCCCCGACGGCATCCGGGTCAACGCGATCGCGCCCGGCGTGATCAAGACCGCGTTCCACGACCGGCACACCAAGGCGGAGCAGCTGAACGGGATGATCGCGACCATCCCGATGGGTCGCACCGGCACCCCGCACGAGTGCGTCGGCACGATCCTCTACCTCGCGTCGGACGCGATGAGCTCCTACGTCACCGGCCAGATCATCGAGGTCAACGGCGGCCAGTTGATGCCTTAGGCACCCGTGTCCGGCCGGAACAGCGCGTTGTGGTCCAGCACGTCATCGGTCGGCCGGTAGCCGAGCTCGTCCAGTACGGCGTGCAGCCGCGCGCTCGACTCGCTGCGCTTGTCCTCCACGAGTACGGCGCGCGGCCGCAGCCGAGTCAGCGTGTGGGCTGCACCGGACAGGGCCGAGACCTCACTGCCCTCGATGTCGAGCTTGACCACGTCCAGGCGTTGCAGTCCGTGCTCACGGACCCAGTCGTCGAGCCGGATCACCGGCACCTCCTGCACCACGGCTCCGTCGCCGTAGAGGGAGCGCACACCGGCGTCAGCCTCGTCGTACCGGCTGTCCGCTCGTAGTTCCGCGTAGTACTGCCGCTCACCCAGCGCGGCCGGCACGACCTCCACCTGTAGGTCGTTGTGGTCGGCAGCGGTCCGTAGCTTGGCCAGACAGTCGGCAGCCGGCTCGAACGCGATCACCCGGCCACCACCCAGCTCCCGCAGCCGGTTGGCCGCTGTCAGCGCGTGCAGCCCGATGTTCGCGCCGACATCCAGTACGACGTCGCCCTGCCGCAGTTCGCTCACCAGAAACCGCCGTACCGCGGGCTCGTATCGGCCCGCGTAGTACAACACCGCCTGCAGGTTGTCCCGCAGATCCAAGTCCAGCCGCAAACCCTGCCGCCGTACCCGAACGCTGGAGTCTGCCCAGGCCGGCGAGACCTTGACGAGCTCAGGATTCTCCTGGGCCAACCGCGGCGAGATCCGCAACGCAACCCGGTGCACCCCAGCGTCGGTCAGGCCCTCGATCGCCCCGGCTACGCGCGCCGTACGACGAGCAGCCCGGGCGCCCAGCGCACGCCCGATCGCGTGCGCTGAGCGCCACAGCAGTTGGTCCGTCACTCACACCCGATACCCGAATACGCGCCGGTCTATCGCGACAAGGTGCGGAACCGGTGGGCGGAGAGGGGGAGGAAGACGGCGATCAGGAGGAGCGGGGCAACGATTGCGGCCACCTCCGCGTGGGTTCCGATCCAGGTGGCGGTGGCCGACGGGTCCGGGTTCCCGAAGAGGTCCCGGGAGGTGGTGGCCGTTGCCGAGAGGGGGTTCCACTGGGCGATGGTGCCCAGCCAGTCCGGCATCGTGGAGGTGGCGACGAACGTGCTGGAGAGGAAGCCGACCGGCCAGACCAGCACCTGCACCATCGTCACACTCTGCGCGTTCTTCACTGTCAGCCCGATGAAGATCCCCACCCAGAGCAACGCGAACCGCAGTAACAGCAGCAACCCGAACGCCGCCAGCGCCGACGGCAATCCCTCATGCCACCGCCAGCCCAGCGCGAGCCCGGCCGTGGCCAGCACGATGAGCGTCACGACCGAGTCGAGCATGTCCGCGATGCATCGCCCGAGGACGACGGCCGCCGAGCTCATCGGCAGCGACCGGAACCGGTCCGTCACCCCCTTCTCCTTGTCCTGGGTGACCGCCGTCATCGTTCCTTCCAGCCCGAACAGCATCGCCAGCGCGAAGATGCCCGGCACGAGCAGTTCGTAGTACGACTCGCCCTCCGGGAAGTCCATCGCCCCGCCGAGCAGCCCGCCGAACAGCAGCAGCATCAGCACCGGGAAGAACCAGTTGAAGATCACGAGCCCCGGCTGCATCCGCCAGTGCACCAGCGTCCGCCGCGCGATCGTCCAACTGTCCGCCAGCGCCCAACCGAACGCCGTCATGCCGCCACCCCCGTCCCGGTCAGGTGCAGGAACACCTCGTCCAGCGTCGGCCTCCGCAAGGTGATGTCCTCCGGTTCGATCTTTGCCTCATGCAACGACGTCGCCATCGCCACCAGCGCCCGGGTCCGGTCCTTCACCGGCACACTGATCCGTACGTCGGTCACCCGGATCTCCCCGTCCGCCAGGGGTTCCGCCAACGCGACCACCCGCGGAACGTCCGCGGGATCCGCCAGCACCAGGTCCAGCCAGTCCGACCCGAGCCGGGTCTTGAGTTCGTCCGGCGTGCCCTCGGCAACGACCTTCCCCGCCTTGAGCATCGAGATCCGGTTCGCCAGTTGATCCGCCTCCTCCAGGTACTGCGTGGTAAGCAACACCGTCGTCCCGCCGTCGACGAGTTGCCGTACGGCGTTCCACACCTCGATCCGGCCGGCCGGGTCCAGCCCGGTGGTCGGCTCGTCGACGAACAGCACGGCCGGTGCCACGATCAGGCTCGCGGCCAAGTCGAGCCGCCGCCGCATGCCACCGGAGTACTTCGACACCGCCTGCCCGGCCGCCTCGGTCAGGCTGAACCGCTCGAGCAGTTCGTCCGCACGCCGGACCGCGGCCGCGTGGCCCAGGTGGTTCAGCCGGCCGAACATCACCAGGTTCTGCCGGCCGGTCAGGATCTCGTCGACCGCCGCGTACTGGCCGACCAGCCCGATCCGGCGTCGTACCTCCGCGCCCTGACGGCGTACGTCGTACCCGGCGATCCGCGCCGTACCGGAATCCAGCTCGAGCAGTGTGGACAGGATCCGCACCGCTGTCGTCTTGCCTGCGCCGTTGGGGCCGAGCAGCCCCGTCACGGTGCCGGCCATGGCCTCCAGGTCGAAACCGTTCAGCCCTGCCCCCTCGGTGCCGCCCTTGTAGTTCTTCCGTACGTCGACGGCCTCGATCACTCGTTCCGCAGTCACTTCCCACCTCTCGCCGGTTGAACCGTAGAGTGTACCGTACACCGTACGGCTTGGTGTACGATCAAGTCAACGACGACCGGTGGGAGAAGGTTCCGTTGAGTCCGAAGAAGGCGGCCGGGTCCGATCCGGCGCGCAGTCTCGCCCTGCTCTGGGGCAGTCACACGAAGGCGGGCCGGTCCGGCCTGACGGTGCGTTCGATCGTGGACACGGCGATCGAGCTGGCTGACGCCCAGGGCCTCGACGCGGTGTCCATGCGCACGGTGGCCGAGCAGCTGAAGGTCGGCACGATGTCGCTCTACACCCACGTCCCGGGCAAGGGTGAGCTCACCGACCTGATGTTCGACACCGTGTACGGCGACCTGTACGCCGACGTCGACGAGCCGGTCCGGCAACCGGGCGGCTGGCGGGGTGCGCTGGAGTTCATCGCCCAGCGCAACTGGGAGGTGCTGACCAAGCACCCGTGGATCCACGACGTCGCGACGATGCGTACGGCGCTCGGCCCGAACATCACGTTGAAGTACGAGGCGGAACTACGCCCGCTGGACGGTCTGGGCCTGACCGACGTGGAGATGGATTCCGCGCTGACCCTGGTCCTCACCCACGTCCAGGGCACAGCCCGCGCCGGCGCTGAACACCTCCGCACCCAACGCGAATCCGGCCTCTCCGACGAGGAGTGGTGGCGTCAGATCTCCCCCACCCTCACCCACGTGATGGCCGGCACCCACCAGCACTTCCCCACCGCCGGCCGCGTAGGCACCGCCGTCGGCGAACACTTCCAGTCCGTCATAGACCCCGCCCACACCCTCACCTTCGGCCTAACCCGAATCCTCGACGGAATCTCCCTACTCATCACCGAGCGCAGCCCGGCGTCGCCGAAGGAGCAAACCACCACCGACGACAGCTGACCCAACACCGGCAGCGATCCAACCCCACTGATCGTCCCGGCAGCGGCTCCTCAGATGCGCCGGGCGAGGGTGGCGACTGTCCACGGGATCTCGTAGGGCGCGTCGTCGGCGGGGCGGGTGCGGAGGTAGTCGAGGACTCGGAGGGCGTCGGCGAAGTCGGCGAGCAGCCTGACGTGGTCCACGACGACGCCGAGTTCCCGCCGGACCTGGTCGGCATACCCGTGACAGTGCCAGGAATGGAAGGTGAAGTCCGTCTCGCAGCCGACGATCTCGTGCCCGAGGAACACGGCGTCCGTGGGTAGTGGCAGGCGCAGGTCCAGGAGGCGGAAGAAGTACGCCGACTCGTCGTCGGCGTACTCGGCTCGGAGTGCGTCGGCCAGGTGCTCCTCCAGGCCCACAGCCAGGACGTCGGCGGGTGCGTGGCGCGCGGCCAGAGCCTTCTCGGCTTCGGCCCGGTCGGTGAACCAGCCCGCGTACGCCGGCCGAGGCAGATCGTCCAACAGGCAATGGCTGATCGTCCGCAGCGGACTCGGCAGATCGCGCGGACCCAACGTGGTGGGCGCCGCGATCACGTAGCCGCCGAGGATCACCATCCCCCGAGTATCCGGCCGACGCGGCGAGGGAGCTATGGAATTAGCCCTTGAGTAGCTCTTCGAAGGGGGTGGGGTTTTCGTAGGGGTCGGTTTGGGTGGGGGGTTCGTGGTGGAGGGCGGCGACGAGTTCGGTGGCGGCCTGGGTGATGCGGGTGCCGAGTTTGGCGGCGCCGGTGCCCCAGTCGGTGGAGGCGGCGTACACGCCGGTGGGAACGGGCAGCGCCTTCAGGTACGCGAACAGCGGCCGGAGGGCGAACTCGAGCACGAGCGAGTGGCGTTCGGTGCCGCCGGTCGCGGCGAGCAGGACCGGTTTGCCGGCCAGCGCCTTGTCGTCGAGAACGTCGAAGAACATCTTGAACAGCCCGCTGTACGACGCGCTGAACGTCGGCGTCACCGCGATCACCGCATCCGCCCGGGTCACCGTGTCGAGCACGGTCCCCAGCTGCTCCGACGGGAAGCCGGTGAGCAGGTTGTTGGTCAGGTCGTGGGCGTAGTCGCGCACCTCGATCAGCTCGACCCGCGACGCGATCCCACGGCCGGACAGCTCGTCGCGTACGGCGGCGGCCAGCTGGTCGGCCAGCAGCCGGGACGACGAAGGTGTCGTCAGCCCGGCCGTCACCACGGCGATCAAACGCTCGGTCATACCGTCGGCTCCTCGATCGTCTCCAGGTCGCGCGCCCGCTCGGCCGCGGCCTTCAGTGCAGCGTGCGTCGGCGCGTCCGGCACGTGGGCCGGCTTCAGCGCCGCGAACTCCTTGCGCAACACCGGGACCACCTCGGACCCGAGAATGTCCAGCTGCTCCAGCACGGTCTTCAACGGCAGCCCGGCGTGGTCGATCAGGAACAGCTGCCGCTGGTAGTCACCGAAGTGCTCCCGGAACGTCAGCGTCCGCTCGATCACCTGCTGCGGGCTCCCGACCGTCAGCGGGGTCTCCCGGCTGAAGTCCTCCAGCGACGGCCCGTGTCCGTACACCGGCGCGTTGTCGAAGTACGGCCGGAACTCGCGGACGGCGTCCTGGGAGTTCTTCCGCATGAAGACCTGGCCGCCGAGTCCCACGATCGCCTGGTCGGCGGCGCCGTGGCCGTAGTGCTCGAAGCGGGTGCGGTAGAGCTCGATCATCCGCTTGGTGTGGGTGACCGGCCAGAAGATGTTGTTGTGGAAGAACCCGTCGCCGTAGTACGCCGCCTGCTCGGCGATCTCGGGTGACCGGATCGACCCGTGCCAGACGAACGGCGGTACGCCGTCCAGTGGCCGCGGCGTCGAGGTGAAGCCCTGCAACGGTGTGCGGAACTTGCCCTCCCAGTCGACCACGTCCTCGCGCCACAGCCGGCGCAACAGGGCGTAGTTCTCGATCGCGAGCGCGATGCCGTTGCGGATGTCCTGGCCGAACCACGGGTACACCGGGCCGGTGTTGCCGCGACCCATCATCAGGTCGACCCGGCCGTCGGCCAGGTGCTGCAGCATCGCGTAGTCCTCGGCGATCTTCACCGGGTCGTTGGTGGTGATCAGCGTGGTCCCGGTGGACAGGATCAGCTTCGACGTCTTCGCCGCGATGAACCCGAGCTGGGTGGTCGGGGAGGACGGGACGAACGGCGGGTTGTGGTGCTCACCCTGCGCGAACACGTCGAGGCCGACCTCCTCGGCCTTCAGTGCGATCGTCACCATCGCCTTGATCCGCTCGGCCTCGCTCACCGTCCGACCGGTGGTCGGGTCCTCGGTGACGTCACCGACGGTGAACACCCCGAACTGCATCTGTCCTCCTCAGGCTGGGTAGTTAACTATTTAACTACCTTCACACCGCACAACGCCAATCCATCGTCCGGCATTCCCAGCTCGGGCACTCCAGCTGTCCCAGAACCGGACCGCCAATTCAGGCGCTGTGAGGCTTGAGGAGGTCTTCGTTGCCGGTGAGGGCTGCGGCTATGCGGCGGTGCTTGACGGCCTCGTCGGCGCGGGACTGGCGCTCGAGGGTCCGGGCCAGCATCAGGTGGGCGTAGTACTCGGTCGGGCGCGCTCGATGACCTCCAGGAGATGTTCCTCGGCAGGCTTCAGCAGCGCCGCGTGGTAGTACGCGCGGGCCAGCAACAGCCGGGTGCCGACGTCGTCCGGCGTCTCCTCGACCACCGGCCGCAGCGCCCGGATCGCACCTCGGTAGTCCCGCTCCTCGAAGTACTGCTGCCCAAGCCCGTAGCTCAACGCCCGCATGTCTTCCACCGCCGAGACCTCCTTCAACCCGAGAACACCACAGGAACGCCCCGCCGCGCGGACCTATTCCGCGTGGCGGGGCGTCACCTGTCGGTCTCAGGCCGCGTCGAGCGTGGCGATCTGCTCGGGGGTGAGTTCGAGGTCGATCGCGGCGTACGAGTCGAGAATCGTCTCCGGGCGGCTGGAGCCGGGGATCGGGATCACGTACGGCGACTTGGCCAGCATCCAGGCGAGTGTCACCCGCTGGGGGCTGACGCCCAGCTGGGAAGCGAGCTGGTGGAAGGCGGGGTGCTTGCTGCCCAGCTCGCCGGCGTTGGAGATGCCGCCGAGCGGCGACCAGGGCAGGAACGCGATCCCGAGCTGGTCGCAGAGCTCGAGCTCGGGCTCACTCGACCGGAACGCGGGGGAGAACTGGTTCTGCACCGAGACGAGCCGGCCGCCGAGGATCTCGTTCGCCTGCCGGATCTGCGCCGGGTTCGCGTTGGAGATGCCGGCCATCCGGATCTTGCCCGCGTCGAGCAGGTCGCGGATCGCGCCGATCGACTCCTCGTACGGCGTCTTCGGGTCCGGCCGGTGGAACTGGTACAGCCCGATCGCGTCCACGCCGAGCCGCTTGAGCGACGCATCGGCCGCCTGCTCGAGGTACTCCGGCGAGCCGTTGAGCGTCCACGAGCCGTCGCCCGGTCGCAGGTGCCCGCCCTTGGTCGCGACGAATACGCCGGAGGTGTCACCGCCGTACGACGCGAGGGCCTTGGCGATCAGGGTCTCGTTGTGACCGACGTCGGTCGCGGTCAGGTGGTAGGCGTCGGCGGTGTCGATCAGGGTGATCCCGGCGTCGAGGGCGGCGTGGATGGTCGCGATCGACCGGGCCTCGTCGGGGCGTCCCTCGATCGACATCGGCATCGCGCCGAGTCCGATCGCACTGACCTCGACGTCACCGATCCGACGCGTTGTGTTCGTCTGAGCTGCCATGGGCTCCAGCCTTGCGCGCCGCGACTCAGACTTCCAACAGGAATCTTCGCAAACACCCAGCAATCCGATTGCTGAATCCTTGGCGACATTCCGACAACCACTGACATCAAGACGGGGAATTACGTAAGAATGTGACGCAAGTCCACCGATTGGAGTCCCGCCCGTGCCTCCGCCTCCCTCCCGCCGTACCTTTCTCCAACTCACCGGCCTGAGTGCTGCGTCCGTCGCGCTCGGCGTCTCCGCGCCGGCGAGTGCGGACGCCACCCCTGCGCGGCCGGTCCCGTCCGGTGTGTTCGGGCTCGGCGTCGCATCCGGTGATCCGCGCCCCGACGGCTTCGTCCTCTGGACCCGGCTGGCACCGACGCCGCTGGCCGTCGATGGTCACGGCGGGATGCGCGCCGACCACGTGCCCGTGCAGTATGAGGTGGCCGAGGACAGCGGCTTCCGACGGGTCGTACGGCGAGGGCTCGCGATCGCGACCGCCGAACTGGCGCACGCCGTCCATCCCGAGGTCAGTGGGCTGCGGCCGGAACGTGAGTACTTCTACCGCTTCCGGGTCGGCACCGAGATCAGCCCGGTCGGCCGGACCAAGACACTGCCGGTCTACGGGTCGCGGTTCAGCTTCGCCACCGCGTCCTGTCAGGCCTGGTACCACGGCTACTTCCCGGCGTACCGCGACATCGCCCGCCGGGCGCCGGACGCAGTGTTCTTCCTCGGCGACTACATCTACGAGTACGGAATCGTTGCTGGCGGCAACCTGTGGCGCCAGGGTGTCTCGGTCGGGCCGGAGCACGGGGTGGAGATCGAGACGCTCGAGCAGTACCGGTTGCGGTACGGCCTGTTCAAGTCCGACCCGGAGTTGCAGGCCGCGCACGCCGCCGCCCCGTGGCTGCACGTCTGGGACGACCACGAGGTGCAGAACAACTACGGCTCGGCGAACTCGCTGTACGGGATCCCGCCCGAGCTGTTCGTGCATCGCCGGGCCGTCGCCTATCGCGCGTTCTACGAGAACCTGCCGATCGGGCTCGGTAGCCTGCCGAAGGGACCGGACACCCAGGTCTATCGCCGGTACGACGTCGGTTCCCTGGCCCGGGTCCACCTGCTAGACAACCGGCAGTACCGCGACCCGGTGCCGGTGGACGAGGCCGACCGCCGGTCCGAGACGCGGACCATGCTGGGCGCCGAACAGGAGAAATGGCTGTACGACGGTCTGCGCAACTCACCCGCGACCTGGAACGTCCTGGCGGGCGGCGTCGTACTCACGGCCATCAGTGACGACCGGATCGAGCAGTGGGACGGCTACCCGGCGAACCGGCGACGGCTGCTGACGGAACTGCACCGGGCCGGCAACGCGGTCATGCTGACCGGCGACATCCACCGGCACGTGGCCTCCGAACTGAAGGCGGACTTCGCCGACCCGGCCTCGCCGACGATCGGGGTGGAGCTGGTGTGCTCCTCGATCGGCTCCGACGGGGACGGCGCCGACACCGACAGGTACGCGCCGGACTGGCTGCGGCATCCGTACGTGAAGCTGTACAACGCGCGGCGCGGGTACGTGCACACGACGCTGACCCGGTCCGAGCTGACCACGGAGTTCGTCAACTTCCCGTACGTCGAGGCCGACGCGAACGCCGCGCCGCGGGTGTTCGCGTCCTTCCGGTCGCCCGTCGGCTCTCCCCGTCTGGAGGCGTTGTGATGACTCGTCCCCCTGCCGTCACCGAGCTGCGGGGCAGCGGCCAGCTCGGCAGCGTGACGCTCGACTGGAAGCCGGTGTCGTGGGCAACGGTCGTCGACCACTACGCCGTCCACGTCCTGACCGCAGGCTCCTGGGAGCTGCTCGGCAAGACCGTGTATCCGCACTTCGTCCACCGCGGACTGGGATTCACCGGTGTCACCAGGTCGTATCGGGTCGTGACCCTCGATGCCGCCGGCAACCGGTCGAAGCCGTCGGCACCAGTTGCCGCCGCCAACCTGACGTCGGTCACCGTGTCGGGCCTGCCGGTCGCTCGGGTCGGTGAGTTCGACGGCAAGGGCTCGGAGCTGGCCTTGTCCCCGAACGGCTACGCCAGCTACCCGACCCGGTTCCCTGCCGATGTGGACTACCTGTTCGGTACGTCGACGCCGTCGGCCGACTGGTCGTACCTGCTGCCCGGCCCGGCGGACAGGTGGGCGGGGTCGAAGAGCCATCGGGCCAGGTTCCGTTTCGAGTTGGCCGCCGTACCGGATCAGGATCTCGACCTGGCGTTGTGGCTGATCGACAGTCACGCGACCATCCCGGGCTCGGCGGTGTTGAGCGTCAACGGGACACAGGTCGAGCGGCTGGCCTTCGCGAACGGCGCCACCAAGGGCTCCACGATTGCCGACAGCACCTACCCCGGCTCGCCTTTGAAGCCGTCGTACATCGAGAAGCCGTTGCCCAGGTCCCTCTTCAAGGCCGGTCAGAACGTGATCGAGCTGTTCAAGGACAACGGTTCCTGGATCGCGTACGACGCCTTCGGGATCTACGCGCGGACATGAGGACGAGGCCCCCGGCGAGTGAGCCGGGGGCCTCGTCGGGTCAGGACGCGTGGACGTGCGGGTCGCGGTCCTCGACGACGTACGACGCGCGGGTGCTGATCGGGGCGCCGGGTTTGGTGACGTACGGGACGACGCGGTAGTCGGAGCGCCACTGCTTCTGGTTCACGGTGACGCGGACGTAGCCGCGCTGGGAGTTGAAGAACTTCAGGTGTGGGTTGGCGGCCAGGAACTGCCGGCCCTGGTCGGTCATGTCCGCACCGTCGCCGCCGCTGGTGATCGACGTACCGACGAACTCGGTGCCGACAGTGGCCGAGTCCGGGTTCGCGTAGTCGCGTTTGAGCTCGAGGGCGTAGTTCTGGTGCCGGTCGCCGGTGATGACGACCAGGTTGCGGACCCCGCTGTCCTGTGCGGCGCCCAGCACCTGGTTGCGCTCGGCGACGTAGCCGTCCCACGGGTCGAGCCATACGCGCGTCTCCGGGCCGGGAGTCCAATCGGTTTGGCCCATCGGCGCCTGGTTGCCGAGGATGTGCCAGCGCGCGTTCGACCGCTTGAACCCGTCAAGCAGCCAGGTGCGCTGCTTGCCGCCCAGCATCGTGTTGTCCGGGTTGAACCGGTCGGTGCAGGTCGACGAGTCGCCATCACCGCACGGCTGGTCGGAGCGGTACTGCCGGGTGTCCAGCATGGTGATGTCGGCCAGACGCCCGTACGGAAGACGGCGGTGCAGCCGGACCGACGGACCGGACGGCATCTGGTCGTGTCGCAGCGGCATGTTCTCGTACATCGCCTGGAACGCGGCCGCGCGGCGGGCCCGGAACACCACCGGGTCCTGGTCCGGCTCGGTGTCCTGCTGCGACAGGTCGCCGGCCCAGTTGTTCTCCACCTCGTGGTCGTCGATCGTCTGGATCCACGGGAAGCGGGCGTGGGCCGCCTGCAACGGCGCCTCGGACTTGTAGAGCGAGTACTGCAGCCGGTAGCGGGCGAGATCGAAGGTCTCGCCGTCGAACCGCGGGTCGGTGACGACACCACGCCGGTTGGACTTCACGCCGTACTCGTAGAGGTAGTCGCCGAGGTGGACGACCAGGTCGAGGTCCTCGGCGGCCAGGTGGTCGTAGGCCGTGAAGAAACCGTCTTGCCAGGCGTTGCAGGACGCGAACGCAAACTTCAGCTCACGCGGCGAGGCGAACGGGTGCGGCGTGGTCCGGGTCCGGCCGGTCGGCGAGACCTCGCCGCCGGTGCGGAAGCGGTAGTAGTACACGTGATCCGGCTGCAGGCCGCGGACCTCCGGGTGGACCGAGTGGCCGAGCTCCGGGGTCGCCACGACGCTGGACCGCCGTACGACGTGCCGGAACTGCTCGTCCCGGGCGATCTCGTACTCGACCCGGACCGGCCGGGCGGGCATCCCGCCCTTTCCGTCGACGGCGAACGAGTCGGTGGCGAGCCGGGTCCAGAGCACGACACCGTCGTACTGCGGATCGCCGGAGGCGACGCCGAGGGTGAACGGGTTGCCGCTGCCGGACGGGACGGCGTACGTGGTCGAGGCGTCCCAGGCTCCGGTGCCTAGGAGTACGGCGGCGGAGCCCGCACCACTCAGGCCGAGGAAGCGACGGCGGGAAACGGACATGGAATTCCTCCTGTGACGGGCGGGAGGTCGTCAGTCTTCAGTCGCCGGGTGACTGGGGTTTGTCGCGGAGGTGCTCGGTAAGTTAACAGGAATGCTCGATAGCTGGGCCGGAGTGCAGGATGGTCCAATGCAGACTGACGAACGCGTACGGCGCGCGCGGCCGGAAGACGTCCCGGCGATCGTGGAACTGGTCCACGGCCTGGCCGAATACGAGCGCGCCCCCGACGAGTGCAAGCTGACCGCCGACCAGTTGCGGACCGCCCTCTTCGGCGAGTCCCCGAAGGTCTTCTGCCACGTCGCCGAACACCAGGGCGAGGTGGCCGGCTGCGCGATCTGGTTCCTCAGCTTCTCCACCTGGCGCGGCGTCCACGGCATCTACCTCGAAGACCTCTTCGTCCGCCCCGAAACCCGCGGCGCCGGCCTCGGCAAAGCCCTCCTGGCAGCCCTCGCCCAGGAATGCGTCCGCAACAACTACGAACGCCTCGAATGGTCCGTCCTCGACTGGAACACCCCCGCCATCGACTTCTACACCGCCCTAGGCGCCCACCCCCAACCCGACTGGACCACCTACCGCCTCACCGACAAAGCCCTCCAGGCCCTCGGCTCATGACCGCGCAGGAGCGGTTGATGCCGGAGCTGCTCGACTCGGCCGGCTACCTGTGTGCGAAGGCGCCGTTCAGGCGTTGATCTCTCCAGCCAGGCGTGTCGCATTCTCCTGCACCCAGTCGCTGAGGTGGCGGATGTTGGTGGGGATGCCGAGGTGGTGGAGGTGTTGCATGGCTGGGTCGCCGGAGTGGGCGGCGGTTTCTATGCCGTCGGCGGCTCGGGCTTGCCACCAGAGGATGGTGGGGATGAGCTCGGAGGTGTCGGTGGGGCCGTAGCCGGCCAGGAGGGCCTTCCACTGGGGTACGACGCGCGCAACGTCGCCCAGCTCGGCGTATTGCCAGCAGATGAAGGCGAGGTCGTGGATGCGCTCACCCGGCGCGGCGATGTCCCAGTCGATGAAGGCGATCGCCCGCGACCCGTCCGGGGTGTAGACGGTGTTCTTCGGCGAGAGGTCGTTGTGGCAGACCACCTCGTGCTCGCCGGCGAGCGCCGTACCCGCGGTCAGGTCGTGGAATTCACGCACCAGGGCGCCCACCGACCTGAGGGCTGCCGGAGACGTGACGGCCGGCTTCCAGGGGCGCTCCCACGCGACGTACCCGTCGATGAAGCTCAGGCGTTCACGACCGTCTTCAACCCCGAGGAAGCGGGGCGCGCCCGGCCAGGCATCCAGCAGCCGCAGCAACTCGTGCACGAACTCCGACCGCTCGCCCGGCTTCCGCAGTACGGCGTCTCCTCGCCGTACCACCGTGTTCACGAACCCGCCTGCCAGCTCCACCTCGTCCACCCCGACACCCTTCCGCATGACCTGACCGGTGGTCCAGCCGGTTTCAAGGGCGGCGCTGTTTGGTGGTGTACATGGCCTGGTCGGCGGTGTGGAGGAGGGTGTCGAGGTCGGTGGACTCGGGGGTGATGAGGGCGGTGCCGATGCTGGCGGTGACCTGGACGGTGATGTTGGGAAGCGGGCGGCTGACCGCGGCTTCGAGGCGCGAGATCAGGGCGGCCAGATCGTCGTCGGCGAGATCCTCGGCGAGGATGGCGAACTCGTCGCCGCCGAGGCGGGCCACGGTGTCGCCGTGGCGGACCTCGCCCGCCAGCCGCTCGGCGATCTCCCGGAGGGCGCGGTCGCCGGCCTCGTGACCGTAGCTGTCGTTGACCAGCTTGAAGTGGTTCAGGTCGCAGAACAGCAGGGCGCCACGACGGCCGGTGGCGCGGGTCCGCTCGAGGGCCGCGGCGAACCGGTGCTGCAGCAGCCGCCGGTTCGGCAGGCCGGTCAGCGGGTCGTGTGCCGCGTGGTGGCGGAGTTCGCGTTCGGCGTCCTTGCGGGCGGTCACGTCGTCGATCTGGATCAGCAGGATCCGCGGCTGGCCGGTGGCGCCGACGATGGCCGCCGTACCGCCGAGCCAGATGGCGTTGCCGCTGGGCTGGAAGAAGATCCGCTCGAACCGGTACGTCCGGTTGTCGTCAGCAAGTTTCTCCAGTTCGTCCCGGGACCGGGCCGGGTCCTCCTCGCGGAGGAAGTCGAGCATCGGCGCGCCGACCAGCTGGTCGGCGGTGTAGCCGGTGATCCGGCAGAACGCGTCGTTGACCCGCAGGATCCGGCCCGCCTCCGGCCCGTCGAAGGCGATCGTGGCCATCCCGTTCCCGGCGCCCTCGAAGACCATCCGGAACGTGGTCTCACTCGCCTCCAGCCGCGCCTTCTCGGCCAGCAGCTGATCCGTCAGCCGCGCCTTGTCGATCGCCAGCCCGGCCTGGGTCGCGAAGATCTCCAGCAACTCGCGGTGGACCGGTCCCGGCCGCCGGTTGTCCTCCGGCAGGTCGACCGAGAGCATCCCGACCAGCTCGCCGTCCGGCGAGTACAGCGGTGCGAACAGCGCGTCCAGCGGGTGCCAGGCGGCCGGGTCGTCCGACACCGGTACGTCGGGCACCCAGCCGATCACCTCGCCTTCCGGCAGCCGCTCGTGCGGCACGAACCGCAGCCGGCCCCAGTGGTCGGCGATCGCGAACTCGGCGTCGAAGATGTCCGCCGAGCTGACCGTGCCGAGCAGCGCCTCGCGCGCCTCGGGGGATCCGGCGACCGCGATCACCTCGAATTTCCCGTCCGGCTGGCGCAGGTTCAGTACGGCGATCCCGAACCCGAGCCCGTCGACGACGCCGTCGACGACCGCCTGCAGGGTTTCGGCCAGGCTCCGGCCCGCGCCCATCCGGGCGCTCACCTCGTAGAGGCGGCGTACGGCAGTCAACCGAACGGTGGGTTCGTTCTGCACGCGTCGAGCTTAGGCCGATCTCACCGGACGTGAGCAGTTGTGAGCAAACTGACCCGGTTAAGCGTTCATTCAGTACCGGAGTTCGGACAGGCCGCGGTAGCTCCGCTCGGCCGACTGCCAGGCGTCCAGCGGCTGGTCGTGCTCGACCAGCCACTGCTCAACCCCGCCGTCGGAGGCGTGGGCGAACATGCCCGCGAAGTCGAGCGTGCCGGCGCCGACGTCTTCCCAGGACCCGTCCTCGGCCATGTCCTTCACGTGCAGCGCCGGGAAGCGTCCGGGGTGCCGGCGGAAGTACTCCGCTGGGTCGTGACCGCCGTTCACCACCCAGTACAGGTCGAGCTCGAACCCGAGCAGCTCCGGGTCCACGTCGAGCAGGATGTCGAACAGCACCTGCCCGTCGACCGAGTCGAAGTCGCGCCCGTGGTTGTGGAAGAGCAGCTTCAGCCCGGCGTCCCGAGCCGCCTTGCCGGCTTCGGTGAACGCGGCGGCCGCCGTACGGAAGCCCTCCACCGAGTGCAGCTCGGACGGAATCGACGGTACGACGATCCACCGGGCACCCAGCGTGCGGACGTCGGCCAGCGCCCCGGCCCAGTCGTCGGCCATCCGGTCGTACCTCACGTGCTCCAGCACGATCGACAGCCCGGCCTCGTCCGCGAAGGAGCGGATCTTGTCCGCGGAGTGACCGAACCGCCCACTCACACCGACGGTCCGGTACCCGATCCCGGCCAGCCGCTTCAGCGTCCCTGGATAGTCCTCGGCGAGCACGTCCCGCATCGTGTAGAGGTGCATCCCGATACCGTCGGCGGGAATGGTCCGGTCACTCATGCACAAAGCTCCCCAGAATCTAGACGACGTGCTCCTGGTATCGCGCCAGCGCCAGGTCGAACACGTCCTGACCCGGCGCGTCCCACAGTTCCTGGTTGAAGATCTCGACCTCGATCGGCCCGTCGTACCCGGCCGCGTCGCAGGCCTCGCGCAGCCGGCGCAGCTCGATGCAGCCGTCGCCCATCATGCCGCGTCCGAGCAGCGTGTCCGCCGGCAGCGGCACGATCCAGTCGCTCACCTGGTAGGACAGGATCCGCTCGCCGGCCCGCTCGATCTGGCGGTAGATGTCGGCGTCCCACCACAGGTGATAGGCGTCCACGATCACGCCCACCTGTGCGGCCGGGAACTGCTCGGCCAGGTCGAGCGCCCCGGACAACGACGACACCACGCACCGGTCCGAGCAGAACATCGGGTGCAACGCCTCGACCGCGAGCTTCACGCCCCGTTCGGCCGCGTACGGCGCCAGTTCGGCGAGCCCGTCGCGGACCATCGAACGAGCGCCGTCGAGGTCGCGGGACCCCGGCGGCAACCCGCCGCTCACGAGCACCAGCACGGACGTCCCGATCGTCGCCGCCTCGTCGATCGCGCGGCGGTTGTCCTCGATCTTCGCCTTCCGCTCGGCGGCGTCGGTCGACGTGAAGAACCCGCTCCGGCACAACGACGACACCCGAAGGCCGGCGTCGGCGACCAGCTTGGCCGCCTTGTCGACGCCGTACTCCTGGATCGGCTCACGCCACAGGCCGATCCAGGACAGCCCGGCCTTGGCGCTGGCCGCGACGACGTCCTCGAGCGGCCAGTACTTCGTCGTGGCCTGGTTGAGGCTGTAGCGGTTCACGCGTCGACTCCACTCACCCGCAACAGCTGACGGAACCGCGACACGGCGAGTTCGGGGTTCGTCAGTACGCCGGCTTGGTCGGCGAGCCGGAACGTGTCGGCCAGGTGTGGCAGCGATCGTCCGGTCTGGAGTCCACCGACCATGGAGAACCCGGGCTGGTGCCCGTTCAGCCAGGCCAGGAAGGCGATTCCGGTCTTGTAGTAGTACGTCGGCGCCGAGAAGATCTGCCGGGCCAGCGGCACGGTCGGCTCGAACACCTCGTCGTACCGCTGCAGGTCTCCGTCGTCCAGCGCCTTCAGCGCGGCCGCGGCCGCCGGTGCGATCGCGGCGAAGATCCCCAGCAGCGCGTCACTGTAGCGGTTCTCGTCACCCTTGATCAGTGACGGGTAGTTGAAGTCGTCGCCGGTGTAGAGGCGCACGCCCTCGGGCAACCGGTTGCGCAGGGCAACCTCCCGGGAGGCGTCCAGCAGCGAGACCTTGATGCCGTCGACCTTCGCCGTGTTGTCGCCGATCAGCTCGACCACCACGTCGGCGGCGGTGTCGAGCGAGTCGCTGCCCCAGTAGCCGTCGAGTGCCGGGTCGAACATCGAGCCCAGCCAGTGCAGGATCACCGGCCGCGACGACTGGTTCAGCAGCCGGTCGTACACCTTCCGGTAGTCGTCGGGTGAACCCGCCGCCGCGCACAACGCCCGGCTGGCCATCAGGATCGGCTGCGCACCGGCGTCCTCGGCGACCGCGAGCTGCTCCTCGTACGCGCCGATCACGGTCTCCAGCGAGTGGTTGCCAGCGGCAAGCTGATCTGTTCCGACACCGACCGCGATCCGCCCGTCCGGCGCCTCCGCGGCGGAGCGCCGGATCAGCTCCTGTGTCGCGGCCCAGTCCAGACCCATCCCGCGTTGTGCGGTGTCCATCGCCTCGGCCACCGACAGGCCGAGCGACCACAGGTGCCGGCGGAACTCCAGCGTGTGCTCCCAGTCGACCACCGCGGGCTGCCCCGGGGAGTTGTCGCCCAGCGGGTCCGCGACGACATGCGCCGCGGCGAACGCCAACCGGCTCCGCGCCGGCTCATAGGTGCCCTGGGCAACTGGTTCGCCGGTGAGATGATACGTCCGCAGGCCGTCAGGTCCGGGCAGCCGAAGTGAGAGCGTCACGGCTTGGCCTCGATGTCGAGCGGCGGCACCTCGAGCTTCCGGCCCTCACGCCACGACTGCAGACCCAGCTCGGCCAGCTGCACACCCTTCGCGCCCTCGACGAAGTCCCAGGTGAACGGCGCGTCGTCCACCACGTGGCGCAGGAACATCTCCCACTGCACCTTGAAGCCGTTGTCGAACTCCTCGTTGTCCGGGACCTCGATCCACTGGTCGCGGAACTGCTCGCCGGCCGGAAGGTCCGGGTTCCAGACCGGCTTCGGCGTCACCGACCGGTGCTGTGCCCGGCACCGGCGCAGACCCGCGACCGCGCTGCCCTCGGTCCCGTCCACCTGGAACTCGACCAGCTCGTCGCGGAACACCCGGGTCGTCCAGGACGAGTTCAGCTGGGCGATGATGCCGCCCTCGAGTTCGAACACGCCGTACGCCGCGTCGTCGGCGGTGGCGGTGTACTCCTGGCCCTGCTCGTCGTACCGGGTCGGGATGTGGGTCGCGCCCTGGCAGTACACCGACGTGACCGGGCCGAAGATCTGGTCGAGCACGTACCGCCAGTGGCAGAACATGTCGACGATGATGCCGCCGCCCTCTTCCTGCTTGTAGTTCCAGGACGGCCGCTGCGCCTCCTGCCAGTCACCCTCGAAGACCCAGTAACCGAACTCACCGCGGACCGAGAGGATCCGGCCGAAGAACCCGCCTTCCACCAGCCGCTTCAGCTTCCGCAGACCCGGCAGCGACAGCTTGTCCTGGACGACGCCGTTCTTCAGCCCGGAGTCGCGGACCAGCCGGGCCAGGTCGACGGCCGCGTCCAGGCCCTCGGCGATCGGCTTCTCGCAGTAGATCGCCTTGCCGGCCTCGACCGCGGCGCGCACGCCCTTCTCCCGCAGCTGGGTCAGCTGGGAGTCGAAGTAGATCTCGACGTCCGGCTCGGCCAGCGCCTCGGACAGGTCGGTGGTCCACCGGGTCAGTCCGTACTTCTCCGCGATCCGCCGCAGCTTCAGCTCGTTGCGGCCGACCAGGATCGGTTCGGGGATGATCAGCGTTCCGTCGGCGGCCGGGATGCCGCCCTGCTCGCGAATCGCCACGATGGAGCGCTCGAGGTGCTGGCGCAGGCCCATCCGGCCGGTGACACCGTTCATCACGATGCCGATGCGTCGCTCGTTCACAGTCATGCCTCTCACGGATTGATCTCGTAGGTGTCGAGGCGACCGCACATGCCGTGCCGGCCGAACTCGGTGGGGGCGGGTAGGTGATGGAGTTCAGCGGATTGCAGGTACGGCGCGGTGCCGGCCTCCAGCGCGTCGAGCGCGGCTCCGGTCTCGTCGGCCAGGCGGCGGGCGCCCTGCTCCCAGCGGCGCCGCCAGTCGGCCAGTTGCGGCTGGACGATGCGGATCGCGGCGGCGTAGAAATTGTCGAGCGCCGACGGGCCGTGAGCCTCGTAGGACTCACGCAGTACGGCGAAGCCCTCGAGGGCGAGGTTGCGACGGGCCATCGCGGACGGGGTCCGCGCTTCACCCTCGCCGGTGAGGGTGGTCGCCCGCAGATACGTCTCGCGGTCGGTCAGGTGCTCGGGCGGGAGAGTCAGTACGGCGTCGCCGGCCTCGGGGAGACCGGAGTTCGACATCAGCGTCAGGATCTGCAGACCGCCGGCGTTGACGAGGCGGTGGATCGTGCCGGGGTCGAACCAGACCACTGTGCCGGCCTGCAACGGTGTCTCGGTGAAACCCTTCGGGTTGAGGGTCTGAACCGCGCCGGAGCCGGCGATCACGTAGTACCCCTCGGAGCAGGCCAGGTGGACGTGCGGCGTACCGCCGACCAGGCCGTCGGGGGCCTCGATGTCGTACACACTCAGCCGGGAGATGCCGATACCGCCCGGGAGTGCCACGGCAGCGCCCGGCTCGTACTCGCACATGCTGATGCCTCCCTCGCCGGTGAGCCTTGGAAAGGGCTTTCCAGAGCCTGTGACCGCAACCTTAGGTGGGCTGTCACGGCGAGTCAACCTGTCAGGAAAGCGATCTCCGACCGCATCCGGTCAACCGCCCACCGTTGCCACCCGGTGCCCCGGTTCCGGGGTCGACGCTCAGGTAAGTACGGGTCAGGAGGTGCGGACGGCGGCTACGGCCTCGGACCATTGGGTACGGCGGGTGGCGCGGGCGTCGGCGTCGATGGAAGGCTCGAAGATGCGGGCGGTGCGCTTGGCAGCCCAGTCGGTGGTCTCGCCGAGGGTGGTCCAGGCGAGTTCAGCCGCGCCGAGCGCCGAGATCTCAGCCACGTCGGCCGCCTCGACCGGGTGGCCGAGCAGGTCGGCTTGGGTCTGCATGAGGAGATCGGAGACGGTCGCGCCGCCGTCGGCCCGGAGCCGGCCGGGCGTGCCGGGGATGGTGTCGACGATGTCGCAGATCTGGTGAGCGACGGCGTCGACGCAGGCTCGGGCGATATGTGCCCGCGTGGTGGAACCACTCATCCCGGTCAGCGCGGCGCGGGCGTTGCGATCCCAGTGTGGCGCGCCCAGCCCGGCGAACGCGGGCACGAGCGTGACTCCGCCGGCATCGGGAACGCTCGCCGCCAATTCCGTCAGCGCGCCCACATCGGGCAGGCCGAGCGTGGCGGCCGTCCACGCCAGCGCGGCGCCGGACGACACGATGTTGCCCTCCAGCGCGTAGAGCGGCTCGTCGGTCAGCCACGCCAACGTGCACCCGTCGGCCACGAACGACTCCACCGGCGTCATCACCGACGACCCGGTCCCGTACGTCGCCTTGATCATCCCGGCCCGCGTACACCCCTGCCCGTACATCGCCGCATGCGAATCGGCCAGTACGGCGACGATCGGAATTCCGTCCCGCAGTCCCGGTACGCCGGACGTCGTACCGAAACCGCCGTTCGACGCCCGCACCTCGGGCAGGACGGACCGCGGTACGCCGAATGCCTCGAGCAGCGACGGGGACCAGTCGAGGTCGAGAACGTCGTACAGCAAGGTCCGGGAGGCGTTGCCGGCGTCCGTCAGGTGCTCTCGGCAACCAGTCAGGCGATGAATCAGCCAGGAGTCCACCGTGCCGACGTAGTCCGGGTCCGCGTGCTCGAGCAGCCAACGCAGCTTGGGGGCGGAGAACATCGCGTCGACGCGCAGCCCCGTGCGTTCACGGACGAGGGTGTCGAGCGAGGCCGTCAGGGTCGAGCACCAGGCGGTCGTCCGGACGTCCTGCCAGCCGATGACCGGTCCGACCGGCTCGCCCGCGCTGCTCCAGCCGACGACCGACTCACGCTGCGTCGACAACGCGATCCCCGCGATGTCGACCGGGCCGGCGGCGGCGAGGCACTGCGCGACGGCCTGAAGGACACTGCGCCAGATGTCGTCGGCGTCTTGCTCGGCCCAGCCCGCCTGGGGTGTGGACAGGCCGACCGACGCCGACCCGGTCGCCAGGACGCCGGCGTCCGAGCTCACCAGAACGGCCTTCGAGTTGGTCGTCCCCTGGTCGATCGCCAGCACAGCTCGTCCACCCACGTCGAGCGCCCTTCTGGTCGGTGTCTTCGCTGCCCAACCCGCCGCCCGGATCGGACAACTTTCAACTGAGCTCTTGACGGGACTCTAGCGTCGTGGTGAAACTCAAGTCGACAGGTTATGCACTAGTGAATATCTATTCAAAGAGTCTGCGGAGGACGCAAGGTGGCGAAGGTCAGTAGGCGACGGGTGATCATCAACACCGACGCGAAGAACGAGGCGGACGATCAGTTCGCGATCGTGCACGGGCTGTTGTCGCCCACTTTCGACATCCGCGGCCTGATCGCGGCGCACTTCGGCACCCGCCGGTCGGACCGCAGCATGGAGGAATCCCGCGAGGAGATCGACCTGCTGCTGGACCTGCTCGACCTGACCGGCCAGGTGCCGGTCGCGAACGGCGCGCCGACCGGCATCCCGGACGAGGGGACCCCGCTCGACTCGCCGGGCGCGCAACTGATCATCGAGGAGTCGAAACTCGCCTCGACGGGCGACCCGCTGTTCGTGGCGTTCCTCGGCCCGCTCACCGACATGGCCTCGGCGATCCTGCTGGACCCGGAGATCGTGCACCGGGAGGTGATCGTGATCTGGATCGGCGGCCGTGGCTACGACGGGCTCGCCCCGGGCTGGCCCGGTATCGAGTTCAACCTGTCCAACGACATCCACGCCGCCAACGTGGTGTTCGGTTCCGGTATCACCGTGTGGCAGGTGCCGAGTGACGTCTACAGCAAGGTGTCGGTGAGCTACGCCGAACTCGACGAGAAGATCGGCGACGCGGGCCCGCTCGGCAAGTACCTGATCGAGCAGCTGCACGAGTGGAACGCCACCTACCACCCCGAGCCGATCGAGTCCCGTTCGCTCGGTGACTCACCCGCCATCGCCTTGATGCTCTACCCGACCAGCGGTGCCATGCGGGTCCGGCCCGCGCCGCGGTTCGGGTCCGACGGCTGGTACCTGCCCGGTACCGGCAACCCGATCAGTGTCTGCGAACAGGTTGACGTCCGGTTCCTGCTGGAGGACATGTTCGCGAAGATCCGCCGCTTCGCCCGGCAAAGGAGTCAGTCATGACAGGCAGTTCATTCACCCGCCGCGGTTTCCTCGGCCTCACGTCCGCCGCCGTCGCCGGCGCCGGTCTGTCCGCCTGCACGGGCGGTGGTACGTCGACCAGCAGTGGTGGCGGCGCCACGGCCGCGGCCTCGAACGACCTGCGCGTCTTCACCTACGAGGGTGACGAGACGATCGGCCTGTTCAAGGCGCAGCTGAAGAAGTTCGACCAGCAGGCCGGTACGACGACCACGGTCGAGACCCTGCCCGGATCCGGCGCGGCGGTCTATCCGGACAAGCTGCGCACCCAGCTGCTCGGCGGCAAGGGCCCGGACGTCTGGCGGATCTGGGGCGGCCAGATCGGGGCGCCGTTCGCGAAGGCCAAGCAGGCGCTCGACCTCTCGCCGTACTACGACAAGTACAAGTGGGCCGACACGATCAACAAGAACGCGATCGACGGGATGACCTTCGACGGCATGAAGGCCGGCGTCCCGATGATGTCGCTGGGGCTCGGCGCCTGGTACAACAAGTCGCTGTTCGCCAAGGCGAGCATCGCCGGTACGCCGGCCTCGTACGCCGAGCTGGAGCAGGCGAACGACAAGCTGCTCGCCGTCGGGATCACGCCATGCGGCCTGGCCGGCAAGTACGGCTGGAACATCATGCGCCTGTTCGAGTACCTGCTCGAGCACACCGCCGGGCCGGAGCTGCACGACAAGCTGCTGGTCGGCGACGAGAGCTGGGACCGGCCCGAGGTGGTCGAGGCGTTCACGCTGTTCAAGAAGTGGCAGGACCGCAAGTGGATCCCGGCCGGTGCCCTCGGCATGGATCCGGCAGACGTCGAGCCCGGCTACGTGCAGGGCAAGTACGGCTACACGATCATCGGTCCGTGGACCGAGTCGGCCGCGATCCAGCCGGCGAAGAAGAGCCCGGCCGGCTTCGGCAACTTCGAGCTGCCGACCGACCAGACGCCGGCCCGGCACTCGGGCTTCGTCGAGGGGTACATGATCAACGCCAAGTCGGGCAACCCGGACAAGGCCGCCGAGCTGCTGAACTTCCTGGCCCAGCCGGAGACCCAGAAGGCCCTGAAGGTCACCGCGTCGACGGTGAAGGGTGCCGAGCCGGATCCGAAGGAACTGCCGCTGTCCGCCGAGTGGTCGAAGAAGTACGGGAGCAACCCGTTCTACACGATCCAGGACCAGGCCTTCCCGAAGAAGGAGGCCGACCAGTACTTCAGCGTGCAGAGCAACCTGCTGCAGGGGAAGACCACGCCGGAGGCGGCGGCTAAGAAGATGCAGGAGATCGTCTCCGCCTGGGCGAAGGGCTGAGCCGGGGTCATGGCGACGGTCGCACTGACGAAACCCGCAAAGGTCAAACGGGGCGGCAAGTGGTCGCCCTGGCTGTTCGCCCTGCCCGCCCTGGGGGTGTACGTCGCGTTCCTGGTGTACCCGGCGTTGTCCTCACTGTGGTTCAGCCTGACCGACTGGGACGGGCTCAGTGCGACGTACAACTTCGTCGGGCTGGACAACTACGCCAAGCTGCCCGGTGACCCGGTCGTCGTCACCGCGGTCCGGAACAACCTGATCTGGACCGTCGTGACGATCGCCGTCCCGACCGCGCTCGGGCTCGGCCTGGCGATCGCGCTGAACGGCAAGGTGCACGGCAAACCGATCCTGCGGCTGATCTTCTACACCCCGGCGGTGCTGCCGCTGGTGTCGATCGCCTCGATCTGGGGCTGGCTCTACAACCCGCAGTACGGCGCGATCAACTCGTTCCTGCGGCTGATCGGCCTGGACGGACTGGCCCAGCCGTGGCTCGGGCAGGACTCGACCGCCTTGTGGGCGGTGATGGTGCCGGCCGTCTGGCTGCGGACCGGTTTCCCGATGCTGCTCTACCTGGCCGCGCTGCAAGGCATCCCGAACGAACTCTACGAGGCCGCGACCGTCGACGGCGCGACCCGGTGGCAGCAGTTCTGGCACGTGACGATGCCGAGCCTGCGGCCGGCCCACTACATCGTGCTGGCGCTGTCGCTGATCGACTCGTTCAAGGTCTTCGACATGATCTACGCGATGACGTACGGCGGTCCCGGTACGGCGACGCAGGTGATGGGGACGTGGATGTACGCCAACGTCTTCCAGTACTACCAGGCCGGTTACGGCACGGCGATCGCCGTGGTGATCACGCTGGTCGCGATCGCGGTCGGCATCCCGTACGTGCGCTCCCAGACCAAGGAGGCGTCGTGAGTTCGATCGCACCGGTCCGGGTCGACGCACCTGTCGTACCGGCCGAGACGGAGCCGGCGAGCCGGCCGCCGAAGGGACGGAAGGGACTCGTCGTCACGCTGGTGCTGCTGGTGGTGGCGCTGTTCTGGATCTCGCCGCTCGCGTTGCTGGTGATCACCGCGGTCCGGCCGCTGTCGGACTTCATCGGCAACGGTCCGCTGTCCTGGCCCGACCAGTTCACCTGGTCGAACTTCAAGGACGCCTGGGGGATCGGCAACTTCGCCACCACCTACCGCAACAGCGCGTTGCTGGCGCTGATGAAGGTGCCGCTCGGCGTGCTGATCTCGGCGATGCTCGGGTTCGCACTGGCGAAGCTGCGGATGCGGTTCCGCCGAACGGTGATGTTCTCGGTGTTCCTCGGGCTGACCATCCCGATCTACATCACCATCGTCCCGGTCTTCATCATGATGCGCTCGGCCGGCGCGACCGACAGCCTGTTCGGCCTGATCGGTCCGTACCTGGCCTTCGGCATCCCGTTCGAGGTGCTGGTGCTGCAGTCGTTCTTCCGGCAGATCCCCGACGAGATCTTCGAGGCGGCCCGGGTCGACGGCGCCGGCGACTGGCGGATCTTCTTCACCATCGTCCTGCCGCTGTCCACCCCGGCCCTGGTCACGGTGGCGATCCTCGACGCGGTGGCGACCTGGAACGAGTTCCTGTTCGCGCTGATCCTGCTGAACTCCGACGCCAACAAGACGATCCCGGTCGGGCTGCTCAACTTCCAGGGCCAGTTCGCCAACAACAACACCGGGCTCGCGGCGGGCATCCTGATCGCCGTGGTGCCGATCCTGATCGCGTACACCCTCCTGCAGCGCTGGATCGTCGGCGGCCTCACGGCCGGCGCGACCAAGGGCTGATCACCACAACCGCCCCGACGGAAGAGATGACGACAGATGACTGAACTACCGACCTTCGGTGCCGGGATCTGGCACTTCGCCACCTACAAGGACCGCTACGCCACCGACGGGTACGGCGAGCCGGTCGGCCTGCTCGAGCAGATCGACCGGGCCGGCGCCGTCGGCGACCTGTCCGTGGTCGACCTGAACTGGCCGTTCGCCGGGTACGACGGGACCCTCGACGAGGTGAAGGCGGCCCTCGAGCGGAACGACCTGAAGGCGATCGCGATCACCCCGGAGATCTACACCCGCGACTTCGTCAAGGGCTCCTTCACGAACCCGGATCCCGGCGTCCGCAAGCAGGCGATCGAGCTGTTGCATCAGGCAACCGAGCTGGCGAAGGACCTGGGCTGTTCGTACGTGAAGCTCTGGCCCGGTCAGGACGGCTGGGACTACCCGTTCCAGGTGAACTACCGCGACATCTGGAACCTCGCCCTCGACGGCCTGAAGGAACTCGTCTCCGCGCACCCGGACATCAACTTCGTGATCGAGTACAAACCGCGTGAGCCGCGGGTGAAGATCATCTTCCCGAACGTCGCCCGGACCCTGCTCGGGATCGAGAAGATCGGCCTGCCCAACCTCGGCATCCTGCTCGACTTCGGTCACTCGCTCTACGGCCAGGAGACACCGGCCGACGCGGCGCAGCTGGCGATCGACTACGGGCGGCTGTTCGCGATCGACGTCAACGACAACCTGCGCGGCTGGGACGACGACATGGTGGTCGGCTCGGTCCACCTGGTCGAGACGTTCGAGTTCTTCCACACGTTGCGGAAGAACAACTGGGAGGGCGTCTGGCAGCTGGACCAGTTCCCGTTCCGCGAGGACAGTGTGGAGGCCGCGAAGCAGGCGATCCGGTTCCTGAAGGCGGTGCACCACGCCCTCGACGTACTGGACGACGAGGCCCTCGCCGCGGCGCAGGCGTCGCACGACGCGCTGGCCGCGCAGAGGCTGGTTCAGAAGGTCCTGCTGAGCTCGATGGCGGAGATCGCATGAGTCTGACCGTCGAGCACACCACGATGCCGGTGCTCGGCCGGCTGCCGATCCACAGCAGCCGGGCCGCGCAGGTGGCTCACATCGCCGAGGCGGCCAGGCAGATCCGGATCCAGGACCTCAAGCTGGTCCACCACGCCGGTGCCGGCCACATCGGCGGTGACTTCTCCGCGATCGACATCCTGGCCACCCTGTACGGCGCGGTGCTCGACATCACGCCGGAGACGGTGGCCGATCCGGAGCGCGACCGGTTCATCCTGAGCAAGGGGCACGTCGCCGGCGCGCTCTACACCACGCTGGCGGCCTTCGGGTTCCTGCCGGTCGAGGAGCTGTCCACCTTCCTCAAGCCGCTGTCCGCGCTGAACGGGCATCCCAACCGCAACAAGGTCGCCGGGGTCGAGGCCAACACCGGGCCGCTCGGGCACGGCCTGCCGATCGCGGTGGGTCATGCGTTGTCGGCCAAGCTCGACGTGTCCTTGCGTCGTACCTACGTGCTGGTCGGGGACGGTGAGCTGCAGGAGGGCAGCAACTGGGAGGCGATGATGGCCGCCTCGCAGTACCAGCTGGACCGGCTGACGGTGATCGTCGACCGGAACCGGTTGCAGCAGGGTGCCACCACGAAGGAGACCAACGACCTGGATCCGCTGCCGGAGAAGGCGATGGCGTTCGGGTTCGCGGTGGTCGAGGTGAACGGGCACGACCACGGCGAGTTGCTCGACGTGCTCTCCGCCGTGCCGTTCCGGCCCGGGAAACCCACCTTCGTGATCGCGCACACCCACAAGGGCCATCCGATCTCGTTCATGAGCAACAACGTCGCCTGGCACCACCGGGTGCCGGACCAGGCGGAGTTCCAGCAGGCGCTGACCGAGCTGGAGGCTGTTGTCCCCCGATACGCCAGGGAGCAGGCATGACCGTGCTTTTGGCCGGGCCTTCGGCGCCGGCGTGGTCATGGGGCCTTGGCTCCCGGCCTTCCCTCGTCGCTCCAGTCGCTTCGCTCCCTCCGCTCCTCAGTCCAGGCCGGGAGGCCCCATGACCGTCGTTCCCACTTCGATCGCTGATGAGCCGCGGTACGACTGCCGGGACGCGTACGTCGAGACGCTCGCCGAGCTCGCCCACGCCGACCACCGGATCGTCGGGGTGGTGAACGACTCGGTCGGTTCGAGCAAGCTGAACAGCTTCCGCAAGGCGTTCCCGGACCGGCTGATCAACGTCGGCATCGCCGAGCAGGACATGGTCGGCGTGGCGTCCGGGCTGGCCAACGGTGGCCGGATCCCGTTCGTCTCCGCGGCGTCCTGCTTTCTGACCGGCCGGGCGCTGGAACAGATCAAGGCCGACGTCGCCTACTCGAACACCAACGTGAAGCTGTGCGGGATGAGTCCGGGCGTCGCGTACGGCGAACTCGGCCCGACGCACCACTCGATCGAGGACATCGCCTGGCTGCGGGCGATCGCGAACCTGACGGTGATCGTGCCGGCCGACCCGATCGAGACCGCGGCCGCGCTGCGCTGGGCGGCGGCCTCGGACGGGCCGGTGTTCATCCGCGTCAGCCGGATGAGCGTGCCGAAGGTGTACGACGACGACTACGAGTTCCGGCTGGGCCAGGCGATCACGGTCCGGGCCGGTGACGACGTGACGCTGATCAGCAACGGGACCGTGCTGTGGCGGGCGATGGCCGCGGCCGAACAGCTCGCCGCCGAAGGCATCTCGGCGCGGGTGCTGTCGATGCCGACGGTGAAGCCGCTGGACGTCGAGGCCGTGGTCGCGGCCGCCCGGGAGACGGCCGGCATCGTCACCGCCGAGGAGGCGGTGACGGGTGGGGGTCTCGGCGGCGCGGTCGCGGAGACCGTCGTCCAGCAGCATCCGGCGCGGGTGTCGATCCTCGGGATTCCCGAGTTCGCGCCCACGGGGTCGGCCGGGTACCTGCTCGACCACTACGGGCTCTCGCCGGAGGGGATCGCGGACTCCGCCCGTCAGTTGCTCAAGACAGGTAACTGACCAGGTCAGCGATCGAGATCATCGCGAGGTCGTGGGTGTCGGCGAACGCGCGCAGGCCGGGCCCGGTCATCAGGGTCCCGTCGTCGTTCATCAGTTCGCCGATCACCCCGACCGGCGGCAGTCCGGCCAGCCGGACCAGTTCGACGGTGGCCTCGGTGTGACCGGGCCGCTGCCGGACGCCGCCGTCCACCGCCCGCAGCGGGAGGATGTGGCCGGGCCGGATCAGGTCCGCGGGCTGTGCGGCCGGGTCGGCCAGCACGCGGACGGTCCGGGCCCGGTCGGCGGCCGAGATCCCGGTCCCGACGCCGGTGCTCGCGTCGACCGAGACCGTGTACGCCGTTCGCAGGCTGTCCTGGTTGTCCGGCACCATCAGCGGGAGCCCCAGCCGGTCGAGCACCTCCGGGGCGGCCGGCGCGCAGACGTAACCGCTGGTGTGCCGGACCAAGAGGGCCATCAGTTCGGGCGTCGCCAGACTCGCGGCGAAGGTCAGGTCGCCCTCGTTCTCACGGTCCTCGTCGTCGACGACCACGACGGGCCGTCCGAGCGCGATCTCGCCGATCGCGCGGTCGATGGTGTCCAGGCGGGTTGTCGTCGCGGAGCTCATGTCGCTGTCCTCTCGGCCTGGTACTCCGGGGCAACGACAAGCTCCACGGGCACCTCCGGCAGCTCAGCCGGACGTGCACCGCGAAGACTGCCACGTGCGTCTTCCCATCCGGACTTTCACCGTCGGTCCCGGAGTTCCACCGGGTCAACCGGACACCCTTGCGGATGTACGGGTCGCGGACTGTCACCGCCGGCTCGGAATTTCACCGACCCCAGAGCACGTGTGGTCTTGCTGTTCGGTCCAGAGTTTATCGAGAGAAACCACCCTCGGGAGTGTCATGTCCATCTCAGTCACCTGGCGCGCGGTCGAGCTCACGCTGAGCCGGAACCACGCCGAGCCGTACGCCGCCGAGGTGTGGGCCGACTTCGAACACGAGACTGGTACGACGCTGCGGCGGCCCGCGTTCTGGGACGGCGATGACACCTGGCGGGTGCGCTTCGCTGCGCCCGAGCCGGGACGCTGGCGGTGGAGCAGCGGCTCGGACCACGGTGTGCTCGACGTCCGTCCGGCCGACCCCGGCGAGCAGGACCCCTTCTCCGCGCACGGGTTCTGGCGGATGTCGCCCGGCGGCCGCAGCCTGGTGCACGCCGACGGAACGCCGGCGATCCTGGCCGCGGACACCGCCTGGGCGTTGCCGTGGCGCGCGACCCCCGAGCAGGTCCGCGAGTACGCCGCCGACCGGCAGGCAAAGGGCTTCAACGCGGTCCTGCTGATGACCGTCCAGCCGGACATGCGAGCCGTCGGTCCGCGCGACCGGACCCAGGACGAGGGGTTCGGCGTCGCCTTCGAGGACCTGCCGGACGGGCATCTGAACCGGCCGAATGTCGAGTACTTCCAGTACCTCGACGAACTGCTCCGGATCCTGGTAGACCATCACCTCGTCCCGGTTCTGCAGCCCGTCTTCCACGGCTTCGGCTGGAAGGGCCTCGACGTGGCCGGTCCGGTCGTGCCGCCCGAAGAGTACGCGCGCTACTGCCGCTACCTCGTGGCCCGGTACGGCGCGAGTCCGGCGATCTACCTGGTCGGCGGGGACGGATCGGGCCGCGAACCCCAGATCGCGGCCGGCGGGGCCGAGGTCCACGCGACGGACTGCTACGGCCAGCCGACGGGTATCCACTACCGACCGCACATCCGCGCGAACGCACACCAGGACGCCGAGTGGCTGGACTTCCAGTGGTGCCAGACCGGTCACGAGGGCGAACACGTGGCCGAGCGGGTCGCCGACATGTGGCGGAACCTCCCGGTCAAAGCCGTCGCGAACGGCGAACCGACGTACGAGAACTCCGGTGTGAGCGGCAAGGCCACCGGGTGGTGGCAGGGTCACGAGGCGTGGAGCAACCTGTGCGCGGGCGGGACGATGGGCGTGGTGTACGGCGCCGGCAGTCTCTGGCAGTGGCGGCTGCATCCCGACGAGCCCGGTCACCCGGAGTACTTCGTGGCGCCGGGAGCTGGCTGGCGCGAGGCGGTCGGCTTCGAGGGTTCGACGTACGTCGGGCTGCTGCGCAAGATCCTGAGCGGGTTGCCGACGACCGACATGGAGCCGGACTGGACCCGGGTCATCTCGGGCCGGGCGCTCAGCGTGCCCGGCCGGATGCTGATCGTCTACCGCGAGAACGGCGGTCCGGTCCCGGTGTTCGACGACGACGTACCGCTGCCGTACCAGATCGTGGATCCCCGCGACGGCTCGGTGGTCGCGTCCGGGAAGCGCGACTCCGCGCGGGATCCGCTGCCGGATCCAGGTGGTGAACCCCGCGTGTACATCTGTCTGGCTGACCTATAGTCGTCGTCTGTTAGGGGGTCTCGACGTGAACAACCGCGCGGTGCGTCAGCCGGGGCTGGACGAGTTGCGGCTGCTCGCGAAGGTGGCCCGGATGTACCACGAGAAGGGCATCCGGCAGCCGAAGATCGCGGCCGAGCTCAACCTGTCCCAGGCACGCGTGTCGCGGATGCTCAAACAGGCGGTCGAGGTCGGCATCGTGCACACCGTGGTGACGATGCCGAGCGGGGTGCACAGCGACCTCGAGGACGAGTTGCAAGGCCGGTACGGCCTGCGGGACGCGGTCGTGGTGGACACGCTCGGAGACGGCGACGACGTACTGCCGGCGCTCGGCTCGGGTGCGGCGGCGTACATCGACATGACGCTGACCGGCGGCCATGTGATCGGGATCTCGTCGTGGAGCGAGACGCTGATCAGCGCGGTGGACCGGATGCCGCGCAAGAGCGTGCCGGTGGTGGACAAGGTCGTGCAGATCGTCGGCGGGCTGGGCGACGCGGCGGTACAGATGCAGGCGACCCGGCTGACCGCCCGGTTCGCCGAGCTGACCGGTGGGATGCCGGTCTACCTGCCCGCGCCCGGGCTGGTCGGCACGCCCGCGGTCCGGCGCGCGATGATGAACGACGTGTCCGTCCGGGACGTCCTGGGCACCTGGAGTCAGCTCACCGACGCCCTGGTCGGGATCGGCAGCCTCGAGCCCTCGCCGCTGCTGCAGCGCAGCGGGAACGCGGTCGCCGAGGCCGACCAGGAGGAGCTGCGTCGGCTCGGCGCGGTGGGCGACGTCTGTTTCCGGTTCTTCGACGAAGACGGAAATCACGTGCGCTCGACGTTCGACCAGCGGGTCATCGGCGTGACCGCCAAGGAACTGCTGGCGGTACCGCGCCGGATCGGGGTGGCCGGGGGCGACCGGAAGTTCTCCGCGATCCGGGCCGCCCTGCTCGGCGGCTGGGTCAACATCCTGATCACCGACCTGGCCATGGCCAACCGCCTACTCGACACCTGATGCCTAGGTCGCTCGCCCGGTCGCGTAATAGGTCTTGCAGACGCCGGCGTCGTAGTCGGAGGCGAGCTCCAGGACGCGGCGGCTGTCGGGGGAGACGACCAGGGACGAGCTGTAATTGGGGCAGTAGTTGTTGTACGGGTTGTCGACCTCCACCGGCGCGGGGAGTTCCCGCCAGGCGCCGTTCGCGCTCCTGATGAAGATGGTCTTGCCGTTGCCGGCAGCAACCGAGCCGTCGGCGTTCTGCAGGATCTGGCCGATCAGCAGTTGGTTGCCGTTCGGCGCCACAGTGATGGTCGGAGCGTGGGTGAAGTACCTGCCGTTGGCGGTGCGCACCCAGGTGCCGGGATCCGATGGTGTGCCCCAAGTCCAGCCGTCGGGTGACGTCCGGGTGTAGACGGCGCAGTCGTACTGACCACCTTGGCCGCAGATCTCGTACGACATCAGGTACGTCCCGCTCGGCAGCCGCCGTACGACGGACATCCCCGGGCGGTGGCCTTGTACCGGGCCGGCGACCGTCGGCGTCGGGTCGGTCCAGGTGATGCCGTCGGAGCTACGGACCTGCATCAGCTTCTGGCTGTGCGCGGGGTCGGTCTCGTCGGAGTAGTGACAGACCAGCCGTCCGTCCTTGGCGATGGTGAACTCCGGCTCCCAGAGACCGCCGGCGTTCGGAGCGGTCGCACAGCTGGACAGGTACGACCAGGTGCGGCCGACGTCGCTGCTCTTCCAGATCCGCAGTGACATCGGCCGGTCCGAGGCACCGACCGACGCGGCCCAGAGCAGGGTGCCGGCCGGCATCGCCCCGACCGGGCTGGGCAACTCGAACAGCGTCGCGCAGCACAGGCCCTGGCCGTCGGCAGCTTCGGGATCGTCGACCGTGCCGACCTGGGTGAAGCTCGCACCGGCGTTCGTACTCTCGTAGATCGCGCCGATCCCGTCCGCGTTGCCCACGAAGGTGACGACACCGGCCAGGATCCGGCCGTTCGCCGTGCCGCTGTGCTCGAGCCGGATCGCCCGCGGATAGAGGCCGGTGTCGTTCCGGAGCAGCTGACCGGTCGCGGCCCCCGCGGTGGCGGGTGCTGTGAGGCAGGCGGCGATGATCGCGAAAGCCAGGGCCAGCCGCCTCATCGGATCTCCTCCAGGACGACGTCGTCGAGCTGGAGCCAGACGTCCTGCCCGTGGCCGAAGAAGCCGCCGTACAGCTGGATCAGCGACTCGCGGCCGGAGTCGAACTCGACACTCACCCGTTCGTACGCCGGATGCGGGCCGCCGGTCTTCTGGGCGATCGTCGTACCGCGCAGCGTCCGGACGCCCAGCATCGTCTCGGTGTTGTTCTCCGCCGTACGCATCCAGGCCGACAAGCGGTAGCGATGATGGGGGCGGACGGCGACGTTCTGCTGCAGCTGGTGGGTGCCGATCGAGTCACGCACGTAGGCGTTGTTGGTGCCGGTGTGGCCGAGGTTCGACCGGTCGATGCCGCCGCGGCCGTTCAGTTGCCAGGGTGCGGTCGGCGTACTGCCGGTCTGCTCCTCGAAGCCGGGGTCGGTGACCAGGTTGGTGACCTGTCCGTCGTCGGTGAGCTTGGTGTGCATCAGGAACACGTTGTACGGGTCCCACTGGGACATGGTGAAGTAGAGGTCCGCACCGGTCGACCAGGGGTGCATGTACGTTCCGTACAGCCCGGGGAAGTCCTTGGCCCGGACAACGACCTGCTCACCGCTCCACGGTCCGGTCAGCGACTCGGACGACCGCAGTACGACCGCGGCCCGGTGCTCGTCCAGGTACATCATCAGCCACTTGCCGACGTGGGCGTTCCATTGCACCGAGACCTCGCTGATCGGGCCGATCGCGATCGGGACGGCGGCACTCTCCTTCGGCGACCAGGTCCGGCCGTCCCAGTAGCGCCAGGCGCTCTTCGACAGGACCAGCTTCTCCGGGACCCGGGCGATGTGCGCGTTGCCGAAGCGGCCGTTCGGCGTACCGATCATGTAGACGTAGCCCTTGTCGCGCACCAGGGCCACCATCTGGAACTTGTTGTCCCACGCCTTGGTGTTCTGCCAGCGGGCGTCCGGGTGCTTGGTCCAGGTCTCGCCGTTGTCGTCGGAGTACGCAAACCCCGAGTAGTTGGTGAACCAACTGCCGGCCGGGCCCCAGTAGTTGACCGACATGTACTGCACGTACTGACGCTTGCCGACCGAGATGCCGCCGGTCGGGATCACGGTGTGCTCGTCGCGGTCGATCTTCTTGCAGTCCAGGAACTGCTTGGCGTGGCCGGGCCGGTCCTCGGCGGCCGAGTCCAGCGTCATCCCGTCGGCCAGGTTCCGGTCCTTGCTGCGGAACAGCAGGTTGCACCGCCAGTCGATGGTCGCCGGGTCGCCGACGCCGCCGCCCGGCCCGGTCCAGCCGCTGCCGTAGCTGTCGCCGAACGCGGTGAGGATCTCGCCGGAGCCGTTGTCCCAGAGGATGCCGAGGTCGGTCGCCTTCAGCGCGAACCGGGCCTCGGTGTCGTTGATCGATCCCGGACCGGTCAGTTTGGCGACCTGCCGGGCCGGCGAGGGTACCGCGGACGCCTGGGCTTCCGGGGACTGGTCTGCCCGGACCAGCGCGGCGCCGATCAGGACGGGCAGGACGAGTAGCAATCGTTTCTTCATGCGTTGTCTCCTCGGGCGGGGCAGAGCACGTTCCTGAGAAATCGATTTCCGCCGAAGGTAGTCCTTCGTTGTCAACCGGTCAACAGCTGGAGGTGGGCGACTTCCGCCGGGTGCGGCTCCACCGGCCCCCGGGTCGCGGCACCAGGGCGTGACGGCTGGGCGTGGCCGTCCGTTAGAGTTACTCACTGGAAACATCGGCTGATCGCCGGGGTGGCCCGGCGGGCTCGGAGGATCGACGTGGCTTTGGGTAGGACATCCCCGCGGGACCTGCCGCTGTTCGCGGATCTGTCCGGACGGGACATCAGGGACATCTTCCGGGCCGGCGAGGAGGTCTCCGTGCCGGCCGGCTGGTCGCTGATCCTGGAGCAGACCCCGCCGGACGCGGCGTACCTGATCCTGAGCGGTACGGCGGCGGTCCGGGTGAAGGGCGAGGAGATCGCCGAGCTCGGCCCGGGTGACATCGCCGGCGAGGTGGCGGTCCGGAAGAACACGTTGCGGACGGCAACGGTGACGGCGAAGTCGCGGCTGCAGCTGCTGCACTTCACCCGGGAGAAGTTCGACGACCTGACCAACCGGCTGCCCGCCTTCCGCGAGGCGATCGACGCCACCATCGCCGAGCGCCGCGGTGGATCCTGACCCCCCGGAGCCGGGCGAGGCGGATCTCGCCGGGCTCCAGCGGGAGTTCGAGCAGGCGCTGCTCGGCGGGCAGCGGAAGTTCACCCGGATCCAGGTGGCGGAGCGGGCCGGCATCTCGATCGCCCGAGCCGAGCGGATGTGGCACGCGCTGGGGTTCGCGACCGTGCCGGACGACGAGATCGCCTTCACCGACGACGACGTCGAGGCCCTGCGGCTCGTCGTGGCGCTCGAGGACGACGGGTTCATCGACCCCGGGGTGGAGTCGTCGCTGGCCCGCAAACTCGGCCAGACCCAGTCCCGGCTGGCGTCCTGGCAGTCCGCGATGTTCCTGGAGTTCCTCGGCAACTCGAAACTGTCCGCCGACGAGGCGATCGAGGTGGCCGGGATGCTGCTCCCGGCGATGGAACGGCTGCAGACGTACGTCTGGCGCCGGCACCTGGCCGCCGCGGCCGGTCGCGCGGTGGCCGGCTCCGAGGAGCTGTCCCGTGGCATCCGGGCCGTCGGGTTCGCCGACATCGTCAGCTTCACCCGGCTGACCCGCCGTCTGAGCGAGGCCGAGCTCGGCGAGTTGATCGAACGGTTCGAGGGGACGGCCGCGGACGTGGTCGCCCTGAACGGCGGCCGGGTGATCAAGTCGATCGGGGACGAGGTGCTGTTCGTCACCGACACCGCGGCGCAGGCCGCCGCGGTCGCCCTGGCTCTGCAGGACGCGGTGGCCGCCGTCGACGACCTGCCCGAACTGCGGATCGGTCTGGCGTACGGCAACATCCTGATCCGGCTCGGTGACGTGTACGGCGAGGTGGTCAACCTCGCGTCCCGGCTCACCTCGGAGTGCAAACCCGGCCGCGTCCTGGTCGATCGTGAGCTGGCGGCAGCGTTGGACGGCCATCCCGACTACCGGCTGCGCCGGCTCCGTCGCGTCTCGGTCCGCGGTTACCACCACCTGGTCCCGTACGCCCTCCACCGGGCGGAGTGAGTCAGAATTGTCCGTGTGCGCGAGATCCTGACGACGGCCGAGTTGGTGACGGCGAGTGCGGGCGATCCGCTGATCGTCTGGGCCGGGCAGGGTCTTCGGCCCGGGGTCCGCGCCTGGTACGACGGTGATGCCGTGGCCGTCGCCGCGCCCGAGCTCTCCACGCGCGATCGTCTGGCGGTCGCCGGGCCGGCAGACTCGGTCGCGCGACTCGCGGCCGAGGTTTTCACCGAGGTGGGGACGAGCTTTCGCCCGTTCGGCGACGAACAACTGATCCGCGAACTCGCCGAGCGCGTGCCGTCAGTGACGTTCTCGGCTGCCTTCGGCTGGATGGACACCATCGAGCTACCGGCGGTGACGACCACGGCCGCCTGGCTCGAAGACGACGCCGGCGTCGAAGCTCTTCTCAGTGAAGCGGCGCCGTCGTCGTACGCCTGGCCCGGGCGTTCCGGCGTACGGCGCTGGGCGGCGGTGACCGGGGACCGCGGGGAACTGTTGAGCGTCGCCGCGGATGCGTGGAGCGCGCCGGAGGTCGGCTTCCTCGCCGGTGTCGCCACCCGACCTGTTGCGCGGGGCAACGGCCTGTCCAGGCAGGTGTGCGGCTTCGTCACAGCGGAACTCGTGAAGCAGCACGGCCGCGCCGCCCTGATGGTCGACCGCGAGAACGCTGCCGCCATCTCGCTCTACCAACGACTGGGATACACCTACCGCCGCGTCGCCGCAGCGCACGTGTAGCTTCAGCGTGTGTGGATGCTCACCGGGTGGGCTGGACAGTCAGGGTGACGCTGGGCCTTGGCGTGCTCGCCGGCGTGGTGGTGGGGGTTGTTGTCGGCGTCGTGGACGTCGCGGGCGCCGGCGGGGGGACGAAGGGGGCTTTGTCGGTGTCCTTGCAGTTCTGCTCGTCGACGTTGCCGAACTCGTCCGGTGTCACGGTCCGGTGCGGGAAGAGATTGCTGGTCGTCCCGCGGTCGACGTTGCCGTAGTTCGTCTCGCAGTCCTCGCGGGGCAGGGCGATCGGATTGCCCTCCTGGTCGTACAGCCGCACGCTGACCTGCTTGCCCTGGGCATCGAACGGGTAGATGTTCGAGATCGGTGCACCGTTCAGGACGAGACCGTCCTGGGTGAACGTCGCCGGGCTGCTGTAGTCGCGGTAGTCGTTCATGAACCCGAACGACGCGCCCATGTAGGCAGCCGCGAGGAACGCGGGGACGGCGATCGCGGCGACGATGTTGAGCGGTACGACGTACCAGAGCCAGCGCGGGTCCTGCTGGGTCCGGCGGCCGATCCAGATCGACACCGCCGCGCCCGCGAGCGCACCGACCACCATGACCGCGCCCGCACCGAACAGCGCGAAGAAGCCTCCTCCGCCGATCGCGCCGCGGGCGACCCACCAGACCGGCTGACCGATGGTGACCAGCTCGCTGCGGACGTTCGGCGGGATCTGGTCGATCAGGCCGCGGACGGCCTCGGCGCCACGCTGACCGCGTGGGGTCTCGAGCACGATCCGCGGGTCGTTGCCGCGCAGTGCCCGGACCCCGAGGTACGCCGCCCCGAACAGGACGGCGAGGCCGAGTACGCCGAAGAACAAGGTCTCCTCGTTCGACCACGTGAAGATGCCGATGGCAACGAGGAACGGCCCGGCGGTCGCCGCGATCAACCCCCAGCGCAACGCCTTCCGGCCGGCGTCGCGATCCGCGACCGGCTGCGTCCGCGGCGGGTATCCGGCCGCGTTGCGCAGTTCGTCGGCGTACTCCCGCGGTGTGCCTAGACGCTCCTGCAGGGCCGCGGTGGTCGGCGCCTCCTCGAACTCGGCCGCCACCTCGGTGAGGTGACCGCTGACGTCCTCGAGCACGTCCTCCAGCTCACCCGGCGGCAGATCGCTCAACTCGGCCCGCACCTGGGCCAGGTAGATCGCGACCGCTCCGGTCAGAGTGCTGTTCACGCGGCCTCCTTCTCCAGCAGCAGCACCGACATCGTGTCGGCGAAGTGGTTCCAGGTCTTGGTCGACTGGGCGAGCAGATCCCGGCCGGTCTTGTTCAGCCCGTAGTACTTCCGGTGCGGGCCTTCCTCACTCGGCTGCACGTACGACGTCAACGCCCCGGCCGCGAACAACCGCCGCAACGTGCCGTACACCGACGCGTCCGCGACATCCTCGAGCCCGGCGGCCCGCAGTCGCCGCAGTACGTCGTACCCGTAACCGTCGGCGTCCCGCAGCACAGCGAGCACCGCCAGATCCAGCACACCCTTGAGCAACTGGCTCGTATCCATCCCGACCTCCCTCGGCGCACCGGGAGGCCGGACCCCTCAGACCACCCTCCCGGTGCTCTACCGACCACACTACTACACACTGCGGAGTACTCCACAAGACACTCTCATTGCCGAGGGGTAAGTGAACGCGTTCCGGGGGGCTGTGGTCCCCAACGCGACTGCTACGCGCGCTCCTACGTCGCGTGCTCGCCGTCGCTCCCACCCGCCCCTGGGCGCGTGCTGTCGCCCGCTTGTCGACCACACCGTGGAGCCGCCGACCCCTGGACCCACAGGCTAGGCGGCACCGAGACAATCACCGAGGCTGAGTGGACAAGCTCATCGGAAGCTGCAACGCGGGCACGTCGTGGCAGCCGATGCGTCGGAAGAGTTGTCTTGGGTAGAACGCCCGAATACAACACCGACGCGGCCGAGGGCTGCCATCGCCGGTCGAACACCAATACCCAAGCGCGAACAGAGGTTGCACCGATCGCGGCGAAGACGCCGGAGAACCGTCCAGGTCCCCCATCGGTCCTGACAAGGACCCCGTCCCGCCTCCGCCGATCAGGCCGGCGAAGGCAGCTGGCAGCCACTTGGGCGGGCGGGAGAAGTATCTACGCCCGCCTCATCATCCACGGAGCACCGAGCGTGGCGGAACGAGTTATCAGGAGGCGGGCAGCATTTCGGTCAAATGCGGTGTGGGTGAGAGCGGTGAAGAGTGGTGGCGGACGTGTCGCACGAGCCGTTCACGCATGCCCACGGAGTGCCGCCGCGGGCACTGCCATGCGTCATGGCGTCGGCTCTGGTGGATGGAGTTCGTGAACCGGGTCGGGGGAATTGTCGAGAAGCACGTGCTGGTGATGGCTGCTGATGGCCAGTCGATAGCGCTGTCGCGTAGGTTTGCCCGCCCGCAGCCAGATCTGATGAGTGGTTTCGATGTCATCCCACAGGTTGCGTGGGCCGCCCTGGGAGACCATGCCGTCGGTGAACCGGGCCCACGAGCCATCGGGATGATAGGCGATGGCGCCGGCTGCGGTGTGCATCGTGCGTACGTCGGGTTCGGTGAGATCCAGCCAGAAACGGGCGTCGTTATCGCGAAAGATGCCAATGTCGTACTCGGACTCGCGAGCGGCACCGAGGGCGGCTGTGGCAACTTCCATCAGTCCGGTGACCGCGGCCTGCTCGGGCTGATGCCGCAATGGCATGAAGTAGGCGGGAGTAGGCAGAAAGATACCAAGCGCGGTTTCGTCGCCGTGACGCTTGGCTAGGCGAGCGATGCCGGCGCCTAACGGAGTGACGATGACGCCGTCGGGAGCAAGTTGAGCCATCCAGGCCGGCGGGACGTAGTTCAGGCGGCAGGTCGCGATGATCCGGTCGTACGGCGCTCGGCTAGGGAACCCGGCGACACCGTCGCTTGCAGCAAGCAATGGGCGATAACCGGCACTCGCGAGGTGCCGTCGAGCATCATCGATCAGCTGAGGATCGATGTCGATGCTGACGACTTGCTTATCGCCGAGGCGCTCTGAAAGCAGCGCCGCGTTGTAGCCGGTGCCCGTTCCGACCTCCAGGACGGCCTCGTCCCCGGAGAGATCCAGAGCCTGGAGCATCGTCGCCATCAGGCTGGGTGAGGTGGATGATGAGGAGACGTCATCTCTGGTGACGAGGTGCGTATCTGTATAGACCGTGGCAAGCCACCGGTCGCCTGCAGAGGCGTCTATCTGGGCTGATCCCTCGCTGGTGCTCTGGTAGAACCGTGGGACGAATAGGTGCCTCGGAACCGTCCTGAATGCTTTCTGCCAGGCCGGATCGCTGATCGATCCATCCGCGGTCAGTGCGTCGATCAGCTTCCCGCGGAGCTCCGTGGCCTGTCGGTCGATCACTTGCTGAGGCGGCTGTCTCATCGGCTGCTGATCTCCAAAATGTCTGCGATCGCCTCGGCGATCGAGTCCCGCAATTGCGGAACAAATGCCCATTGGCCGTTGGGATTGGCCTCGAGGAACACCCAGCCGTCCGGTCCGACCCGGAAATCCAGCGCGGCGAACGCCAACCGAAGGTTCTCCAGTAGGTCGAGTGTCGCAGCCCTGACTTGCTGCGGGACGCTCGTCGGCAGATAGGTGACATGTTCATGATGAGCCCGGATGTCGATCGGCCCGTCCGGGGTCCTGGGATGGATTTCGGCAGCGAACAGCCGGTCACCAACCACGGTCACTCGTACATCGACGCCGTCGATCAGTTCCTGGAACAGGTGGGCGGTGACAGCGATACCGGGATCGCCCCACAGTTCCGCGGCCACTTCCGCGGTGTACAGGACGCCGCTCCCCTGGTTGTCGTCGATGGTGATCATCGTGGCCAGCGACTTGGTGATGATTCGTCCACCGACGCCTAGCGCAAACTCGCGGACAGCATTCGGATCGTTCGTCACCACCGTGGCAGGGACTTGCAAACCGCACCTTGCGGCGGTGGCGAGTTGGTACGGCTTCACGCGGGCGTCAGCCATGGCGCCTGGATGATTCAGCCACGTCGCCCTAGGCAGCCCCGCCAGGACTCCAGACACACCATGGCGTGCCTGAGCCGTGACGAAGCTTCTATCGTGGCCCAGCGTTTCGTCCGGGGCGCGAAATTCCGAGGGTCGCCGGTAGTAGATAGCCCGCACGGATCTCAGGTCGATCTCCCTGGGAGCACCGCTCATGGACCCTTCCCACGACCCCGCACCCGCATCGAGCCGGGCTGTCAACTGCATCGCTGTTGGGAAGTTCCCGGGATCGCAACGAACGAACGGGATTCCGCGAGCGTTCAGCACACTCAATACGACATCAGCGGTCGGGTCGTCGTCATGAGTGAGGACCAGGATCCGGGCGGGCTTGTTCACCGGCTGCGTCCCTACTTGTCGTCCGTAGCCCAGTCAACCGTGAGTACGTCCTTACCGTCGGATTCGACCGATGTCATCGTGGCGGCCGCAGGCATCACCTGACTGGCCGGCTGACCGTCAACCACGCCGATCTGGCGTTCCGGGCAGAGCGTGACTTCGGGCCGAATGAATCGCGGTCGTCCGGGTGAATAGTCTGCGAACCGCAAGCCGAACGGTCGTACCGCGATCGGCGGTTTCCGGCGTGACTTCGTGTCAGCGGGGTCGAGGTTGCTGACCGGGAATCGATCTTGATCTCTCCACATACGATGCTCCTTCAGAAGGCATTGGATATAGCGGTTCAAGTGGTCGGCAGGGCTGACGCGGATAGCAGGATCGACACGGCAGCCCCGCCTGCTCAGGTGACGACATGGCTGCAGAGCACCGGTGCGCACAGCGCGGCTTCGAGGTGTTTCTGAATCGCGATCGGATGCCCTAACACCGAGAAGTGCGCGAGGCTGGGGACAGCAACTGCGGCGGCCTTGTCGTCAAGGACGGCTGTGACGAGTGCCCTGAAGGCTTTAGGGGTGCTCCCCACGCGTTCCATGAAGATCTTTCCGAGGCGATAGTGGTTCCTCTCGGCGAACTCCGCGAATCCGGCACGGATCTCGGCCTTCTCGACGGGAGTCATCAAGAGGTGCTCCCGGAAGTACCCATGCAGGACTGGCAAGTCGTTCGCTGCTGCCTGTTCGAGTCCGTCCTCGTCCATGCCTCAACCTTGGCGCGTCGCCACGCCGTTACAGACTGTTCGCCTGTATTCCGCAGGAAGGGGCGACAAGAATACAGAGGACGAGGGAGACTCTCTGTATGACGTTCGGCGACCGGATGCGTGAGTATCGCGACCATCGCGGGTGGTCGTTGGGGGATTTGGCTCGTGCTACGCATTACAGCCGTGGGCACCTGAGCAACGTCGAGAACGGTCGTAAGGCGCCGACGGAAGAGCTTGTGCGTGCATGTGACCGCGCGCTTCGTGCGAAGGGGGAACTGATCGGTGCGTTTGAGGCGGAGGCTGTTGCTCGGCTGGACATGACGCCGTGGGAGACAGCCGAGCTTGTGCAGCGGATGCAGGCGAGTGACACCACCTCGCGGACGATCGAAACACTTCATGCGACCGTCGAGGAGTTGTGCTGCCAGTACAACCGGCGGGATGCGCTTGAGCTCCGCCGAGAGGCTCATGGCTGGCTTCAGCACGTCGCCGATCTCCTGCACCGTCCGATCGGTCTCAAAGCCCATCAGGAATTGCTGGTCGCCGGCGGATGGCTCGCTCTACTGGCCGGATGCGTCGAGTACGACCTCGGGTTGCGTTCGGCAGCAGAGGCGACGCGCACGGCCGCCGTACAGCTCGGTCTCGAGGCGGAGCATCACGAGATCGTCGGGTGGGGCCACGAGATGACCGCGTGGTTCGCGCTGACCCAAGGCCGCTTTCGGCAGGCGATCGACGCGGCGCAGCGAGGTCAGGCGGTGGCGAAATTCTCCAGCGTCCATGTCCAACTCATCGCCCAGGAGGCGAAAGCCAAGGCTCGCCTCGGCGAACACGGCCTTGGTGAACTGCTCGAATCCGGCCGGGCCATGCTCGAGCGCCTCCCGTATCCCGACCGGCCGGACAACCACTTCAAGGTCGATCCGGCGAAGTGGGACTACTACAGCATGGACGTCCATCGGATCGGTGGCGACAACGACCGTGCCCGCGCCTATGCGCAAACGGTCATCCGAGACAACATTGCGCCCGACGGCACCGAACTGAGCCCGATGCGGATCTCGGAATGCCGATTGACACTCGGCTTCGTAGCCGCCCGGGAAGGCGACCTCGAACATGCACTGGAACTCGGCCTGGACGGGCTGCGGGAGGGCCGCCAAAGCCGAGTCCACCTCCTCATGGTCGCCGGCGAACTCGACCAAGAACTACGCTCCCGCTACCGGGGTGAAGGCATGGTCGAAACCTTCAGCGAGGCCCTCAGAGCAGTCTGAAAAAGACCCCCAATCGGCGGCAGCGGCTCGGACTGAGCCAGGCAGGGGCAGCCCAGCGCGCGAGTGTCTCAGGGTCCTGGCTGGCGAAGGTCGAGGCCGGACGTCGCGGTGCTGAGCCTGGAACAGATGATGCGCCGCTTGCATCCGCTCGATCTCACCATGGTTGTCCGAGATTCGCCGGCTGTCGCGGCACGTACCAGCGGGTCGGCCTCGATGTGGCGGAACGCCATCGGGAGCGGTCCGAGGCCCGGAAGCGTGCGTGGTCGGCCGGCTCGGGAAGCCGGAAGCCTCAGAACGGCTGAGCGACTCGTCGTTCTTCCGGACGGGGAATCGTGGGTCATTTGCACCCCGCCACGCTTGGCGACGTGCCGGGAGCCGGCGAGGTCGCGCCCCGACGGTCGCAGCACTATGCCAACACTGCGGGCCTCCGCTGGAGCGCCTGGCCGAAAACTGACGACTGGTTGCGATTCAGGCAGGTCGGTCGGGTGACTCGTGTTGTCTGCGGAGCGCCTAGGGATCTCGGCGACGCGCCAAGTCGTCCTGCGCTGCCATCAGGTTGGGGAGAGGTAACGTGCCGCCACTATGGATGAGGGTGGTACGGAGGGGAATCTCGCGCAGGGTGTGCTGGATGAGATCAATCGGTGTCGGTCGACGCAGTTTCGCCTCGGATCGCGACCAGTTGGAGGTGTGAACGAGACCTGGTTCCTCACCGGACCGGACCGGGGGCGTGCCTTCCTCAAGATCGATGCCGGCAGCCTGAACGATCTGCATGCGACCGCGGCTGTTGTCGACAAGCTCAGGTCACGCGGTTACCCCACGCCTCGATGGCTGTTCGTTGGGCAGATCGAGAGCGGACACACGTATCACGTCCAGGAGGTGGTTCCGGGGGAACTGGCGCCCCTCGGCGCTCCCGCGACGACGCTGGGAAAACAGTTGATTGAGCTGGTCGAGTTCAATGCCGGTTTCGACCCCCGGCCCGACCGCGACGTATCGTCGTTTGTCGTCTCGCACTTCGCGGCCTGCCTTGCCGACTTACGCCGCGCCGCACCCGGTCTCCGCCCGGTCGTAGATCGCTACGCGCAGTTGGCTGATCGGCTCGGCCTGACCGAGTTGCCGAGCGGAGAGTTCGTGCACGGAGATTTCCACTTCTACAACGTCCTTGTCCGGAACGGTCGTGTGAGTGCCGTCATCGACGTCGAGGCCTGCGGGAGCGGAACACGGGCGATCGACTATGGCAGGCTGCTGCGCGACACGTACTTCGGTGCCGATGGCAACCATGACGTCCGGACGATGATCAAACGCGCAGGTGAAGCCGTAGCCGGCCCGGAAGTCCTGGCGTTCTGCACGGCAGCGGCCGCCATCGACAATCTGCATTGGCGGGTCCATCACCGGCCGATCAAGATTCCTTCGATGCTCCCCGGCTTCGAGCGCCTCGCCATCGATCTTGCTCAGAGCTTCGCGTAGCTGGGCACCGACGGACGACAAGGCGCAGTTGCCTCGAGCAACAAGGCCGTGCCGACGCGTGACGTCACGGTGTTGTCGGCAAGCGGGCGATAGCACGCGCAGAAGAGGTCGCCGGGACTCGGCGGCGAGCACGAGACGGAGGAGCGGGCGTATTGGCGCGTGGGGCAGCAGTGCACGCGGTGGTTTGAGGACACGGCCGGGCGCCACGATGGTGGCGGTCGACGAAGCGCGGTAGTGCGCGGCTGGGAGCGACGGCGTAGCGCGCGACGCCGGCGCACGCGTAGCGCGGGTGGGGCGGCCGCGGCGGGCGTCGGTGGGGTTGTTAGTTGGTGGGGTCGTGGAGGTTGGGGCGTTGGGTGGGGGTGGTGATGTCTACGTCGATGGGGTGGATCTTGGTGGGGGCGGGGATCTTGCCGGAGGTGACGGGGAGGTTGAGTTTGCTGGCGGACAGGTCGATGTCGATGGTGGCGCCGGTGTCGTTGGGGGTGGTCCATTCGGTGTCGCTCAAGGTGACGGCGAGACCGAGGATGCGGCCCTTCGGGATGACCTTGTCCTGAGCGCGGAGCGGGACCGTGACTGTCGACCACTTGCCGGGTGTGAGCGGGGCCGGCTTGCTCAGCGACTTGCTGTGGGCGGCGTCGATCCAGCCGCGGCTGACGATGCCGTGGTCGCTGTGGCTGGTGAGTTTCTCGACCGTGTAGTAGCAGGCGTCGTCGTAGTCCGTGCTCTCGCCTTCGCAGGTGCTCGAGTCGGTACGGCTGATGCCCGAGAACCGTTCCGCGTCGCCGTACTCGATGAGTCGCGCGGTGACCGGCGTGGTGACCGAGTCGGCCTTGATCTTCAGCGTCACCGTCGGGGTGCCGCTGATCCGGATCGGCGCGGGCAGCGGTGCGGACAGGAACATCTGCCGGCCCGCGATCTCCTCGGACGGGTCGGCGACGATGTCGTCCTCGGTGAGTTCCGGATCGTCGGTGATCGTGACGGAACCCTTGCCCAAAGCACCTAGTTTGCCGGCGGACAGCGGGACCGGGACGGTCCGGTTGACGGCCGGCCAGGTCTTGTAGTCGCGCCAGACGTCGGGCGCCGTTTCGACCGAGGCCATCGGCTCCTTCATGACGCCGTTCTGCAGGCCCTGCAGCCAGTAGTCGAACCACTGGTGCAGTTCGTCCACCCATTCTTCGCGGCGGAACTCGAACGGGTCGACGTGGTCCTCGAGGCCGAGCCACAGTTTGCGCGGCACGTTGTGCTTCGCGAGTGCGGTCCACCACTGGGAGAAGTGGTTGGTCTGGACGTTGTAGTCGCCCAGGCCGTGGGTGATGAAGACCGACGCCTTCACCTTCGACGCGTCCTTGGTGTAGTCGCGTTCGGCCCAGAACGACGTGTAGTCGCCGGTGTCGTCATCGTCGTTGTCGCCGAGATCGGCCCGTACGGCGTCGCACGCGGGCGTGTCGTGGCCGACGTAATTGCCGAGCCAGGGCATGTAGTCGTCGGAGTACGGCACCCCGCCGGATCGCGTGTAGTCGTACCACGACGAGATCGCCGAGATCGGCACGATCGTCTTCAGGCCGTCGACCCCGGTGGCCGCGACACCGTTCGCGAGCGTGCCGTCGTACGACTTGCCGATCATGCCGACTGCGCCGCTGGCCCAGGTCGCCTCGACGTCCTCACCGTCCGCGGTGTGCGCGGTGTTGCGGCCGTTCAGCCAGTCGATCACGGCGACGACGGAGTCGATCTCGTCCTTGCCGCCGACGTCACCGCAGCCGGTCGAGCGGCCGGTGCCGACGATGTCGACGCCGACGACGGCGTACCCGCGCGGGACGAAGTAGTTGTCGTAGAACAGCGGCATCTTCCGGATGACACCGTTCTCGTCGTACGTCTTCTTCTCGCTCTCGTTGCCGCGTCCGCAGCAGGAGTAGTACGGCGACGCGTCCATGATCACCGGGATGCGCAGCCCGGTCAGGTCGGTCTCGCGGGGTCGGACGATGTCGACCGCGACCACGTCGTTCGTGCCGTCGGAGTCGGTATCCATCGTGGTGTCGACGTACACGGACTCCCGTACTGCGTCGGTGTAGTCGTAGATCGGCTGGGTGCTCTTGGTGGCAGCGTCGACGTACGGCGGTACCGCGGGGCTCGGAGCCGGCGCCGCAGCGGCCGGCGAGCCCGGGTCGTCCGGCAACCGGGCAGCCGACGCGGTGCCGGTGACGGCGCCGAGGCTGAGCACGGTGGACGAGACCAGGATGGTCACCCTGGCGCGGACGGTCGTCATGGCTGGGAAGGCTAGTCACTCGGGAGGCCTAAAGCCAGATTCCGCCGAGATTGGCAGCCACTTCCCAGCCACGGAGCGTGATGGTGGACTGGTTCCGATAGGGTGACCGCCACCACCCAGGGGGAGAGTACGGAAGGGTAGGCCAGTGAATCTGCGAGCACCGGTGACATTGCTGGACGTGGCTCAGCGCGCGGGTGTGTCGGTCGCGACCGCTTCTCGTGTGCTCAACGGCGGGGACCGGGTTCCCCGTCCTGAACTGCAGGAACGGGTGAAGGCCGCCGCGGACGAGCTCGGCTACACCCCGAACGCGCAGGCGCAGGCACTGGCCAAGTCGTCGACCAACGTGGTCGGCATCCTGGTGCACGACATCGAGGACCCGTACTTCGCGGCGATCGCCAACGGTGTGATGCGGGCCGCCGACGAGCGCAACCTGCTGGTGATGATGGCCAGCACGTTCCGTGACGCCGACCGTGAGATCGCCTATCTTTCCTCGCTGCGCGCGCAGCGGGCCCGGGCCGCGGTGATGATCGGCAGCCGCCGGACCGACCCGGAGAGCCTGGCCCGGACGGCGAACGAGATCGAGACGTTCCTCAACTCCGGCGCCGGCCTGGCGCTGGTGAGTCAGTCCGGTATGCCGGCGCACACCATCGAGCCGGACAACCGGGCCGGTGCGGCCGAGCTGGCCCGGTCGCTGGCCGGCCTCGGCTGGCGGAAGTTCGGCATCCTGGGTGGACCGGACACGCTGGCGACCGCGCGGGACCGGCGGGAAGGATTCGTCGCCGGTCTGGCGGAGTCCGGTCTGGAGCCGGTCGCGGTGGAGACCGGCGAGTTCACCCGGGACGGCGGGTACGCCGCCGCCGAAGCGCTGCTGGATCGCAAGACCGACCTGGACTGTGTGTTCGCGGTGAACGACGTGATGGCGGTCGGTGCGATGTCCGCGCTGCGGTCGCGCGGCGTCGACGTACCGCGGGAGCTTGGTGTTGCCGGGTTCGACGACATCGCGACGCTGCGGGACGTGTGGCCCGGGTTGACGACGGTTCGGCTGCCGCTCGAGCAGATGGGACGGCGGGCGCTCGAGCTCGCGATCGAGGGTGGCGAGGCGACGACCGAGACGTTCAAGGCCGAGGTCGTCCTGCGGGAGAGCACCGCGCGGCGCTGACGTCGGGCCTCGCGCCGGACGAACGCGGGCCTGATTTAGGCTCACAAGCGTGACCGATGCCGCGCATGTCTCCGAGATCTTCGACCCGTCGGCCTGGAAGCAGGTGGACGGATTCGACCTGACCGACATCACCTATCACCGGGCCGTCGACGCCGGGGTGGTGCGGGTCGCGTTCAACCGGCCCGAGGTGCGCAACGCGTTCCGGCCGCACACCGTGGACGAGTTGTACCGGGTGCTCGACCATGCGCGGATGTCGACCGACGTCGGCTGCGTCCTGCTCACCGGCAACGGGCCGTCGCCGCGGGACGGCGGCTGGGCGTTCTGCTCCGGCGGCGACCAGCGGATCCGGGGCAAGGACGGTTACAAGTACGCCGAGGGGACGACAGCCGACACCATCGACCCGGCGAAGGCAGGCCGGCTGCACATCCTCGAAGTACAGCGGCTGATCCGCTTCATGTCGAAGGTCGTCATCTGCGTCGTACCGGGTTGGGCTGCGGGTGGCGGGCACAGCCTGCACGTGGTCGCGGACCTGACGCTCGCGTCCGCCGAGCACGCCCGGTTCAAGCAGACCGACGCGGATGTGGCGTCGTTCGACGGCGGGTTCGGATCGGCGTACCTGGCCCGTCAGGTGGGGCAGAAGTTCGCGCGGGAGATCTTCTTCCTCGGTGACGAGTACAGCGCCGAGGACGCCTACCGGATGGGCATGGTCAACAAGGTCGTTCCGCACGCCGAACTGGAGGCGACCGCGCTGGAGTGGGGCAAGAAGATCTGCGCCAAGTCGCCGACCGCTCAGCGGATGCTCAAGTACGCGTTCAACCTGATCGACGACGGCCTGGTCGGCCAGCAGATCTTCGCCGGCGAGGCGACTCGCCTCGCGTACGGCACCGACGAGGCCGCCGAGGGCCGTGACTCGTTCCTGGAGAAGCGCCCGGCCGATTGGTCGCAGTTCCCGTACGCGTTCTAACACTCATCGCTGATCACTTCTCAGAAACTTCTGTTCGAAGTGGTGACAGTTCGCGGTAAGCGGCTTACCGTCGTGCGCTATGGACAACCTCTCCCGCCGTAGCCTGCTCGCCGGCGCGGGCGCGATCCTCGCGGCCGGTGCCGTCGGATCGCCGTCCGCCGCCGGCACCCTCGTCCTCCCGGCCACCCGGCGCTTCGCCCTCGACGGACCGGGTGGCGAACTGTTCCGCGGCAAGCCGCTGGCCGATGTGACCGTGATGCAGTCGTTCGCGTTCGACAGTGAGAACCAGCGGCTCTTCACCGGCCAGTTGCGGTCGGGCCGGCCGGGCGCCACCGGTGATCTCACGCTGACCCGGCTGAACCTCGCCGGTGACGTGCTCGGGCACATGTACCTGACCGGGTTCGGCCACGCCGTGTCGATCGGCGCCGAGACTGCCGGGCGTACGACGTACCTGTGGACCGAGACGGACGTGGACACCGCGAACGGGCGCGGCCGGCAGATCGCCCGCTTCCGGTGGCAGGACGGGGTGACGCTGACCAAGGACTCGCCGGGGTTGCGGAAGTGGAAGCCGGTCGCGGCGGGCAGCGTGTTCACTCCCTCGGTCGACCAGCGGCACGGGCGGCTCGGGGTGCGCTACTCGTTGCCCGACGGGATGCACATCAACGTGTATTCACTCGCGGCCGCGCGGGCCGGTGACTTCTCGAACGTGCTCGCGTCGTTCAAGCAGCCCGCGATGACCGCCGGCATCGACTTCCAGGGCTGGGCGCTGTACGGCTCGTACGTCTACCTCTGGGAGGGTGAGGCGTACGCCGGTGCCCCTGATCCGAACCTGGCGACGTCGAAGCTGTGGTGCTACGACATCAACACCGGCCAGGTCGTCGAGTCGGTTCGCGTGCTCGACGGCGCCGACCTGATCCACCGGGAGGCCGAGGGTCTCGCGGTGTACGCCGGTCCGGACGGAAAGGCCCGGCTGTACTTCGGTTTCGCCTCCGGCGTCGCGGGCGACCGCCGAGCCGACCTCTTCTACCGCAGCAAGTTGATCTGACCCGTTTGTTGCTTCCCGCAACGGCTCGGCTACTGGGCGACGCCGTACAACCGATCGCCCGCGTCGCCCAGTCCCGGCACGATGTAGCCCTTCTCGTTGAGGTGGGAGTCCATGCCGGCGATGACGAGGTTGCAGGGTACGGCGAGTTCGGCCAGCTCACGCTCGATGCGTTCGACGCCTTCGGGGGCGGCGAGCAGGCAGATCGCGGTGATGTGGTCGGCGCCGCGGTCCACCAGGAACTGGATCGCCGCGGCCAGCGTGCCGCCGGTCGCCAGCATCGGGTCGAGCACGTAGCACTGCCGTCCGGACAGATCCTCCGGCAGCCGTTCGGCGTACGTCGACGCGGTCAGCGTCTCCTCGTTGCGGATCATCCCCAGGAACCCGACCTCCGCGGTCGGCAGCAGTCGCGTCATCCCCTCGAGCATGCCGAGACCGGCGCGCAGGATCGGTACGACGAGCGGTTTCGGCGCGGTCAGCTTGACGCCCTGGGCCTCGGCGACCGGGGTCTGCACAGTGACCGGTCCGGTCCGGACGTCGCGGGTCGCCTCGTAGGCGAGCAGCGTGACGAGTTCCTCGGTCAGCCGGCGGAAGGTGGGCGAGTCCGTGCGCTCGTCCCGCAGTGCGGTGAGCTTGTGGGCGACGAGCGGGTGGTCCACGACGAGGATCTGCATAAGCCGGAACGGTACCGTCGGCGATTCGCGGCGGGAAACCGTGCTCGCTGTCAGACTGGAAAGTGCACCGGAAGTCACCCTGCCCGCCCCAGGGAGTACGCCGATGACCCAGAACGCCGGCAAGACGCCCGAACAGCTCGACCGCCTGCGCCGACGAGCCGCATTCCTCCGCGAGCTCGAGGAGGCCCGGGCGCTCCGCGACCGGATCGCGCCACGCCGCGCCAAGGTCCGCCAGCTCCGTGAGGCCATGCGCAGAGCGACGTACCACCATTGAGCCGGCCGCGCGCACCGATCCGCTCGGCGTGGTCCGACCGCGGCAGCGGCCCGGATCGCCGGGCGTTCAGGGGACTGATACCGCGTCGAGATCGGAAAACCTCCCGTGTTCGGCGCGAGTCTGCGACGATGAACCGGTGTCTGACACGGCAGAGCCGATGACCACCGATCTCGACTTCGCGGTCGCCGCCTACACCGAGGACGGGGTCTGGACCGTCACGCCGCTGGTACTGCGCGGTGAACCCGACCTGTCCGCCCTGGTGTCGGCGCTGCGGCGCTACCCGGGGGAGTCCGGTGTGCTCGGGATGATCTCCGTCGACGAGGACTTCTTCATCCTGATCCGGGTCGTCGGCGGCCGGGCCCGGTTGCTGATCTCCGACGTGACCGCGGCGACCGAGTGGCCGCTCGCGCGGCAGGTGGTCGACGAACTCGACATCCCGCTGGCCGACGACGAGGACGAGCAGGTCCCGGCCGGCGACCTCGGCATCATCGCCGACCTCGGCATGAGCGCGATGGACCTCGGCGCGCTGTGCGACGACGTCGACCTCTACCCGGAGGAGATGCTGGAGGAGATCGCCGAGGCGCTTGGCTTCGGCAACCAGTTCCACGAGGCGATCGAGGCCGTTGGTTAGTCCGGCGCTCCAGCGGGAGTGGGCCCGGCTGATGACGCTCGCGCTGGAGGAAGGCGAGAAGGCGCTGCCCGACGTACCGGTCGGGGCGATCGTCGTGGACGCCGACGGCCAGGTGATCGGCCGCGGGCACAACGAGCGGGAAACGACCGGTGACCCGACCGCGCACGCCGAGATCCTCGCGATCCGGGAGGCGGCCCGGCACCTCGGTGAGTGGCGGCTGAGCGGCTGCACCCTGGTCGTCACGCTGGAGCCCTGCACGATGTGCGCCGGTGCGATCGTTCTGTCCCGCCTGGACCGGCTGATCTTCGCGGCGTACGACGAGAAGGCGGGCGCGGTGGGGTCGTTGTGGGACGTCGTCCGGGACCGCCGGCTGAACCACCGGCCCGAGGTGGTGGGCGGTGTGATGGCCGACGCAGCCGGTGCGCGGCTCCGCGATTTCTTTATCCGGCACAGACCTTGATAGCCTCTCCGGCGGTGGCGTGTCCGAGCGGCCGAAGGAGCGCGCCTCGAAAGCGCGTGACGGGCAACCCCCGTCCGAGGGTTCAAATCCCTCCGCCACCGCCAACCGTCCTCGCGGGCGGAGCAAGACCGGAGACCCTGATGCTGTGTGATGCGTCAGGGTTTTCGTCTCTCGGGACCTGATGCGGGAGAGGGCCCCACGTGGACGTTGCGGAGCTGGACCGGATTCTGCTGGCCGGGGCGGCGGTGCTGCTGGTCGCGATCGTCGCGGTCCGGCTGACCGGGCGGCTCGGGCTCCCTTCGCTGCTCATCTACCTGCTGATGGGGCTGCTGCTCGGCGAGTCGGGACCGGGTGGGATCCACTTCGAGGACGCCCAACTGGCCCACGCGCTCGGTTTCGCGGCGCTGGTGGTGATCCTGACCGAGGGCGGTCTGACCACCCGGTGGAACGAAGTACGGCCGGTGATGCCGCTGGGCGTCGTGCTGGCGACTCTCGGCGTGGCGATCAGTGTCGGGGTGGTCGCCTGCGTGGCGCATTACGGCCTCGGGCTGGACTGGCAGATCGCCGTACTGCTCGGGGCCGTCACCTCGCCGACGGACGCCGCGGCGGTCTTCTCGGTCCTGCGCAGGGTCCCGATCCGGCCGCGGTTGCGGGGTGCGCTGGAGGCCGAGTCGGGTCTGAACGACGCGCCGACCGTGTTGCTGGTCACCCTGGTCAGCACCGGCGAGGTCAGCGAGAAGGGTCTGCTCCACTTCAGCGGACTGGTGATCTACGAGCTGGTCGTCGGTGCCCTGTTCGGGTTCCTGATCGGCTGGATCAGCGTCCGCCTGATCCGCCGGGTCGCACTCGGCTCCGCCGGTCTCTACCCGCTGGCGATCCTGTCGCTGGCGATCATCTCGTACGCCGGTGGCGCCGTACTGCTCCATGTGTCGGGGTTCGCGGCGGTCTACGTGACGTCGCTGGTCCTCGGCCGGGCCGAGTTGCCGCACCGGATGGCGACCCGGTCGTTCGTGGACGGGATCGCCTGGCTGGCGCAGATCGGGCTGTTCGTGATGCTCGGCCTGCTCGCGTCGCCCGGCCGGATCGGGTGGAACGACGCCGTCGTCGCGCTGGTGATCGGGATCGCCGTGACCGTGATCGGGCGGTTTGCGGCGGTCGGGTTGTCGGCGTTGCCTTTCCGGCTGCCGTGGAACGAGCAGGCGTTCATCTCGTGGGCAGGGCTGCGCGGGGCCGTGCCGATCGTGCTGGCGACCATCCCGCTGGCCGAGGGTGTGCCGCAGGCGGACCGGATCTTCGACGTGGTGTTCGTGCTGGTGTTGCTGTTCACGCTGCTCCAGGGGCCGTCGCTGCCCTGGGTGGCCCGGCGGCTCACGGTGCTGGACGAGAACGCGGCATACGAGGTGGACATCGACGTTGCGCCGCTGGAGTCGCTCGGCGCCGACATGCTCCAGGTGCACGTGCCCAGCGAATCCCGGCTGGCCGGCGTCGAGATCGGCGAACTCCGGCTCCCGAGCGGCGTCTCGGTTTCCCTGATCATCCGCGGCGACCGGGCCTTCGTCCCCGACCTGCGGACCGTCCTGCGGGCCGGTGACTCGCTCCTCGTGGTGGCTCCCAGCCCGGTCCGCGACCAGACCGTGCGCCGCCTGCGGGCCGTCTCCCGCGCCGGCCGCCTGGCCGGCTGGTTCGGTGAGCGAGGGCGCGAGGCACGGTGACCGGCCACGCCCGGGGCTGAGGTCAGTTCGGGTTCTGGCCCGAGGGGATCGGCTGCGGGGTGTGGATGACCGGGAGGCACACCGTCGAGTCCGGCGGGACCGTCACGGAGGCCAGGCCCTTCGGCTTCAGGCTGGTGTAGCCGGCGCCCACGACCAGGTCGACGGTGTGGTCGGTGCGCCCGTCACCGACGACGAGCGCCTTCTGCCGGAGTTGGCCGGCCACCAGCAGCAGCTCAGGCGAGTTGTCTGCGGCGCCGCGCACCGCGACGACGTCGACCTTGTCGCCCTTCGGCTCGTTCGCGATCTTGGCCACGTGGAATCCGCGCTTCTTGAGCACGTCGGCAACGGCAGCCGCCGTACCGGCCTTGGCGCCGCCGTTGTAGACGTTGACCACGACCTGCTTGGGCACGAGGCGGTTGTTCGGCAGCTTCTGCTCGACGCAGGTCGGCTCGGCGCTGCTGTTGATCAGTGAGTTCCATCCCCACCACGCGCCGCCGACGAGGATGCCGAGCAGGATCACCATCGTGATCGGCGTACGCCAGTGAATCCGCGAGTGCGGCCTCGGCTGCGGATGGATGGCGGCCATGGGATCAGTCCACGACCAGGACCCGGGCGTGCAGAACGGAACGCTGCTGCAGCGCGGCGCGCAGGGCGCGGTGCAGACCGTCCTCGAGGAACATCTCGCCCTTCCACTCGACGACGTGGGCGAACAGGTCGCCGTAGAAGGTGGAGTCCTCGTCGAGCAGCGCGGCCAGGTCCAGGGTGCCCTTGGTCGTGACGAGCTCGTCCAGCCGCACCTGCCGTGGCGGCAGCGCGGACCAGTCCTTGGGCTTGAGCCCGTGGTCCGGGTACGGCCGTTCGTCCCCGACGCGCTTGAAGATCACCCCCCGAAGTCTAGCGGGGTAAGAGGTCTTGTGAGAGGTCGTGAATGTCACCGGAACAGTCCGGTCACGCGGCTCAACCTTTCGGGCACGGTCGGCGTCCCACAGGGACAGGGAGATGTGGGCGCGGTTCGCCGCGGCCACGAGCGAGGGGGTAAACCGTATGCGAATTCTTGCCAAACTCGGACTCGCGGCCGCCACGGTCGCGCTCGTCACCGCCGGTACGACGCTGCCGGCCGACGCACTGACCGTGACCCAGACGAAGGCCGCCCAGACCCGGCTGAACCGGCTCGGCTGTACCGCCGGCCCGGTCGACGGCAGGGTCGGCGCGATGACCCAGGCCGCCACGGTCCGGTTCCAGTCGGCCAACCGGCTCACCCAGAACGGTTCCCTGAGCGGTACGACGTACTCGCGGCTGATGGCGAGCACGGCCAAGCGCTGCGACGTCCGGCCGGTGCCGGCCCGGTCCGGGAGCGGCCGCCGGATCGTCATCAGCCAGTCGCAGAACTGGGTCTGGCTGATCGATGCCCGCGGCAAGATCGTCCGCCAGGGCGGGATCATCGACAACCCGCGCTACCTGCGGGCCGGGACGTACACCAGCGGATCCAAGTGTGGCCGGGCCGCCCGGATCCTGCGGAACACCGACGGCGGACGGCTGTACCTGAACTACTTCGTTCGGTTCGCGCCGTGTGGCATCGGGTTCCACCAGATCCCGACGTACAAGTCGACGGGGACGCAGATCCACCCGGATTGGCTGCTCGGGACGAACTACCGCGCGTCGCACGGCTGCATCCGGGTGTCGAGATCGATGGCGGCCACCATCTGGACCTTCGCCGCGAGCCCGACCCGGGTCGTCGTGATGCGCTGAGCTCCTCCGGTGCCCTCAGGTGTGGATACTCTCGCGACCACGCCTGAGGGCACTAGCATGCGCAGCGGGTAGTTCGTCGAACCGGGGAAAGGCACGCTGATGGCCGAGACAGCCGACGTCGTGGAGACCGTCAAGCAGGGGTACGCGTTCGAAGGGGCGGCGATCGAGCTCGGCGCGCTGCTGGCCGGGGACGAGCCGAAACCGGAGGCGGCGGTCCGGATCCCGTTGTCGATGGTGAACCGGCACGGCCTGGTCGCGGGAGCGACCGGTACCGGTAAGACGAAGACCCTGCAGCTGATGGCCGAACAGCTGTCCGCGGCCGGAGTCTCGGTGTTCGCCGCGGACATCAAGGGCGACCTGTCCGGTATCTCGCAGCCCGGGCAGGAGAGCGAGAAGCTGCTGGCCCGGACCGAGACGATCGGCCAGCAGTGGACCGCGACCGGGTTCCCGACCGAGTTCTACGCGCTCGGCGGCCAGGGCACCGGCATCCCGATCCGGGCGACGATCACGTCGTTCGGTCCGGTGCTGCTGTCCAAGGTGCTCGGGCTCAACGACGTCCAGGAGTCCTCGCTCGGCCTGATCTTCCACTACGCAGACAAGCACGGCCTGACGCTGCTCGACCTGAAGGACCTGCGCGCGGTCATCACCCACCTGACCAGCGACGAGGGCAAGGCCGACCTGAAGGAGCTCGGCGGGCTGTCCGCCGCGACCGCCGGGGTGATCCTGCGGGCGCTGATCGGGTTCGCCGACCAGGGGGCCGACGCGTTCTTCGGCGAGCCCGAGTTCGACACCGCGGACCTGATGCAGCAACGTGACGGCAAGGGCGTCATCTCGCTGCTCGAGCTGCCCAACCTGCAGGACCGGCCGGCGCTGTTCTCCACCTTCCTGATGTGGCTGCTGGCCGACCTGTTCCACGACCTGCCCGAGGTCGGCGACGTGGACAAGCCGAAGCTGGTGTTCTTCTTCGACGAGGCGCACCTGCTGTTCAAGGACGCGTCGAAGCCCTTCCTGGAGTCGATCGCACAGACGGTCCGGCTGATCCGGTCGAAGGGTGTCGGCGTCTTCTTCGTCACCCAGACCCCGAAGGACGTGCCGGACGACGTGCTGGCGCAGCTCGGTTCGCGGGTGCAGCACCAGTTGCGGGCGCACACGCCGAACGACGCGAAGGCGCTGAAGGCGACGGTGTCGACGTTCCCGAGTTCGTCGTACGACCTGGAGGAGGTGCTGACCCAGCTCGGCATCGGCGAGGCCGTCGTCACGGTGATGAACGAGAAGGGCGCCCCGACCCCGGTCGCCTGGACCCGCCTGCGGGCGCCGCAGTCACTGATGGCGCCGGCCACGGCCGAGCAGTTGGCCGCGTCGGTGCAGGCGTCGCCGAACAACGCGAAGTACACCGAGGTGATCGACCGCGAGTCGGCGTACGAGAAGCTCGCCGCCAAGGTGCAGGCCGGTGCCGAGCAGGCCGAAGCCGAGGAGCAGGCCGAACAGGCACCAGAGCTGCGGCCGCGGCCGCAGAAGCAGGAGAAGTCCATGGTCGAGCAGGTGATCGGCTCGTCGGCCTTCAAGCAGTTCGCCCGCTCCGCCGGCCGCGAGATCGTCCGCGGCCTCTTCGGCGCCGCCCGCCGCCGCCGCTGAACCGGTCGGTGGCGGGACTCGCCCGGCCGGAGTTCCGGAACCGGACGGTCCCAATTTTTGCTTGTGCTGCAGGGTTTCCGGCGTTCGATTGTTGATCAAACGACTGAACTCGCAGGCACTGCGCATCGTTTCCACATCGTCATCCACAGCGCGCCGTCGCGGATTGGGACGGAATGCTCACTCGTCGTACGGTGTGACGTGATGGTTGCGCAGAGTAGGCGAGCGGTTCGGCATTGGGCGCTGTGGACCCTGACGGTCCCGGCGTTCGCTGTTGTCGTGCTCGTCGACCTCGCCGCGATCGGGTACGGCGTCCAGGCCTTCACCGATCTGCCGAGCTGGCGCGGCCTCGACGTGGTGTTCGCGCTGACCGTGTCGGCGCTGATCTCGGTCGAGGGCGCCCGCCGGGTGGAGAACCGGCGCCGTCGCGGCGGCGCGTTGCACAAGGACCTGGCCCCGGCCTGGATGATCGCGGCCGCGATCGTGCTCCACCCCGCGCTCGCCATCCTGGTCGCCGTCCTGCTCCGGAGCTGGTGGCGGATCCGGGCCGGCAGGTGCATCCCGTACCGCTGGGCGTTCTCGACCGCGGTCCACGTGCTCGCGGTCGGCGCCGCGCACGTCGTGTTCCTGGCCGTCAGTGGGCTGACCGGAGGCGACGGGCTCAGCCTGGTCGTGTCGATGGTCGCCGCGGCGACGGCGTACGTCGCCACCGACACGGTGCTGTGCGGCCTGGCGATCTCGCTGATCATCCCCGGCAGCAGTTGGCGTGAGGCCTTCGGCGGGACGGACGACCTGTGCACCGACGTCACCGCTGCGACGCTCGGCTGCCTGCTGGCGGCGGCCTGCCTGGTCAGCCCGTGGTTCGCGTTCGTGGCGATCCCGGTCACGCTGACCGCGCAGCGGGCACTGCTGCTCACCCAACTCGAGTCCGAGGTGCAGACCGATCCGAAGACGAGCCTGACCCGGGTCGACTGGTGGCGGCGGCGGACCGAGGAGATGCTGCGGACCGCGCGGAACCAGAACGAGCCGATGGCGGTGCTGCTCATCGACATCGACCACTTCAAGCAGGTCAACGACCGGCACGGTCACCTGGTCGGCGACGAGGCGCTGCGGGCGGTCGCGACGATCCTGCGCAGCGCGATCCGGGCGAAGGACGTGATCGGCCGGTTCGGCGGCGAGGAGTTCGTGATCGCCCTGCCCGGCACCGGGCTCGACGACGCGACCGTGACCGCGGACCGGCTCCGCAACGCGGTCGCCGCCAGCCCGCTCGCCGCGATGTGCGCGGGAGTCCTGGACGACCCGGACCTCGATCCGGACACCTTCCACCTCACCGTGTCGATCGGCGTCGCCGTCTACCCGGCCGACGGGATCACGGTCGACGACCTGCTGCTCCGGGCCGACCGGGCCATGTACGCGGCCAAGGCCGCCGGCCGCAACCGCGTCCGCCTCGCCGCCGACGCCGTACCCCTGCCACGTCCGATCCCGGCCCGATGATCAAGGTCACGCTGTTCGGAACGAACGGCAGGTCGCTGCGGACGTTCCTACTGGTCTGGGGCGACGACACCTGCGCTCAGGTCAGCCACGGCTGCTGAACAGAACACTCCCGTACGCCGGGTAGAGCGGCGTACGGGAGTGGATCGGGTCAGCAGGAGGCGAAGGTGCCGGCCGAGATCCAGGCCTTCGCGACGTACATGCCTGGGTGCACACGGAGCCAGATGTTGCTGGTGCCCTGGGAGCCGGTGACACTCTGGCCGGTCGTCTGGCACTCGACCGTCACCTGGGCCGACTTGCCCGCCATGCCGACGATCGCTCCGGAGGAACTGGCCGCGTTCCGCACGTTCAGGTAGCCGGACGAGATGGCCACCGTGCCACGGCCGCCGTCGCCGGTCCACAGGTAGGTCACGTCGACCCACGCGTTGTTCGTTAGCGCCAGCGCGTCCCAGAAGGTCCCGTCCGCGAGGTCGATCCCGGCCGGGTTGGCGACCGTCCGGCCGAACTGGTCCTTACCGCCGTTGTACCCGTCCTGGTACGCCGCCTGCGCCTCCGGCTTGCCCTGCGGCAGGTCCTTCCACATCTCGCGGATCGCACTCGGGTTCCAGTAGTCGTCCTTGGTGTTCCACGGCCCGACGTCCCACACCGGCTCGAACGCGCACCGGGAAGCCGTGCACACCTTGACCGAGTAGGTGCCGGAACCGTTGGCGGACAGTCCACGGCGCGACGGCAGTGCGACGAAGTGGTCGCGGTTCACGATCACATGGCCGTTGGCCGTCGTACCTCCGACCAGACCTTCGCGAGTGGCGAAGACGCGGGACTTCAGCGGCGCGGCCTGGATGCTCATCCTGCTCGGGTCGACCTTGTCGGTCGGCTGCACCGTCACGTCGCCGACCCACGGGTTGCCGCCGGCCGGTGGAGCGCTGACGATGATCCGCAGCTGGACCTGGTCGCTCGGACCGGGGAGGGCGGTCGGCGTACCGGACCGTGCGGGCGTCCACTCGGTCCACTTGTCCTGCACCCAGGCCCGTACGTCGACCTCGGCCGACGAACCGTCCGGCGTACCGGCGGTGTAGCCGACGACGACGGCCGACGTGGCGGCGGCAAACCGGACCGGGGCGAGCTCTGCCAGGCCGGAACGCTGCCTGATCTCGCTCGAACCGACCGCGGCCGGGGCGCTGCCGAGGATGATCCGGCTGCCCTCGATCCGGACGTTGCTGGATCCCTCGACGGGCTGCGCCGCGACCGCGACCGGATCGGTGGGAGCGGCGGTGCTGGGAAGTGTGGCGGTGGCGATCGCGAGGGCCGCGACCAGGCCGGCGGCGAGCCTCGTCCTGCGGGTGATACGCATGGCGGTGACCTCCGGGGCGGTGAAGGTGTGATGCGTCGTTCACCCAATGTGACAAATCAACTGGGCTTCTGTATAGGCCGTGAATAAATTTCTTCGAAGGAGTTGGTGTACGGACAGAACCTGATCGATCACCCAGCGGGTTTGGACCGGTGTGACAGAGGCAGAGGAGATTCGATGACCCGGACCGCGGACGCCGACTTCGAGCGCTTCGTCGTGGCGCAGTCGACGCCCTTGCTCCGCTTCGCGGAGATGCTGTGCGGCGATCGGCACACCGCCGAGGACCTGGTGCAGCAGGCGTTGATGCGGTCCTATCCGAAATGGCACCGGCTGGACGGTGACCCGCTGCGCTACGTACGCCGGGTCCTGGTCAACCGGTTCCTCTCCCAGACCCGGAGGCGCTGGAACAACGAGGTTCCCAGCGACCCGGTGAGCAACGACTGGGACCAGCGAGCGGTGGCGGACTTCGCCGGCGAGGTCCAGACCAGGGAGGCCGTGCTCTCGGCGCTCGCCGGTCTGACCGTGCGGGAGAGAGCCGTGGTCGCGCTGCGCTACTCGCAGGATCTCTCCGAGGCCGAGACCGCCGACCTGCTCGGCATGGCACCCGGGACCGTGAAGAGTACGGCGTCCCGTGCGCTGGCCAAGCTGCGTCTGGCACCCGACCTGATCGAAACAGGAGTTGGAGGACACTGATGAGTGACGAGCAGCGGGTACGCAGTGCGCTCGAGTACGACCTGGAGCCCTGGCAGCCGGACGCCGCCGAGTTGATGCGTCGTGGCAAGCGGCTGGCCTGGCTCCGCCGTGGACTGGCCGCGGCGGGCGTGACGGCCTTGGCCGGCACCGTCGCGACGGTGTCCGCCGCGGTCGGCGGTCCTTCCGCCGCCAAGAACCTGCTGGCCGGTGACGGCAAGCCGCCGGTGCCGCAGGTCGTGGTTCCGTCCGACACCCCGAAGCCGTCGGTCGACCCGACCTGCCTGCCCTCCAAGCCGGTGCTGCCGACGGTCACCGTGTCGGTGAACAAGACGATCGACCCGAACCAGCAGCCGGCGACGCCCACCGCGCCGTCCATGCCCAGCGGCAAGCCCTCGCTGCCGTCGAAGCCGTCCGTGCCGACGGCCAAGCCTTCGCTGCCTGGTACGCCGAGCATCCCCACGACCAGGCCGTCACTGCCGACGCCGGACAAGCCGACGATCCCGACCGCGACGCCCAGCCTCCCGACGGGCAAGCCGACGCTGCCGAGCACGCCGTCCGTGCCGACGACTCAGCCCTCGCTGCCGGCCAAGCCTTCTTTGCCGACCACCAAGCCTTCGCTGCCGACCACCAAGCCGACCCTGCCGTCGGTGCCGGTTCCGACGCCGAGCGGGAAGCCCTCGGTGCCGTCGGCCACGCCGTCGCTGCCGGGCAAGCCCGTTCCGACCCCGACGCTCCCCGACTGCGTGCACGGCGTACCGACCGAGAAGCCGTCCGCGCCCGTGCCGACGCCGTCGCTGCCGGGCAAGCCGTCGCTGCCGACTCCAAGCGGCAAGCCGTCCGCGCCGACGCCGGCCGTGCCGACCGTGACGGTCTCCGGCAAGGTCGAGGCCGAGGTCACCGCCGACCCGGGCAAGCAGCCGACGTTCCCGACCGCGAAGCCCTCGTTCCCGACCGCGAAGCCGAGCCTCCCCACCGAGACCCCGAGCTTCCCGACCGCCTTCCCCACCGGTCACCCCTCCTCAAGCCGGTAGGGAATCTCCTGGGGTCACCGGTGAGTAGGCGAATGCGAGCTCCTACTCACCGGTGACCCCATCCGCGAGTTCGCGGACCACGTCCAGATGGCCGGCGTGCCGCGCGTACTCCTGCAACACGTGGAACAGAATCCAGTTCAGCGTCGGCGGATCCTCGGCGAACCGGCCGCCGGTCGCAGCACGGGTGGCGGGATCGACCCCGGTGACCAGACGCCGCGTGGTCTCGCCACCCTCGTGCAACCGGGCGAGCAGCTCGGGAAGGGTGTCCTCCGGCCCGACCACCCAACGTCCGTCGGGATCACCACCGGAGTCGCCCCACGGCTCGTCCACCTGCTCGCCGTCGAAACCCCAGCGCAGCCAGCGTCTTTCCATGTAGACCAGGTGCCGGAGCAGTTCGAGCGGCGACCACCCGGACGGCAGCCGGCTCGACCGCAGGTCGGCCTCGCTCATCCCGTTCAGCTTGGTCCCGATCACGCCGCGGTAGTAGTCGAGGAACCCGAGATGCAGCGCGATGGTGTCGGCTTCCTGCGTCGACGGAGGCTGCGTCATGACAGTCGCCGCAGGAACTCGGCGGTCGACTCGTCGGCCGGGTAGAACGACTCGATCATCAACTCCGAGACGGTCACGTCGAGCGGCGTACCGAATGTCGCGATGGTGGTGAGCAGGGACAGGTCCTGTCCCTCGTGCCGCAGATTCATCGGTACGACGACCTCGTTCGGCGCGGGGTGGACGGGTTTGTCACCGGCGGCGTACTCGCGGAGTTCGTCGTACAGGTCCTGGAGTTCGGGATCGGCCGTGCTGTTGACCTGGCGTTGCAGGGCGGCGAGTGCGGAGGCGCGGACGTCGGCCAGGTTGGTGAGGCGGCGGGCCAGGCCGTCGGGGTGCAGGGTGAGCCGGAGCGCGTTGATCGGTGCCCTGAGCAACTTTTCGTCGACGTCCGCGGTGAAGATGCTGATCCCGGCGTTGTGCTCGACGATGTTCCACCAGCGGTCGACGACGAGCGCCGGGTACGGCTCGTGCGCCTTCAGCAACCGGCGCAGCGTCGCGCGGATCGCCAGCATCGACGGCGAGTGCAGCGACGCCTCGCTGTACACCGGCGCGTAGCCGGCGGCCAGCAGCAGCTGGTTGCGGTCGCGCAGGGGTACGTCGAGCTGGTCGGCCAGCCGGAGCACCATCTCCCGACTCGGTTTCGACCGGCCGGTCTCCACGAAACTCACGTGCCGCGTCGACACCTCGACCTGGTTCGCCAGTTCGAGCTGGCTCAGCCGGCGGCGCTCCCGCCAGCCGCGCAGAAGCTCACCCACCGGACGCTGGAACGTCTCCTCGATCGTCGCTGCCATGCTCCGACCGTAACCGCTGGGGTGGTCACCGCCATTACCTCCAAGGTCATCGACCGGAGGCGGCGGGCGGCGGCAAGGTTCTGGTCATCCGAACTTCCGAGGAGGAAACCATGAACGCCAACGCTCTCGCCGACCAGTACTTCGCGATGTGGAACGAGGCCGATGCCGACCGCCGGGCCCAGCTGATCGAGGGGAGCTGGACGGCGGACGCGACGTTCGTCGACCCGAGCTTCGAGGCGACCGGCCACGACGACCTGAACAAGCTGGTCGGCGGCGCCCAGCAGATGTTCCCCGGTCTGAAGTTCGTCCGCATCGGCGACATCGACGAGCACCACACCTACCTCCGCTGGACCTGGCACCTGAAGGCGGAAGGCCAGGAACCCCTCGCCGGCGGCACCGACATCGTCCTCCGCACCGACGACGGCCGCATCACCAAAGTCATCGGCTTCCACGACTTCGCCCCAGCCCACTGACACCACTACCCTCATGCCGTGCAGCGGCGGGGAGTGCAGCTCCTGATCTGGTCCGTGATCGTCCTGGTCGGCGGAGGATTCCTGGTGGGATCCGGGATCGGGTTGTGGAGGTACATCAACCGACCACATCGACTCCATCGACGACCCGGTGGTCGAGGATGCGATCGCGGCCGCCTGCCGGACGATGACCGACGAGGTGCAGGCGGCCGCCGTACCGCACGACACCGCGGTGGAGGTCCGGGTCGCCGCCATCAGGCGGCAGAACCAGGCGATCTGGGACTTCCTCGAGGAGGTCTACGAGGTCGGTGACCAGCGCCTGGACGGGGATGTGCCGTCCAGGCGCTGGTTGGAGGACTGGAAGGCGATCATGTCGTTGCGTGAACGGGCCGTGGTCGAGCTCGCGGCAGGCGTCGAGCCGTCGTACGCCGTACCGACGGTCGAGGGCTACCCGATCACCCGGCGAATGAACGCCGCCTCGAGCTGCCAGGTCCCGGTCGAGCTCACGACTCTGGGGTAGTGCGAGGTCAGAGGGACGACAGGAGGCGGGCGCAGCGGAGGGGGTCTTCGGTGAGGCCGGCGGAGAGGCCCCAGAGCCAGTAGTCGACCGTGCGGAAGACGACCCAGTCGCGGGCGCGATCGCGGTCCAGGCCCGCTTCGCGTACGGCGATGTCGAAGTGCGCGGGGATGTCGGTGATCTCGTCGAGCCGGGTCCAGAGCACCCGTGCCAGGTCGTACTCGATGTCACCGCGCAACAGCACCGGGTCGACGGTCAGCCATTCCTCGCGCGTACCCGCGAGCACCTGGTCGGAGTGCAGGTCCCCGTTGACCGCCAGGTCCGACGTGGTCTCGGTGAGAGCCGGTGCCACGGCGAGCGCCTCACGCAGGATGCCGACGTCGAACGGGCGGCCCAACCGGTCCCACTCGCGCTCCAACTCCGCCGACCGCTCAGCCACGAGCACCGCGGTCGACGGCGCATCCTCCGGCGCCGGTACGGCGAGCCGCCGCATGAGTTGCCCGAGTACGGCGACCGCCTCGTCGACCGGCCTGTTCGTCAACGGCGTCGACAACCGCTCCAGCAACATCGCACCGGCGTCGAGGTCGACGTCGTACAACAGCACCATCCCCCGCCCGTCCCACCACCGCAGCGCCCGCACCTGGTCCTCGACCTCAGGCCCGGGCGGCGTCATCCGCAACACGAACTCGCCCACCGGCACCACGATCGCGTTGGACCCGTACGCGACGTCACCGCTGACGCTCAACCCCCACACCGCACACTGCCGCTCCACCGCCCGGGGCAACCCCTCCAGCCACGCGGCCCCCTCCCGCCACCAGCGCGGCATCCCGAGAAACCCCTCCGGTACGTCGATCACTCAGTGGAGGCTAGGTAAGAGGACCGCCAGGAACAACTACTTAACGTGGGTGCTCCGGCCGCCTACGTCGTCACCGTGTCGTGGCGGTGACGTTGATGGAGTGGAGCCGGACTCGGCGGGCGCTCCGTTGGAGTCGCCCGCCGGACCGGTCGTTCTCCCGCCCCTCAGTGGGAGAACTCGCGGCTCGGTGAACACCACCCATGCCCGAATGGCACTGACCGAACCGCGGGACCTCCTACTGGTACCCCACCCGCCGCGCCATCACACCTACCGCCACGCACACCCGGCCACATCTTGACGTTCCCCGAACCTTCGGTGTCCGGACGGGCATGGACCGCGACCCTCGCCGCGCCTACGCTGGTCGGCGATTCCGTGCGCCGGGGGAGGCCGCGGACGTCAGGGGGAGGGAAACCGGGATGGTGTTCGACGACGAGCTGATCGACGACGACCTGGACGAGCTGGAGGCACTCGGAGCCGCGGAGGACGCGGACCTGATCGTCACCGCGGCGCTCGGGGAAGCAGATGCCTGAAGCAAGGATCGTCTGGCGGGGCAAGCAGCTGAACAAGCGGACCGTGGCGATGATCGAGGCCGCGGAGAAGCTGTACAGGTCGAAGTTCGCGATCGTGCAGGGCTCGTACAACAAGGGTGGCGTCGCGGCGTCGGCAGGCACCCACGACGGTGGCGGCGCGGTGGACATCGACGTCGCGTCGAAGAGTCCGGCGCAGCGGGTGGCGGTGGTGAAGGCGCTGCGGCAGGTCGGATTCGCGGCCTGGCTGCGTACGCCGGCCCAGGGCAACTGGCCGTACCACGTGCACGCGATGGCGATCGGCGACAAGGATCTGTCGCGGGGCGCGGCACACCAGGTCGCCGAGTACCGCCGCAAGCGGAACGGGCTGGCCAACCGGGGCAAGGACGACGGGCCGCCCGGGTACTACGGGATGACCTGGGAGCTCTACCTCAAGGCGCACCCGCCGGCCCAGCCGGTGCCGGACTCGACCATCTCGCTCGGCGCGATGGAGCACGCCCGGACGCACGATGTGATGACCGGGGCGTGGGGCGCGGACCGGGCCCGGGTGATCGCCTGGGCCGCGCATCCGCGGGTCGGAGCGATCACGGCGGCGGAGACGGTCCCGCCCAGGGGAGTGCCGTGGCACCTGCACTTCCAGCGGGTGATCCGCAAGGTGCAGCAGCACTTCAAGCTCGAGGCCACGGGCGCCTTCGACTCCGCCGTCGCCACGGTCATGAAGCGCTACGGCTACAAGATCGTCGCCTGAGCCCCGGCCGCCCGCCATACGACGTACGGCGGCCGGGCGCGGTACCGCCGTACGACAAGGCCCCACCGGTAGCAGCCGGTGGGGCCTTGGTGGTCCACTACCGCCCGGGCATCCCCGGTGCAGCTGTGGAGGTGGAGAGCGGAACCGACGCCGATGCAGGGGTCAAGACGTCAGCTCCGCTTGCCTGTGTGGAGTTATCTCGAGTCGACCGCCCAGACGTGCGCCTGGTGGAACTCGAGGTGCTGCCGCATCGCCGCCGGGGTGCCGACCGGGCCGAGGTGATTCATCGTCGGTACGACGACGGCGCGGACGTCGGTCCGCTTCACCTCTTCGAGCAGTGCGTGGAAGGCCGCGGACTCGGCCGCGTCGCGCTCGGTGTACACGGTGCCGAGGGTGAATCCCTCGGCGCTGGCGAAGGCGACGAGGGAGTCCGTCGCCGCGGCCAGCTCCTCCGCGCAGCTCAGCGCGTCGGCCCGGACGTAGCCGAGCACCGTCGGCCGGGTCGTCATCGTCCCGGCTCCGCGGTGTTGTCGGCCCGGTTGTCCACCAGCACCGGCTCGCTCGTCACCCGGAGGGAGGCGAACCGCCGCCGCATGGCTTCCTCGTACTGCGCCGCCTGCTCCGCGGTGGCGGTGTGGTCCGCGATCGGGTGAGCGCCGAACCAGACCCGCACGCGGCGGTGCGTGGTGGGGGTTTCGAGCGTCTCGGGCATCAGCGGTCCTTCAGCAATCTCGATCGGTGCCCCGGACGGCTTTGTCCGGTGCTGAGAAAAGAAGACAACACCTGAAGGTCCCTCCGGAACAGTTCCGAAGGGACCTTTACAGAGCCCTAACGCAGAGTAGGGAAACCCTACGAATCCGCTGGTCAGAGCCGTCGCGGCGGACCCGTCTCAGGTGGTCGAAATGTCCTGTCAAGAATGTTTGCAGGGATTTGCCAATAACGATTCGGCAGCCCTGTCATTTCGACCAGGACCGAAATCTATGACGTCCTGCTAACCGTTTGCGCTCACCTGCTCACGCACCGGTGTCCGCAGCCCGCCGAAGGCCACCAGAACTCCGAGTACGGCGGCTGCCAGCGGTACTGCCAGCCCGTTGCGGAACCCGCCGACCGTCAGCTCGTCGGCCGCGGTCAGGACCGCCGCGACGACAGCCAGGCCGAGCGCGGACCCGAACTGGAACGACGTCGTCAGTACGCCGCTCGCCAGCCCCTGCTCGTCCTCGGACACCCGCTCGGTCGCCGCGATCGTCAGCGGCCCGTAGGCCAGGGCGAACGCGAGCCCGAGCAGCAGGAACGCCGGCAGCATCGCCGCAAAGGTGGTCCCCAGGGGCAGGAAGGCGGCGTACGCGAGGACGGCGAGCACGAAGCCGCCGAACACGACCCGTCCGTTGCCGAAGCGATTCACCAGCCAGGGCGTGAGCGTCGGCGCCAGCACCGAGTCGATGCCGATCACCATCAGCGCCAGCCCGGTCTCCAACTCCGACCAGTGCCGCAACTCCTGCAGGTACAGCACTGCGACGAACTGGAATCCGACGAACGATCCGACCAGCAGGATCGCGCCGACGTTGGCCCGGATCAGGGCCGGGTTCCGCAACAGCCCCAGCCGGATCAACGGCGCGGACACCCGCTGCTCGATCAGCACGAACGCCGCCAGCAGGGCCAGCCCGCCGAGCCCGGTCGCCAGCGTCTGCCCGGAGGGCACGTCCGGCGCCCGGACCACGGTGGCGACCAGCAACAACATCGCGCCGGTCAGGGTGAGAGCCCCGGCGATGTCGAATCCCTGCCGTGGCGCGGCGCTCGGCACGTCCCGGGGGATCAGTGCGATGGCCGCGGCCAGGATGACGGCGGACACCAGCACCGGTGCGAAGAACACCCAGCGCCAGTCGATTGCGGTGAGCAGCCCGCCGGTGACCATGCCCAGCGAGAATCCGCCGGCCGCGGTGCCGGCGTACACGAGCAGGGCGCGGTTCCGCTGCGGCCCCTCGGGATAGGTGGTGGTGATGATGGACAGGCCGGCCGGGGTCATGAAGGCCGCGGCGACGCCGGTGACGAAGCGGGCCAGGATCAGCACCCAGCCCTCGGTCGCGAACCCGCCGAGACCGCTGAACAGCAGGAACACCACCAGCCAGCCGACGAACATCCGGCGCCGGCCGAGCAGGTCGGCGGCCCGGCCGCCGAGCAGCACGAACCCGCCGTAGCTGAGCGCGTACGCGCTGACGATCCATTGCAGTTCACCGGTGGCCAGGCCGAGTTCGGCCCGGATGGACGGCAGCGCGACGCCCATCATCGAGATGTCGATGCCCTCCAGGAAGATCGCGCCGCAGAGCACGAAGAGAACGGCCCAGGATCGGCCGGTCAGCCGGTCCTGGGTGACGGTTGACGACACGGAGACTCCTTCGAGATGTCGGTTACCTCTTGTAACTGACCCCATCTTCGGGAACCATCAGGAGTTGTGGAAGAAGGCACTTCAAAGGAACCGAGTCACTCCTGCTGCACCGAGGACGCGTTCCAGTGGGACACCCGGGAGGACTGCGACGTCCGGCAGATCCTGGACCGGATCGGCGACAAGTGGTCCCTGCTGGTGATCGCGCTGCTGGACAACCGGTGCATGCGATTCACCGAGCTGAAGAAGACGATCGACGGGATCAGTCAGCGGATGCTCACGGTGACGTTGCGCCAGCTGGAGCGCGACGGCCTGGTCAGCCGGACCGTGCACCCGGTCGTTCCGCCACGGGTCGACTACGAGCTCACCCCGCTCGGCGTGACCCTCCACGACACGATCCAGGCCCTCGTCACCTGGACCGAGACCCACCAGTCCGAGATCGCCGCCGCCCGCGCCAGGTACGACGCGGCGGAGGCGTCCCCGTGAAGTTCGCCGGATGACCCGGTACGGCGACCGCGGTGAGAGCAGCCGCGAGTACGGCGAACGCCGCGAGCGCGTTGAGGGTGAGGGGTAGCTCGAGAACGATCGTCAACGCGGGTGCCGCGAGGGCGCCGACGAGTAGGGCGAGGGAATCGGCGGCGAAGAAGAGGGCGGCGATGCGACCGAGGAGGCCGGCCGGCGCAGTGCGTTGGATGGCGGTCTCGGCGGTGATGAGGAGGATGCTGCCGGGTAGCCCGATGAGCGCTGCGGCGCCGATCGCCCAGGCCACACTCGGCGCGTTGAAGAGGGCGAAGTAGGCGGCGGCGCTCGCGAGTTGGGTGACGGCGAGCAGGTCGCGGATTCCCAACCAGGTCTGGGCTTTCGTGCTCAGGGCGGCGCCGATCAGGTAGCCGGCGCCGAGCCCCGAGATCAGGTAGCCGAGGACGTAGCCGGGTGCGTGCAGCCGGTCGACGGTGAACGGCACGAGCAGGGCGGTCAGGCCGGCGTTCGCGGTGAGGAAGACGGTTTGACCCAGCAGGATCCCGCGTAGCGCTCGGTGCGTGGCGACGTACCGGAAACCGGCGAGCGGGTTGCCGACTCGCTCGGCGCTCGCATGCCGGCGGGTGTGGACGGCGGCGACGATTGCCGCTGACAACAAGTAGCTGACGATGTCGACGGCGAGGACGAACTCGATGCCGGGGCCGGCCAGCAGCAGTGCGCCGAGCGGTGGTGCGGCGAGCCGGATCGCGCTGCCGGTCAAGGCGTTCAGGGCGTTGGTGGCCGCGAGTTCGTCGCCGGTGCCGACGACTGCCGGCAACAGCGCACGGGAGGCCGGGCGGAACACCGTGGTGGCGGTGCTCTCGACCAGGATCGCCACGTAGATCGGCCAGATCCGGTCCACGTCGGCGAAGAGGATCAGCGCGACCGCGGCCGCACTGACGAGATCAGCGAGCCACATCGCGCGGGTGAGGTCACAGCGGTCGAGTACGACGCCCGCCCAGGGACCGACAAGCAGCGCCGGCAATGCTTCGAGGGCGAGGGCCAGTCCGGTCGCCACGGCGGAGCCGGTCAGGTCGAACACGTGGAACGGGATCGCGACGATCAGCAGCCAGGACCCGATCCCGGAGATGCCGCCACTGATCCACAGGTAGCGGAAGTCGCGGTTCCGAAGTGTCCTCACGAACTGGCAAGCTATCTTGATGAGATAGATCTAGGCAACAGTGTTCTGTGAGAATATGCTGAGCGCTGTGGAACTGGGCGAAGTACTGCGCGAACGCCGTAAGGCGGCCGGTCGCACGATCGCGTCGGTCGCCGTCGACGCCGGCCTGTCCGTCCCCTACATCGCCAACCTCGAGAACGGCCGCGGCAACCCGACCGTCTCCGCGCTGGACCGCCTCGCCACGGCTTTGGGTGCTCGGCTGGAGATCAGCGTCGCCGACGAGCCACCGCCGCGGCCGCCGTCGGTCGGCTCCGGCCTGGTCGCCGATTCGCCCCGCGCTGCCCGGGTGATCGCCACCCTCGCGTCGGACCAGGCCCGTCCCAGGTCGGCCGTTCGAGCCGAGCTGATCCAGACCCTCGACGCCTTGGCGGCGGTTCTCGGCAGTTCGCCGACGGACGCGGAGCTCAACCGGCTGCTGGATCTCCTGCTGCTGGCCGAAAACCGGTCGAGCGGTCCGAGTGCGGCGCCGTAGGGTCCGAGTCATGGAGATCGGGGCGCGGATCGCGCGTGCGCATCTGTCGGGTTTGACGAGGTCGCGACGGCCGGTGGTGGCCGGACCGCTGGTCGGGTTGTTGCACGAGGACGACACCTGGTACATGTCCACGATGGTGGCCGCCGAACCGGGCCGGCCCTTCGATCGGGACGCCGTACCGGGAGCGCTTGCAGTCATCCGCAAGGCGTTTGCCGACGAAGGGCGTTGGCTGGGTGCTGAACTGATCGAGGAGGCCAATCCGGGTCTTGCCGAAGCCCTCGAGGCCGAGGGGATGACGATCGTCTCCCGTCCGCCGCTGCTCGTGGTCGAGCCGGCGTACCTGCATCTCCCCGAGCTTCCGGACGGGGTGACTGCCGAGGTCGTCGCGACCGACGAGGCGCAGGTCGAGGCGAACGCGGTCTCGGCCGACGCCTACGAGATGCCCTCAGCCGGTTTCGCCCGTCGCTCCGATCCGGTCGACGGTGGCTGTGTTCTCGTCCGAGTGGACGGCGTGGCGGCGGCGAGTGCCTCGTGGACCGCTGTCGCGGACGGGGTCACCGAGGTCGCCGGCGTCGGCACGATCCACACCCACCGGCGTCGCGGCCTCGGCGCGATCGCGACGGCGTACGCGACCCATTACGCCTTCGAACTCGCCGGGGCGACCCTCGCCTGGCTCACGCCCGGCGACGACGGCGCCGACCGCATCTACCGACGCCTCGGCTACGCCCCGAAGGCAACCGCGGTCCACCTCGGCGACCCCGGCGGCCACCTGGCCGACCTCCGCTGAGTCATGAGTCTCCGCGCGGAGATCGTCGCCGAAGACCCACCGGGATGGCTCCGGATCAGCGGTGAGCTGTCACCGGAGGAAACCGCTCGTTTCATGGTGCTGTGGGCCCGCGGCGCCACCGACGACGGCGCGACGCCCGCTGAGGCGGTGGACGCGCTGATCCGCGCGGAGGACTGGAGTGTGTTCGGTGGTCTCCGGCTGTCCGATCTCGACACGGGTGCACGTGTCGACCCCGGCTGTTGTCTCCTGCTGGAGGACTGGCGCTCGTGGGTCGGCGTCGACCGCGGCGCATACCCGGACCTCGGTCATGACGGTCCCTGGGCAGATTTCGACGACGAAGGACTGACGGTCTGGCCCGCGGGCGGTGAGGACCATCGGGACTCCTTTGTTCGCGAGGGTCTGCCGGTTCGGGTACGCCGTGGACAGGTGCCAGAGCTCCTGCGGTCGGTTCAGAACGACCTGATCGGCCTGCTCGGTTGTCTGGGGCGTTGGGCACAGGAGAACTGCCCGCAGCATGCCGACGCACTGGTCACCCTGGCCGACCGGGTCTTCGCCGTCCGTCGGCCTCTGGACTGATTACGGTGCCAGCAGGCGGGTGACGCTTGCGCGGAGGGCCGCGGCTGCCGTCCTGGCCGGCAGGCGGTTGGCGGCCACGGCCTCGCCGGCCGCGTGACCGAGGGCGATCAGGGCCGAAACCAGCCAGGCGACCGGCAGATCCCGGGTGATCTCGCCGGCGCGTTGACCGCGGCGGACCAGCCGCTCGAACCGCTCGACCACAGGCCCGTGCCGGTCGTCCTGCTCCACCGACATCGGTAGGCGCAGCAGTAAGGGATGCTGCTCGAACCCGCGCCACGCCAGGTCGATCAACGTCAGGATGGTGTCCACCGCCGGACCGCGGTCGAGGTCGAGGGCGTCGATCGCCTGCACGGTTTCGCGGGTGAGTTCGTCGACGACCGCGTTCAGCAGTACGTCGCGCGACGGGAAATGCGCGTACACGGTCTGCCGGGTGACGCCCGCCGCCTCGGCGATGCTCTCCATGCCGGCGTCGATCCGCTCGTCCAGCAGGGCGATCGCGGCGGTCAGGATCGCCGTTCGGCTGCGATCCGCGTCCGCTCGCCGCCTCCGGCGTACCGGCTCTTGTTTTGACACCTTGTCAAGGTTAGCCGAGGGAGCTAAGTTTGACAGCATGTCAGAATTAACTGCGCGGGACTTCGTCGCGGACTTCTTCGACTCGTTCACCCGGGAAGTCGTCGCGGGTGGTGACGCCGGCGCGATCGTGGATCGGTACTACACGCCGGACGTCGAGCAGATCGCGGACGGCGTACGGCTGGACCGGCAGCGGTTGATCGACCACGTGCGGCCGGTGCGGAGGAACCTGGTGGCCTGGGAGTACGACGTCCACGAGGCGATGCGGTCGGGGGACCGGCTGGCCGCGCGGTTCACCGTGCATGCGGAAATGCGGCACGGGCGGACGATCTCGACCGAGGTGTACCTGTTCGGCGAGTTGGCGGCGGACGGGCGGATTCGGCGTACGACGCAAGTGACGCGGGACGTGAGTCCGCGATGAGCACGCAGGAGTTTCGGGTGCTCGGGATGAGCTGTGGGCACTGCGTCCGCTTCGTCACCGACGAACTCGAGGCAGTGCCCGGGGTCGAGTCGGTGACGGTGGATCTGCCTGCCGAGTTGGTGACGGTGGTCAGCGCCCGGACGTTGGACCCGGCCGCGATCCGATCCGCCGTCGAAGCCGCCGGCTACGAACTCACCGACCAGCCGTAGCCGACCAGCCGTAGCCGATCAGCCGTAGCCGGATCAGCCGTGGCAGATCAACTGTCGTCGATCAGTCGGTGCGGCGATAGATGAGCAGGACGATGCCGGAGGCGAAGGTCCTGGTGTCCGTCAGTCGCAATGATTGCGGTGTGCCGTCCGGGAAGAGCCGCCGGCCCGTGGCGACGACGGTCGGGTAGACGAACAACCGGTACTCGTCGACGAGGTCGGCCGCGATCAGCGCATGGGCGAGAGTGATGCTGCCGGTGCAGACGATGTCTTTGCCCGGTTCGTCCTTGATCCGGCGTACGTCGTCCAGGCCGCGGAGGATCGTGGTCGGTTCCCAGCCCGGCTCCTGCAGGGTGCTGGAGACGACGTACTTGTGCACCTGGTTCAGGTACGCGGTGACTCCGGTCGTGTCGTCCGTCTGCTGCGGCCAGAAATCGCGCATGTCCTCGAAGGTGACCCGGCCGGTGAGGAATCCGTCCGCCCGCGAGGTCTGCTCATTCAGCACTTCCAGCAGGTCCGAGCCGCCGCCGCCCGGATCGAACCAGTCACCGGCCTCGACGACGCCGTCGACGGTGATGTTCTGGGTGACGATCAAGTCCCGCATCAGCTCTCCTCCACCTACGTTTCAGCTGGTACGCCGGAGACCACCGCCACCCGTCGACATCAGGTCGTCAGCGGACGGTGAAGCCTGCCTTCCGGAAGGCGTCCGCGAGGGAGGTCTCGTCCATCGGCCGGTCGGCTTGCGAGTCGCCCCGGCTGCCCTGACCAGGCCCGCGTCCGCCACGGCCTTGACCGCCACCCGGCCCACGGCCCTGACCGCCACCTTGCCCACGGCCTTGACCGCCATCCGGTCCACGGCCCTGACCGCCACCTTGCCCACGGCCTTGACCGCCGCCCGGTCCACGACCCTGACTGCCGGCCGGTCCACTGCCCTGACCGCTACCCGGCCCGCGGCCGCCCGCCCGTGCGCCGCGGTCACCTGGACGACCGGCGGAGCTGCCGGGCTCGTCGTCGAGGCGGAGGGTGAGTGAGATCCGCTTCCGCGGGATGTCGACCTCCAGCACCTTCACCTTGACGATGTCGCCCGGCTTGACCACCTCGCGCGGGTCCTTCACGAAGTTCTTCGACAGCGCCGACACGTGCGCCAGCCCGTCCTGGTGGACGCCGATGTCGATGAACGCCCCGAACGCAGCCACGTTGGTGACCTGCCCCTCGAGCCGCATCCCCGGCTTGAGATCGGCGATCTTGTCGACACCTTCGGCGAACACCGCGGTCTTGAACGCCGGCCGCGGATCCCGGCCCGGTTTCTCCAGCTCGGCCAGGATGTCGGTGACGGTCGGCAGACCGAACATGTCGTCGACGAAGTCGGCCGCGTTGAGCTTCTTCAACTCCGCCGACCCGATCAGCGACTTCACGTCCGTACCGGTCGCGTCGAGGATCCGCCGTACGACGGGATAGGCCTCGGGGTGCACGCTGGACGCGTCCAACGGGTTGTCGCCGTCGGGGATCCGGAGGAACCCGGCCGCCTGCTCGAACGCCTTCGGGCCGAGCCGCGGCACCTCTTTCAGGGCCGTCCGCGTCTTGAACGGGCCGTGCTGGTCGCGGTGCTGGACGATGTTCTCCGCCAGGCCCGGCGTGATCCCGGAGACCCGGGTGAGCAGCGGTGCGGAGGCGGTGTTCAGGTCGACGCCGACCGCGTTCACGCAGTCCTCGACAACCGCGTCGAGCGAGCGGGACAGCGCGTTCTCCGGCAGGTCGTGCTGGTACTGCCCAACGCCGATCGACTTCGGGTCGATCTTCACCAGCTCGGCCAGCGGGTCCTGCAACCGGCGGGCGATGGAGACCGCGCCGCGCAGCGACACGTCCATCCCGGGCAGCTCCTGGGACGCGAACGCGGACGCCGAGTACACCGACGCACCGGCCTCCGAGACGACCGCCTTCGTCAGCTTGAGCTCGGGGTGCTTGGCGATCAGCTCGGCCGCCAGCTTGTCGGTCTCGCGCGACGCCGTACCGTTGCCGATGGCAATCAGCTCGACATTGTGCGCGGCGGCCAGCGCGGCCAGGGTGGCGATCGACTGGTCCCACTGGTTCTGCGGGACGTGCGGGTAGATGACACCGGTGTTGACCACCTTGCCGGTCGCATCCACCACGGCGACCTTCACGCCGGTGCGGAAGCCCGGGTCCAGGCCCATCGTCGCGCGCGTGCCGGCCGGGGCGGCCAGCAGCAGGTCGCGCAGGTTGGCTGCAAACACCCGGATCGCCTCGTCCTCGGCGATCTGCCGTAGCCGCATTCGGAGGTCGATGCCGAGGTGCACCAGGATCTTCGTCCGCCAGGCCCAGCGGACCGTTTCCACCAGCCACTTGTCGCCCGCGCGGCCCTGGTTCTCGATGCCGTTGCGGCGGGCGATGGCGGACTCGTACTCGGTCGGGCCGTCGGCCTCGACACCGGCTGGGAGCGGCTCGACGGTGAGGGTGAGCACGTCCTCCTTCTCACCGCGGAACATGGCCAGGATCCGGTGCGACGGCATCTTCGTGAACGGCTCGTCGAAGTCGAAGTAGTCCGAGAACTTCGCGCCCTCGGTCTCCTTGCCCTCCCGGACCGTCGAGGCGAGCCGGCCCTGCGTCCACAGCCGCTCCCGCAGCTCGCCGATCAGGTCGGCGTCCTCGGCGAACCGCTCGACCAGGATCGCCCGGGCGCCGTCCAGCGCCGCCTGCGGGTCCGCGACACCGGCCTCGGGGTTGACGAACACCGCGGCCGCCGCGAGTGGCTCGACGGTCGGGTCGGCGAGCAGTCCGTCGGCGAGCGGCTCCAGCCCGGCCTCGCGGGCGATCATCGCCTTGGTCCGGCGCTTCGGCTTGAACGGGAGGTAGATGTCCTCCAGCCGCGACTTGGTGTCAGCGGCAAGGATCTGCTCCTCGAGCGCGTCGTCCAGCTTGCCCTGGCTCGCGATCGACTCGAGCACCGTCTGCCGGCGCTCCTCGAGCTCGCGAAGGTACCGCAGGCGCTCCTCGATCGTGCGCAGTTGCGCGTCGTCGAGCATCCCGGTGACCTCTTTGCGGTACCGCGCGATGAACGGAACCGTCGACCCCTCGTCGAGCAGCGCCACCGCCGCCCGCACCTGGAACTCGGCGACCTCCAGTTCACTGGCGATCCGCTGCTCGACCGACTGCACCACCACTGTCTGTTCCCCTCTACCGACAACGAACCCCGGGCCACTCGCACCCGCGTGGCCCATATCCTTCCCCATCCCACCCCCCACTCCGAAACCCGATCCCCCGCCCTGTGGACAAGTTCCGTGCAATGATCTCGCCACGGCCTGGGGAGGACGCATGGCGCAGTTCGGCAAGCACGTGGAGCGGACGTTCGTGCCCCCGCGTGTCGTGCTGCGGGCCTTCCAGGTGGTGTACGCCGTCGGTCTCCTCGTCGCACTGGTGTGCCGATGATCCCGGAGACCGAGTCCCGCGGGCTGTGGCCGACGTGGATCGGGCTGCCGGCGGTGGTTCTGATCGTGCTCGGCGTACTGGTGCTGGTCGACGTCACGTCCCGGCAGCGGCTGAGCCGTGAGCTGCTCGACAGCGGGATCGAAACGGTGGCCGACTCGGTCCAGGTCGAGGTCACCGGCGGGGCCGGCCGTCCGGCGATCCAGGAAGTACGTGTCGACTTCACCGCCGGCGTGGACCGGATCCGGTCCACGCTCGAGTACATCGACAGCGACCGCCAGGGCATGCCCGAAGGTGTACAGGCACCTGCTCCCGGCACCCGCTACGCCGTGCCCCTGCTCCTCGTCTACCGCCAGTCCGATCCGTCCACGGTCCTGGCCGTCGCCGACGCGCAGAGGTGGGTCGCCGACAAGAACACCCAGCGCCTGGGCTTCGCCCTCCTCGGCACCGGCCTCGCCCTGGCCTTCCTCGCGATGCTCCTCCTCACCCTCGCCGCCCGCCGCCGAGGCCTCGCCTGGTGGCAGTGGTACACCGAAACCCCGGCCCGCCACCGCAAATAGACGAACTCCCCGCAACCGGTGCGGGGAGTTCGTCGTACCTGCTCAGGCTGCTTCGAGGGCCAGGTCTTCTTCCGGGGCCTCGATGGGCTGCTTTGACGGGCGCATGACGGTGCAGGCCATGACTACCGCGGCCGCGACGATGCCGGCTGCGATGGCAAAGGACAGGTGGTAGCCGGAGGTCAGGGCCTCCAGGGGAGCCTCGCCGGCGGCGTCCAGGGTGGCGGTGCGGGTGGCGGACAGGGTGGCCAGGACGGCCAGCCCCAGGGCGGCGCCGACCTGGGCGGTCGTGCTGATCAGGCCCGAGGCCAGGCCGGCGTCCTCGGGCTTGACGTCCGCCATCGACAGACCCATCAGCGCCGGGAAGCAGACACCGGCACCGAGACCCAGCAGCGCCAGCACGGGCAGCACGTGGACGACGTAGTTGCCGCCGACCGGCGCCTGGGTGAACAGGGCCAGACCGGCCACGATCAGCACCAGTCCGGCGATCAGCGGGCGGCGCGGACCGAACCGCATCACCAGCTTGTCGGAGTACCTCACCGACAGCAGACCCATGATCACAGTGGTCGGAAGGAAGGCCAGTCCGATCTCCAGAGCGTCGTACCCGAGCACGCGCTGCAGGTACAGCGAGCCGAGGAAGAAGATGCCGAACATCCCCGAGGCGGACAGCGCCTGGATCAGGTTGGCGCCGGTCAGGTTGCGGGAGCGGAAGATCCGCAGCGGCACCAGCGGGTTGGCCGCGGTCGCCTCCCGGACGATGAAGCCGGCCAGCAGGACAACCGTCACCAGGCCGAGGACGAGCGTCCGGGGTGCGGTCCATCCGAGTTCGGCTGCCGGCTTGACGATGGTGAACACGCCGACCATCAGCGCCGCGGTGATCAGCACGGCACCCGGTACGTCGGTCCCGCGGCCCAGCCCGAGGCCCTTGTCCTTCGCGATCAGCTTGACGGCCAGTACGGCGGTCAGCGCGCCGATCGGCAGGTTGACGAAGAAGATCCAGTGCCAGTTGATCGCCTGGGTCAGCACACCACCGGCGAGCAGGCCGATCGAGCCGCCGGCCGACGCGACGAACGCGTAGACGCCGATCGCCTTGGCCTGCTCACGCGGTTCGGGGAACAGCGTCACGATCATGCCCAGGATCACCGCGGAGGTCAGCGCGCCGCCGACACCCTGGACGAACCGGGCGATGACCAGCACCTCCTGCGACTGCGCGAGCCCGCACAGCACCGAGGCGATGGTGAAGACGATCAGACCGCCGACGAAGACGTTCCGCCGGCCGAGCAGGTCGCCGAGCCGGCCGGCCAGCAGAAGCAGGCCGCCGAAGGCGATCAGGTAGCCGTTCACCACCCAGGCGAGCGAGGAACTGGTGAAGCCCAGGTCGTCCTGAATGGCCGGCAGGGCCACGTTCACCACGGTGACGTCGAGCACGATCATCAACATGCCCGCGCACAGCGTGTAGAGGGCCAGCCAGCGCGAGCGGCCTCCCTGCCCGGCCGGCGTCGTCGCCAGGGTTTCGGTCGTCGCGTACATATCCGGTTCTCTCCTTGGTCCGAGGGGCCTTTCACCTCTACGTCGGACCAGGAGGCCTCAGATTGACACGCCCTCCGAAGATTTCTCGGCGGCCTCGAGATCCAGTGCGCGATCAGCGCCGGGACCAGCCCCGACCCGACCACGAAAAGCGTCGGCAACTGGGACAGCAGCGCGAACCAGGTGAACAGCCCGATCACCCCGCCCGCGACCGGCAGCGACCGGCGGAGCAGGAACAGGTTGGCCGACCGGAACAGGCCCTTCGTGGTCGTCTCGTCACCGGCTTCGGGAAGTACGGCGAGTGCGCTGAGGTACAACCCGACGATCATCCCGGTCAGCGGGATCAGCACCGCCAGCGCGAGGATCCGCACCACGCCGCCGCTGTACGCCCAGAACGCCAGGCCGAAGGCGAGCGCGATCCCGCCGAAGTACAGCACCAGCCCGACGAGCCAGAACCGGCGGAACGCCCAGCGGAACTGCTGGAAGAACCGCCGCAGCAGCGCCGGCCGGTCCTGGCTGATCGCGTCCGGCAGCACCCGCTGCATCGCGAACGCGGCCGGGAACAGCGTGACGATGCCGAAGCTGAGGACGAGGAACACCAGTTGCAGCATCAGCAGGTCGCCGACCATCGTCAGCTTCGCCAGGACGGCGTTGGTCCGGCCGGCACCTTCCACCGATTGCCTCCTCGTTCCGCGCGGACATGGTTGATCGTATGATCACGATCAATCACGACAGACCTCAGGGGATTGCATGCTTGCACCGGAGCGCCACGAGCTGATCCTGCGGAGCCTAGGGCGGCGCGGCCGGCTCCGGGTGGCCGAGCTGGTCGCCGAGCTCGGCGTCTCCGCGATCACAGTACGCCGCGATCTCGCCGAACTGGACTCCGCCGGCCTGCTCCGCCGGGTGCACGGCGGTGCGATCGGGACCAGCCCCGAGGGCCGCGGCGCGCACGGCAGTCAGCTCACGATCGGAATCGTCGTACCGAGTGCGGCGACGTACTACTCCGACGTGATCCGCGGTGCCGAGGCGATGGCCGACCGGTACGGCGCCCGCCTGGTGCTCGGGGTGTCCGGGTACGACGTGGTGAAGGAGCAGGAGCGGATCGAGCGGATGCTCGGGATCGGGGTGGCCGGGCTGCTGATCAGCACCGTCCTCGGTGACAGTGACGCCGACCGGCTCGGGTCCCGCCTCGACGACATCGACGTACCGCTGGTGCTGATGGAGCGGGCGTTCGGGTTCCCGCAGGTGGCGCGCGAGTACGACCACGTCCGCACCGATCACGCGTACGGCGCGCTGCTCGCGCTGCGCCATTTCGCCGCGCTCGGTCATCGGCGGATCGCGATCAACCTGCAGGCGACGCCGACGGCGTACTGGCTGCGGCGGGGGCTCGAGGCGGCCGCGTCCGCGCTCGACGTCGAGCTGTTCCTGTCCCCGGTGGATCTGCCGGCGCAGGGTGAGGACCCGGTCGCGCTCGCGCAACTCGACGCGTTCCTGGCCGAGTGCGAGTCGTTCGGCAGCCGGGCCGTGCTCGTGCACTCCGACGAGCACGGCGCGCGACTCGTCGAGCGGGCGATGGAGCGCGGGCTGCGGGTGCCGGAGGACCTCGCGGTCATCGCGTACAACGACGTGACCGCCGCGTTGGCCGTCGTACCGCTGACCGCCGTCTGCCCGCCCAAGTTCGCCCTCGGCGAGACCGCCTGCGAGCTCCTCCTCCGCAAACTCCAACACGGCCCAGGCCCGGTCCAGCACCTCAGCCTCCTCCCCGACCTAAACACCCGCACCTCCTGCGGCGCCCTCAAACCAACCCCCACGCCCCACCTGGCGAGGTAGCTTCAGGGGATGGAGTTCGACGAGTTCGACGGGGAGTATCGGCGGGTGCTGGAGGCGGTGCGGGGCGGCGCTGGGGCTGAGGAGGTGCGGCCGGAGATCGAGCGGCTGCGTCGGCTGTCTCGTGAGTTGACCGATCCGGCCGATCGCGCCGACGGGGGCCACGACCTGCGGATGCTGGAGGACCTGCTCGCCGCTCCGTCCGCCGTACCGGCCTCCCCGACGCTCGAGGCCGCGAACGAGGCGTACGCCGAAGCCGTCCGCGAAGACGGGACTCCGTCCGAGCGGATCGACCGCGTCCAGCACGGAATCGACCGCCTCAACCAACTCGCCACCCAGGCCACCCCCGACGACCAGACCGCGATCCACAGCCTGAACGAGTCCCTCCACCTGCTGCTCGGCGCGCTCGGTCCAGACGCAACGGCCCACCCGGCCAGGTAGATTCGGTCGCCGGTAGCGCGCGACGGAGGACGGGGAGATGGACTACGACCAGTTCAGGGCCGAGTACGACGTGGTCTTCGACGTGCTCGATGACGAGGTGCTTCCGGACTGGTTGCCTGGCGCGATCGCCCGCCTGAAGGAACTGGCAGCCGCCATCGACGACCCGGCCGACCGCCGCTCGGCCGAAAACGACATCGCCGCCGCGGAAGGCGTACTCGCGGAGGGTGCTGAAGGTCCACCTGTCTCGGCCGCGATGATGGAAGCCATCCGTGTCCACACCGCGGCCGGCGCGAACGGCGGCACCCCGGCCGAGCGCATCGCCCGGGCCGAGGCCGGCATGGCGGAGATCGGCCGCATCGCCGACACCGCACCCCCGTCCGAACAAGCCGCCATCCTCGACCTGAACGAGTCGCTCTACATGCTGGTCCTGTCGCTGAGAACCGACAGCAGGTGAAGGTCACCACCTACCAGCAGTTGATGGCGGAGCAGGCCCGCTCCGCCGTCCGGGTCTCCGGTGCGCACCACTCGTCGTGGAACGGCCGCGTGGGAGTCGCCGCCCCTGAACGCAAGGTTCGCGGCGCGGTGGCCTGGGACCACACCATCGAGTACAGCAACGAGAAGGTGACCGCTCCGCTCAAGGAGATGTTCGCCAACGCCCGTGTGTACAACCAGGACGCCGAGACCCTGCGGTCGTACCGCGAGGCGGTCAAGACGGTGTTCCACGAGAACACCCACCTGCTCGCGGCTGAGGGAACCGAGCACAAGGACGGCAAGGCGGCGTACCAGGACCCCAGCGTCCGTGCGCTGGAAGAGGGCGTCACCGAGGTCTACAGCTACGACAATCTCAACCGGTACATCGACGACCTCGGGCTGGATGAGGTGGCGCCCGGCATCAGGACGGCCGACGCGAACCCGTCGTACAGCCAGTTCACGCCGGCCGCCCGACGATTCACCGAGGCCATCGGCCGGGACAGCGGGCTGGACTCCGAGGAGGTCGTACGGAGACTGGCGGTGGTCAACCCGGACCAGAAATTCCGGGTCGCAGCCGAGTTGCTTTACGACAACAGCGAGCTGCCCGGGATGGTGCCAGACCAGGAGCGGGAGGCCGCGGTCCGGCGGATCGAGGCGGCGATGAAGCCGGCGTTCGCGGGCATCGACAACCTGAGCAGGACGGACGACGGGACGCTGCGCCGGCAGTCGGCGAAGGCTGGAGCGGCGGCTGCGCGGGCGGGACAGGACGAGATCCGGAACCTTCGGCAGCAGTGGAGCATGCCCGCGCCGGAGCAACAGGTGCAGCGCGGAGTCGGTCCGGAGCAGTCCCGGACGAGTCAACCGGGACAGAGCCGGGCAGAGGAGCAGCTGGTATCCGGTGCAGCCGCCGGCCGGCTTCCGCCGGATGTGGAGGCCGCGGCTCGAGCGGGTCTGAGCGGATCCAAGCCGCTGAGTTCGGCAACGCGGTTGTCCGCCGGTCAGCAGGGTTCGCGCCGGACCGGGACCAGCGGTCAGGAGCGGCAGGGGCCGACGCTCGATCGCTGACCGGGGGCCGGACACATGGTCGATCGAGTTCCGGAACTGATCGGATGTGATCATTCGAGCGGTGAGGTATTGACGGGGAAAGCCCTTTCCCATACTTTCTCTGCACTTGGGTAGGACCCAGGCCTGGCAGCGAAGGAGTTCCCCTGTGAGACGTGGTGTGGGACTGACCGTGCTGGCCGTCGCGCTCAGCGTGGTGGTCGGCGGTTGTGGCAGCGGGGTGATCGACAAGAGCACGGACGGCGTCCCGCCGGCCGAGGCGACCGGCACGTTGCGGGTGCTGATCCCCTCCTTCCCGCCCAGTACGAAGGGCCGGGAGGAGTTCGACAAGGTCGTCGCCGACTTCAACAAGACCTATCCGAAGATGAAGGTCGAGCCGGACTTCGCGACGTACAAGAACCTGAACGAGAAGATGTCCACCTCGATCGCGGCCGGTATCCCGTACGACGTGATGGTCACCGGCGTCGGGTGGGTCCAGCCGTTCGCGTCGAAGCGGATCTTCGAGGACCTCGGCAAGTACGGCGTGACGCAGGACGTGATCAGGGAGAAGAGCATCGCGGCCCTCATCCCGGCGGCGACGTACGACGGGAGGCTGTACGCGTACCCGCTCGTCGCGGACGCCCGCGCGGTCGCCCTGCGCAAGAGCGCGTTCCGCGAAGCCGGCCTGGACCCGGAGAAGCCGCCGACCTCGCTGGCCGAGATCAAGACCGCGGCCGAGAAACTCACCAAGCGGGATGCGAACGGCAACATCACCCGCAGCGGTTTCGACCTGGCCTCCGCGACCGGTTTCCGCCAGTCCTTCACCACCTTCCTGGCCTCGACCGGTACGCCGCTGTACGTCGGCGGCGAGCCGAACTTCAACAACCAGGCCGGCCTCGACACGCTGCTGTGGATCAAGTCGATGATCAACAACGTCCAGCCGTACGGCCAGCAGAACGCGGCCCAGCAGCCGCTGGTGTTCAGCGGTGAGGCCGCCATGGGGATCGTCAACGGCGGCATCGACTGCTCGGAGAAGGGTGTCGGCCAGAAGGTCTGCGACGACCTGAAGTTCTTCCGCTTCAACAGCGGCAAGGAGATCGAGTACGTCGGTGGTGACCTGGCGTCGATCGGGTCGCGCAGCCGGCACAAGGACGCGGCCTGGGCCTTCATCCAGGCGCTGACCAAGCCGACCACGCTGGACGCGATCGCCAAGCTGAACAAGAAGATCCCGGCCTACAAGGACGCGAGCAACTCGCCGCAGGCGAAGTCGAACCCGTTGAGCCAGTTCGTCGCCGACGGGCTGGTCTACGCGGTGAACGAGAACGAGGTGCCGTCCAACTGGCTCGAGATGCGGGGCAATTTCGACATCCAGCTCACCCAGGCGGTCCTCGGACAGAAGGATCCCGCCAAGGTGCTGGCCAACCTGGCAGGGCAGTCACGATGAGCGCAACTCTGGAACGTCCCGTACTCCAGACACCGCGCAAGGTGGCGGCGGCCAAGGACGGCCGGACGCTGATCCGCGGCCAGGTCCGGGCCGGCTGGGTGCTGCTGACCCCGGCGCTGCTGCACTCCGGCATCTTCATCGTGATCCCGGTGATCGCCGTGCTGGTGCTCAGCCTGACCGACTACAGCTTCGGTGACACCTGGGCCTGGGTCGGGTTCAGCAACTACACCGACCTGTTCCGCGACGTCGACTTCCAGGCGTCGCTGTGGCACACGGTGCTGTACGCGATCGTGGTGATCCCGATCTCGATGGCGATCTCGCTCGCGGTCGCGGTCGCGCTGAACCAGAAGATCCGCGGACTCGGCTTCTTCCGGACCGCGTTCTACATCCCGACGGTGACCGCGACGGTTGCGGTGGCCACGATCTGGCTGTGGATCTACAACCCCGGCTCGGGGCTGGCGAACGGCTTCCTCAGCCTGTTCGGGTTCGCGCCGAACCGGTGGCTGGCCGACCCGGCGACCGCGCTGCCGTCGCTGATGGTGGTCGGCATCTGGCAGGGGCTCGGCACCAAGGTGATCATCTACCTGGCCGCGTTGCAGGGTGTCTCCCGCGACCTGCTGGAGTCGGCTCAGCTGGACGGCGCCAACCGCTGGCAGCGGTTCGTCAACGTCACCTGGCCGGCGATCGGCCCGGTCCAGTTCTTCGTGCTGATCACCTCGATCGTCGGCACGTTCCAGGTGTTCGACCTGGTGTACGTGATGACCCAGGGCGGGCCGGGGTCGGAGACCCGGGTGCTCGTGATGGACATCTACCAGAACGCGTTCCAGGACCTGAAACTCGGCTACGCGTCCGCCGAGACCGTGATCATGATGATCGTGATCGCGGCGTTCATCGGCGTCGGGCGCCTGCTCCAGAAGGCGGATGCCAATGACTAGCGTGAGTGTTGCCGGCCCCGTGGTGGCGTCGAGGCCGTCCTCGGCCCGGATCGGCCGGATCCTGCTGTACGTCGTCCTGATCGTCGGCGCGATCCTGATGATCACGCCGTTCGTCTGGATGCTGCTGACCGCGTTCAAGAGCAACGCGGAGATCGCCAGGTTCGGCTGGCTGCCCGGCGAGCTGCGCTGGCGCAACTTCGTCGAGGCGATGCAGACCGCGCCGTTCCTGCGGTACTTCCGCAACAGCCTGCTGATCGCGGTCGGCGAGACCGCCTTCACCCTCGCGGTCTGTACGACGGCCGGCTACGCGCTGGCCAAGTTGCCGCTGCGCGGGTCGAAGATGCTGCTGAACTACTTCATCGTGCTGCTGCTGGTGCCGTTCCAGATCATCCTGGTGCCGCTGTTCCTGATCGTGAAGTCGATCCCGCTGTTCGGGGGCAACAACATCCTCGGCCAGGGCGGTATCGGCTGGCTGAACTCGTGGTGGGGCCTGATCATCCCGCTCGGCGCGGCCCCGCTGTTCACGTTCCTGGCCCGGCAGTTCTACGTCTCGCTGCCGGACGAACTGGCCCAGGCGGCCCGGGTCGACGGGCTCGGTGAGTTCGGCATCTTCTGGCGGATCATGACGCCGCTGATCAAGCCGGCCTTGATCACCATCGCGGTGTTCCAGATCGAGGCGGCCTGGAACGGGTTCCTCTGGCCGCTGATGATCACCACGTCGGACTCGATGCGGCCGCTGCAACTGGGGCTGGCGATCTTCTCGCAGAACCCGGCCGAGATCGAGTGGCCGTATCTGATGGCCGGTACGGCGCTCGCGACGCTGCCGATGATCGTGTTGTTCGTGTTCGCCCAGAAACGGTTCGTCGAGGGAATGGCGAACGTCGGAATCAAGGGCTGAAACCTCGAACAGGTGCTCACCCCGCCCCGGGTGAGCACCTGCGAGGCCCCCACAACATGCGGTGGTCCCGAAGAAGCACCGGAGTCTCCCGCTCGGTCCCCCCGCCGGGTCGCTCACCCTTTTATCGTCACAGTGTGGCCGCCGTTACATCATTCGTCCGGTTTTCTGGGCACTCCCGGACGATTCCTGCGCGATCGCCGCTTCCGTACTACGTTTCGCGCCCGCCGGGCGACCGTGGGTAGGCACAGATCGTCAGGGGCACCGGGGATCCATGCGGATCAGGGTGCTCACGATGAACGTCCAGCACGACGCCGGCGACCCACGTCGTACCGAACTGATCAATGCCGAACTCCGGCGGTTGTCGCCTGATCTCGTTGCGTTGCAGGAGGTCTGCTACCCGAGCCGCAGCGACCAACTCGCCGAACTCGTCGAGGGAACCGGGCTGACCTTCACCACTCATCAGGCCGACGTCCTCGATTCGGAGTGGCAGGACGGTACGGCGCTGGCGACCAGGTGGCCCCATCGCGTGGTCGACGTACAGGAGCATCGCGAGTCCGAAGACTCGGACGTGCACTGGTGGACGATGGCGGCGGCGGTCGACGTACCCGAGCTTGGTGAGCTGTTGTTCGTCCACCCCGCGACGCCGTGGCGGCTCGATCAGGCCGCGGACCGGGAGCAGCAGTTGCTGTCGGCGGTTCAGTTGGACGAGCTGTACCGGTTCCGGTTGCCTTCGATCATCGCGGGTGATCTGAACGCGACGCCGAAGTCTGCCGGAATCCGTTTCCTGACCGGACTGCAGTCACTCGGCGGTCGCAGTGCGCACTACCACGACGCGTGGACCGTGGCCGGCAGCGGGACCGGGTTCACCTGGACGGTCGCCAATCCGCTCGCCGCCGAGGAGATCGACCGCCTGGTCGGCCAGCCACACCACCGCCGCCGGATCGACTACATCTTCGTCGGCTCAGCCCACGCCCACCCACAAGCCCGAGCCCACATCCTCCACGCCGAACTGGTCGGCGACACCCCCGTCGACGGCCTCTGGCTCAGCGACCACTTCGGCGTCCTCGCCGACCTGGACTACAGCCTGCAAGAGGCTCGGTGAGGTGGGCTCGGATGATGTGGGTCAGGAGAGCGGTTGGGTCGTCTGTGCCCAGGAGGTCCAGGGCTCGGGTGGCTCGGAGAGGTGCCGATCGATCGCTCAGGCGGCCGCGCCGCGGCCCCGCTCGCGTGACGGCCGGCTGTACCGCGGCAAGACCGGCGTCATGCGGGTCGCGCTGGCCACCGGCGCACCCGTCGTACCGGTCGTTGTCACCGGCACCGATCAGGTCAACCCGCCGGACACCCGCCGTTGGCACTTGGGCCACGTCCACCTGAAGATCTGCCCGCCGCTCGACCTGTCGCCGTACGCCGGCCGGCCGCTGACCCAGCCGGTCGTCCGCCAGGCGACCGACCACCTGATGCGCGTACTGCAGTCGCATTCGCACCAGGAATACGCGGACGTCTACGCCCGCCGGGCTTCCTGATTGGTCGTGACCTCGTCGCCGTCTAGGATTCCGGACGTGACTGCCGGGTCGGCCTTGCGCCATTCACGAGTCGGGTTCCCGGCCGCGTTCTGAGCGGCGGGAGGGCCGAGCGCGGCCCACCGATGTCCTCGTCTGCACCGCCTTTTCCACGCCTGCCTCGAAGAGCAGGCTGTTTCGTCCTGCCAAATTCTCGGAAAGAAGTGAATCCTGAACGAGCTCATCGAGCAGTTCCGGGCGAACGCAGGCCAGGTCGGCGACGGCAGATACTTGCTGTTGACAACCACCGGCGCGCGCTCCGGCAAGCAGCACACCGCGATCCTCGGCTACTACCCGGACGGTGATCGCGTCCTCGTCGTCGGCTCGGCCGGCGGCAGTCCCAGGCACCCGGACTGGTACCACAACCTGGTCGCCAACCCCGAGGTCACCGTCGAGACCGGCCTGTTCACCTACCCGGCCACAGCCGTCGTACTGCGGGGTGCCGAGCGCGACGACGTGTTCGCCCGGCTCGTCGAGGCGGACCCGGGCTGGGGTGAGTACCAGTCGCGGACCACCCGCACGCTCCCGGTCGTGGCCTTGGCCCGGCAGGCCGGACCACCCTCCGGCGGAGGCGGCTCGTACGGCGAGTTGCTGAGGCGCATCCACACCGCGTTCCGGCGCGAGCTGGCCTTGATCCGCACCGAGGTCGCCAGTTCCGGGACGGCCGGTCTAGGCGCTCAGCTCCGGATCAACTGCCTCACCCTGTGCCAGGGCTTGCACAACCACCACACCGGTGAGTCGGTGGCCCTGTTCCCGGCGCTCGCGCAGCAGCGTCCCGAGTTGGCCGGCGCGATCGCCACTCTTCAGGCTGAGCACGAGCAGATCGCCGTACTCCTGGAAGAGCTGGAGAAGCAACTCTCCAACCCGGCGCCCGATCTCCTCGTGCAGGTGGACCGGCTGATCGACGCTCTCATCGCCCACCTGGACTACGAGGAGGCCCAACTGCTGCCTCACTTGTAGTTCTCAGGAGCGGCGGGCCAGGAGGGCGTAGGAGTTGGGGAGGCGGCCGGACCAGGCGGCTGCGTTGGTGTCGTCCTGCGGATGCCAGAACGGCTCGGCGTATTCCTCGAGAAGCTCGACGTGCAGGCCGGCCGCGACAACCGCGGTGACGATCTGGCCGAGGTTCCACTGCCACTCCTGGGCGCCGTTCGCCGGAAACGTGTCGTTGATGTGCGATTCGGCGAAGTAGCTGCGATCCGGCCGGATCCGCGGCTCGTCCTCGTCCCAGGTCCACAGCGGTACGGCCGGGTGCGCCTCGTACACGAACAGGTGGCCACCCGGCCGCAGGACTCGCGCGACATCCCGGGCCCAGGCACCGATGTCGCGCATCCAGATCAGTGCGCCCTTGCCGGTGTAGACGAGGTCGGCCGAGCCGTCCTTCACCGGTACGCCGGGGACCTCCGCGACGACGTACTGGCACTGCAGGCCGAGCTCGACCGCTCTCCGCCGCGCCGCGCCGGCCGCCACCGAGCTGTAGTCGATTCCTACGACCTGCCGTGCTCCGGCCTTCACGAGAGCGACGTCGTCGAGCCCGTGACCGCTCTGGAAGTGCACGACTGTCGGGGCGTCGTCGAGCAACGGCCGCAAGAGTTCCGCTTCCCTCGGGAAAAGCTGCTCCCCACTCCGGGCCTCCTCGAGGAGTTCGTCGTACTCCGAGATGTGCTTGGTCGACGCCTTCTCCCAGGCCACCCGATTGCTCCGCACGACGTTGTCCATGCGCAAGAGTCTGTCGTACGACGCCCTGCCCGGTCAGCCGGTTATCCAGCCGAGGCGATGGGCGGTCATGGAAACCATGGCGGCGAAGGCCAGTTGGAGGCCGTGCTCCCGGGCCAACGTGACGATGGTGCCGCCGTACGTCGTACGCATGTCCCTGGGGCCGACCGAGGTGCTGCCACTGCGTCTGTACATGACCTTGGCCGCTCGTCCGGCGCGAAACCGCCCGCGCCACAAGCCGCGCAGCGTGTAGCTGCCGGAATGGGTGACGACCAGCTCGGGGTCGTACGCGATCGTGTAGCCGGCCAGTACGGCGCGCCGCGCCAGATCCCGGTCCTGCGACTTGACGAACGTCGGGTCGAAGCCGCCGAGCTGGCGGAAGACAGCTGTCCGGAACCCGCAGTTCCCGCCGTTCACGTAGTCGACCTGCTTGGTGCCCAGGTTCTCAACGCGCCGATGCTCGAAAGCCAGCGCCCGCAGGCGATGCAGCACCCCGTCACCGGCCTCCAGGACCCGACCGGCCACCGCCGTGTCGGTCCCGGACAGATCAGCCGTCAACCTTCGCACCCAATCGGGCCCGGGGACGGTGTCGTCATCCAGAAACCCGATGAACTCGCCCTGCGCCACGTCCACCGCCCGGTTCCGCGCCACACTCACCCCCTGCGCCACCCCGAGCCGCACCACCCGTACCCCGTCGGCCACAACCTCGGCGTCCCCGTCAACCCCGACGATCACCTCGAACCGAGGCGCACCCTGCTGTTGGGCCAACCCCTCCAACACCTTCCCCAGGTCCGCCTTCCCGACCGTAGGCACCACCACGGAGACGCGCACCGTCACGTGAGTGAGGTCCAGGTCATGGTGGTTATGCGGGTGGGGTCACTTCAGAGCGGCGATGACTCGCATGGAGCCGCTGGTGACGCGGATCCTTCGGGTGCGGAGGGCCTTGAGGTTCTCGACTCGTGGGACGAGGCGGGAGACCGGAGACAGGAGTTCTCGCACCCGGGAGGCGACGAAGGGGACGGTGTAGTACTGGTAGGCAGGGTCGACCGCCCGGACCGTGAAGTCGGCCCGGTTCAGCAGCGTGGTGATGGTCGCCGGGTCGTAGTAGCTGACGTGCTCCGGAATCTTGAGCGAGACCCAGCGCGATCCGGACACCCTGGCCAGGAGGCTCTTGATGTTCGGCGTCACGAGCACGATCAGGCCGCCCGGACGCAACAACCGGGCGGCGGTTTCCAGAAACGCGCCGGGCTCGGTGAGGTGTTCGATCAGGTGCGAGCCGAAGATGACGTCGTACTGCTGTCCCTGAATCTCCGGAACCTCTTCCAGCAGACCGCAGAAGACCCGCCCGGGAAGGCGTTCGGCGGCCCACTTGACCGCGGTGGGCGAGAGGTCGATTCCGTAGGCGTCGTACCCCGCGTCCACCGCGCAGCGCAGGAAGTACCCGTAGCCACAGCCCACTTCGAGCACCCGTCCGGAGGGCACGAACTCGGCGATCCGGCGTACGTCCTCCTTGAAGGTCGCCAGGTATTCCTGCTCCTGGCTCTCGTACTGCGAATAGCCCGAGTCACCGTCCCCGCTGAAGTACGAGTCCTGCGAGTAGAGCGCGCGCAGAGTCTCCGGACTCGGCGTGGGCACGAGTTGCACGAGGCCGCACGACGGGCACTCCTCGATGCCGTACCCGTCCTTCCTCCAGCGCGGTCGGAACCGCCCGGTCGTCGCGCACAGGATGCACGATCCATCACTCATGAATACACGTCCCTTGCAGGCAGGACTGGGAACGGTAGTTCGGACCCGTTGTCCAGGGCAATGGCTAGGGCTGCTCGGTCTGCAGCTTGTACTTCGGTACGGCGACCCGGACCTGCGCCACCGTGGTGTCGGACGGAACCTGGATCGTACCGTTGCTGACCCATTCGGCGATGTTCGCCACCATCGTCCCGACGGCGCGCTGCGACGCGGCACTGGGTGCCGGCACCGTCCAGTTGGACGGGCAGCGGCCGACCAGGAAGCAGCCGTAGGCGAAGGTCGACCCGTTGAGGACCCGGGCGCCGGAAGGTGCGGTGTACGCCGTGGTGTGCATCGGCACGGCCCGGCCGTTGGAGCGGCAGTTCCCGGTACCGCTGGCGACCGTGGTCAGCCCCGGGTGCTTGTACAGCCCGGGCCAGACGTAGTCGATCTCGCCCGCGATGAACCCGGGGACGGTGGTGCCGGGGGCGATGCCCTGGAACATCCAGCTCGTGCCCGTGGTCAAGGTGTTCCCCAGCACCGGGCAGACGTACTCCGCCCCGAGCAGCGGCTGCGAGGCATAGGCATCACCGAGGTAGCGCCAGGTCGTCGAGTTGTACCCGTCGGTGTAGCGGTCGATGTCCCAGGCCCGCCGGCTGTCGTCGGTGAACGTGATCAGCCGGTACGCCGTGTTGGCGCCGAGATTGGCGACGTTCACGCCACGGTTGATCGCCTGACTCAGCGCGGCGCGCATCCGCAACGAGTAGTACTCGTCGTGTCCGGGCAGGAAGACGGTGCCGGCCCGGGCCGCCAGCTGGCCGCCGAACTCGTCGAGGTCGTTGTTGGTCCAGTACGTGACGTCGAGGCCCTTGGACTCGGCCCAGAACACCAGCCCCTGCTCGAGTGAGAGGAACTGGCCCGATCCCTGGCCCTCGTTGTACGGGCGATCGAACGTCAGCCGGCCCGAGCCGGTGTTGAGTCCGGAGTAGAAGCCCACGCCGCCGTAGCTGTTGTAGGCCTGCCAGGTCGTGGTCGCCTGCTGGATCAGCAGATCGTGCTTGGTCCCGGTGTCGTCCCGGACCGTCAGCGGCGCGTACGACGCGTACTGCCCGTCGCTCACCTTGATCAGGTAGGTGCCCGGAATCCAGTCCTTGTCCACCGCGATGTCCAGCGTCTTCGTCCAGTGCGCCGCGGACGTCATCCGCAGGTCCTTGCCGTCGGCGGTACCGCCGGTGACCGGTGCGTCCTGGACGACGGTCGGTACGCCGTCCTGCCGCCAGACCTCGCGGGCGCCGAGGCCCTGGTAGTAGCCCATCCGGTAAGCGACCACACTGACCGGGTTGCCCGACGTGACCTTGAGGCTCACGGTGTCGCCACACGACGCCGACACCTTGGTCAGGTACGCCGCCAGCGGTCCGTTCATCGACGTCGGGATGACCCAGTTGCCGGTGCCCGGCTTGGCGTTCTCCGCGGTCGTCGACGGCCAGGTCGACGGGCATCCGGCGGGGATGGCCGCGAACCCCGAGGTCGCGATGGCCGGCATCGCGGCCGGCGGTGCGATGAACGCGATGTCTCCGGTGCCGGAGCTCAGCACGACACCGGTGGAGGTCCGCGCCAACACGTCCAGCGTCATGACGCCGCCGTACTTGGACAGCACGAGTCCGTGGATCGGAATACCCAGCCGGGCGCCGGCAGCCACGCTGATCGGTGCCTTGGGCACCCAGGTGGCGTAGCCGCTCGACGTCGTCAGGGTGCCGTTCACCGTCGTGACAGCGCCGCGGGCGCCGGTCGGCAGCTTCATCCGTACGGCGGACAGCACGCCGGCCCGGGTCACAGTGGCCGCGTAGGTGAGCGAGGTCGTCTGACCGGGAATCGGGTTGGTCGCGGTGATGCGCACGCCGGCCGTGTAGGTTTTCAGCGGCTGCAGCGTTCCGGTCCCGGAGGTCAGGACCTGCCCGGCCGTCCCGGTCGCCTTGAAGCTCAGCGTCCACGGCCCGCCGGCGGGCAGCCGCAGCCCGTACAGCGGGATGGCGAAACGGGCGCCCACGGCAACGGTCACGGTCCTGGCCGGCCGCCACCGCAGCACGCCGGGCGACACCGTGCTCACCGTGCCGTTGACCGAGGTGATCCGGCCCGTCGAGCCCGACGGGATCGAGAAGACGATGTCGCGCACCGTCCCGGCGCGCAGCACCGTCGCCCGGTACGTCAAGGTCGTCGTGCCGTTCGAGGCAGCGGTGGCGGTGATCGTCACGTTGGCACCCGCCGCGTCGGCGGATCGCGTGATGAACAGAACGGACGCCGCGGTGACGGCGAGAACGGCAGCCGCAACCAGCAGCTTCCGGACCATGGAATTCCCCCCAGGTCGTCGATTGAGTATCCCGGGAGAGAGTACGGACCGAACCGCGATTCCGGTGAAAAAGTTGCCAATCAGTGATCAAACCAGCCTAGACCGCAACCCTGCGTAGTCAGTCAGGTGCCACCCGTGCGATCTCCGGCCGAAATCAGGCCCGTTTCACAGGCCAGGGCGACCGCCTCGGCCGGTCCCGCAGCGACAGCTCCGCGAAGGTCCGGGCGCCGTGGAACTTCACCGTCGCCTCGCTGAGCGTCAGTTCCCCGCCGAGCTCGGCGTTGGGCAGCCCGTGCCCCATCAATGTGAGCACCTCGAACTCGCGCGGCGTCAGGACGGCGAGATCCCGCTGTACGGCGGGTTGGACCGGCACGTGATCACCGACCGGGAGAGTTCGACTAGACGCGGGGTGATGGACGGAGCGAGCAACGCGTCACCGGTGTCGATCACCGCACCGCGGCCGCGAGGTCCGGCGTCACGTCCTTCAGCAGGAACCCGCTCGCTCCGGCTGCCAGAGCGGCGTACATGTAGCGATCCAGGTCGAAGGTCGTCAGCATCAGCACCCGCAGTCGGGGATTCGTCGTCGCGATCGGGCTGGCGACCGTCGTACTGCTCACTCTGATGCTGGGTACGGTGGTCGCTCTGGCCCGGGGCACCCGCACCTACTGCATGGATGGAGACCCGGAGACCGGGCCGGCATCTACTTCGCACCTTGGTGGACGTCGGTCGATTCCAGCAGTTGCAGCTCGGTTGGGGGATTGTCCGGGCGCCGTCGACGATCTTCTCGAAGGTGTTCACGTCCGAAGTACGGATGCCGGCGAGGCGCCTGACGAAGATCCCCGGCGTACCGAGATCGAGATTGGTGACGACAACGGTGAGGCCGAATTCGCCGCGGTCACCGTCAGGAACCGGGCCGGGTAGGTCGGCGCCATCACCACAAAGCGCAAGGTCTGGCCGTCGTACGTGCGGATCCAGCTGGTCAGAGGACCCTCCCGCTACATCGGGAGGAACAAGGCGGCGTACGACGACCAGCCCTGCGGACGGGCAACCCGGTCTTCCCCAGCTCCGCGTTCGACCGCAAGTTCCCGTTCCGGGTGTACGCCGGCGTCGCCGACCTCACCGGTGTGGCCGAGGCCCAGGTCGCCGGCAATCCGCCACCAGGACGCCCGGGCTCTCATCTGCCCTCCGAGGACCCGCCCTGACCTACGTTCCGGAGGAGTGGCGGAGGATACGAGATTCGAACTCGTGAGGGGTTGCCCCCAACACGCTTTCCAATTCCTTGGAACGGGGTTCAGCAGGCTTCCTGCCTGTCCGGCCACGAGTGAATCGTGTCGAGGTGTACGGGCCTGAACGATCGTGAACGGTCACGAATGAGAACAGAACTGAGACCAGGCGCATCGTATGTGCCCATTCACTCCTGCAGCTCTGCGCCAGAGCTGCTGTCGGCCGCATCGGCCTCACCTGTCTCGAACCGGAAAGATGCCCACTCCCTGCAGCATGGTCCGAGCTGCATCGGGCGCCAGCTTCCCGGCGGACACGATTGGGACCATGCCGGACACGATCGAGGACCGGGCTGCGGTGATCCGCATGCGTCGCCGCGCGGCCGGTGAGATCGTCCAGCCGTACCGAGTCCGTCGTGACGGGCCGGTGCTGGCCGACCTGCGCGACCGGCTGCACGCCTGGATCACCGCGCACCTGGACGAGCTGACCAACGCCGCCCCGTCGATGCCGCTGGAAGACCGAGCGGCCGACACCTGGGAACCGCTGATCGCCCTTGCCGACCTGGCCGGTGGCCGCTGGCCCCAGGCAGCGCGTGAGGCCCCGTTGACGCTGCTGGCCGAGCTACAGGACTCCACCGAGGTTTCCCAGTCCGTGCGGCTGCTGATCGACTGCCGGACCGCGTTCGGTGCGGCGGCCGCGCTGCCCTCAACCGTCCTCGCACAACGCCTACGCGCCGACGAAGAATCGCCCCTGGCAGGAGATGCCCGCCCCCGGTGGACTAACAGTCCGGCGACTGGCCACGTTGCTGCGCGAGTTCGACATCACCCCGAAAACCACCGCTGGGAAGACGGCACACAGTCCAAGGGCTACACCCGAGACGACTTCGCTGACGCCTGGGCCAGGTACTGCCCCGATCCGGCCGAAAACGGCTCTAGCCAACCAACCGTCGCGAACCGTCCCAACCGTCCCATCGCAGGTCACGCCGGGGACGGATCGGTCCCCTGGGACGGATCGAACCGTCCCAACGATCCATCCGTCCCCGCTCTGACCTGGGCAGGGACGGTTGGGACGGATGGGACGGATCACCCCCAACCACCCACACAAGCCACCTGCATCCGTTGCCGACAACCCATGTCGGACGACGACGGCAGCCACACGCACCGCAACTGCGAGAGCGCATGACCGACACCTCTGAAACGTCCGCAGAGCGCATCACTGAGCAAGGGAGTTCACACCGAATGTCTACTTCAGAAGGCGTCTCAGTTGCCCCGCTACTGCTCACTGTCGAGCAGGCTGCCCAGCGACTCGGCATCGGGCGGACGAGTCTCTACGCCCTCGTTAAGTCGGGCGAGATCGAGTCAGTTCCGCTCGGTCGTCTACGGCGCATCCCCGCCGAATGCCTGGACGAGTACGTCGCTCGCCTTCGTTCCCAGAACCGCACTGCGACCGCCGCCTGAGGAGGAACTGCCCCAATGAAGAGAAACCCCAACGGTCGATCCAGCATCTACCAGACCGCAGATGGCCGGTGGCACGGCCGGGTGACTGTGGGTGTCAAAGACGACGGCACGCCGGACCGGCGACACATCAACCGCAAGAGCAAGACTGAGGTAGTCAAGCGGGTCAGAGAGCTGGAAAAGGAACGCGACGAAGGCACAGTCACGAAGGCGGGCAGCAACTGGACGTTCGGAACCTGGCTTGACCATTGGCTGGAAAATATCGCCCGCCCGCACCTCCGCCAGACGAGCTATTCCGCTTACCGAGTGGCAGTGACAAACACCTGATCCCTGGGCTGGGAGCGCACAAACTGCACAAGCTCGAACCCGAGCACCTGGAAGCCTTCTACCAACGCATGATCAAAAGCGGCAGCAAGCCCGCAACCGCTCACCAGGTTCACCGCACGGCAAGAGTCGCCCTCGGTGAGGCCTTGCGACGCGGACACGTGAAAAGGAACGTCGCCAAGATCGCCAAAGGACCACGCCTGACCGATGAGGAAATCGAGCCGTACTCCGTCGAGGACGCCCAGCGAATCATGACTGAGGCTGAAAAGCACAGGAACAGTGCGCGGTGGGCTGTAGCGCTGTCGCTGGGCCTGAGGCAAGGTGAAGCGCTGGCGCTCCGTTGGTCGGACGTCGATCTCGACGCTAAACAACTGCGAGTGAATTGGACGGCTCTCCGTCCAATCTACGACCACGGATGCGGCGGGAAATGCGGACGTACACCCGGCTTCTGCCCGCAGAAGGCCCGAGTCAATCCGCTGATCGGTGAGACCAAGAGTCGCGCCGGCAAACGCGTCATCGGTCTGCCTGACCGGCTCGTGGCCTTGCTCCGAGACCACAAAGCCGCACAGGAAGCGGAACGACGCCGGGCACGTCAGCTCTGGACCGATGGTGACTGGGTGTTCGCCGGGCGACCGGGGAGCCGCTGAACCCCAACACCGACCACCACGAATGGAAGGCGCTTCTACGGCGAGCTGGCGTCAGGGAATCGCGACTACACGACGCCCGCCACACCGCCGCGACGATGCTGCTGGCTCTGGGCGTCCCTGAGCGAGCCGCGATGGGAGTGATGGGCTGGTCGTCCACGGCGATGGCTGCTCGCTACCAGCACATGACCGACCCGATTCGGCGGGACATCGCCAAGCGGCTCGGAGGGCTGCTCTGGGCACCGGGAGATGAGTCACCAGACGACGGCATGGCAGGCGCTCGGGTCCCGGACACCTACTCGGATTCACCTTCGAGGGCCAGGCGGTAGCCGCTGGGGGTATGGAGGAGGAGACGGCGGTAGGTCCAGCCGGGGGCTGGGTTGTTGTGTTCGAGCTCGAACTCCAGACCTACCGCCCGGCACCTCTCAGCCGCCACGTCGACGTCGGAAACGGCGATTTGCCAGGTGAGGACGCTCGGTGGGTCGTTCTCGGCGGTCGCCTGCTGGATGCCGAAGTGGATCGTGTCCGTCCCGAAGGCTATGAAGTCGGGATGCTCCTCGCCCTCGTAAATCACCGGCAAACCGAGCTTCTCGTAGAAGGCGCGCTCGGCGGAAAGATCGGAGACGTTCAGGACGGGTGCCAGGCGGGTGAACAGTTGGTCATTGGCCATGGTGAACAGTCTCGCGCTCAGGAGGGCAAGCGGTAGACGGAGACGTGGCTGAGGGCTCGACCGTCAAACAGAACCTAGGAACAACTGAGACCAAAACTGAGACCAGACCACTGCGGGGCGGCTCCCAGACATGGGAGCCGCCCCGGCTCGTGTTCGTCCTCCGTGAGCCCGAAACCACGCTCTGACCTGCGGTTTCTTGACTCCGGGGGAGTGGCGGAGGATACGAGATTCGAACTCGTGAGGGGTTGCCCCCAACACGCTTTCCAAGCGTGCGCCCTAGGCCTCTAGGCGAATCCTCCAAGCGGAGAGGATACGCGAGACGGCTCGGGAACCTGAAATCGGGGGCGTGGACGTGGCTCGTCTAGGGTCGGCGGTATGAGTTTGGTACTGCGGCCGATCGAGCCTCAGGACGTGGAGGCCCTGCAGGAGTTGATCGAGTCGGATCCCGGCTACACCGAGCGGGTCACCGGGTACCCACCCGGGGCGTCGGATGCGCAGAGTCTGCTGATGGGCCGGCCGGAGCACTTGGCCGAGGAGGCGAAGCTCGTGCTCGGCGCGTTCCGGGACGACCGCCTGGTCGCCGTCGCCGACCTCCTCCGCGGGTACCCGAACGACCACACCGCGTTCATCGGCCTGCTCGAAGTCCACTGGAACCACCAAGGCGCCGGTCTCGGCACAGCGACGTACCAACTCATCGAGCGGTACGTCGAAACGTCGTGGAAGGAGGTCACGACCCTCCGCCTGGCGATCGTGGACACGAATGCGCACGTGGCCACCGGGTTCTGGCTGCGGCAAGGGTTCGAGCCGACCGGCGAGGAGCGGCCGTACCGGTACGACAAGCTGGAGTCGACCGCGCGCCTCTACGAGAAGCAGCTCTGACCGAGGGCCGCCGGGTCGTCGGCACCAGATGGGTACCGGCCCCACGCGCCGGGTGATTGCTTGCGGCAACCGTCCCTAGCCGAGCAGTGTGCCGGCCAGCGCCCGCCACTGCTCGATCGGCTGCGGACCGGTCACCCCGGTGATCACGTTGATCGCGACGTGGTCGGCGCCGGCGTCGAGGTGCTCACTCAGTTTCGCCTTGATGTCCGCCGGCGTACCCCACGCGGCCAGCGCGTCCACCATGTGATCCGGCAGCTCCGCCTGGTCCTTCTCGCTGAACCCCTGCCGCTTCAGCGAGGCGGCGTACCCGGGAACCCGCGGGAAGAAGCTGATCGTGTCCCGGGCGATCCTCCGCGCCCGCTCCGCGTCGGCCTCCACGACGACCAGGTGGCTCACCGCGAGCAGCTTGTCCGGCCCGAGCACCTTCCGCGCCTCGGCGGAGTACGCCGGGCTGATCAGGAACGGGTACGCACCTGACGCCCGGTCCCGGGCCAGCCCGAGCATCCGCGGGCCGAGCGCGGCGAGCACACGACGTTCGACGGGTACGTCGTCCAGTTGGTCGAGGAAGGCGTTGAGGGTGGCGATCGGCTTCGGTCCGTGCGCACCGCCGAGACCGACGGTGAACCGTCCCGGCGCGGCGCCTTCGAGCTTCGCGTACGTCGCACCGACGTCCGAGGCGCTGTATTGATCGACAGAGAGAATGCCACTGACGAACCTGATCGATTCGGTCGCCTCGACCAGGTCGACGATGGTCCTCAGCCCGGGCAGCGGGCCGCCGGACAACCAGATCGCGGGATATCCGAGCTCCTCGGCCGCGACCGCGGCGGCGAGTGAGTCGGGGCTACTGTCAAGACCCGTGGTGATCCCGAACGGGCCGAATTGGTGATTCGTCACCCAACCAGCTTAGGTGCCCACGGTCCGCTCGTTCAGCGGTTTCAGCGGATCGTGGCCGATGGACATCAGCTGATGCCGCCAGGGCGCGTCGCCGGCGGTGGGTTCCGGTTCCTCACCGCGTTGGCTCCGGACCCGCCGTACCACCGTCTCCATGGCGGCAAGATCCGCGTCGGTCAGGTCGGAGCGGCGCTTGCCGAGGATACGGACCACGTGCTCACCGAGCTCGTGGCCGGTCTCGTCAGGGGTCGGCTCGGTGTTCTCACCGGCGGAGTCGGTCCGCAGCCACTCCTCGAGCTCCCGCGACGTCATGTTCACCAGCTGGTGGAACTCGTTCCACAGTTCGTCGCTGACACGGGTCTCGGCCATCAGATACCTCCTAGCGCTCCCACAGCGTGTACCCGACGAGCCAGCACGAAAACAGCTCAGAAACCGGAGCGCGGGGCGTCGTACGTGAGGGGACCGGACGCGGTGAAATCAACGCCGTGGAATCCACCCTGACCGATCGGATTGCCGCACAGGAACCGCACCCGGACGCCGTCGGGATCCAGTACGTCGAGCGCGAGTCCGTACGGCCCGCTGTCCAGGATCTCGGTGTGTTCCACGCCCTGCTCGTCCCACCGGGCGACCAGTGCGTGCAGGGCGTCGGCCGACTCCACCTCCAGGGCGAAGACGTCCAGGCCTTCCACCGACGGTTCGCCGGGGATCGCGGTCCGCTCCCGCAACGCGATGACGAACCCGGTCCCGGGATCCGCCAGCGCGACCCCCCGCAGTACGCCGTCCTTGTAGAACTCGGCCGCCAGGTCCAGGCCGAGTGCCTGGCGGTACCACCTCGTGCTGCGCTCCAGATCACCGACCGGCAGCTTCACCTGCCGGATCCGCGTCAACCCCAGGCCCATCCCCGACCCCCTCGTCGTTACTGTTCCGACGATAGGGGCCGGGAGGGCCGATTCCTGGTCTGGCGCCGGGATCCCGTACACTTGTCGACGGTTCCCCGTGCGGCGGTATCTCGCCCAAACCCCCCAGGGCCGGAAGGCAGCAAGGGTAAGTGAGCTCTTCCGGGTGCGCGGGGAATCCTCATGTCCGGGCCCTGTCTAGGCTGGTGCAACCGAACCCCTGGATCGTGAGGGAGCCCGATGAGCGACGAACGCCGCTACCTGCAGGAACTGATCATCGCCGAGCTCGGCGTGACCGCGTCCTTCGACGCCGACACCGAGATCGAGCGGCGAGTCGAGTTCCTGGCCGACCAGCTCCGGCGGACCGGGGCGACGGCGTACGTGCTGGGTATCAGCGGCGGCGTCGACTCCGCTACGGCGGGACGCCTCTGCCAGCTCGCCGTCGAGCGGGTCCGGGCCGAGGGCGGTCAGGCGACGTTCATCGCGATGCGGCTCCCGTACGGCGTCCAGGCCGACGAGGAGGACGCGCAGCGGTCGCTCGAGTTCATCCGGCCGGACGAGACGCTGGTGGTCGACATCAAGCCGGCCACGGACGCGATGGTCGAGTCGGTCCGGCACGCCGGGCTCGGCGACCGGGAGGACTTCCACGTCGGCAACATCAAGGCGCGGCAGCGGATGATCGCGCAGTACGTCGTCGCCGGCGCGCGCGGCGGTCTCGTCGTCGGCACGGACCACGCGGCCGAGGCGGTGATGGGCTTCTTCACCAAGTACGGCGACGGGGCCTGTGACCTGACGCCGCTGTCGGGGCTGACCAAGCGGCGCGTCCGCGCCATCGGCTCGCGGCTCGGTGCGTCAGACGTGCTCACTGGCAAGGTGCCGACGGCTGACCTGGAGACCAACAACCCCGGTGTGCCCGACGAGGTCGTGCTCGGGGTCACGTACGACGAGATCGACGACTTCCTCGAGGGTCGCGAGGTGAGCGAGAAGGCAGCGGCCACGATCATCGCGACACACCGCCGTACTGCCCACAAGCGCACGGTGCCACTGGCGGTCTGATCAGCTGGTACGACGGTGGGCCGCGATCGGCTGCGGAGTCGCCGTCGTACCTCGGTCAGGCAGTGTGGGCGAGCTGGCGGACCCGGTTGGCGAGGCGGGCCAGGCGGATGGTGGCGATGTTGCGATAGGCGGGCCGCAGCACGGTGGCCAGCGGGCCGGTCTGCTCGAACGTGTGCGTGACCTGGCTGTCCGCTGCGATCGTCCAGGTGCCGACCTCGCGGAACCCGGGCACCTGCCAGACGATCTCGATGCGGTCCGGCTCGATCACCGCGTACCGCAGCTCGCCGGTGAGGCCGGCGCGGACGCGGAGCGCATAGCGGTCCTCGGTGCTGGGGTCGCCCGGGCCGTCGATGCGCAGGAACGCCTCGTTCCACTCTGGTAGGGCCAGCGCGTCCAGGAGGACATGACGGATCGCCGCCGGGCTGGCAGGGATGGTGTCGGTGGCTTGCTCCATGACTATCTCTCCTGGGCGAGGGCGTGGTCGTACTCGGGGCCGCGCCGGCGGGCCAGGGCGGCTCCGGCGGGGAAGGCGTCGGCGACGGCGCGCAGCGTCGCAATGGTCTCGTCGAGGGGCTGGCCAGCGACGAGGTTCTCGATGGTCCGGTGCACTCTGTTCTCCGCGGTGACGACGCGCCGGTGCAGGGCGCGGCCCTGCGGGGTCAGACTCAGTGCGAGGTAACGCCGGTCGGCCTTGTCGATGCCTCGTTTGACCAGACCCTGTGCGACGAGGCGATCGACAAGGCGGCTCGGGCTGTTCCCGGTTTCGCACACCAGCAGTCCGCCGAGCGCATTGAGGGTCAAGGGTCCGTGCTCGCGCAGCACCCGCAGTACCTCGGCCTGTGAAGGCGTGATGCCGAGCGGGCGCAGTTCCGCGGCGAGCAGCCGGTTGCCTTCGCGCTGGATCGCCAGCACGAGATAACGCAGCTCCTCGACCCTCTTCACGACCATCACATTACACGACATGTGTGTCATGACATTTACCTGTCCTGCTTGTGGCGCTAACTGTCGGGGCGTGGTGGTCGCGAGTGCGGAAGAGTGCGTGGAAAAGTCCGGTTGAGGTCATGGTCAAGGGCATATCGCGGCTGGCAGAGTGTTCGCATGAAGGGTCTGATGCAGAACTACCAGCTGTCCCTGGACACCATCTTTCGCCGGGCTGAGCAGTTCTACCCGGACAAGACCGTCTACACCGGCGGTCCTGCGCCGTCGAAGCTGACGTACGCCGAGTGGGCCCTGCGGACAAGACGACTCGGCGGCGTGCTGGACGCGCTCGGGATCAGCGCGGACGGCCGGGTCGCGACCTTCGCGTGGAACTCGGGCCGTCACCTCGAGCTGTACTTCGGCGCGCCCTGCACCGGCCGGGTCCTGCACACCCTCAACATCAGACTCTTCCCCGATCAGGTCGTGTACATCGCGAACCATGCCGAGGACGAGGTGGTCTTCGTCGACCGATCGCTGCTCGGGCTCTTCCTGCCGCTGCTCGATCGGTTGCCGCTGCTCAGGCACGTCGTGGTGATGGACGACCTTCCGGCCGGCGCGGAAGGGGTCGAGGTGCCGGACGATCCACGGTTCCACGACTACGAGGAGTTGCTGGGCGCGGCCGAGCCGGTCGACTTCCGCGTCGACGACGAGAACCAGGCGGCCGCGATGTGCTACACGAGCGGTACGACGGGCAATCCGAAGGGCGTCGTGTATTCGCACCGGTCCACCTGGCTGCATTCGATCGGTGTCCTGACCAACGCGGGGCTCGGGATCACCGAGACCGACACGGTCATGCCGGTGGTGCCGATGTTCCATGCCAACGCGTGGGGTCTGGCGCATGCGGCTCCGATGGCCGGGGCGAGTCTGGTGTTTCCCGGGCCGGACATGTCTCCGCAGGGGATTCTCAAGCTGCTGCAGGAGCAGGAGGTCACGCTGGCCGCCGGGGTTCCGACGATCTGGCAGGGTCTGCTGCCGTTGCTGGACGGGGTCGAGCTGCCCAAGCTGCGGCGGGTTCCTTGTGGCGGTTCCGCCGTACCGATGGCGTTGTCGGAGGCGTTCCGCGAGAAGCTCGGCCGGCCGATCCTGCAGGCGTGGGGGATGACGGAGACCAGCCCGGTGGCGACTGCGGCCCATGTGCCGGCCCGGTACGAGGACCTTCCCGAAGACAAGAAGGCACGGCTCCGGGCTCGGCAGGGGCAGCCGTTGCCGGGTGTCGAGGTGCGGATCGTCGAGCCTGGGACGATCACGCCGCTCCCGTGGGACGACGAGGCGACCGGTGAGTTGCAGGTCCGCGGGCCGTGGATCGCCGCCGAGTACTACCGGCCCGACGAAGGCGTCCAGTTGAGCACGGAAGACGGCTGGATGAAGACCGGAGACGTGGCGGCGATCGACCAGTTCGGCTCGGTGCGGCTGGTCGACCGGACGAAGGACCTGGTGAAGTCCGGTGGCGAGTGGATCAGCTCCGTCGAGCTGGAGAACCTGCTGATGGCCCACCCCGCGGTCAAGGAAGCGGCAGTGATTGGCGTACCGCACCCGAAGTGGGACGAGCGCCCGCTGGCCTGCGTCGTCCTGCAGGAAGGCGCAACGGCAACAGGTGAAGAGATCCTGGAGTACCTGCGTCCGCGGGTGGCGAAGTGGTGGCTCCCGGACGCCGTCGAGTTCATCGACGAGGTTCCGAAGACGTCAGTCGGCAAGTTCTCGAAGAAGGACCTGCGGACCCGCTTCGCCGACTACCACCTGGAGTAGCCGGGGTCGCCGACGTTCACGGCTCGCGAGCCGGCGCCGAGCTCAGGAGATGCGTCATGGGTCAGGGGAGTGTGAGCGAGCGAGGAGGCTCGACAGTGCCTGCTGAAAGCGACAGCCGGGAATGTCCATGCTCCCGTTTACGCTCCGATCATGAACCGCATCGACCGCCTCTACGCCCTGGTCGAGGAGTTGCGTGCGGCGGGACCGCGCGGACGCACGGCTCCGCAACTGGCCGCGCACTTCGAGGTCAGCGTCCGAACGATCGAACGCGACCTGAGCGCCCTCGGGCAAGCCGGCGTACCGCTGGCCACCAAGCAAGGACGAGGGGGCGGCTATACGCTCGACCGGTCGATGAGCCTGCCGCCGTTGAACTTCACACCACGCGAGGCGGCCGCCGTCGCAGTGGCGTTGAGCCGCAGCGAGCACGTCTTGTTCAAGCGGGATGCCCGCAGTGCGCTGCAGAAGATCGTGGCCGCGATGCCGGAGCGAGCCCTGGAAGAGGCGCGCAGCACGGCAGAGAAGGTGCGGCTCCTGGTCCAGTTGGTGCCTGACCCCGACGCCGAGATCACCGAGACCATCTGGCGGGCGGTGCGAGACAACCACATGCTGCGCATCCACTACATCGACGTCGGCGGCGTCGAAACCACCAGGGAGATCGAGCCGCAGCATGTGGTGGTCGGGCCCAACGGGTCCTACCTCACCGCCTGGTGTCACCTCAGGGAAGAGGACCGGGTGTTCCGCATGGACCGGATCACGGCAGCCGAGCGAACGCCGTCCCCGCCCCGCCCGCCACGCGTCGCGCCGGAGCCGATCGTCGACGGCTACGAGACGAAGCTGCCGGCGTCGGCGTTGCGTCCGGAAGGTCTTCTGCCAAACACCGACATAGGGCTGTCGCGAGGACGCGAGACGGTGAATTCAGCCCGTCGCTGCGGCGGGTGATCCGAGCAGAAGGAGATCCCATGACCACCCCCGCTCCTGGCACCCTGGCCTGGTTCGAGGTCGCGACCAGCGACCCCGACGGCGCCCAGAAGTTCTACGGCAGCCTCTTCGACTGGACCTTCGACGCCGACGGCCCCGCGGCGGCCGGCGGCATGGACTACCGCAACATCAAGGCCTCCGGCGCCGACGGTCCGATGGGAGGCATCTTCGGAACCGGCGGGCAGATGCCGAACCACGCCGTGTTCTACATCCTGGTCGCCGACGTCGAGGCGACCTGCGCCGACGCGGAGCAGCTTGGCGGCTCGGTCGTCAGCAAGCATCTCGATCCTGGCCCCGGCGGCCCGACCTTCGCCTACCTCCGTGACCCGGCAGGCAACCAGTTCGGCGTCTTCACCCCGCCGAAAGCCTGATGGCGAAATACACGCAGGGCCCGTCCCCGTCGGAGCATTCCGGCGGGGACGCCGCCGGCGACCTGTTCGACGAGTTGACCGACGACCTGCTCTACGACCCCGCCATCGGCCGCGCCACCATGATGGGCTATCCGTGCGTGCGGCTTGCCGGGCGGTTCGTCGCGTCGTACGACGAGAAGGCCGGTGCCTTGGTCGTGAAGCTATCCGGTGAGCGCGTCACCGAGCTCATCGAGACCGGCACCGGCGACCCGTTCGCCCCCGCCGGCAAGGTCTTCCGCGAGTGGGTATCGATTCCCACGGTCGACCGGAAGCTGTGGCGCACACTCCTCGCTGAGGCCGTCGACTTCGCGCGCCACGGGGCCTAGGTGAAGTCGACGTTGAGGTGTCGGTGGAGGTGGGTGAGGGTGGCGTCCACGAAGGCTTGTGGCCAGGGCTGGCCGGTCTGCTCGGCCAAGGCGGTGCCGCGGCGGATGAACTCGCGCACGATGTAGCGGTTCGCGGCGATGATGTCGGTGGGGTCGGAGCCGGCGGCGGGAATGGCTTCGAGGGTGGCGCGTTGTTCGTCCGAGAGTAGGGCGTTGAGCCGTTTCGCTCCGCCAGTACGGCGTACTCCGCGCTCGGCGAGCATCAGCGCGATGAGCTGGTCGCGGACGGCTCCGATGCCCTGGTTGGCGACGATGCGCTCGTCGCGGCCGAGGACGGTGACCAGGTTGCCGAGGAAGTAAAAGAAGAGCTTGACGGCCTGTTCCGGCCAGTACGGCGTGCCGGGCCGGCCGCCCGTCGGAGGTTGGTCGCCGTCCGGGAAGAGGGTGCCGTCGCGGTCGAACAGTACGCGGACGCCGTCGTACTGGAATCGGTCGAACGAACTGAGCGCGTGGATGACGAGGTCGACGTGCAGCCAGTCAGGCGTGATACCGAGACCACCCGTGATCCCGGGAATCCGATCGGCGAGCACGGTCGGTCCGGTGATCTTCCGCAGTACGTCCGCCCAGTTCTCGTCGAACCAGTCCACCGCGTCGTCGGCGACGACACAGTGCACGTCGACATCGCTGAACCTGTCCGCCTGCCCGCTCCCGTAACTACCCACCAGGTAGACACCCAGGATCCGCTCATCTTCGGGCAGCACGCGCCGCGCCCGCCCAATAGCCTCTCGCTGCCTCTCGTCACCACCCACCACCCGCGCCACAGTACTGATCCATCGGGGGTGGAAGGTCCCGGTGGTGGGTGGGATTGTGGATATCCGGGCGTGGGGAGGATTTGTCGGCGGGCGGCGCTAGGGTTGCGGGCGTGGAAGCACCCCTTGCGTTGTACCGCCGGTATCGCCCGGAGACGTTCGCCGAGGTGATCGGGCAGGACCATGTCACCGCGCCGCTCCGGAACGCGTTGAGCAACAACCGGGTCAACCACGCCTACCTGTTCTCCGGCCCACGCGGCTGCGGCAAGACCACCAGCGCCCGGATCCTGGCCCGCGCGATCAACTGCGAGAAGGGCCCGATCGCCGAGCCGTGCGGGGTGTGCAAGTCCTGCACCGACCTGGCCCGTGGCGGCCCCGGCAGCATCGACGTGATCGAGATCGACGCCGCCTCGCACGGTGGTGTCGACGACGCGCGTGACCTGCGCGAGCGGGCGTTCTTCGCGCCGGTGGAGAGCCGCTACAAGATCTACATCATCGACGAGGCGCACATGGTGACCACGCAGGGCTTCAACGCCCTGCTGAAGCTGGTCGAGGAGCCGCCGCCGCACCTGAAGTTCATCTTTGCCACCACCGAGCCCGACAAGGTGATCGGGACGATCCGGTCCCGGACCCACCACTACCCGTTCCGCCTGGTCCCGCCGAAGGTGCTCGGCGACTACATGGCCTCGCTCTGCGAGTCCGAGGGTGTCGCGATCGAGCCGGCCGCGTTGCCGCTGGTGGTGCGGGCCGGTGCCGGTTCGGTCCGTGACTCGCTGAGTGTGCTCGACCAGCTGATCGGCGGCGCAGGGCCGGACGGCGTCACGTACGAGCTGGCCGTCGCGCTGCTCGGCTTCACGCCGGACTCGCTGCTCGACGCGTGTGTGGACGGGTTCGCGGCGCACGACAGCAAGGCCGTGTTCGAGACGATCGAGAAGGTGATCGAGACCGGGCAGGACCCGAAGCGGTTCGCCGAGGATCTGCTCCGGCGACTGCGCGATCTGGTCGTCCTGTCCGCCGTACCGAACGCCGTCGTCTCTGGCCTGATCGAGGCCGCCGAAGACCAGGGCGAACGCCTCCAGACCCAGGCCGCCGGGATCGGCTCCGCCGAACTCACCCGCGCCGCCGACATCGTCGCGGCCGGTCTGCTGGAGATGCGTGGGGCTACGGCGCCGCGGCTGCAGCTGGAGCTCATCTGCGCCAAGGTCCTGCTCCCGGGCGCCGACGACTCGACCAACGGCATCCAGGCCCGCCTCGACCGGCTGGAACGCCGCCTAGCCATCGCAGTCCCCGGTACGGCGGACGCGGAACAGTCGACCGGTTACGCAGCTGCCCCCGCGGCCGGCCCGAACCCTGCCGCCGCCACAAGCCGAGCCGCAGCCCGCGCCGCCGCGGGTGCAGGCGGCGGGACTCCGACAGCAGGCGGTGATGCGCCCGCCGCTGCCACAGCTGCCGGTACGGCACCCACCGGCGCAGGTGGGGCGGGTCCTGCGAGTGCGACGTCCGAACAGCCGACTCGCGGTGTGGCGGGTCCTGCGGGTGCGACGTCCGGACAGCCGACTGGCGGTGTGGCGGGTCCTGCAGCTGCGACGTCCGGAAGGCCGACTCGCGGTGGGGCGGGTTCAGGTGGCGCCGGTCGCGGTGCCGATGGGGCAGCCGCTGGTACGGCGGGGCGCACCGGCGCATGGGCAGACGAGTCGACCGGTACGACGCACTCGGCTACATCGGCCGTCCCAGAAGGTGCCGGCCCAGGAGGTGCCGGCGCAGAAGGTGTCGGCCCAGGAGGTGTCGGCCCAGAGGGTGTCGGCGCAGAAGGTGTCGGCCCAGGGGGTGTCGGCCCAGGGGGTGTCGGCCCAGGGGGTGTCGGCCCAGGGGGTGCCGGCCCAGGAGGTGCCGGCCCGGTGGCGTCTGGCTCGGCGGCTGCCGGTTCGGGGATGCCGGGCTCTGCGGCCGGCCCGTCGTCTGGTGCTCAGCCGTCTGGTTCATCGACGCCGGCTGCGGCGCAATCAGCTGGATCCGATGCCGGCGCAGGCGGATCGGGGGCGGCCGCGGCTCCGTCGGCGGGGTCCGTGGGGTTGGCGGACATTCGGCGGTTGTGGCCTGAGGTACTCGAGGCGGTGAAGGCGAAGCGCCGGTTCGCGTGGATCATGCTGAGCCAGAACGCGCAGGTCATCGCCATCGACGACCAGACCCTGACGCTCGGCCTGGTGAACGCCGGCGCCCGCGAGAGCTTCGCGCGATCCGGCAGCGACGAGATCCTCCGCCAAGCCATGATCGACACCATCGGCCTCAACCGCCGCATCGAAGCAGTCGTCGACCCCTCCACCGACCCCGGAGCCGGCGCTGGTGGCAGCCAGCGCTCCGGCGGCCCGCACAGCGGTCCCACCGCACCGGGCGGCGCTGCGGGTGCGGCCGGTGGCGGTGCAGGTGGCGTAGGCGGAGTTGCAGGAGGCGCGGGCGGAGTTGCAGGAGGCGGCCCGCAGGGAGCGTCGGATCGGTCAGGCAGCCAGGCCGCGGGCGGTTCGGGCGGCGACGGCGTCTCACCGGGCAGTTCCGGTCGTGCGGGATCTGACCCGGGCAACCCCGCGAACAGCTTCGACGGGCCGGGCAGCAGCTCGGAAAGCGCAGGGCCGGGCAGCAGCTCGGGAAGCGCCGGGCCGGGCAGCAGCTCGGGAAGGACCGGACAATGGTCCGACGGTCCGGCCGCGGCGATCGCCGTACAGGAACCACCGGACCTGAGGAACGATGTACCCCCGGAGCCGGACCCCTGGGACGACGACCCAGCCTCGCGTCCGGCAGTCCGGCCTGGCCGTTCAGCCCGACCGGCGGCCGAGGGAGATCGCGCCGAGCAGGCCGCCGGCAAGCGTCGCGCAGCCGAAGCCGCCGTCGCTGCCGAGCAAGCTCGGAGAGCCGCCGCGGCTCCCGCGGCCCCCGAGGTCCCGCTGAGCCCAGAGGAAGAAGCCGACGCCATCGGCGAGGACGACCTGGTGCTGGAGGAAGACTCCCGGTCGCACACCGACCTTCTGCGCGAAACCCTGGGCGCGCAGATCATCACCGAAGAACCCAACTGACGTAGCCGACGGCATCGCGGGGGACGACCTGGTGCTGGTGGAGGACTCGCGGTCGCACACTGACCTTCTGCGCGAAGCCCTGGGTGCGCAGATCATCACCGAAGAACCCAACTGACGTAGCCGGCGGCGTCGGCGAGGACGATCTGGTGCTGGTGGAGGACTCGCGGTCGCACACTGACCTTCTGCGCGAAGCCCTGGGTGCGCAGATCATTACCAAAGAGCCCAACTGACGTAGCCGACGGCATCGGCGAGGACGACCTGGTGCTGGAGGAGGATTCCCGGTCGCACACCGACCTTCTGCGCCAAACCCTGGGCGCGCAGATCACCGAAGAGCCCAACTGACAAAGCCGACGGCATCGGCGAGGACGACCTGGTGCTGGAGGAGGGCTCCCGGTCGCACACCGACCTCCTGCGCTAAACCCTGGGCGCGCAGATCATCACCGAAGAGCCCAACTGACGTAGCCGACGGCATCGGCGAGGACGACCTGGTGCTGGAGGAGGACTCCCGCTCCCACACCGACCCCCTCCGGGAAACCCTGGGCGCGCAGATCATCACCGAAGAGCCCACTGACGAAGCCGACGCCATCGCGGAGGGCGACCTGGTGCAGGAGGAGGGCTCCCGCTCCCACACCGACCTCCTGCGCGAAACCCTGGGTGCGCAGATCATCACCGAAGAGCCCAACTGACGAAGCCGACGCCATCGCGGGGGACGACCTGGTGCAGGAGGAGGGCTCCCGCTCCCACACCGACCTCCTGCGCGAAACCCTGGGCGCGCAGATCATCACCGTGGAAGCCAACTGACGGCGGTCTGACGCAACCCCGGGCGGACTGTCGGTGGGCGGTGGGAGATTGCCCCTATGGGTTTTCGGGGTTGGAGCAGTGCGGCGTTCGATGAGCTGGCTGCTCTCGAGGGTGATCCGAGCCCCGGGCAGTTGGAGAGGCACCGGGGCGACGTGGAGCGATTGGTCCGCGGACCGCTGCAGGAACTGTGCGACGAGCTCGACGAGAAGGAGGAGTTCGGCAGGTTCTGGCTGAGCGGTTTGTCGGACCATCCGGCCGCGTGGCAGCGCCATTCTGCAACGTGGTGGATTGCCCGCAGGATCCGTATCTCGCTCACGTTCGACCTCGACGGCCTCGTGCTCGGTGGCGGTTCGGCGTCTCCCACCGGCGATCAGGTGCGGTTGTTCCGCGCGATGGTCGACGCCGACGACAGCGGTCGTGAGCTCGATGCGCTGGTCGAGCGGCTTGTTCGCGACGGCTTCGAGCTGACCGGACCTGCCGGGCGTCGGATGCCGCGTGAGTGTTCACCTGACCACCCGCGTGCAGCGCTTCTCCGACGCCGATCTGTCTACGCCGAGAAGCCGATCGACACCCACAGCGTCGACCTGATCACCGACGCGCTCCGCCCGCTCGTCGAGCTGACGACCTGGTACACCGACTACGTCGCCACCACCGGCTGGGAGCAGCCTTAGCCCTGACAGGTACGACGCCGAACTTAGGAGTGTGTCCACAGTGGGGTGTGGGTGGCCGGCCGGGGGTATCCACAGTGTCCACAGGGGTGTGGATGGAGGTGTCCACAGCGTTGTGGATAACCTGGGGAGACAGGTCGGTTTCTGGCGGGGCGTGGGGTTGTCCGGCGGACCGGCTAGGGTTGAGGCTCGGTAGCAGGTGGCGGCTCGACGAGGAGATCGCGGTGTTCGACGGTGGCGGTGCTGGGGGCTTCGACATGTCCAATCTGCTCGCGCAGGCTCAGGCGATGCAGAACCAGTTGATGGAGGCCCAGGCCAACCTGGAGAGCCAGGAGATCGAGGGGTCGGCCGGTGGCGGGCTGGTCACCGCGCTGGTGTCCGGCACCGGTGAGCTGCTCAGCCTGGACATCAAGAAGGAAGCCGTCGACCCGGACGACACCGAGACGCTGGCCGACCTGATCGTCGCCGCCGTCCGGGACGCCTCGGAGAACGCCAAGGAGGCCGCCGCCCGCGCGATGGGCCCGCTGGCCGGTGGGCTGGAAGGCCTCGGCGGCGGGGAGATCCCCGGATTCGGTGGCGCCGGCGGTCCGGCCGGCTTCAGCCTGCCCGGTACGACGACGCCCGCGTCCGAGCCGGGTGACTCGCCCGCGCCCGAGCCCGGTGACTCGCCCGCGTCCAAGCCGGGTGACTCGCCCGCGTCCAAGCCGGGTGACTCGCCGGCGCCAAAGCCCGGGAACGAGAGCAGTGGCGGAGTCGGGTTTGTGAACCCGGGTAGTGGGGCCGGCTCGGCCGGTCAGAACCCGGGCTGACGTGTACGAGGGGGCCGTTCAGGACCTCATCGACGAGCTCGGCCGGTTGCCCGGCGTCGGTCCGAAGTCGGCACAGCGGATCGCGTTTCACCTGCTCGCGGCCGACGAGACCGACGTACGGCGGCTCGCGCACGTGCTCGTGCAGGTGAAGGAGAAGGTCAAGTTCTGCGAGATCTGCGGCAACGTCGCGGAGGAGGCGCAGTGCCGGATCTGCCGCGACCCGCGCCGCGACCTGAGCCTGATTTGCGTGGTCGAAGAGGCCAAGGACGTGGTCGCGATCGAGCGGACCCGCGAGTTCCGCGGCCGCTACCACGTGCTCGGCGGGGCGATCTCGCCGATCGAGGGGATCGGACCGGACGAACTGCGGATCAAGGAACTGATGCAGCGGCTGGCCAGTGGAGAGGTGACCGAGATCATCCTCGCCACCGATCCGAACCTCGAGGGTGAGGCGACCGCCACCTACCTGAGCCGGTTGCTCCGGCCCATGGGGTTGCGCGTCACACGTTTGGCTAGTGGACTTCCAGTAGGCGGTGATCTCGAGTACGCCGACGAGGTCACACTCGGACGGGCGTTTGAAGGGCGACGATCTATCGATGACTGAACCAACAGATATTGCGGAACGCGCATTGGGCACGGACTCCGAGGACCTGACCGAGTTCGCCGAGCAGATCGCCGACCAGGTGCGAAGCTTCCTGATCTCGGTGCGCGACATCGCGGCGCAGCCGGACGAGGACGGTGTCGACGAGGGTCTCGCCTCGCTGCCGTACCTGCTGCTCGAGGTGAGCCAGTTGCTGCTCGCCGGCGGCCGGCTCGGCGCGTTCGAGGACTTCGTCCCGGAGGAGCGGTTCGAGAGCGACGCCGGCCCGGACCCGGACCTGGACGCGATGCGTGACCGGCTGGCCGCGCTGTTCGAAGGCCTGGACGAGTACGCCGAGGTCTTCGACCCGTACGCCGCTCCGCCCGAGATCACCGTGAACCGGCTGTCCGACGACCTGACCGCGATCGCCACCGACCTCGTGCACGGCCTGGCCCACTACGAGGAGGGCCGGATCATCGAGGCCCTGTGGTGGTGGCAGTTCTCGTACGTGTCCACGTGGGGTGCCGCGGCGAGCGCCGTACTGCGGGCGATCCAATCGCTGATCGCGCACGACCGGCTGGAGCCGGCCCACGACGCCGAGACCGAGGCCACCGATCGCGAGTTGGTCGAGGTCGCCGAAGAGGTTGTCCAGCGCCGCTGACGAGTTATCCACAGGCCCGCTCCTGACCGGTCCGCGAGCGGGTCCTCAACCACTACGTTGAGGACTCCATCCCCGGTCAGGAGGCTTGTGTGCAAGAGCAATCGTTCACCACGACGCGAACGCGCCCGGCTGTTGTCGCGGTGATCATGACCCTGTTCGCCCTCGCCTTGGCGCCGCGCGAGTTCTCGTTCGAGCGGGAGACCCTCCCCGCCGAGGTGCTCGTCGACCTGCTGTGCCTGGTCTGCCTGGTGGTGGCCGTACGCCGTTGGCGCCTCGTCCTCAGGCGACCCGCCGAGCTGCGGCTGAGCCAGGCCGCGCTGACCGTGCGACGCGGCGATCGCGAGCTCACCGTGCCGTGGAACTCGGTCGGCCAGATCCGCATCGAAGGGGATCTCCGCAGGCCGTGGGTCGTGGCCTGGCTGCAGGGCCCGGTCGACGTCCCGGTGTCGCGCCGCCGGGACGGCGCGTACAAGCTCTTCCCGGTTGCGCACGGCCAGTCGGTAAAGAAGCGGGGGCAGAAGCTGAAGGAGGTCCGCGCCGCGATCATGGGCTACGGCCGCCGCTACCTCGACGAGACCTAGGCCGGTTGAGACGAGACCTTGTCCGGTTGAGACATGACTCCCAGGGCCGGTTGAATGGCCCGGTGTCAGTTTTCGACGTGATCCGCCGGATGCCCGACGTGCAGACCGTGAAGCGGGTCAGTCGCGCGCTCGCCGTTCTCGATCTGATCCTGAACGACAACGGGTACACGAACTGCTTCTCGTTCGACGCACGGTGGTCGGAGACCGAGGAGACCGCGTTGATGCGGGACGGGATGGGGAACGAGTACTCGATCGTGTTCTCCGCCGACGGTGCGTTCGCGTACGGGTTCGACCACGAGTCGCCGATGTCGCCGTACGTGAACGACATGCGCCCGTGGCCGGGACTGATCGACGGTGTGCCCGAGGTGTTCCATCACGCGCGGGACGACAAGGCGTTCTGGGACCCGATGGGGTCGCCGCGGGCGACGGTGGCGTTCTGGCGTACGACGGCCGACACCGAATGGCGGTGTGGTCCGGTCGAAGGCGTCGACAAGGACGGCGCCGATCGGCTCTTCGAGGTGGTCGCGGACGGCCGGCCGGAGGCGTACCTGACGTTCGCCGAGGACTACTACGAGGTCGCCCTCGAGCTCGAGCCGATCCGGCACGTCTACGCGCTGATGCCGCTCACGGAGTACGTCGTGACGTCGCTCAACCGTGTGCGCCGCCTACCGGATCTCGCCGAAGGCATCGCCGAGATCGGCTACCCGCGCTCCTGACAGCTCGCCACAGCTAATCCGGCAGCATGGGGACCGTCAGGCCTTGGTCGCGGCCGAGCAGGATGCCGCGGGTGATCGCGTTGGTGCCGAACCTGTCCTTGACCTTGTCCATCGCGCTGTCGAGTTCGTCGTTCGACGCCTTGTCGAACGGCAGGGCCAGTTGCAGGGCGGCCTCGTTCTCCAGGTTGCCGACCGAGATCCCGATCATGGTGATCCCCTGGGAGGCGATCATCGGCCGCGCCGCGGCCAGCAGCGATCGCGCGGTGACCAGGATCGCCCGCGTCTGATCCGTTGCCTGGGGCAACGTGTGGGACCGGGTCGCCCGGCTGAAGTCGTCGAACCGCAGCCGCAACGTGACCGTCCGCCCGGCGCGTCCCGCCGTCCGCATCCGCCGCGTGACCCGATCGACCAGCCCGGCCAGCACGGCGTCCAGGGTGTCCGGCGACTTCGGCGAACGCCCCAGCGCGCGCTGCGACCCGATCGACCGGCGCCGCCGGCCCACCTCGATCGGCCGCGGATCCCGGTTGTGCGCCAGCGCGTGCAGGTGCCGCCCGGACGCCCGCCCGAGCATCGCCACCAACGCGGCCTCGGGCAGCATCGCGACGTCGCCGACCTTGGTGAGCCCGCGGTTCCGCAGCTTCTCCGCGGTCACCTCACCCACACCCCAGAGCCGCTCGACGTCGAGCGGATGCAGGAACTCCAGCTCGCGGTCCGGCGGCACCTCCAGCAGACCGTTCGGTTTCGCGACCCCACTGGCCACCTTGGCCAGGAACTTCGTCCGCGCCACCCCGACCGTGATCGGCAACCCGACCTGTGACATCACCTCGGCTCGCAACCGTCGAGCGATCTCCACCGGCGTCCCGGCGATCTTCCCCAGCCCGCCCACGTCGAGGAACGCCTCGTCGATCGACAGTCCCTCCACCAGTGGTGTGGTGTTCTGGAAGACCTCGAAGACCGCCTTGCTGGCTTCCGAGTACGCCGACATCCGGGGCTCGACCACGATCGCGCCGGGGCAGCGGCGGAGTGCCTGTCCACCGTTCATCGCGGTCCGGACGCCGTACGCCTTGGCCTCGTAGCTGCAGGCCAGCACCACGCCGGCGCCGACGATGACCGGCCGGCCGCGCAGGCGCGGGTCGTCCCGCTGCTCGACCGACGCGTAGAACGCGTCCAGGTCGGCATGCAGGATGCTCGCCGTACCGTTCGACACGAACATATGTTCGCATACTCGCGCAGCGTCCGGATAGGGAGAATTCCCGACGCGCGAACCGGTTTGTCAGGACAGAATGCGGTCCATGGACCTGACGGCGTACCGCGATCTCTGGAAGACGCATGGCGTGATGGCGCTGCTGGCCTCGGCCTTGATCGCGCGGATGCCGGTGATGGCGACGATGGTGCCGCTGGCATTCCTGGCCAAGGATGCCGCCGGCAACTTCGGTTGGGCCGGCGTCGTGGCCGGTGCCTACTCCGTCGGTACGGCGATCGCCAGCGTGGTCTGGGCGCGCCGAGCCGACCGCAAGGGGGCGCGCGGGGTCCTGATCGGCACAGGTATGGCGTGGGGCGTCCTGATGGCCGTGGTCGCGCTGCTGCCCGACAGTTGGTACCGGGCGATGCCGTTCGCGGCTGCGCTGGCCGGGATGTTCGTCGCCCCGGTCACCTCGGCGTTGCGGGCGAGTTGGCCTCGGCTGGTCCAGGGTGCGCGGCTGCGGGCGATCTACGCGCTGGACGCGACCGCCCAGGAACTGCTGTTCGTCGTCGGCCCGATGCTGGGTGCAGTGGCGGTGAGCTTCGCCAGTCCGCGAGCCGGTCTGCTGGCGTGTGCGGTCACCGCTGCGGCGGCCATCTGGTGGTTCGGCCTCAAGCAGCGGCCGGGCACCTCACACCAGGAGTCCGACGAGCCGCGGCCGACCGCGCGGCAGTTGGTGTTCCATCGCCACCGGCTGGGGCTGCTGGTCGCGTTCGCCTGCATGGTCACCGGGTTCGCGTCGATGTCGCTCGGCATCGTCGCGTTCGCCGACGAGCACGGCAACCGGCTGATCGCCGGCGTACTGGAGACCGTGGCGGCGCTCGGCAGCCTGATCGGCGGTCTCGTCGGCGGCGCCCTGCCCGGCCGGCGCGATTCGTACGTCTGGCGGCGGATGCTGGCGTTGACGGTGCTGGTCACCGGTTGCGTCTTCGCCACCTCGTCCGTGGTCGCGCTGGCGCTGATGCTGTTCGCCGCCGGCTGCCTGATCGCGCCGACGATCGGCGCGATCTACGAGCGGCTGGGCGTACTGACGCCGGCTTCGGCCCAGACCGAGATCTTCGGCTGGATGCTGAGCGGCGGGATGATCGGCTCCGCGGTCGGGTCCGCGGTCGCCGGTGCGGTGGTCGAGGTCTTCGGGGTCCGCTACGCGTGGGTCCTGATGGCCGTGCTCGCGCTGGTGGCGACACTGTCGGTGCTCCACGTCCCACCCCACCGGCCGGCCGATGCCGACCTCGAGGAGGTCGCGGCCGCGGCGTAGTCGATCCGGTAGTTCGCCTCGAGGACGCCGTTACCGCCCGCGCACATCGAGATCAGCCGCAGTCCACGCCGGTCCGGGAACAGCGGCGAGCCGAAGCCGGCCTGGACCGGATGTACGACCAGCGACAGCTCGTCGATCAGCCGCCACCGCAGCAGCGACCGGACCAGCTTCACGCTGCCGACCACGTGGAGGTCGGCACCGGGCACGTGCTTGAGCGCCCGCAACACCCGGTGCGGATCTCCCTGCAGGACCTCGGTCCGCGGTCGCGCGATCACCGGCCTGGACGCGATCACGAGCTTGCGAGCACGATCCAGCGGTACGGCGGCATCGTCGTGCGGGGCCACGGAAGCGGCGTACTGCTCGAACGTGGTCCGTCCGAGCAGCACCGTCTCCGTCCCGGTCACCAACTCGTCGAGCACGCCGGCCAGGCTCGACTCGGGCAGCCAGTACTCCGGCCGGTCCACGATGCCGTCCTGCGACATGCACAGCCTGGCGACGATGTTGCGCATTCACTGCTCCTCTGGGTCTGCTTACCAACCCAGATGCACGGTCCGCCCGGTTTGTTCTCCGGCCGCTATTTCCGGCGGCCGCGGTGGATCTCTGTCTCCAGTGCGTCCAGCCGGTTGACCCAGAACTTGCGGTAGCGGTCCAGCCAGCCGTCGATCTCGCGCAGCGGACCGGGGTCGACGGCGTACAGCCGGCGGGTGCCGTCGACGGTGACGGTGGCGAAGCCGTTGTCGCGCAGTACCTTGAGGTGCTGGGAGACGGCCGGCTGGCTGATGCCGAACTCGGCCCGGATCGTCGCGGCGATGCTGCCGGCCGGCAGTTCGCCGTCGGCCAGCAGCTCCAGGATCCGGCGCCGGACCGGGTCGCCGAGGATGTCGAACGCATGCACGGACCGCAGTATTTCAGTGATGACTTATATGAACAAGGGTCCGCGTCGGCCGGACGGTTTCCGGCGGGCGCCGGTCCCGGCCGCGGAACCTCCGCGCAGGCCGCGGATCGGCCGGACAGCCGGTTCGGCTGCTGGTCAACGGGTAGGCAACGAAACAGTCACGGCTAGAATGAGGCCCGAGACTACGCCTGGTGCAACGCCGCACGGCGTACCGCAACCAGTGGTTTGAGGAGACACACCTGTGGGACGCGTCGTGCACAAGTACGGCGGTTCTTCGGTCGCCGATGCCGATTGCATCAAGCGTGTGGCCCAACGGATCGTCGCGACGAAGAAGGCCGGGAACGACGTGGTGGTCGTCATTTCCGCCATGGGCGACACCACCGACGAACTGATGGACCTGGCTCAGCAGGTCTCCCCGTTGCCGCCGCCGCGGGAGCTGGACATGCTGCTCACCTCGGGTGAGCGGATCTCGGCGGCCCTGCTGGCGATGGCGATCGCGAACCTCGGGTACGAGGCGCGCTCGTTCACCGGCTCACAGGCCGGGGTGATCACCACCTCCGCGCACGGCAACGCGCGGATCATCGACATCACGCCGGGCCGGATCGAGGAGGCGCTGGGCGAGGGCCACATCGCGATCGTGGCCGGGTTCCAGGGCGTCGCCCAGGACACCAAGGACATCACCACGATGGGCCGCGGCGCGTCCGACACCACGGCGGTCGCGCTGGCCGCTGCGCTGAAGGCGGACTACTGCGAGATCTACACCGACGTGGACGGCATCTTCACCGCGGACCCGCGGATCGTGCCGGCCGCGCGGCAGATTCCGAAGATCTCCTACGAGGAGATGCTCGAGATGGCCGCCTGCGGCGCCAAGGTGCTGCACCTGCGCTGCGTGGAGTACGCGCGGCGCTACAACGTCCCCGTCCATGTGCGCTCCTCCTTCTCGCAGAAGGAAGGCACCTGGGTCGTCGATGCGAAGGAACTGAATCAGATGGAACAGGCGATCATCTCCGGCGTGGCCCACGACCGCAGTGAGGCCAAGATCACCGTGGTCGGCGTGCCGGACAAGCCCGGTGAGGCGGCCCGGATCTTCGAGACGGTCGCCGGCGCCGAGACCAACATCGACATGATCGTGCAGAACGTGTCGGCGGTCGCCACCAACCGCACCGACATCTCCTTCACGCTGCCCCGCGCCGACGGCGCCCGGGCGATGTCCGCGCTGGCCCGGATGAAGGACGAGATCGGCTACGAGCAACTGCTGTACGACGACCAGATCGGCAAGGTCTCGGTGGTCGGTGTCGGAATGCGCTCGCACCCGGGCGTGTCCGCGAAATTCTTCTCCGCGCTCGCCGACGCCGGCGTGAACATCGAGATGATCTCCACCTCGGAGATCCGGATCTCGGTGGTCGTGGACGAGAACCTGGTGGACGCCGCCGTGACCGCGGCGCACACCGCATTCGACCTGGACGACGAGCACACCCAAGCTGTCGTGTACGGAGGAACTGGACGGTGACACCTGTGAGCGCTGTGGAGAACACGATCGAGGATCGGACGGGCCTGCCCTCGCTGGCGGTGGTCGGGGCGACCGGCGCCGTCGGGACGGTGATGCTGGCCCTGCTCTCGACCCGGGAGAACGTCTGGGGAGAGATCCGGCTGATCGCGTCCGAGCGCTCCGCGGGCAAACGGCTCAAGGTCCGCGGCGAGGAAGTCGAGGTCGTCGCGATCAGCGAGGACGCCTTCGACGGCATCGACGTGGCGATGTTCGACGTACCGGACGAGGTGTCGGCGCACTGGGCGCCGGTCGCGGCCGCCAAGGGCGCCGTGGTGGTGGACAACTCCGGCGCCTTCCGGATGGACCCGGACGTCCCGCTGGTGGTGCCCGAGGTGAACGCCGAGGCGGCCCGGAACCGGCCGAAGGGCATCATCGCGAACCCGAACTGCACGACGCTGTCGATGATCGTGGCGATGGGTGCGCTGCACCACCGCTACGAGCTCGAGCAGCTGGTGGTGGCGTCGTACCAGGCCGCCTCCGGAGCCGGTCAGGAAGGCATCGACGCGCTCTACGACCAGCTGATGAAGGTCGCCGGCAACCGCGACCTCGGCACCACGCCGGGCGACGTACGGCGGGTGATCGGCAACGCGCTCGGGCCGTTCCCGGCTCCGCTGGCGCTGAACGTCGTACCGTGGGCCGGCTCGCTGAAGGACGACGGCTGGTCGTCGGAGGAGCTGAAGGTGCGCAACGAGTCGCGCAAGATCCTCGGCCTGCCCGACCTGAAGGTGTCCGCGACCTGCGTCCGGGTGCCGGTGATCACCACCCACTCGCTGTCGGTGCACGCCCGGTTCACCCAGGAAGTGGACGCCGACGAAGCCCGCGAGGTACTGCGGGACGCGCCCGGCGTGCTGCTGTTCGACAACCCGGCCGAGGGCGAGTTCCCGACCCCGGCCGACGTGGTCGGCACCGACCCGACCTGGGTCGGCCGGATCCGCAAGTCGCTGGACGAGCCGAACGCGCTCGAGCTGTTCGTCTGCGGTGACAACCTGCGCAAGGGCGCCGCGCTGAACACCGCGCAGATCGCCGAGGTCGTGGCGAAGGAGTTCGCCGCCGCGGCGGCATCCTGAAAGCCTTGAAACAAAGGGCTCCCGGCGTCTGCCGGGAGCCCTTCGTTGTCTTGGGCAACTGAGCTACAGCCAGTTCTCCCGGGCCGCGTGCAGGGCGAGTTGGAACCGGGTGCTGGCGCCGGTGCGGTTCATCAGGCGCTCGAGGTAGCGGAAGAAGGTACGGCGGCTGATGCCGAGCGTCCGCGCGATGGTGTCGTCCGCCGCGCCGGTCGCGAGCAGGGCCAGCAGGCGGCGCTCGATCGGCTCGAGCCGATCGTCCTCGGTGCCGACCGAGGCGTGCAGCGGCAGCGCGTTGCGCCAGCACAGCTCGAACATGCCGATCAGCGCGGTCAGCAGGCTGCTCGGCCGGATGATCAGCAGCGACCGGTTCACGTCGGTGTCGCGCACCGACATCGACACGAACGCGATCGAGCCGTCGATGATGGTCAGCTTCGCCGGGACGTCGGGCAGCACCCGGGCCTGCTCACCGGCCTCCACACACGGCAGGATGTTCTCGGTCAGGTAGCCCGGCACCTCGACCGACTCGGGCGAGTACACCACCCGGTACGACACGCCGCGCTTGAGGTGGTCGATCTCCTCCTGGTTCGGACCGCCGATGTAGTACGGCGGGGAGTCGATGGCCAGGATCTCGCGCTGCGCTCCGCCCTTGATCTGGCGGATCCGCTCGACGATGGCGTTGCCGGTGACGACCTCGATCAGGTGCGTGGTCGACTCGTTGTGCACGGTCCGGCGGAACTCGTCGTACGCGTTCAGCACCTCGATCCGGGCCTGTTTCAGCTCGGACTCGCGGCGCAGGGTCATCGCCTCCAGGCCGGCGTCCGGCGGCACCGGCAGGAACCGGGAGTGGTCGGACCCGGACCGCCGGGCCAGGCCGGCCTGCACCAGCCCGCCGAGGGTCGCGTCGATGGTGGCCTCGAGGTCGGGGACCGCCTCGTCCAGTTCGGTGATCGACGACGGGCCGGTCCGCAGCAGGTGCTGGTAGACCTTGATCTCGTCGTCGTTGAGCCCGAGCACGCGCAGATGGGCGGCACGCTCCGTGTCGGTGCTGCTCACAATCGTCCCCTCCCTTCCGAGTGCGGTCACCGTCTGCTACCGCCCCTCCAGGGTAGGACGGCCGTTCCAGCGCAGTATGCACTGTCCGTGGCGTCGTGAATGCACTCGGCAATATTTGTTGTCCTGTCAGCATTCTTGTGCCGTGTCACCATCCGGCCACCATTTCCGCGCGGTTGTGAGCGAGAATTGAGGTCCAGCAGCCCGGCGACGGACCACCTGAGCGCCGCCGGGCTGCTGTTCCAATTCTGGCCCGAGTTCGTTGCCACGTCAGCGGAGCCCGTTTCGGTTGGGTCTCGATCCCGGCGCATCGGTGCCCTCGCACGTTAGTGCCATCACCGACTGTGCCTGAGGGTGTACAAACTGTGCATCTCCATCGTGAGGCCGATGAGGAGGAGAGTCCGATGCGACCGGTTGCGCACCACCCCACCGCTCGCCTCGGCGCCGTTCCCAGCGCTCCGTCGTACTACGTCCGCCCCGCGGAGCGGCTGTCTTCCGTCACCGGCCTCGGGCCTGCCCCCGCACGCTCCGCGCGGAGTTCGCGGGGATTGTGCGGACAGGCCCTCGGTGCGATGACCGCCGCCCTGGTCATCGTGCCCGCCGATCCGGCGCATGCCCGGTCCGCGTCCGCCCACGGCGGACCGGCGCCCGGATCGCCGGTGCGGGTCGCGTCCGCCAGGACGCGGCCTGGGCCCCGGGAGGTGCCGAGCGGAGCTCCGTGGATGGTGAGGCTGTCCATGGGGAGCGGGGACCTGACGTCCTCCGCCCGGCTCGCCCCGGCCAGGAAGCACCCCCTGGGGCCCCACCGGTCACCGCAGCCGGCCACCGTCCCGGTGTGACGCATCACGCCCCGGCCGTGCGAACTTCGCCGGTACGGCGGACGTCGTACCACTGAATTGACCGCGATTTGACCTTGATCGCTGTTGTTCGCACGCTGCTGTCATGAGCATGAAACCGCCGGAGTTTTCGTGCTGTGGAAGGCGTTTTGGCCGTCGAAGGCTGTCAAATGTATATTCCAGATAACGATCGGCGAAGGGCGACCCACAGGGCCGGGCGCGACGTTTGGTAGCCGTCTGTACGTCGTTGCTCACTATGGAGGACCACTGTGTCGTCGGCATTGACGCCGATCCGCTACTCTGCTTCCCGGTCTGCGTGGCCCGCCGTCGTACCGGGCGGCAGCCGCCGAGCCCCAGTCGGACACCGGGCAAAGAGAGGCGTCGCCTGAATGAACGCGACTAGCGTCGACGAGGAGTTCAACCCGTCGGTGCACGTGTACGAGCCACACAAGGTCGGCCTGCCGCCGTTGCGTCCCTACTTCAAGGCGCTGTGGCAGCGGCGGGAGTTCGCGGCCGAGATGTCCCGGACCGGCATCCGGGCGGCCAACACCAACACCTTCTTCGGCCAGATCTGGCTGGTGCTGAACCCGCTGCTGCTGGCCGGCGTCTACTACGTCCTGGTCGACATCCTCAGTGGCGCCGGCGCACGGGACGACGCGGCGGAGCGGTTCGTCCACCTGTGTGCGGGCCTGTTCGCCTTCTACTACTTCTCGGGTGCGATGACGACCGGAGCGTCGAGTGTCGTCGGCGGCGGCAAGCTGCTGATGAACATGTCGTTCCCGCGGATGCTGCTGCCGCTGTCGGCGCTGCGGACGGCGTTCTTCCGCTTCCTGCCGACGCTGGTCGTCTACGGTGCGATCCACCTGATCATGCGGCAGCCACTGAAGTGGCAGATGCTGCTGGCCCCGGTCTTCCTGTTCCTGCTGACGATCTTCGGCGCCGGGATGGCGATGATCTTCGCCGCGCTGCAGGTGTACTTCCGCGACACGACCAGCTTCCTGCCGTACTTCGTCCGGATCTGGCTGTACCTGTCGCCGGTGCTGTGGTTCGCCGAGGACGCGCCGAAGAAGTTCCAGGCCTTCATCCAGTTCAACCCGCTCTACTCCCTGCTCGGTGGCTGGACCGACCTGCTGGTCCGCGGCACGATCCCGAAGCCGGAGATCTGGATCGGTGCGACGGCCTGGGCGCTCGCCGCGGCCCTGATCGGCGGCCTGTTCTTCATGTCGAGGGAGCGTGAGTTCGTTGTCCGTCTCTGAGGCAGAGAAGAAGCCGATGCAGAAGACCCAGCCCGGCGTCCCCGCCGTCAAGGTCCAGGACGTGTCCATCACCTACCGGACCACGTTCGAGCGGGTCCCGACGCTCAAGAGCGCGATCGTCCGGTTCGGCCGCGGCGAGCGGGCCATCCGCGAGGTCAAGGCCGTGCAGAACGTGTCCTTCGACGTCGACCACGGCACCACCATCGGCATCATCGGCGCGAACGGCGCCGGCAAGTCGACGCTGATGCGCGCCATCGCCGGCATCCTGCCGCCGACCTCCGGCCGGATCGAGGTGCACGGCCGGGTCTCCACCCTGCTGTCCCTCGGCGTCGGTTTCAACGCGGCCCTGTCCGGCCGGGAGAACGTCGTCCTCGGCGGCCTGGCGGCCGGCCTGAGCCGCAAGGAGATCCAGGCCCGGTACGAGGAGATCGCCGCATTCGCCGAGCTCGAGGACTTCATCGACATGCCGATGCGGACGTACTCGTCCGGCATGTTCAGCCGGCTCGCGTTCTCCGTCGCCGTCCACATGGACCCGGACATCCTGCTGATCGACGAGGCGCTGTCCGCCGGTGACGCGAAGTTCAAGACCAAGGCCGCGGCCAAGATGAAGGACCTGGTCACCAACAGCCGGACCATGTTCCTGGTCAGCCACGCGATGAGCAGTGTGCGCGAGCTGTGCAGCGACTGCATCTGGTTGCACAAGGGCAAGGTGATGATGCGCGGCGAGCCCGACGAGGTGATCGCGGCGTACACCAAGTTCCTCCAGGTCGGCGAAGCGGAATCCGTCTCCCTCGAGGACCTGTAACCATGTCCGATGCCGGGGCACGCAGCGCGGCGCCGGACGTGGGGATCATCACGACCGGTCACGACGTGGCGGACGCGCGCCTGCACAAGATCACCGCGGCCCTGCAGCACCGGGACCTCAGCGTCGAGCTCTGGGGCCTCGGCGAGGCCGAGGGCGGGCCGGCCGGTGCGACCGTGCACGCCGGTCCGCGCGGCAACCTGGTGCAGCGGCTGGCCCGGACCGCGGTGCTGCCGTGGCGGACCAGCGCGAAGGTGGTGATGACGGTCGACCCGGACATGATTCCGATCACCCGCCTGGTCACCACCGTGCGCCGCCGCAAGATGGTCGCCGACGTGCACGAGGACTACGGCCGGCTGCTCGCCGACCGGGCCTGGGCGAAGGGGCCGGCCGGTCTGCCGGCCCGGCTGATCGTCCGGGCCAGCTCGAAACTCGCCGCCGGCGCCGACCTGACCGTGGTCGCCGACTCGCATCTCGCCCCGCACGAGGCGAAGCGCCGGCTGGTCGTGCAGAACTTCCCCTACCTGCCGTTCCTGGCCCCGGCGCCGCCGTCGGGACCGCCGCGGGCCGTGTACGTCGGGGACCTCCGGGCCAGCCGCGGCCTGTTCGACATGGTCGAGACCGTCGCCGCGGCGACGGGCTGGTCACTCGACCTGATCGGCCCGGTCGCACCGTCGGACCGGGCCGAGCTCGAGGCCCGGATCGAGCGGCCCGACCTGGCCGGCCGAGTGAGGCTGCACGGCCGCCAACCACCTGCCGACGCGTGGCGTCTCACCCGGGGCGCCTGGGCGAGCCTGGCCATGCTGCAGCCCACCCCGGCGTTCGTGGAAGCGATGCCGTCCAAGATCTACGAGTACCTCGCCAGCGGTCTTCCCGTCCTCTCCACCCGGCTGCCCCGGCAGAGCAGAGTGATCGAGGAGTCCGGTGGCGGAGTCCTGGTGGACTCGGTGGCTGAGGCGGCCGATGTCCTTCGGCGCTGGTCCGCGGATCCCGGTGAGCTGGAGAAACTGCGTGACCACGCGCTGCAGTGGGCGGCCGACCACCTGCCCACGACCACGCCGTACGACGAACTGGCCGACGCGATTCTCGACCTGCTAAGAGGCCCATCTTTTCCGAAAGGACGGGCATGACCGACCGCCCACACATGTTGTACGTCGCCTGGGGCTTCCCGCCCTGCCGAGGCGGCGGTGTCTACCGGGCCCTGGCCACGGCCAACCGGTTCGCCGCGCTCGGCTGGAAGGTGACCGTGCTGACGGCCGAACGCGAGACCTTCCACCGGTTCACCGGTGCCGACCCGACCCTGGAGGAACGGGTCGACCCGTCGGTCGAGGTCGTCCGGGTGCCATTCGAGTGGCCGATCCTCGAGGCCGACCTGCGCAAGTGGTCCAAGACCCGCGCTTCGAACCCGAAGCTGTGGAGCAAGTGGCGGACCAAGCAGGACCAGATCCCGTTCCCGGAGACCGGGTACGGGCCGTGGCGGCCGATCATCGAGAAGGCCGCCGAGCGGATCCACCAGGCGCACAAGGTCGACCTGACGGTCGCCACCGCCAACCCGCACGTCGCGTTCACCGCGGCGTACCGGCTGCACAAGAAGCACGGCGTGCCGTACGTGATGGACTACCGCGACGCGTGGCTGCTGGACGTCTTCACCGGTGACCGGCTGCACGAGCCGAACAGCCGGGCGGCCAAGTGGGAGAAGAAGCTGGTCGAGTCGGCGCACGAGGTCTGGTTCGTGAACGACCCGATCAAGGACTGGCACGAGAAGCTCTACCCGGCCCAGGCCGGCAAGATGCACACCGTCGCCAACGGCTTCGACCCGGACCTGGTGCCGGACACCGACGACCGCGGCCCGGTCACCGACCGGCCGCTGGTGTTCGGGTACGTCGGCACGGTGTCGCCGAAGGTGCCGCTGGCGGAGTTCGTCGAGGGCTGGCAGATCGCCCGCTCGTCGTCGGAGGAGCTCGCCGGTGCGAGGGCCAGGATCCACGGCTACCTGGGGTACTACGCCCAGCCGCGGGCCGACATGCTCGCCACGATCAACAACGCCAAGGACGACGGGGTCAGCTACGAGGGTCCGGTCGGCAAGGCCGAGATCGCCAAGGCGTACGACGAGTTCGACGTCCAGCTGCTGATGCTGGGCAAGGGCCGGTACGTGACCAGCGGCAAGGTGTTCGAGTACCTGGCGACCGGGCTGCCGATCGTGTCCGTGCACGACCCGGAGAACGCGGCGTCCGACGTACTGCGCGGGCATCCGCTGTGGTTCCCCGTGTCGGAGGTGACACCGGAGGCGATCGCGACCGCGCTGACCGAGGCGGCGCATGCGGCCCGGACGGCCGACGAAGGGATCCGGGCGAAGGCGCGGGAGTTCGGGGCGTCGTTCCGGCGGGATCTGCAACTCGATCCGCGGATCGAATCGCTCGCCGCGGCTGTGAAGGGGGTTCGGGCGTGAGCAAGGTCGTACTGCTGAGCACCCGCCGGCTTCCCCCGGCGTACTTCGACACCGTGCGCGAGGACCTCGGCGAACCCGATGTGACGCTGGACGTCGTCGGCTGGGTGGCCCCGGCCGGCTGGGTGGCCGACAAGGTCAACTCCTTCACCCTCATCGGCCCCGGCCGCATGCCGGCCGCCCCCACCATCCCGGAGCCGCCCGCCGAGACCACCCCGACCGACGACTCCACAGACGCCGTCATAGCCCCCGAAGCCGTCGCCGAGCCGGAGTCCGTCGTCGGCAAAGCCGACGTCGCGCCGGCTGCGGCTGAGGTCCCCGCCGATGCGGCGGGAGAGGCCGCCGCCGGTCCCGTCGAGGAAAAGACCGCTGGCGACGAGAGCTCTGCTACCAGCACCGGGGCGGCTCCCTCCACAGCCGGCGCCGCAGGCGCCGGCTCTGCTGCTGCGGCGAAGCCGCGGCCTACGGGGGCGAAGCGGGTAGTGAAGGCTCTGCAGTGGCGGTATCGGCGGGTTCGGAAGGTTGCGGGGCGGGTGGTGCCGAAGGCAGTGAAGACTTCGGCGCCGGTGAAGTTCCTGCGCGGGAACCGGGCCGGCAAGGACCTCGGCAAGACCTACTGGGCGAGGATCCTCAGCCGCCGCGACGTGATGAGCACGATCGACCAGGCCGACGTCGTCGTCGCCCTGGACGCCGGTGCGATCTGGGCCGGCTGGAACCTCGGCCAGCGGAAGGCGAGCACCCCGGTGGTGCTCGGCATCCCGGCCGCCCGCCGCGAGCTGGACATGCTGAAGGCACCGGCAGGTAATGGGTGATTCGATGACGGTGTCGCGTTCGATCCGCGAGCACCTGCCGGCGCCACTCGCCCGGACCGCGGGAGCGGTCCGGCGGCGCCTGCGCGGCCTGCGGTACTCGTACGCGCAGCTGCCGGCGTTCCCGCCGGTGGCGACGACGCGATCGCGGATGCTGGTCGGGCCGACCAACTCCGCCGGCCAGGGCTACGCCTGGGCGCAGGCCGCCCGGACCCTGCCCGAGGTCAGCGCCGTCTCGTTCGCCCTGCACCGCAAGGGGCAGTTCCAGTTCGCCACCGACTACGGCGTCCAGCTCGCGTGGTTCGGCCAGCCCCGCTGGCAGCGCGCGCAGGAGCAGTACGTCGTCAACTCGTTCACCCACGTCCTGGTGGAGTCGCTGCGCCCGCTGTTCGGTGCGCGCGGCTTCCCGGACGCGTCTGCCGACATCGCGGCGATGCGCGCGGCCGGGCTCAACGTCGGCCTGGTGTTCCACGGTTCCGACATCCGCCTGCCCAGCCGGCACGCGAAGCGCGAGCGCTGGTCGCCGTTCACGCCGGGTGACGACCTGACCGAGCGGCTGGAGAAGCAGGCCCGGCGGCACGCCGAGCTCGTCGAGAGCCTCGGCCTGCCGGTGTTCGTGTCCACGGTCGACCTGCTGGACGACGTACCCGAGGCCCAGTGGCTGCCGGTCGCGATCGACCCGGCGCCGTGGCAGCAGGCCGCCCGTCCGCTGTTCGGCAAGGACAAGCCCGTCGTCGCGCACGTCCCGTCGAACGCGAAGCTCAAGGGCACCGAGGTGATCGACGCCGTCCTCACCGGTCTGCACCAGAACGGCCGGATCGAGTACCGGCGCATCACCGGCGTACCGCACAGCGACATGGCGACCGTCATCGGTGACGCCGACATCGTTGTCGACCAGCTCAGAATCGGCCTGTACGGCGTGGCGGCCGCCGAGGCCCTCGCCGCCGGGCGCATCGTCGTGTCGTACGTCGGTGAAAGTGTGCGCCAGAAGGTGCGTAGTCTGACTGGGCGAGAGGTGCCGATCGTGGAGGCAGACCCGGACACCCTGGGTGACGTCGTCACCGGCCTGATCGCGGACCGTGACGCCGCCGCCGAGCGGGCGGCCGCCGGCCCCGGCTACGTGGCGGAGCTGCACGACGGAAGCCGCTCGGCCCAGGCACTCACCAGCTGGCTCACTTCGAAGGAGATCCTGTGACGTCCCGCATCGCGCCATCCGCCGACGTCGACGACCGCGCCCAGATCGGTGCGGGGTCGTCGGTCTGGCACCTGGCCCAGATCCGCGAGAACGCGGTGCTGGGGAAGAACTGCATCGTCGGCCGCGGCGCCTACGTCGGGACCGGGGTCCGGATGGGCGACAACTGCAAGATCCAGAACTACGCCCTGGTCTACGAGCCCGCCTCGCTCGAGGACGGGGTGTTCATCGGCCCGGCCGTGGTGCTGACGAACGACTACTTCCCGCGCGCGGTGAACCCGGACGGTACGCCGAAGAGCGGCCACGACTGGGAGCCGGTCGGCGTGACCCTGAAGCAGGGCTGCTCGATCGGTGCGCGCAGCGTCTGCGTGGCGCCGGTCACGGTCGGCCGCTGGGCCACCGTCGCCGCGGGTGCGGTGGTGACCAAGGACGTGCCAGACTTCGCGCTGGTCGCCGGGGTTCCGGCCCGCCGGATCAAGTGGGTCGGCAAGGCCGGGGTCCCGCTGCTCGACGTCGGCGACGGCGAGTGGAAGTGCCCGACCACGGGCGAGATGTACATCGAAACCGACGGACGGCTGCGGCCGGCCGATGAGGACATGGAGGAGAACTGATGGTGCAGCCGATTCCGGCCGCGAAGCCGATCATCGGGAAGGAGGAGCGCGAGGCCGTCGACCGGGTGATGCAGTCCGGCATGCTGGCCCAGGGCCCCGAGGTGGCGGCGTTCGAGCAGGAGTTCGGCGCAGCGCTGGTCTCCGGCCGGGCGTGCGTCGCGACGAACTCGGGCACGTCGGGTCTGCACCTCGGCCTGCTCGCCGCGGGCGTCGGCCCGGGTGACGAGGTCATCGTGCCCTCCTTCACCTTCGCCGCGACCGCGAACAGCGTCGCGCTGACCGGCGCGACCCCGGTGTTCGCCGACATCGAGCCGACGTACTACTGCCTGGACCCGGCGTCGGTCGAGGCGAGCATCACCGAGAAGACCAAGGCGATCATGCCGGTGCACCTGTTCGGTCACCCGGCGAACATGACCGCCCTGCAGGCGATCGCGGACAAGCACGGCCTGCAGATCTACGAGGACGCCGCGCAGGCCCACGGCGCGACCTGGAACGGCGCGCCGGTCGGCACCTTCGGCGAGTTCGCCATGTTCAGCCTCTACCCGACCAAGAACATGACGTCGGGTGAGGGCGGCATGAACTCGGTCGCGAACGCGGACATCGAGCGCCGGATGCGGCTGCTGCGCAACCAGGGCATGCTCAAGCAGTACGAGAACGAGCTGGTCGGCCTGAACAACCGGATGACCGACCTGCACGCCGCGATCGGCCGGGTGCAGCTGACCAAGCTGGCCGGCTGGACCAAGCAGCGGCAGGAGAACGCGGCCTTCCTGGACGCGAACCTGCAGGGTGTCGGCGTGCCGGCGGTGGCGTCGGAGGCGACCCACGTGTACCACCAGTACACGATCCGGGTGACCGAGGACCGCGACGGCTTCGCGGACGCGCTGCGCAACGAGTACGGCGTCGGCTGCGGTGTCTACTACCCGATCCCGAACCACCGGCTCCCGTCGTTCCAGCGCGACCTGGACCTGCCGGAGACCGAGAAGGCCGCGGCGGAGGTGCTCTCGCTGCCGGTCCACCCCTCGCTGTCCGAGGACGACCTGAACCGGATCGTGTCCGCGGTGAACACCGTGGCGAAGGCTGGTGCGTGACATGGCGAACCTGAGAGCCGGACTGATCGGCCTGGGCATGATGGGGCGGCACCACGCCCGCGTGCTCGCCTCCCTCGAGGGCGTCGACCTGGTCGCCGTCGCCGACCCGGGTGGTGACAAGTTCGGCGTGGCCGGCGGCCGTCCGGTGTACGACAACATCGAGCAGCTGATCGCGGCCGGGATCGACTACTGCATGGTCGCGGTCCCGACCCAGTACCACGCCGAGGTCGCCAAGGCGCTGGCCGAGGCCGGTGTGCACGCGATGATCGAGAAGCCGCTGGCCGGGTCCTCGGCCGAGGCGACCGACATCGCCAAGGCGTTCGAGGCGGCCGGGGTGATCGGCGCGGTCGGCCACATCGAGCGGTACAACCCGGCGCTGCAGGCGCTGCGGGTGCGGCTGGAGAACGGCGACCTGGGCGACATCTACCAGATCACCACCCGCCGCCAGGGCCCGTTCCCGGCCCGGATTGCCGACGTCGGCGTGGTGCTCGACCTGGCCACCCACGACATCGACCTGACCGCCTGGGTGACCCAGTCGCCGTTCGCCGCGGTGGCCGCGCAGAGCGCGCACAAGAGCGGCCGGCAGTTCGAGGACCTGATCGCGGTGACCGGCCGGCTGGCCGACGGCACCGTGACCAGCCACCTGGTCAACTGGCTGTCCCCGATGAAGGAGCGGCTCACCGTCGTCACCGGTGAGAAGGGCGCGTTCATCGCCGACACGCTGCTGGCCGACCTGTCCTTCCACGCCAACGGCACCGTGCAGACCGCGTGGGACGACGTCGCGCACTTCCGCGGGGTCAGCGAGGGCGACATGATCCGCTACGCGATCAGCAAGCCGGAGCCGCTGCGCACCGAGCACGAGGCGTTCCGCGACGCGGTGCTCGGCAAGGAGGCCGACATCGTCACGCTGCAGCAGGGTCTGACCACCGTCCGGGTGGCCGAGGCCGTCATCCAGTCCGCCGCCGAGGACCGCACCATCACGATCGCCGGGGAGTCCGCCGAGTCATGAAGGTCCTGAGCGTCGTCGGGGCACGACCGCAGTTCGTCAAGCTGGCGCCGGTGGCGGAGGCGTTCGCCGCCACCGACCACCAGCACGTGATCGTGCACACCGGCCAGCACTACGACAAGAACATGTCCGACGTGTTCTTCGCCGACCTGCGGATCCCGGCCCCGGACGTCCACCTCGGTGTCGGCTCCGGCAGCCACGGGGTTCAGACCGGCGCGATGCTGTCCGCGATGGACGCCGTACTGGACGAGCACCGGCCGGACTGGGTGCTCGTGTACGGCGACACCAACTCGACGCTGGCCGGGACGCTGTCGGCGGTGAAGATGCACCTGCCGGTGGCGCACCTGGAGGCCGGGCTGCGGTCGTTCAACCGGCGGATGCCGGAGGAGCACAACCGGGTCCTCACCGACCACGCGGCCGACATCCTGCTGGCCCCGACCCAGGTGGCGATGGACCACCTGGCGAACGAGGGCCTGAAGGACCGGGCCCGGCTGGTCGGCGACGTGATGACCGACGTGTGCTTCCGGGTCCGCGACGCGGTGCAGGACAAGCCGCTGGACCTGCCGGAGGGTGTCGAGCCCGGCAAGTACGTCGTCTCGACCATTCACCGGGCCGAGAACACCGACGACCCGGCGCGGCTGGCCGCCATCGTGGAGGGCCTGGCCAACGCCGGCCACCCCGTGCTGCTGCTGGCGCACCCGCGGCTGGTCGCCAAGTGCGCGGAGCACGGCATCAAGCTGGAGCGTCCGGACGGTTCGCTGCACGTCCGCGAGCCGCTGGCCTACCCGGAGATGGTCGCGGCCGTGCTCGGCTCGGCAGGTGTGGTCACCGACTCCGGCGGCCTGCAGAAGGAGGCCTTCCTGCTCGGCCGGGTCTGCACCACGCTGCGCACCGAGACCGAGTGGGTCGAGACGCTGGAGGACGGCTGGAACGTCCTCACGTCCGACGTGAGCAAGCTGCCCGAGCTGGCCGCCCGGCCGGTCCCGGGCGGAGACCGCCCCATGCCCTACGGAGACGGCCACGCCGCCGAGCGTGTCGTCACCGCTCTCACGGAGTAAACCACCACATGACGAAGGCCGCCGAAGAAGACCAGACGCAGCCGCCGAACCTCACCGGTTCGGCGGCCGCTGCCGTGCCGGCAGGTGCCGCCGGCGAAGGGCGCGGGGCGGCGGATGCCGCCCCGGACCACGGCGGGTCGGCGGTCGCCACGGCGGACGATCGGCAGGCCGGTGCGGCGGAGGTGCCGCCCGGCGCTCCGGTCAGCGCGTTCCCAGGGGAGGCAGGGTCGCCGCCGGCCGAGCCGAGCAAGCGGCTGCCGCGAGTGGAGTCGCTCACCGGCCTGCGCTGGTGGGCGGCGTTCTTCGTGTTCGCGCACCACATGACCAACCTGGCGCCGCTGCCGGTCTACGACTTCCTGAAGTACGGCACGTCCGGCGTCACGTTCTTCTTCGTGCTGTCCGGTTTCGTGCTGACCTGGTCGGCGCAGCCGGGGACGAAGATCCGCACCTTCTACCGGCGCCGGTTCGCCCGGATCGTCCCGCTGTACCTCCTCACCCTGCTCGCGGCGATCTTCGTGTTCTACCGGTTCGAGCCGCCGGCCGGGATGGCCTGGATCAAGCCGGTCTCGGTCACCGTGCTGGTGCTGTCGGCGTTCCTGCTGCAGGGCTGGTCGAACAACCCGACCGTGCTGTACGGCGGTAACCCGGCGGGCTGGACGCTGTCCGTGGAAGCCTTCTTCTACGCGTACTTCCCGTTCGTCTGGCGGGCCACGAAGAAGCTCAAGGTGGCCGGCGGCCTGATCCTGTGTGCGGCCGTGCTCGTCGCCGGCGGCGCCTATCGGCTGGCGCTGTTCCACAACCGGGACGTCGTACCGGTGCTGCCGCAGCCGATCCTGCACTCGGTCGCGTTCCTGTTCGGCATCGGCCTGGCGATCGCGCTGCGAACCGGCTGGAAGCCGCGGATCCCGGTGTGGTTCGCGTTCCTGGTCACCGCCGGCGGCCTGTTCACCCTGTACTACTCCGGTGAGCACCCGGCGCAGTTTCCGTTCGCGGTCACCATGGGACTGTGCCAGAAAGAAGTTCTCACCCTGCTGTACGGCTTCCTGATCCTTGCCGTCGCCGCCCGGGACACCCGCGGTGGCCGGTCCTGGCTGCGCAGCAAGCCGCTGGTCGCGCTCGGCCAGTGGTCGTACGCCTTCTACCTGGTGCACGCCACCATCCTGTACGCGATCAAGGAGTACCACGGTGTGGCCGGGCCGATCGGCTGGTCCAACCTGACCTGGTACGCCGGTGTCTGCGCCATCTCGATCCTCGCTTCGTGGCTGCTGTACAAGTTCGTCGAGCACCCGCTGGAACGGAAGCTGCGAGGTCCCCGATGAAGAATCACTACCTAGTGGAGTTCCTGTGCGTGTCAGTGTTGTTGCCTTAGGCAAGATCGGGCTGCCGTTGGCGGTCCAGTTCGCCGCCAAGGGTCATCAGGTCGTCGGCGTCGACATCAACCCGAAGACGGTCGAGCAGGTGAACGCCGGGCAGGAGCCGTTCCCGGGTGAGGCACACCTGGCCGAACTGCTCACCGAGACCGTGGCCGACGGCCGTCTGCGGGCGACCACCGACTACGCGGACGCCATCCCCGGTAGCGACGCGGTGGTGCTGGTCGTGCCGCTGTTCGTCGACGAGAAGACCGGTGAGCCGGAGTTCGGCTGGATGGAGAACGCCACCCGGTCGCTGGCCGAGCACCTGAGCCCGGGCACCCTGGTCAGCTACGAGACCACCCTGCCGGTCGGCACCACCCGGAACCGGTGGAAGCCGTTGCTGGAGGAGGTCTCCGGCCTGAAGGAGGGGGAGGACTTCCACCTGGTGTTCTCGCCGGAGCGGGTGCTCACCGGTCGTGTCTTCGCGGACCTGCGCAAGTACCCGAAGCTGGTCGGCGGACTGTCCGAGGAGGGCGCCAAGCGCGCCACCGCGTTCTACGAGGCCGTGCTCGACTTCGACGAGCGCCCGGACCTGGAGCGCGGCAACGGCGTGTGGGACCTGGGCTCGGCCGAGGCGGCCGAGCTGGCGAAGCTCGCCGAGACCACGTACCGCGACGTCAACATCGGCCTGGCCAACCAGTTCGCCCGGTTCGCCGGTGAGCACGGCATCGACGTGCACCAGGTGATCGAGGCCTCGAACTCGCAGCCCTACAGCCACATCCACCGGCCCGGTATCGCGGTCGGCGGCCACTGCATCCCGGTCTACCCGCGGCTGTACCTGTGGACCGACCCCGAGGCCACCGTCGTCCGCGCCGCCCGCGAGGCGAACCTCGGCATGCCCGAGTACACCGTCGGTCTGCTCGAGGGCGCGTACGGCGACCTGGCCGGAGCCAAGGTGGTCGTGCTCGGCGCGGCGTACCGTGGTGGTGTCAAGGAGACCGCGTTCTCCGGGGTCTTCCCGGCCGTGGAGGCGCTCAAGGCCCGTGGTGCGGAGGTATCCGTGCACGACCCGCTGTACACCGAAGAGGAGCTCCGGCAGCTCGGCTTCACGCCGTACGCGCTGGGTGCTCCGGTGGACGCGGCCGTGCTGCAGGCCGACCACGCGGAGTACGGGCAGCTGAGCCCGGCGGACCTGCCGGGCGTGAAGGTGCTCGTCGACGGCCGTGACCGTACCGACCCGGCTCGTTGGGCGGGCGTGCGCCGGATTGTGATCGGAAGGTCGGTTCGACAGTGACAACTGCCGACCTGCGGGTCGTGATGATGGTCGCCAACGACGTCACCAACGACAGTCGGGTCCGCAAGGAGGCCGCAGCACTGGCCGAGACCGGAGCAGAGGTGACTGTGCTCGGGGTCTCGGCCAGCGGTCTGCCGTCGAGGGAGATGCTCGACGGCGCGCTGATCGTCCGGGTGGCCGTGCCGTTCAGCCTGCGCGAGGAGCGGAAACGCAGCCGGAAGGCCCGCCGGGACTGGCGGCCGCCCTTGGTGGGGTACAAACACAAGTCGACGTACGTCGCCCGCAGCCAGCGGATCCAGGCCGAGCTGAAGGAGCTGAAGTCCGACTCCGGCCACGCGATCGCGGCGGCGAAGGCGGGCAAGGGCAACCCGGTCAAGTTCAAGCTCGGGGTCGCCACCCGGCTGGCGCGCCGGGCCCGCTGGCAGGCCGCGAAGAAGGCGACCTGGGTGCGCAAGGGCATCGGCAACAAGGCCGACGCCCCGTTCAAGTTCGGCTGGCGGGCGTACGACGGGGTGATCCACCGGCTGCCCTGGCCGGCGCCGTGGCGCGCGCTGCACCCCGAGGCGCTGGACTTGGAGATCGCGTTCGGTGACCTGATCGATCGGCTCGAGCCGGACGTGGTGCACGCGCACGACATGCACGTGATCGGTGTCGCCACCCGTGCGGCCGGCCGGGCCAAGTTGCGCGGCAAGCACCTGAAGGTCGTCTACGACGCGCACGAGTACGTGGCCGGCCTGTCCCGGTACGGCGCCCGGACCCGTCGCTCGATCGCGGCCTGGGCCAACCACGAGCGTGAGTACATCGGCCAGGCGGACCGGGTGGTCACGGTCAGCCCGGCGATCGCGAAGCGGCTGCAGCAGGAACACAAGCTCGACCGCGAGCCGACCGTGATCATGAACACGCCGAACCCGTCGGACGTCTCGGTCGAGGCGCCGGACATCCGCAGGCGGATCGGACTGCCCCCGGACGTCCCGCTGCTGGTCTACAGCGGTGGTGTCACCCGGGCCCGCGGTATCGAGACCGCTGTGCAGGCGCTGGTAGACCTGCCGGATGTGCACCTGGCCGTCGTCTGTGTCCCGGGCGTCGCGACGGACGCCGTACGGGAGTTGCAGGCGCAGGCCGCGACACTCGAGGTGCAGGACCGGTTGCACTGCCTCGACCCGGTGGAGCCGAACGAGGTGGTCGCGTTCCTGCGGACGGCCGACGTCGGGCTGATCCCGATCCTGCGCTACCCGAGTCACGAGATGGCGTTGCCGAACAAGCTGTTCGAGTACGCCTTCGCCGGCCTGCCGGTGGTGGTCAGCGACATGCCGAGCATGAAGGAGTTCGTCGACCGGACCCGGATCGGCGAGGTCTTCGTCGCGGCGGACGCGCACGATCTGGCGTCGAAGGTGCGCACGGTCCTCGGTGACCTGGACACCTACCGCGAGCGGGTTGCGGACCCGGCTTACCAGCAGGAGGTCTCCTGGGCCGGGCAGGCGGCGAAGCTGCGCGGTCTGTACGGCGAACTGGTCGGCCGTCAGCTGGAGGTCGTCCAGCCCGGTGGCCGCGTGGTCAAGAAGCATCGCCGGTTGCTGCTCGGCCCGGTCAACAGTGCCGGGCAGGCCTGGCTGTGGGCAACCGCACTCGAGCGTGAAGTGCCGGACCTGAAGGCGGAGTCGCTGACCACGGGCAGCGGCGCGTTCGACTTCCGCGTGCACCGCACGGGGACCTACCGCCAGTACCGGTCCGACCTGCGCTGGCAGCTGGAGCTGACGGCGTACGCGTTGCGCGAGGTCACCCACGTGCTGTTCGAGGCCGGCCGGCCGATGTTCGGCCAGCAGCGCGGGCAGATGTGGACGACCGACGTACCGATGCTGGACCAGGCGGGTATCAAGCACGGCCTGGTCTTCCACGGCTCGGAGATCCGCGACCCGGCCCAGCACCGGGCGCAGTACCGGTGGTCGCCGTTCCGCAACGCCGACGACGAGCTGACCGTGCGGCTGCAGGCCGCGAACGACCTGATGCGCAGGCACCTCGAGGGCTACGAAGGCCCGGTGTTCGTCACCACGCCGGACCTGCTGGAGTTCGTCGAGGACGGCATCTGGCTGCCGCTGGCCGTCGACGTCGAGGAGTTCACCTCGACCCAGCCGGTGCTCGAGCGGGAGGTGCCGGTGGTGCTGCACGCGCCGTCGGCCAGCGCGTTGAAGGGATCGGCGTACGTCGACCCGGTGCTCACGGACCTGGATGCGCGGGGCCTGATCAAGTACCAGCGGGTCCAGGGTGTGCCGCACGCCGAGCTCGCCGAGATGGTGCGCAGCGCCGACATCGTGGTCGACCAGTTGCTGCTCGGCTCGTACGGCGTGTTCGCCTGCGAGGCGATGGCGGCCGGCCGGGTCACCGTCGGGCACATCGCGGAGCCGGTCCGCGACCTGCTGCCCACCGACCTGCCGATCGCGGAGGCGACCCCGGACGACCTGTCCGAGGTGATCGAGCGGCTGGTCGCCGAGCGCGACTCGGCCCGCAAGATCGCCGACGCGGGTCCGGAGTACGTCCGCGAGGTGCACGACGGGCGCAGGTCGGTCGAGGTGCTGCTGCCGTTCCTTGGCGGACGGTGACATGCGGGTTCTGATGATCGCGCAGTCTCCGATCGCCGGGGACTCGCGGATCCTGCGGGAGGCGACGGCTCTCGCCGGGGGCGGTCACGTGGTGCACGTGATCGGCCGCGACGTTCCGGAGAACTTCGAGGTCGGGCCGGGCGTCACGGTCGAGTCCGTCTCCCGCTCGGCCGGACTGCGGGGCAGCAACGGCGGCCCCGCGGTCGGCCACGGCCGGAACGGGCCGAAGGTGCTGGTCCAGCGGTTCGGCCGGTGGCTGCTGCTGCCGGAGCACCGGAACCGGACCGAGAAGCAGTGGCGGACCGCGGCGGCCCCTCGAGTGGCCGCCGCGGGGCCGTTCGACGTGGTTCACGCGCACGACTTCAACACGCTCGAACTGGCGGCCACGTACGCCGAGCAGTGGTCGGCGACGTTGGTCTACGACAGTCACGAGCTCTGGTTCGACCGGGCTCTGCCTGGTCGGCCGACGCCGGTGTGGCGGGCGCTGGGGCGGCGGTTCGAGGTTTCCCTGGCGTCGAAGGCTCGGTTCGTGATCACGGTCTCGGACGGGATCGCGCGGCGGTTGCGCGAACGTGGACTGACCGACGTTCGCGTCGTACGGAACACGTTCCCGCGGGCTGACGACGTACCGGCCCTGCCGGATCGGCCGGAAGGGTTGCTGTACGCCGGTCGGGTGGGAGCCGGGCGTGACCTGCCGACCGTGGTGGCCGCGGCGCGTCGACTGGCGCCGTTCCGGACCGTGCTGATGGGGTCGGTCGACCCGAACTACCGGCTGGACCTCGGGCCGGTGGAGACGGTCGCGGAGCGCTCCATCGACGAGGTCGACGACACGCTGCGGTCCTACGGGATCTCGCTGGTCACGCTCACCGACACCTGCGAGAACCACAGGTTGGCGCTGCCGAACAAACTCTTCCACGCCGTCCGCGCCGGGGTCCCGGTCGTGGCGGCCGACCTACCCGAGATGCGGGCGGTCGTCACGCAGTACAAGCTCGGAACCCTTTACAAACCAGGCGATCCGGCCTCCCTGGCCACAGCCGTCCGCGACCTGATCGACAACTACCCCACCTACGCCGACGGCATCCGCACCGCAGCCGCCGACCTCAACTGGGAAAAGGACTCGGCCACCCTCCTGGCCGCCTACGCCGAACTCGCCCGCTGACCCGCCCGGCGGGGCGTCGGGTGGACGCCCGTGGCGCCCGCCGGCTGTGCAGGCATCGGATCAGATCAGGTCGAGCAGCTCGGCCTTCTTCGCCGCGAACTCGGCGGCTGTGAGCACTCCGGCACTATGCAGCTCACCGAGCTTCGCGAGCTGATCGAGGACGTCCGGCTCGGCCGCGACCGGTCGGCCATCGCCGGCGGACGGTCGCCGCGCCTCGAGCAGGCGCGCCCGGAGGGCATCGCAGATCGCCTTTCCGTCCGGCTTCTCAAGGTTTGTGATCACCACCTGGTTGCCCGAGAGCGTACGGTCTCGCGGGGGCGGTCGGCCGAGGTGAGTCGCACAGCCGGGGCACTACTTCGCCGCAACTTCTGGGGTTGGTGGCGCATCGAGTGGATGCGAGACAGTTCGAGTCGAGGGCGAGGGAGTAGCTGGAACATGTGGCGACGGTTGATGGGTGTCGGGTGTGGGGCTGTGCTGGGGCTAGGGTTGGTGCCGGCGACCGCTCAGGCGGCGGGGACGGCCGTGACCGCACCCTGTACGGCGTGGGCCGGTTCGGTGACCGCCACGGGCGCACACACGTTCAAGGTCATCTCGGCGACGACGCCTCCGTCGCTGAATCGCAACAGCACGTCCGCCGGGGTGTACGCACCGGGGAAGGTCCGGATCAGCAGCCACTTCGAGGACTACCCGAAGTCCGGTGCCGGGAGTGTGCGACACGGGTACGTGGTCATCGGAGACACGCTGTACAGCAGCGGGTACGCCGTCGACGGTCGTGACCAGGTCGAGCCGCCGGGCGCTTTCCTGACCCGGATCGGCGGCGGCTGGTCGAACTTCAGCCTGATCGAGTGGGCGTCGTACGGCTCCCGGACCGAGTTCTACGGCCTGCGCAAGGACGGCGTGCTGTTCCGCTGGCGCATCGCGAACGGCAGCTGGCGCGCGACCGGCTCCTACCCGGGCTTCGGCGCGGTCAAGACGATGGCGCTGATCAGCAAGCAGCCGACGTACGACACCTTCCTCGCGAACACCCACGGCGGCGCGCTCTACACGGTCCGGATCCCCGTCGCCACGCCGATGAAGCCGGTGGTGAAGCAGGTGCGCACCCGCACCTGGCAGGGCTTGGAATCCTTGATCGCCGCAAAGTGCGGCCAGTACGGCACGCTCCTGCTGGGCATCGACAAGGACACCAAGACCGGTTACCTGTACGCCGTCGGCCGCGCGAACGGCACGTCGACGGTGATCAAGGGCATCGGCCAGGTCGCCACCACCTTCCCCGACCCGGTCGACTTCCGCTGGGGTCCCGCGTCCTTCGCCGACGCGCTCAACAGCGAGTAGTCCGTTCGGGGATCGAAAGGAATCCGGGATGCACCGCAGAACCATCAGCGTCACCGGCGCCACGGCGCTGGTGCTGATACTCGGACCGGCCGTTCAGCCGGCGCAGGCCGCGCCGGTGGCGGTGACCGCGGCCTGTGCGCTCGGACTCGGCTCGTTCACCCAGGACTGGGGTCACAACAGCCGAGTCGTCAGCGCCACTGCGCCACCGACCGTCAGCCCGGTGATCACCACACCCAACGTGTACACACCGCCGTACGGCGTCAGCCAGCCCACAACGTTCACTGCGATCCCTGCGGGCGCGGGCAGGACGACCCGGATCGGCAAGGTCGTGTACGGCGCCGGCTACCTGTACGAGAACCGGTACACCATCGGGCCGGACGGCAAGCTCGTCGGCCCGTCCGTGATGCGCCGGATCGGCAACGGCTGGGGCGGCCGCTTCCTGCACCAGTCGCAGTACCGGGCCTCCGCCACCAGCGCGCCGACTCGGACGATGCTGTACCAGCAGGATCAGTACGGGCGCTTCGGGCGCTGGACGGATCTGGGCAGCGGGTTCCGCAACACCGGGTACGTCACCGGTCTCAGCACGATGAAGTCGTTCGCGCTGATCGCCGCGACGCCGACGTACGACACCTTCCTGGCCAACAACCGGGCCGGCGGGCTGTACACGGTCAAGATCCCCACGTCGAGCCCGCTCAAGCCGGTGGTGACGCCGGTGCGCACCTCGAGCTGGCAGGTCTTCGAGCAGCTGATCGCGGCCCCGTGCGGCAAGACCGGGTCGATCGTGCTCGGCATCGACCGGGACACCGGGAACGGTTACCTGTACGCCGTCGGCCACGCGGCAGGCACCAGCACGGTGATCAAGGGCCTCGGAAAGGTCCCTCTCACGTTCAGCGACTGGAACTACTTCCGCTTCGCTCCCCAGTACGACCCACTCAACGGCGCCTGAGCGGCGAGCAGGGCTTCCAGGGCGGCCTGGGTGGTCGGGTCGGCCGGGGTGTAGGTGAGGACGAACTGCCCATCGTCACCGGGCACCTGGAGCGATTCGATCGAGAAGGTGAGCTGGCCGGCGACGGGGTGGTTCAGGACTTTCGGGCAGTGCGAGCGGGCTGTGACGTCCTGGGACGTCCAGAAACGGTCGAAATCGCGGCTGGCGGCGCGGAGTTCGTCGACGAGCGCCGCCAGCTCCGGGTCGGTGGCGTACTCGGCCGACGTGCGCCGGAGTAGTGCGACGGCGTCCCGCGCGACCGTCTCCCAGTCCGCGTAGAACTCCCGGGCGTGCGGGTCCAGGAAGTAGAGGCGGGCCAGGTTCCGGTTCTGCGGGGCGTCGAAGTCCGCGATCACCGCGGTGGCGCCGCGGTTCCACGCCAGCACGGTGCTCAACCGGTCGACCACGATCGCCGGTACGTCGCGCATCGCCTGGATCATGGCCTCCAGTTGCGGCCGGACGGACGCCCGCGGTGGGACCGCCGGTGGAGCGGTGCATGCCAGCGACCGCAGGTGATCGCGCTCGGGCTGATTGAGTCGCAGCGCATCCGCGACCGCGGTCAGCACCGCCGCGGACGGATTCTCGGCCCGTCCCTGCTCCAGCCGGATGTAGTAGTCGACGCTGACGTTGGCCAGCATCGCAACCTCCTCGCGGCGGAGCCCGGACACCCGCCGATCCCGACCGGGCGGCAGACCGACCTCCTCCGGCCGCACCCGGGCCCGGCGGGTCTGCAGGAACTCTCCCAGCTGTGGTCGCGCACTCACACGACCAGTATCCCCGGGCCGCGAACGACCTGGGTGGTACTGCCAGACCTAGGGACGAGGCGGACCTTCTGCGCCGACGGCCACCGTCGGAATGTGGAGCCATGACAACTTCACGCATCGCACTCGTCACCGGCGCCGCCAGTGGAATCGGCGCCGCCGTCGCCACCCGTCTCGCCGCCGACGGCGCCGCGGTCGCCCTGCTGGCCCGCCGCCGCGACCGCCTGGAGAAGCTCGCCGCCGAGATCTCGGAGTCCGGCGGTACGGCGTTCGTCGTACCGGCCGATGTGACCGACCCCGACGAGGTCGCCCACGCGGCTCACCTCGTGCAGGACCGCTTCGGCGACCTCGATCTGCTGGTCAACAACGCCGGATTGATGAAGGTGGTCCCGTTCGGTGACGCGCCCGCGGAGGACTGGCGTCGTACCGTTGACGTGAACCTGAGCGGCGTACTGACCGTCACGCACGCGTTCCTGCCGGCGCTGAAGCGGTCGGCCGCGACCCGGACCACCGACCTCGTCAACATCTCCTCGATCGCCGCCGACCGCTTCATGCCCGGCATGGCGGCGTACGGCGCCTCGAAGGCCGGTGTGAGCTACTTGTCCCGGGCGCTGCGGACCGAGCTCGCCGGTGAGGGGATCCGCGTCACCAACGTCGAGCCCGGCATGATCGACGGCACCGAACTGGCCGATCAGTTCCCGGAAGAGCTGCGTTCGATGGTCGACGACCTCCGCACCAGCCTCCCGGCCGTGCCACCCTCCGAGGTCGCCGACCTGATCGCGTACGTCGTCGGCCGTCCGCGCGACGTGAACCTCCCCGACCTGATCATCCAGCCGTCGAAAGAGGTCTAGTTCTCCCATGACGTTCACGTCTGGTCGAACCGGTCGGTGGGTCGGCCCGGCGCCTGTACTCCGCGTGGCAGGTGACGATCGCGTCCTCTAGACAACCAGACGCAGCTTGACCGGGGCGACGCCGACGTCGACGCGCTGACCCCAAGTGACGGTCAACGTGTCAGACTCCATGCCGTCGCCGAAGACGACGAGGTCCGACTCGGCCGTGATCGTCAAGGTGTCCGGGGCTTTCACAAGCCCCTCGGTGTTGTCGGTCCCGGTCGCCGGCGACGGCCACGCCTCGCGGACGAACCAGCACAGCGTCGGGTCGGTCGGCGAGGGAAGGGGCAGCGGACTGCGCCGTTCCTGCCAGGCGGACCGGCACCAGCCGGTCGACCCGGTGCCGGTGCCGACCAGGATGCCGGACGAGGACTGCCGCTCCGGCAGGCTGTCCGGTGAGCTCAGCCGGTAGCGCGCAGACTGGTGTGTCCGGTGCCCGATGTAGACCTCGTTGAGCGCGACCAGCTGCTGTCCGTCATCGGTGCCGGCGGCAACCATCGTCCGCTCCACGACGTGCTGCGTCACCAGCAGCTCGGCGATCGCGGCCGGCTCGTGCGGGACCAGCACGCCGGGGTTCCGGCCCGGCTCGGGATTGATCCCGATCACCGGCTGACCGTCCAGGTACTTCGCCACGTTCGCGACCAGACCGTCCTGGCCGACCGCGATCACCACGTCCTCCGGCCCGAATCCGAACCGGTCCAGGTCGTTGCGCTCGACAACGGCCCGGCGCCAGTCCAGCGGAATCGCGGACGAGACGGTGGCGAGCGCCTCCTGCTGGGCCTGGTGGCGGGTGTCGAGCTCGGCGAGGTCACGTCCTCGGCCGGCCAGGAAGAACCCGGCCTGCTGCCGCGTCCCGTGCCGGGCGACCAGCTCGGTGAGCTCGGTCGCCCGGTGCACCAGCACCGCCCGCGGCGGGAGGCTCATCCTGGTACACCGGTCGCCGGCCGGACGAGCGTCGTACTCATGCGCGCTCCCCGGCGGTCAGCTTGCTCAGCAGCGGGGTCAGCAGATCCGGCGTGAGGTTCAGCGTCCCGATCTCCGGCAGGGCGCCCTGCTTGATCGCCATCGCCAGGATCGTCCCTTGGTCCAGCTCGGCGTACGCCTCCAGCAGCGCCTTCTCCGCGGCCGCTTCGGCGGCACCGATCACCCGCTTCGCGTCCGCCTCGGCCTGGCTCAGCGTCCGCTTCCGGGCCGCGGCGGCGTCGGTCTCGATCTGCCCGGCCGCGGCCGCCTCGGTGGCCCGGAGCCGCTCGTTCTGACCGCGCTGGTCGACCAGCTGCTCCTCGCGCCGGGCGAGCTCGATCTGGTTCTGCAGTTCGTTCTCCGCGATCGACCGTTCCCGCTCGACCGCCATCGCCCGCCGTTCGTACGTCGCCTTGTCCGCGGCCTGCTGCACCATCTCCCGCGTCGGCGTCTGCAGCGCCTTCTCGACGTCGCGTTCGGCCCGTACGGCGACCACGCGAACGTCCTCGACGCCGATGCCCAGCCCAGTGAGCCGCTGGTCCTCCCGCAGCCCGGTGCTGACCGCGCGGCGAAGAGCGGTCATGCCGTCGGACAGTGCCTCGGTGAGGCTCATCCTGGCGAGCAGGTCGAGAGCCGTCTGCTGGGCCAGCTCGGTCAGCAGACCGCCGAGCTGCTCGAGCGGCGTCGACCGCCACAGCCCGGTGTAGGGGTCGATGCCGAAGTCCAGCCGGGTCGCGGCCAGTCCGGGGTCGATCACCCGGTACGTGACCGTCGCCTGCACGGTGACGTCCTGGAAGTCCTGCGTCCGGCCGTGGAACAACAGCGGCTGCTCGCGGTCGTCGACCGGAATCTCGCTCAGCGACGAGTTCAGCGCACGGAACCAGAACGCCTGCCCGGCGCCGTCGTGCACGAGCCTGCCGTTGCGTAGGTGCCGCACATGGGTGGTCGGGTTGGCCCGCAGGTGGCTGATGAATCGGAACCGGGTGATGTCTGCCATCGGTCGTTCTCCTCTTTGTCGTCAAATTGACGATAAGGGGGTCGGTGGCTTTTCGTCAAGCTGACGATTAGAGTGCTCTGCCATGGACTTCGTGCCCCTCGGCGTGGCCGCCGACCTGGTCATCCTGACCGTTCGCGACGGCGCCCTGCAGGTGTTGCTGATCCGCCGCGGTATCGCGCCGTACCGGGGTCGCTGGGCGCTGCCGGGCGGATTCGTGCGGCCGGACGAGGATCTGGAGCAGACCGCCCGCCGCGAGCTCGCGGAGGAGACCGGGCTGTCGTCGGACCGCATCCACCTCGAGCAGGTCGCGACGTACGGCGCTCCGGACCGGGATCCGCGGGGTCGCGTGGTCAGCGTCGCCTACCTGGCGCTGGTGCCGGACCTGCCGGCGCCGGTCGCGGGGACGGACGCGGCGTCGGCCAGTTGGGTCGGCGTCACCGAGGTGCTGGAGGACCCGCGACGGCTCGCGTTCGACCATCACCGGATCCTGTCCGACGCGGTGGAGCGGGCACGGGCCAAGCTCGAGTACTCACCGCTCGCCGCCGCTTTCTGCCCGCCCGAGTTCACCATCTCCGAACTGCGCGGTGTCTACGAAGCGGTCTGGGGCACGGCGCTCGACCCGCGCAACTTCCATCGCAAGGTCACCAAGACCCCCGGATTCGTCGAACCGGTCGGCGCCACCACCACCCGCGACGGCGGACGCCCGGCCCAGCTCTTCCGCCGCGGCGCCGCCACCACGCTGTACCCGCCGATGACCCGCGGTTGACGGTCAGAACGTCCGGCTCCGAACCGCCAGGTCCTCGGCCGTGATCAGGTCGGTGTGGGTGCCGGGGGAGCCACAGGCCCACGCGCCCGCGACGGATCCCGCGTGGGCGGCGTCGTACCAGCTGACGCCGTCGAGTCGGCGGGCCAGGAACGCGGCGACGTAGGCGTCACCGGCGCCGTTGGTGTCGACCACCGGGCGATCGGGCAGCTCGACGGCCGGAATGTGCTGCGGTTCCTGGTTCCGGACATGCAGGTGGCTGCCGTCCGCGCCGGCCATCGCGACCACGACCTCGGCCCGGCCGTTGGCGAAGATCCAGTCGATCGCGTCGTCCGGCAGCGCACTCGTGGAGACGAACACGATGTCGGCGGCGGTCGCGAAGTCCTTGTGATAGTCGTTCCGGCCGTCCCAGTCGTGCAGGTCGGTGGAGATCGTGCAGTCCGCGGCGAGGGCGTCGGGCAGTGCGTCCCGCGCGAAGTCCATGACCGACACGTGCACGTGCCGCGCCCGTACGACGTTCGTCCGCCAGAGGTCCGGGTCGACCCGCAGGCCGGCGGGGTGGCGGCCGTCGTACAGGGACAGCCGCCGCCCGTCCGGTGCGACCAGGTTGACCGACCGGCGCGTCCCGCTGGGGTGGAGGGCGACGTGCAGCGGCATCCGCAGGTCGTTGTAGAACTGCAGGATCCGGCGGCCCTCGGCGTCGTCGCCGATCACGTCCGCGAGACCGGCCTGCAACCCGAGCAGGTGACAGCCGAGTGCGACGCCGTGGCCGGTGTGTCCGACGTACGACTCGACCGGTTCGACGTGGATCGTCTCGACCGTCGGCAGCGGCAATTCCGGCACACGCACGATCGTGTCGATCCCGACCCCGCCGATCACGAACACGTCCAGTTCCATGCGTTCCGTCATACCCGACTTTCGCCAGGCGTCACAGGTGCGGGGCCAGGGGAGTCACCTGTTCGGCGGCGACTCGCCCCGGCGTACCGTTCGTCGGCCGACCGGCGTACCGCTCACTGCTTGATCGGTGCGCCCGTCTTGGACTGCAGCTCGTCGAAGGTGACCCCGTCGGCGAGCTCGACCAGTTTCAGGCCGTCCTCGGTGACGTCGAGGACGGCGAGGTCGGTGATGATCCGGTTGACCACGCCACGGCCGGTGTAGGGCAGGTCGCACTCCTCGAGGATCTTGTGCGAACCGTCCTTGGCCACGTGCTCCATCAGCACGATCACCTTCTTGGCGCCGTGCACCAGGTCCATCGCGCCGCCCATGCCCTTGACCATCTTGCCCGGGATCATCCAGTTCGCCAGGTCGCCCGTGGCCGAGACCTGCATGGCGCCCAGGATGGCGGCGTCGATCGCGCCGCCACGGATCATCCCGAACGACAGCGCGGAGTCGAAGAACGATGCCCCCGGCATCGTCGTGACGGTCTCCTTGCCGGCGTTGATCAGGTCCGGGTCCTCCTCGCCCTCGACCGGGTACGGCCCGACGCCGAGGATGCCGTTCTCGCTCTGCAGGACGACGGTCACGCCGTCCGGGATGTAGTTCGGCACCAGGGTCGGCAGGCCGATGCCGAGGTTCACGTACGAGCCGTCCTCCAGCTCGGCGGCGGCGCGGGCGGCCATCTGCTCACGGGTGAGTGGCATCTCAGGCCTCCAGCTTCTCGCGCTGGGCCTCGTAGGCCTCGCGGGGTTGGACGGTGCGCTTCTCGATCCGCTTCTCGATGTCCTTGCCGACGGCAACGACGCGCTGGACGAAGACGCCGGGCAGGTGGATCTCGTCCGGGTCCAGCTCACCAGGCTGGACCAGCTCCTCGACCTGCGCGACGGTGATCCGGCCGGCCATCGCGGCCAGCGGGTTGAAGTTCCGCGCGCTCCGGTCGAACACCAGGTTGCCGTGGGTGTCGCCCTTCAGCGCGTGCACCAGGCCGAAGTCGGTGGTGATCGACTCCTCCAGCACGTAGGTCTTGCCGTTGATCTCCCGGGTCTCCTTCGGCTCCGAGGCCTTGGCGACGGTGCCGTCGGTGTTGTACAGCTGCGGCAGCCCGCCCTCGGCGACCTGGGTGCCGACGCCGGCCAGGGTGTAGAACGCCGCGATCCCGCAGCCGCCGGCTCGCAGCTTCTCGGCCAGCGTGCCCTGCGGGGTCAGTTCGACCTCGAGCTCACCGGACAGAAACTGCCGGGCGAACTCCTTGTTCTCCCCGACGTACGACGACGTCATCTTGGCGATCCGCTTGTCCGCGAGCAGGATGCCCAGACCCCAGTCGTCGACACCGCAGTTGTTCGACACCACACGCAGTCCGGTCACCCCCTTGTCGTGCAGGGCGCGGATCAACTCCATCGGGTTGCCGCAGAGCCCGAAGCCGCCGACCGCGAGGCTCGCGCCGTCGCCGATGTCGTCGACCGCGGCCTGCGGCGAGTCGTACGTCTTGTCCATCCGGCTGCTCCGTTGCAGTGTCGGGGCTGGGTCGTTGTCGACTCTAACCAGCCACCCGCGAGTCCGGCGAGAGCCACCTCCTGTGGTCGCCGCCACAGGGTGTGCCCCGGTCCTACAACGACGTGTGGCCGGAGCCTACGCCGAGGCCTCGGAGGCGTTCAGTACGGCGAGTTCGTGCATCGCCTCGACGTGGGCGTCCTCGAGTTCCGGGAAGGCGAGGACGGCAGACAGGTGGGCCCGTGCGGCGGGAAGGTTGCCGCAGAGGCGGGCAGTGCGGGCAAGACCGATCCGGGCCGCCGCGGCCGTCTCAGGGAGGTCGGCCTGTTCGCCGACCTCCAGGGCGCGGGCGTAGTCCTCGCGAGCGTCCTCGACCTTCCCGAGGGCACGGTGGAGGTCACCCCGCTGACAGAGCAGCAGACCGGTCTCCTCCTCCAGGCCGAGCCGCTCCGCCAGCGCCAAAGCCTCGGTGGTGAGGTCCAGTGGGTCATCCACCGTCTGCTGGAGCGCAGTCAGTGCCAGGAACATTCCCCAGGCGTCGTCAAGCATCCGGAAGCGTCCCAGCGCCGTACGCAGCGCCTGAGCCGCCTCACCCGGCGGCAGGTTGGTCAGCCCCGGATACCCGCGACAGAGCTCGACAGCCGCGCGAGCCCAGGCATCACCTGTCTCGTTCCGCGTCAGCACGTCCTCCACCACTGAGGGGGACTCGAACGGTCCGAACACCAGCGACCACAGCAGCACGGTCACGGAGTACCGAAACGGCCCGGTCGTGGCGAGCACGATCTGCTGAGCCAACTCCAGCTGCTCCTGCTCGGCTGACGAGGCGCTGTGGAGCACTGCCAGCAGGTACTCCTCGTCCAGGCCGACCGGCACGGATCTGCCCACCATGCTGAGCACACGCTCCGCAGCCGCGGCAGCCTCGTCCTGGAGGCCGTGGGACCACCAGTAGGTGGAGTACTTCGCGACGAGTCGCAGTGCGGTACGGGGGTCCTTCTCACAGGCGCGCTCGATCGCGCTCACGACCTGATCGCCGTACCGGTCACCCCCTGAGTCCACGTAGCTCATTGTGACCCCGGCGGGTTAACGCTCGGTCACCGGGGCGTCAGAAGCGCAACACACCCCAGCGGTCGGGTCGGTGCATGTCGGCCACGTGCTGCGGCGACCAGACCCAGAAGCTCAGCTCCGTGCCCTTCACGTACGCACCGTCGACCACCTCGTGCGGCCACTCGCACCGCATCAGATTCATCCGCCATTCGTCGCCCTGGTCCGGCGGGGTCGCCCGGCCTTCGTTGTACGACGCCAGCTCGGCCCACGGTACGGCGATCTCCACCGACCAGCCGGTGTCGATGTCGGACGGGTCGTTGAGCGTACCGTCGATGTGGACAGCCGTCCGCAGCCCGGGCAGGTTCGTCGGGTCCACCGGTACGCCGCCGTCGACGTACGGCTTCGGCAGGGTGAGCTCCCAGATCGTGCCGAGCGGGTTGATCTCGAACTCGTAGTAGTTGAGCCCGTCGCCGTCTGGGTCGAGGAACAGCTCGAAGTTGTTCTCCTCGAACAACTTGGTGTTCTTCTCCCGCATCGTCGACCAGACGTGCGGTTCCTCGAGCAGCCCGCCGACGTACAGGTACTCGTCGTCGTACATGAGCTTCGCCCGGGTCCGGAACCGCGGGACCGGGCCGTCGCCGGTGATGTCGACGAACGGCGTCGTCCAGGGCGCGATGTTCCAGGCCGGGTCCGTGAGGGTCCCGTCCAGGTTCGGGGCGGTCGGCGTACGCGGGCAGTCGTAGACGGGCAGGTCAGGCATCGGCACGCTCCAGCAGTCGGGCGACGAGGTTGGCGAGGAGGAAGGTGATCGCGGTCAGCGCCGGGATGACGGCCAGGGCCCAAGGCGACGACAGGTGCTCGGTCAGGAAGGCGAGGACGACGATCAGCATGAAGGCGACACCGAGGAACGCCACCACCGCGGGGTGCGGCATCGCCAGCCGGCTCAGCGCGAGCCCGCCGAGCACCATGGTGACCGCCACGATCACGACCAGCAACGGGAGGCCGAGCGCACCGCAGTTCGTGGTGTCGCGGACCCGTTCACAGCCGCGCTCGCTCAACCAGACGAGTGCGATCGTCGCGAACCCGCACAGCAGCCCGACGACCGCCAGGATCAGCGGCGGCGGCAACGGAGGGGCGTCGTACCGGCCCTCGTCGGCCTCCTCCGCGGCGTCCTCGTCGGCGTCCTCGTCCGCGGCCTCCAGGACGGCCTCGAGGTCCTCGGGCATCCCGCCGTCGTCCTGGTGGCTCATGGCCGCACATTATCCGGATCAGGCGGCACCCAGGGAGTGCGCGATCGCTGCAGCGTGGACAGATAGCACGAGGGCGGTGACCGGAGTCACCGCCCTCGATTGGTCGGGCTGACAGGATTTGAACCTGCGACCTCTTCGTCCCGAACGAAGCGCGCTACCAAGCTGCGCCACAGCCCGAAGCCTCGGATAGCTTACATGCGCCTAGGGCTGGGACGAAATCGGATTGTTCCGGGGCACCAGGGTGAGGAGGGTCGCCTCCGGCCGGCAGGCGAAACGGACCGGTGCGTACGGCGAGGTGCCGAGGCCGGCCGAGACGTGCAGAGCCGCCTGGCGGCCGGCATGGCCCCAGGTCGAGAGGCCCTTCACCCGCGACGTGTCCAAGTCGCAGTTCGTCACCAGCGCGCCGTAGAACGGCACCGCCAACTGGCCGCCGTGGGTGTGGCCAGCCAGGACCAGCGGGTACCCGTCGCCGACGAAACCGTTCAGCACCCGCTGGTACGGCGCGTGCGTGACACCGATGGAGAGGTCGGCCGCCGGGTCCACCTCACCCGCGACCTCGTCGTACCGGTCCCGCTTGATGTGCGGGTCGTCGGTGCCGGCGAAGTCCAGCCGCAGGCCGTTCACCTTGAGCGTCGCCTTGGCGTTGTTCAGGTCCGTCCAACCGGCGCCGGTGAAGGCCCGGCGCATCTCCTCGTACGGCAGGTCCGGGCCGTGCGGCTTGTGCCGCTGCTTGTTCGCGGGCAGCAGGTACTTGCCCGGGTTCTTGAAGTGCGGCTTCCAGTAGTCGTTGGAGCCGAACACGAACACACCGGGCAGGTCGAGCAGGTCGCCGTACGCCCGGAGCAGCGGCGGCACCGAGCGCTCGTGGGCGAGGTTGTCACCGGTGTTGACGATCAGGTCGGGCTCGAGCGCGGCCAGGTCGTTGACCCAGGCGATCTTGCGCTCCTGCGTCGGCATCAGGTGCAGATCGGACAGGTGCAGCACCTTCAGCGGCTCGGCACCCTGCGGCAGCACCGGGACCGTCACCCTGCGCAGCGTGAACCAGCGCACCTCGATCCCGGCCGCGTACGCGACACAAGCGGCACCGACGGCGCCGACGACCGCCGCGGCCTTCAGGGTGGTGGCGGCAAGCCCGCTGAAACTCATTGCACCAGCCTGCCACAATCGTGATCATGTCCAACTCCGGTATGAAGCAGCGGCTGCACGACGACATGACCGCCGCCCTGAAGGCGCGCGACGAGATCCGCAAATCGACCCTGCGGATGGCGCTCACCGCCGTGACCAAGGCGGAGGTGGCCGGCAAGGAGGCCCGTGAGCTCACCGACGCCGAGATCGTCGACGTCCTCAGCTCGGAGGCGAAGAAGCGCCGCGAGTCCGTCATCGCCTACCGCGACGCGGGCCGCGACGAACTCGCCGACAAGGAACAGGCCGAGGCGGACATCCTGGCCGAGTACCTGCCCGCGCAGCTCACCGAGGAGGAGATCGTCGCCCTGGTCTCCGAGACCATCGCCGCCACCGGCGCCGACGAACTCGGCCCCCGCGGCATCGGCAAGGTCATGGGCGCCCTCCAACCCAAGATCAAGGGCAAGGCCGACGGCTCCGTCGTCTCCGCCGAGGTCAAACGCCAACTGGGCGCCTGACGCCGTACGACGAAGGGCCTCGTCCGGGTGTGGACGAGGCTCTTTCGCTATCTGCCGCCCCCGCCGCAGTTGGGGTACTTCGGGTTCCACGGTGGGCAGTTGGGGTTGATGGTGGGTGGGTTGTTGTTCGGCGGTTTGGTGGTTGCCGGGGGTTGGGTCGTGGTCGTGGTGGCCGGCTGCGTCGGCTGGTTCTTCTTGCTGCCGTTGGAGATATGGATGGTGACGGTGGAGCCCTCGGGGGCGCCCTCGCGCTGCCGCGGGGTGGTGTAGGCGACGGTGCCCGCGGTCTCCTCGGAGTTGACCGTGCCGGGGGCGATCGCGACCTGGAAGCCGGCCTGGCGGAGCTTGTTGGCGGCGTCCTCGGGGTTCATGCCGTTGACGAACGGCAGGTCCTTCACGTCACCGCGCACGGTCTTGTCGGACGGCGCGACGAACTTCGTCGTCGGGTAGTAGCGCAGCGCCCCCTGCATCGCCGTCATCCACAACGGACCCGCGGTGCCGGAACCCGACGGGTCGTTGATGTCCCGACCGTCCAGCGTCTGGCCCTGCAGCGGGTCGTAGGGCAGCGAGGCATCGGCCACGACTGACGCTCCGGCCAGCTTGGTGGAGTAGCCGGCGTACCACACCGCCCTGGCTTCCTGGATCGTTCCGGTCTTGCCGGCCAGGTCGCTCTTGCCGAACTTGAGCCTCGAGCCGGTGCCGCCCGGCTCCATCACCTGGCGCAGTACGGCGTTGACGCCGTCGGCCACCTCAGGAGCCAATGCCTGCTTGCAGTCCGCTCCAGGTGTGTTGATCGCCTTGCCGTTCGGGCCCTTGATCGCGGTGACCAGCCACGGCTTGCAGTACATGCCTCGGGCGGCGAACGCTGCGTACGCGCCGGCCATCTGGAGCGGGGTCACGTACCCGACGCCCAGCGTCATGGACGGGTACTGGCCGAGCGGCTCGTTCGACTGGGCGTCGTACATTCCCAGCGAGGAGGCGACCTTGGCGATCGGGCAGAGACCGACCTGTTGGGACAGCAAGAGGAAGTAGGTGTTGGTCGATTTCTGCGCCGCCTGGATCATGGTCGGCACCGGCACGTTCTGGGTCGAGTTGCTCGGGTCGTAGCCCCGCTCGGCCGTGACAGTCCCGTCGCAGGTGCTCCACTTCTTGCCGCTCAGGTCGATCCGGTTGGGCGAGTTGATCTTGTAGTTGAGCGGGAAGCCCTTCTGGATTGCCGCTGCGATCGTGAAGGCCTTCATGGTCGAGCCGTTCTGGAAGCCGCCGTATCCACCGGCATAGGACTTCTCGACGTTGTAGTTGTACGCCGTCTGGCCGCGCTTGTTGCCGTACTTGCGGCTCTGGACCATCGCCTTCACCAGGCCCGTGCCGGGTTCGACGATCGTGATCGCCGCGATCGCCTGGTCGGTCGGACGCGAGTGCTCGTCGATGGATTTCTGGGCGGCGAGCTGGATCTTCGGGTCGAGCGACGTACGGATGGTCAGGCCGGCGGTCTTCAGGTAGTTCCGGCGGTCGACCTCGGTCTTGCCGAACGCGGGGTTCTTGGTCAGCTGGGCGACCACGTACTCGCAGTAGAACGGGTACCTCGAGTTCGCGCAGCCGAGTTTGTTCGGCTTGATCTTCTTCAGGTCGACGACCGGCGTCTTCAGCGCGGCGTTGGCCTGCGCGACCGAGATGACCTTGAGTTCGAGCATCCGCTTGATCACCAGGTCGCGGCGGTCCTTGGCGCGCTTCATGTTGTTGGTCGGGTCGTACCCGGTCGGGTTCTTCACCAGGCCGGCCAGCAACGCCGCCTGCTGCAGGTTCAGCTGGGACGCGTGCACCCCGAAGTAGTGCTGGGCGGCGGCCTCGATGCCCCAGGCACCGTCGCCGAAGTTGGCCAGGTTCAGGTACTTCTCGAGGATCTCGTTCTTCGAGTACTCCTTCTCGACGGCGATCGCGTAGCGCAGCTCGGCGACCTTGCGCTGGTACGTCTCCGCGGTCGCGGCGGCGACCTCCTCGGGCGTGTTCGCCTTCTCGACCAGGCTCATCTTCACGTACTGCTGGGTGATGCTCGAACCACCCTGCTGCACCGAGCCCTCGGACTGGTTCCGCAGCAGCGCGCGCAGGGTGCCCTTGAGGTCCAGCGCGCCGTGCTCGTAGAACCGGTCGTCCTCGATCGCGACCATCGCCTTCTGCATGATCGGCGCGACCTGGCTGAGCTTGACCGGCACCCGGTTCTGCTCGGCCAGGGTGGCGATCAGGCTGCCGTCGGCGGCGAGGATGGTGCTCTTCTGCTTGAGCGGCACCTCGTCGAACTGTTGCGGCAGTTCCTGCAGCGTCTCGTGGGTCTTCTCGGTGGTGAAGCCGGCCAGGCCGGCGAAGGGGATGGCAAGACCGGCGGCCAACGCCCCCGACAGCACGCTCACCCCGAGGAACAGAACCACCGATTGGACGACTCCCCGGTCGCCCTTCTCCCGTACGCGCATGGTTATAGAGACTACGGGATCGGGTTAGTGGGTTACCGCGTCGGTTGTGACTTCGGTCACGCTTTTCGGTGGGCCCCGGAGAACTTTCGTTCAAAAGGATGAGGGCCCGAGCACGACGCTCGGGCCCTCCAGTTCGTACGACGATCAGGCGGCGTACTGGTGTGCGTCGACCTGGGCCGGTTCGAGCGCCAGGTCGAGGACCTCGCGGACGTCGCTGACCGGGTGCACGGTCAGCTCCGCCAGCACGGATTCCGGCACGTCCTCCAGGTCCGGCTCGTTCCGCTTCGGGATCAGGATCGTGGTCAGCCCGGCCCGGTGGGCAGCGAGCAGCTTCTGCTTCACCCCACCGATCGGGAGGACCCGTCCGGTCAGCGACACCTCACCGGTCATCGCGACCTCGGAGCGGACCGGCCGTCCGGACAGCAGCGACGCCAGCGCGGTCGTCATGGTCACACCCGCCGACGGTCCGTCCTTCGGGACCGCACCGGCCGGAACGTGGATGTGCGCGTTCCGCTCGGCCAGGTCGCCGACCGGCAGCCCCAGCTCGGCACCGTGCGAACGCAGGTACGACAGGGCGATCTGGGCCGACTCCTTCATCACGTCACCGAGCTGCCCGGTCAGCGTGACCCCGGTCGGGCCGGTCTCCTTGTCGGCCAGCGACGCCTCGACGAAGAGCACGTCACCACCTGCACCGGTCACGGCCAATCCGGTCGCCACACCCGGAAGCGCCGTACGCTCCGCCGACTCCGGTGTGAACTTCGGTGTGCCCAGGTAGCTCTTCAGGTCGCCGGCGCCGATGGTCACCGAGCCGACGTCCTCACCCAGGGCCAGTCGAGCCGTCACCTTCCGCAGGACCCGCGCGATCGACCGCTCCAGCTGCCGTACGCCGGCCTCACGCGTGTACTCGCCGGCCAGCACCCGCAGCGCCGAGTCGTCGATGGTCACCTCGTCCGCCGTCAGGCCCGCCCGCTCCAGCTGACGCGGGAGCAGGTGGTCACGGGCGATGGTGACCTTCTCGTCCTCGGTGTACCCGTCGAGCTGCACCAGTTCCATCCGGTCCAGCAGCGGAGCCGGGATGGAGTCGAGCACGTTCGCCGTGGCCAGGAAGACCACGTCGGACAGGTCCAGCTCGACCTCCAGGTAGTGGTCCCGGAAGGTGTGGTTCTGCGCCGGGTCGAGCACTTCCAGCAGCGCGGCCGTCGGGTCACCCCGGTAGTCCGCACCGACCTTGTCGATCTCGTCCAGCAGTACGACGGGGTTCATCGAGCCGGCCTCGGTGATGGCCCGGACGATCCGGCCCGGCAGCGCACCGACGTACGTCCGCCGGTGACCGCGAATCTCGGCCTCGTCCCGGACACCGCCCAGCGCGACCCGGACGAACTTCCGGCCCATCGCCCGCGCCACGGACTCGCCCAGTGAGGTCTTACCGACACCGGGCGGACCGACCAGGGCCAGTACGGCGCCGCTGCGGCGTCCGCCGACCACACCGAGACCACGGTCCGCACGGCGACGCCGTACCGCCAGGTACTCGGTGATGCGCTCCTTCACGTCGTCCAGACCGGCGTGGTCCGCGTCCAGCACGGCCCGGGCCTCGCGGATGTCGTACTTGTCCTCGGTCCGCTCGTTCCACGGCATCTCCAGGACCGTGTCCAGCCAGGTCCGGATCCAGCCGACCTCGGGGGACTGCTCGGCGGTCCGCTCCAGCTTGTCGACCTCGGCGAGCGCGGCCTTGCGGACGTGCTCGGGCAGGTCGGCGGCCTCGACGCGGGCCCGGTAGTCCTCTTCCTCGGACTCGGCCTTGCCGTCCAGCTCGGCCAGTTCCTTGCGGATGGCGGCCATCTGCTGGCGCAGCAGGAACTCCCGCTGCTGCTTCTCCATGCCCTCCTGGACGTCCTTCTGGATCGTCTCGGACACCTCGAGCTCGGCCAGGTGGTCCTTCACCCAGCCGATCAGCTTCTCCAGCCGCTCGGAGACATTGGCGTTCTCCAGCAGCCAGGACTTCTGCTCGTTGGTCAGGTACGACGCGTAGCCGGCCAGGTCGGACAGCTCCGCCGGGTCGCTCACCTGCTTCACCGAGTCGATGACCTGCCAGGCGCCGCGACGCTGCAGCACCGACGTCACCAGGGTCTTGTACTCCCGGGAGAGCTCCGCCGAGCGGGCGTCGGTGATCTCGTGCAGAACGGTCGCGCCGACCCAGAGAGCGGCGCCCGGACCGGTGGTCCCGGCGCCGATGAGGACGCGCGCCGTACCGCGGATGACGGCAGCCGGGGCACCGCCCGGCAGCCGGCCGATCTGCTCGATCTCACCGAGCGTCCCGGCCTTGGCGTATTTCCCGTCCAGTCGCGGAACCAGCAGGACCTTGTCCTGACCGGACGCCTGGGCCGCGTCGATCGCCGCGCGCGCCTCGGTGTCGGCCAGTCGGACCGGCACCACCATTCCCGGCAGCACCACGACGTCGTCCAGCGGCAGAACGGGAAGATTCAACGTATCGGTCACGCTGTCACACCCTTTTCAAGATTGAGTCTGACAGGCTCAACCGCAGTCCCCATCAGGTCATTCCCGAGGGGAACGATCGTTCGCTCAGGGTGAAACGGACCGTCAGGCCGTGAGCAGATCGCCGATCTGGCGTAGACCGGTGAGGTCGTGGACATCGTCGGCCAGCGCCGGCACCTCGACGGTCGGGATCGAGCGGTGCCCGCGGCGGAACCGGTCGGCCCGCTTGTGGTCCCCGACCACCTGCTGCATCTTGTCGGCGTGCAACCGCAGTACGGCGGCCGTCAGCGGAGACTTGTCACCCTCCTCGAGCCGCTCCGCCGCGGCCAGCGACCGCTCGGCCGACAACTCCGCCGCGTGTGTCGTGGTCACCCGGTTCAACACCACGCCGGCCAGGGGCATGCCCTCCTCGCGCAACCGCTCGGTGAAATACGACGCCTCCCGCAGCGCGTCGTTCTGCGGAGCGGCCACCACCAGGAAGGCGGTGTGCGGCTCCCGCAACAGCGCCACGGTCTGCTCGGCCCGCTGCCGGAAACCGCCGAACAACGTGTCGAAGGCCGCGACGAACGTCTGTACGTCGGTCAGCACCTGCGCGCCGAGCACCTTGTTCATCACCGACATCGCCAGATTCACACCGGCGGACATCAGCTTGAACGGCCCGCGAGCCGGCGCCAGCAGCAGCCGCAAGAAGCGGCCCTCCAGCAGCGACGCCAGCCGCTCGGGTGCGTCCAGGAAGTCCAAGGCCGACCGCGACGGCGGGGTGTCCACCACGATCAGGTCCCAGTCGCCGCTGCGCTCGGCCTGCTTGTGCAACTGGCCGAGCTTCTCCATCGCCATGTACTCCTGCGTGCCGGCGAACGACGAGGAAAGCGCTTGGTAGAAGGGATTCGCCAGGATCTGCTCGGCCTTCTCGGGCGTCGCGTGCGCGAGCACCACCTCGTCGAAGGTCCGCTTCATGTCCAGCATCATCGCGTCCAGCCGGCCGCCGTTCGCGGCGTTCACGTCGGCCACGGCCCGCGGGATGTTGTCCAGTTCGGTCAGCCCGAGCGACTGCGCCAGCCTCCGGGCGGGGTCGATGGTGAGTACGACGACCTTCCGCCCGCGCTCGGCGGCCCGCAGGCCCAGCGCGGCCGCCGTCGTCGTCTTGCCGACCCCACCGGCGCCGCAGGTGACGATGATGCGCGTGGCCGGATCGTCGATCAGTGCGTCCAGATCGAGCCCGTTCATCGGCGCAACTCCTCGGCCAGGTCGAACAGGGCGCCTTGGTCGATCCCCTCCGGCAGCAACGGCAGCTCGGTCACCTGCTTGCCCAGGGCATCTATTCGGTCGCGGTTCTCACGTTCCAGCCCGACCCGGACGGCGTGGTCACGCGCCTCCGCCATCAGCGTCGTGACCAGTTCCTTGCCGGCGGCAACACCAGCTGCCCGCAGCCCCTTGCTGAGCTCGGTCGCGGGCAGTTTCTCCTTGACCGCGAGGGCGAGCGCGTCGTCGTCGAGCGGACTGTTGCGAACCATGTTGACCACAATCGACCCGACCCGCAGGTCGAGGGCCTCCAGCTGTTCGACCGCGTCCAGCGTCTCCTGGACCGGCATCTCCTCGAGCAGCGTGACCAGGTGGATCCGGGTCACGTCGGAGCGCAGCATGCCCATGATCGCGTCGGCCTGGTTGCGGATCGGCCCGACCTTGGCCAGATCGGCGACCTCGTGGTTCACGTTCAGGAACGGCGCGATCCGCCCGGTCGGCGGTGCGTCCAGCACGACAGCGTCGTACGCGAGCCGCCCGTGCGACTTCCGCCGGGTCGCCTCGTAGACCTTGCCGGTCAGCAGTACGTCGCGCAGACCTGGTGCGATCGTGGTGACGAAGTCGATCGCGCCCACCTTGTCGAGCGCCTTCCCGGCCCGGCCGAGGTGGTAGTACATGTCGAGGTACTCCAGCAGCGCGGCCTCGGCGTCCACGGCCAGCGCGAACACCTCGCCTCCGCCCGGACCGTGGGCGATCCGGCGTTCGACGTACGGCAGAGGTGGTACGTCGAACAACTGGGCGAGCCCTTGCCGCCCCTCGACCTCGACGAGCAGGACCCGCTTGCCCTGATCGGCCAGCGAAAGCGCCATAGCAGCCGCCACAGTCGTCTTCCCGGTGCCCCCTTTGCCGGTGACCACATGCAGCCTCGCCATACGGTCCAGCGTAGGGCGTGGCCCACAGCACACTGGTTTCGACCGGGTGGTGGGGCGGGGGAAGGTGTCTGCACAGCCCGTTAGAGTCCCTCTCATGAAGAAGTTCGAGTACTTCACCGCGCCGCTGCTGGTCCACTCGACCAAGGAGATCCTGGACAACTTCGGCCAGGACGGCTGGGAGCTGGTCCAGGTCGTCCAGGGTCCGAACCCGGAATCCCTGGTCGCCTACCTGAAGCGGGAGATCGAAGAGAAATGAGCCACCCCGAGGAGAAGCTGGCCGAGCTCGGCCTGAAGCTGCCCGAGGTGGCCAAGCCGGTCGCCGCCTACGTGCCCGCGGTCCGGACCGGCAACCTGGTCTACACGTCCGGCCAGCTGCCGCTGCGCGAGGGCACCCTGATCGCCACCGGCAAGGTCGGCGACGCCGTCACCGCGGAGGTGGCCAGCCAGTGCGCCCAGCAGTGCGCGCTGAACGCGCTGGCCGCGGTCAAGGCCGAGATCGGTGACCTGGCGAACGTACGGCGGGTCGTCAAGGCGGTCGCGTTCATCGCGTCGACTCCGGACTTCACCGGCCAGCCGCAGGTCGCCAACGGCGCCTCCGAGCTGTTCGGCCAGGTGTTCGGCGAGGCCGGTCAGCACGCCCGCAGTGCGGTCGGCGTCCCGGTCCTGCCGCTCGACGCTCCGGTCGAGGTCGAACTGATCGTCGAGGTCGCCTGACCACGGCATGATCCGGGACCTGAAGTCGCAACTGCTGTCCGGCCGGATGGCCTCGGCCGCACTGGAGTTCGTCCGCGAAGGTCGGACGCCGGCCGAGCCGCGGCCGGCCTCGACGGTGATCCTGCTCCGTGACACTGCCGCCGGGCCGGAGGTGTACCTCCTCCGGCGGCAGCGGACGATGGCGTTCGCGGCCGGGATGTCCGTGTTCCCCGGCGGCCGGGTCGACGCGACCGACGCGACGGTCGCCGACTCGTGGTCGGGGCCGTCACCGGCCTGGTTCGCCGACCGGCTCGGCTGCGACGAGCCGACGGCCTCGGCGTACGTCGCGGCCGCGGTCCGGGAGACGTTCGAGGAGTCCGGTGTGCTGCTCGCCGGCTCGTCCGGCGAAGCGGTCGTGGGGGACACCACGGGTGACGACTGGGAGGCCGACCGGGTTGCGCTGGAGACCCGTGAGCTCGGGTTCGCCGACTTCCTGCATCGGCGTGGGCTGGTGCTGCGGGCCGATCTGCTCGGTGCCTGGGCGCACTGGATCACCCCGGAGTTCGAGCCCCGGCGGTACGACACCCGCTTCTTCGTCGCCGCCCTCCCGGCCGGCCAGGTGACCCGCGACGTGACGAGTGAGTCCGACCAGGTCGCCTGGATGCGTCCGGCGGACGCGGTCGACGCGGTCGAGTCCGGCGAGTTGCTGATGCTTCCCCCGACGTACGTCTGCTGCCGCGACCTCACGCCGTACGCCGATGTGGCCGCTATCCTCGCCGCGGCCGGCGAGCGCGAGATCCGGCCGATCCTGCCGACGGTGCGAGTCGACGGCGACCAGGCCTATCTGGAGACTGGATGAACACCTTCGCCGCCCCACCGCCCCGGTCGAACGCCGTCACGGACTTCGCCACCCTGGTGCGGGCCGACAACCCCGGACTGATGACGCTGGACGGGACGAACACCTGGATCCTGCGGGCCCCGGACGCCGACCAGTCGGTGGTGGTCGACCCCGGCCCGATGCTGGAGGAGCATCTACGGGCCGTGCTGGATGCGGCCGGCGACGTGGCCGTCGTACTGCTCACGCACAAGCACCCGGACCACTCCGAGGGTGCCGCGTGGTTCGCCAATCAGGCCGGCTGCGGGGTTCGTGCGGTGGATCCGGCCTTCCGCATCCCCACCGACCACGCCCACGCACTCGCCGAGGGCGACGTCATCACCGTCGGCGGCCTCCGGGTCGAGGTCCTGCCGACGCCCGGTCACACGATGGACTCGGTCTGCTTCTGGCTCCCGCAGGACGGCTCGCTGCTGACCGGCGACACCGTCCTGGGCCGCGGCACCTCGGTGGTCGCCCACCCGGACGGTGCCCTCGGCCCCTACCTCGACTCGCTCGACCGCCTCCGGGCCTTCGCCAACTCAGCCGCCGGCGTCGAACGCCTGCTCCCCGGCCACGGCCCGGTCATCGAGGACCCGACCGACGTCCTCACTTTCTACATCACCCACCGCCGCGAACGCCTCGACCAGGTCCGAGCCGCCGTCGCCGCCGGCCACACCACCCCCGAAGCGGTCGTCGAACACGTCTACGCCGACGTAGACCCCACCCTCTGGCCCGCCGCCGAACGCTCGGTCCGCGCCCAGCTGGACTACCTCGGTTCCTAGCGGGCGCGGCGTTGGAGGCGTTCTACGTCGAGGAGTACGACGGAGCGGGGTTCGAGGCGGACCCAGCCGCGGGAGGCGAAGTCGGCGAGGGCCTTGTTGACGGTTTCGCGGGAGGCGCCGACGAGCTGGGCGAGCTCCTCCTGGGTGAGGTCGTGGTGGACGTGGACGCCGTCGTCGGCGGTCCGGCCGAAGCGGCTGGCCAGGTCCAGCAGGGCCTTGGCGACACGGCCGGGTACGTCGGAGAACACCAGGTCGGCCACCACGTCGGAGACCTTGCGGAGCCGGGAGGCGAGCTGCAGCAACAGGCCGCGGGCCACCTCGGGGCGGCCGGCCAGCCAGCGGAGCAGCTCGTCGTGGGTCAGCGACATCAGCGAGGCGTCGGTGACGGCAGTGACGGTGGCGGACCGAGGACCCGGGTCGAACAGCGACAGCTCGCCGAACATCTGTCCGGGGCCGAGGACGGCGATCAGGTTCTCCCGGCCGTCGGCGGAGGTGCGGCCCAGCTTGACCTTGCCCTCGACCACGACGAACAGCCGGTCACCGGAGTCGCCCTCGTGGAACAGGACCTGGCCGCGACGCAGCCGGTTCTCGGTCATCGACGCGGCCAGCGCGTCGGCCGCCTCGTCGTCGAGCTGACTGAACAGCGGTGCCTGTCGGAGTACTGCGGCATCCACCTTTGGGCCTCCTCGGACCTTCGACCACGACTGACGGGCGGGGTCCGGCCTCGCCCGGCACCGGGCCGTTACCACCCGGTTGCCCCAAAACCGTAGCCCCTCGGGTGTCGGCACCGCCACGTAGGCTTGCCTCCATGCCATCCCAGCGTGTCGCAGTGCCGGTTTCCGGGCCGCCTGTCAAGCTCCCCCGCAAGGCGCCGGTGTACGCCGACGAGACCCCGGCGCAGCTGGTCCGCCGGGCCCGCAAGATGCACCGGGTGCTCACCGAGGCGTATCCGGACGCTCACTGCGAGCTGGACTTCACCAACCCGCTCGAGTTGCTGGTGGCCACCATCCTGTCGGCCCAGACCACCGACGTGATGGTGAACAAGGTGACCCCGGTCCTGTTCGCGAAGTACCCGACCGCCCAGGCGTACGCCGAGGCCGACCGGGAGGAGCTGGAGGCGATCCTCAAGCCGACCGGTTTCTTCCGCGCCAAGACGAACAGCGTGATCAAACTCGGCCAGGCCCTGGTCGACGAGTACGACGGGGTCGTGCCGGACAGGCTGGAGGAGCTGGTCAAGCTCCCCGGCACCGGCCGCAAGACGGCGAACGTCGTCCTCGGCAACGCGTTCGGGATCCCCGGCATCACCGTCGACACACACTTCGGCCGGCTGGTCCGCCGGTTCGGCTGGACCACCGAGGAGGACCCGGTCAAGGTCGAGCACATCATCGGCGCCCTGTTCCCGAAGAAGGACTGGACGATGTTGTCGCACCGGCTGATCTTCCACGGCCGCCGCCGCTGCCACGCCAAGAAGCCGGCCTGTGGCGCCTGCCCGGTGGCCCAGTGGTGCCCGTCGTACGGCACCGGCCCGACCGACCCCGAGGTCGCCGCGAAGCTGGTGAAGGTCCCGGCGTGAACCACAAGCTCGGATCCCGTACGCCGCTGTGCCTGATCGTCGGACTGGTTGCCCTGATCGGCCTGGTGGCGTGCGGACCCGAGCAGGCCGACGGCCCGAAACCGGCGGCCTCGACCAGCCGGACCGCGGTGGCCGGGGCGGAGAAGCTCACCGCCTGCCCGGCGACGGCCTCGAAACCGCCGGTCAGCGGCGGGCTCCCGGACGTCAGCCTCCCGTGCCTGGGCAACGGCCCGGACATCCGGCTCGCCGACCTGCGCGGCCCGCTGCTCGTCAACGTGTGGGCGCAGTGGTGCCCGCCCTGCCGGGACGAAGCGCCGTACCTGGCTGAGCTGCAGAAGAAGTCCGCCGGGAAGCTCCAGCTGATCGGCATCGACTACGACGACCCGCGGCCCGAACTGGCGGTGAAGTTCGCGGTCGAGCATCAGCTCACCTACCCGCACCTGGTCGACGCGGAGAAGGCGGTGCACCAGCCGTTGAAGATCGGCGGCCCGCCGGTGACCGCGTTCGTCGACAAGGACGGCGTGGTGGTCCACGTGCACCACGGCGCGTTCACCTCCCAGTCGCAGCTCGACCAGCTGGTGCAGGAGAAGCTGGGGGTAACCCCATGACCTTCGAAGGTGTGGAGGTCCCGGGCTGGCTCAGGCCGTTGGCGAAGGCGTCCGAGGAGGTGGACCCGAACCAGCTATCCAGGTTCCTGCCGCCGGACGATCCGTCCGTGCGCAAGTCCGCCGTACTCATCTTGCTTGCTGACGGCAACGACGGGCCGGAGGTGCTGCTCACCGAGCGGGCCTGGACGTTGCGCCGGCATGCCGGCCAGATGTCGTTCCCCGGCGGTGGTGTCGACCCGGCGGACGGGACCGGTGAGGCCGGTTTGGTGCGGACCGCGCTGCGCGAGGCCGAGGAGGAGACCGGGCTGGACCCGGCCGGCGTGGTGCCGTTCGCGGTCTGGCCGGCGCTGTGGGTGCCGGTGAGCAACTTCGGCGTGTCGCCGGTGCTGGCCTGGTGGCGGGAGCCGTCGCCGGTGGCGGTCGTCGACCCGGCCGAGGTCGCGTCGGTGCACACCGTGTCCGTGCACGCGCTGGCCGATCCGGCGAACCGGATCAGCTGCCTGCACCCCTCTGGGTTCACCGGTCCGGCGTTCACCATCGGCGAGCTCTACATCTGGGGTTTCACCGCCGGGTTGCTGGACAAATTGCTCATCCTGGGTGGATGGTCGCGCGACTGGGACCCCTCGGTCGTCGTACCGTTGCCCGACCGGCTGGTCGAGGCGGCCTGGCGGAGCGAGGGACGGCGGTCCGAGGACGTACGGCGGCTGACCGCCATCGAGCACGACCTCGGCCGGTCGAGAGGTCACGATCCGGAAGGTGTGGAGTGAGCAAGCTCGACTACGCGCTGCTGATCATCACTGGTCTGGTCGCGATCTCGGGGTACATCGAGGGCTTCGTGCTGGGCGCCTGCGCCACCCTCGGCCTGCTCGGCGGTGCCGCGGTCGGTGTCTGGGTCGTGCCGCGGGTGCTGGACAACTTCTCGCCGAGCGTCTCGGTGTCGTTCGCGGCCCTGGTGCTGGTGGTGATCCTGGCCTCGATCGGCCGCACGCTCGGCGCCGTACTCGGGTCCAGACTGAGAAACAAGGTGTCCTGGCGCCCGGTGAAGTTCGTCGACGCGCTCGGCGGCGCCGCGCTGGCCGCGGTGTCGGTCCTGATCGTGTCCTGGGTGCTCGGGGTCGCGGTGAGCGGTGCCCGGATCCCGAGCGTGACGTCCGCGGTGCGCGGCTCGCAGGTGCTGGCGAAGGTCGACCAGGTTCTGCCCAGTCGTGCCGACCAGACGCTGCAGGCGTTCAACGACGTGGTCAACACCGATCTGTTCCCGCGGTTCCTCGACCCGTTCGTGCCGGAGCGGATCCGGGAGACGCAGCCGCCGGACGGGGAGATCGCCCGGCAGTCCGCCGTCCGCGCGGCGTACACCCGGATCGCCAAGATCACCGGCGTGGCGAACTGCTCGCGTGGTCTCGAGGGCAGCGGGTTCGTCTACGCGCCGCAGCGGGTGATGACGAACGCGCACGTGGTGGCCGGTGTCGACTCGCCGCAGGTCGAGGTGAACGGGCAGTCGTACGAGGCGACCGTGGTGGTGTTCGACCCGGAGATCGACATCGCGGTGCTGTACGTGCCGAGGCTGAGGATCCAGCCGCTGAGCTTCGACTTCACCGGCAAGGCGGACGATCCGGCCGTCGTCCTCGGCTACCCGGAGAACGGCCCGTTCGACTCCGAGCCGGCCCGGATCCGGTCCGAGGAGCGGCTCCGCGGCCCGGACATCTACGGCGACCGGACGGTGACCCGCGAGGCCTTCTCGATCTGGGCCTCGGTCCGTCCCGGCAACTCCGGCGGCCCGCTGCTGTCGTCCAGGGGCACCGTGTACGGCGTCGTGTTCGCCGCCTCGGTCGAGGACAACCGCACCGGCTACGTCCTCACCGCCGAGCAGGTCTCCGACGATGCACGAGAAGGCGCGACGGCCACCGAGGAGGTCTCCACCAGGACCTGCACGTAGGTCGTGCAGCACATCCGGACCCCCGTCGCGTTCTAGGGGTATGACGGTGACGACGGAGGGGACGTTGTCGTTCGACGAACTGGTGGTGTCGAGCGAGCGGCGGCTGCTGCGGCTCGCCCTCATGCTGACCGGTGGGGTGCACAGCGCGGAGGACCTGGTCCAGACCGTGTACGCCCGGGCGCACCGCAAGTGGGAGCGAATCCAGTCGCTGGACAACCCCGAGGCGTACCTGCGGACCATGGTGGTCAACGAGTTCCTCAGCTGGCGTCGCCTGCTGAAGAACCGGGAGTTGCCGGTCGCCGAGCCGGCCGACCTCCCGTCCGCCGAGGACATCGGAGCCCGCCAGGCCCAACGGGACGCCACCTGGCGGCTCCTCGCCGAGTTGCCGCGCCAGCAACGTGCCGTCCTGGTGCTGCGGTACTACGAAGACCTGCCCGACGACGAGATCGCCGCCGTGCTGGGGTGCGCGCCCGCCACGGTCAGGTCCAACGCGGCCCGCGGGCTGGCGACCCTACGCACCAACCTGCCCGCGAAGGAGGAGCGCTGATGGCCAGGCTGACCGACGAAGACCTCGAGCGCCTGCTCCGCGAAACCTTCGCGGACAAGGAGAGCCTCGTCGACGACGTTCCCGAAGCAACCACAGCCCGCCGCCCGATCACCCCGATCCTGCTGGCCGCCGCGGCCGTGCTCGTCATCCTCACCGGCATCCTGTACGGCGTCAGCCCCGGTGAGACGGAGCCGGAGCCACCCGTCGCGGCGGCTCCGCCGACCGACGCCGACCTCTGGGCAGCTGCGATCGTTGCCGTCGCGGAGCGGTACGAGCCGCCTGCGGGCTGGAAGTCGTTGGCCCTGCTCGATCATCCGGAGACGTCGACGCGAACGTCGCTCGAGAGCTCCGCGGTGAAGTTCTCCGCGGCGGAGAAGCGCCGGATCACCGAACAGGTCAGCAAGGTGGGGCCGGTCCGGTGGACGGCCACGCCGGGAGGCATCGGCGGCTGCTCCAACCTCGGGCTCGCCCGCATCGCGGTCGGCCCGGTGGTCGACAAGGTCGACCACAAGGAGGTGCCCACGATGATCGACCTGGAGTGTGGCCGGGGTTACCGGTTGACCTACCGTCTCGAGGACCAGGGTGGCTGGAAGGTCGCCGGCATGGTCGGCCCGGTCCTTGTGTCGCTGCCGGTCAGCTGCGTTCAAGCACTGGAGAACCGAGCCAGTCCACGAGAAGGGTGTTGAACAGGTCCGGGAGCTCTTCGTGGGGGAAGTGGCCGGATGGGGTGAGGAGTTCGTGGCGCAGCGGTGCCGTGACCAGGTGCGGAGGCGTCACCGCGGTCGGGGACACCGCCGGGTCCTGGGCTCCGTGGAGTTGCAGCACCGGTATGGCGACCGGCGTACGCATCCTGGCCGAGTATTTCCTGCCGTCAGCGCGCAGCCGGGACCGGACGAACCAGCGGTGGTACTCCAGTGCGCAGTGTGGTGCCGGCCAGACCTGAAGCGCGGCTCGGTACCGGCGGGAGGACTCCGCGTCCGGGAACGTGCCGCCGGGCGCTGACCAGGCCCGGAGCAGCCGCTCGATGTGCATGCCGTCCTGTGCGAGCAGGCGACGCTCCGGAAGGATCGGCAGCTGGAACCAGGCGGTGTGAGCCAGCGCCTTCCGCTGACCGGATCGCGTCAGCAGCAGTGGATGCGGTGCAGAGACGACCGCGAGCGCGCGGAGCTGTCGTGGTGCGAGTACGGCGGCCGACCAGCCGATGAACCCGCCCCAGCCGTGTCCGACGACGACGGCGTCGGTGGCGCCGAGTGACCGGACGACGCCGGACACGTCCGCAGCGGCGGTGTAGGGGTCGTAACCACGAGGGGTCTTGTCGCTGGCGCCGTACCCGCGCAGATCCATCGCGACGGCGCGGTAGCCGGCCTGGGCGACGACCGGCAGCTGATGGCGCCAGGCCCACCAGAACTCGGGAAAGCCGTGCAGGAACAGCACCAGCGGACCGTCCGCCGGGCCGCACTCCGCGATATGGAAGCGTGCCCCATTGGCCGCCACCAGCGAATGCGACCAGGGCCCGTCGACCAGCAGGTCGACGACACCCGCCGGGCTCAGCGCCGCCCGTCCGATCGGGTCACTCGTCGCCCTTGCCGATCGCCTTGAGCACCTCGACCGACTCCTTCGAGGTCTCGATCGCACGCTGCGGGCCTTTCGCCCGGCCGAGCGCCCGCTTGCCGAGCAGCACCAGGACGGCGGCGATCAACAGGTAGACCACGGCAACGATCACGAAGGACACGGCCGGGTGCAGCCCGAGGGCGTTGAGCCCGTAGGCGGCGGCGATGGACAGCAGGATGATCGCCAGCAGGCCCAGGAAGGCGGCACCGCCGAACATGCCGGCACCGGTCCCGGCCGCCACCGCAGTCTTCTTCAGCTCGGTCTTGGCCAGCTCCAGCTCGCTGCGGACCAGGTTGGACAGATCCTTGCTGGCGTTCGCGACGAGTTGCCCGACCGTGGGCTCACTCCCGTTCGGCCCCATCGACATGGCACTCCTTCCACGCTCCGTCCCCCGACACTACCGCCGACCTCGCCGAAGTACGGGTACCCCGGCGCCGGAAGGTCAGTCGGCGTACTCGCGATTGCGCCGGGACAGCAGCAGCGCGGCGACGATCGCGGCCAGCACCGAGGCGACCAGGACGGCGGCCTTGGCCCGCTCGACCTGGGCGGCGTCGTCGGCGAACGCCAGTTGGGCGATCAGCAGCGCGACCGTGAACCCGATCCCGGCCAGGACGGAGACGGCGGCGACGTCCCGCCAGGCCAGGTCCGCGTTGAGCTCGGCCCGGGTGAACCGCGCGGTCAGCCACGAGCCGCCCAACACGCCGATCACCTTGCCGAACAGCAACCCGGCGACCACCCCGATCGCGACCGGGTCGGTCAGCATCTCGCGTACGGCGTTCCCGCTCAGCGTCACCCCGGCCGCGAACAACGCGAACAGCGGTACGGCGACACCCGCGGACCACGGCCGGAGCCGGTGCTCGATCCGCTCGGCCGGCGCCTGCTCCTCACCCGGATCCGCGACCACCCGGGTGACCAGGCCGAGGGCGACCCCGGCGATGGTGGCGTGGATCCCGGACTCGTGCATGAACCACCATGCGGCGATCGCGATCGGCACGTACAGGATCGGCGTCCGGATCCGGCGCCGCTGCAGCACGTACCAGGCCGCGATCAGTGCGATCGCGATCAGCAGTTGCAGCAGGTGGAAGCCGTGCGAGAAGAAGACGGCGATCACCAGGATGGCGCCGAAGTCGTCGACCACCGCCAGCGTCAGCAGGAACGCCCGCAAAGCGCTCGGCAGTGACGACCCGACGATCGCCAGCACGGCCAGGGCGAACGCGATGTCCGTTGCCGTCGGCACCGCCCACCCGCGCGGCCGGCCGTTGTCGGCAGCCAGGTTGATCGCCAGATAGATGATTGCCGGGAGCACCATTCCGGCGACGGCCGCGACCACCGGGACGACCGCCTCGCTGAGCCGCGACAGAGTGCCGACCGCGAGTTCGCGCTTCAGTTCGACACCGGCGAGGTAGAAGAACAACGTCAACGCGCCGTCGGACGCCCACGCCTCAACGGTCAGCGGTCCGACCGACGTGTCGCGCAGGTGGTGGTAGGCGTCCTGCCAGGGTGAGTTGGCCCACACCAGGGCGACCGTCGCAGCGGCGAGCAGCAGCAGGCCGCCGGTCGTTTCGGCCCGGAACGTGTCGGCGAGAATCGCCCGCTCCCGTCCCAGGATGCGGGGGAACGCACGCTTCTTCTGCCGGATCCGCGGCGGCTGGCTCATCGTCGGCCCTTCGATCGGGGTCGTTGAGGACACTGCCGACCAGGCTTCCCGGCGCACCATCGCCACCCGTCGGGCGGCGATTCCAACTCGCACGATTCTAACGGGTGGTGTCAGCTACTTCTGAACGGTGTCCGCGAGCGCCTCGAAGTCCTCGACCACTCGGGTCGGCGGCAGGAAGCCCTTCGGGTACGGCGTGCCGCGGCGATCCAGGTAGACGGCCTGCAGTCCGGCCCGGCGGGCACCGTCGATGTCCCACGGGTGTACGGCCACGAGGGCCATCCGCTCCACGGGTACGTCGCAGATCTCGGCGGCGTACCGGTACGCGGCCGGATGCGGCTTCCAGCGCTGGGGTACGGCGACGTCCAGGCGGTGCTCGAGCAGCGGCATGATGCCGCCGTCGGTGAACATCCGCTCGGACATCGCCGCCGAGCCGTTGGTCAGCGTGATGATCCGCAGACCGGCGTCCCGGAGCCGGCGCAGACCCGGCTCGACGTCCGGATGCAGCGACAGTTGTGTCATGCCGGACAGGACTCCGCCGATGGTGTCCTCGGTGGGCTCGATTCCGGCGGTGGCGAGTTGGGCTGTCAGGACGTCGGTGGCCACCGTGCGGAAGTCGGCGTACGCCCCGGCCGCGGTCAGTGCGAATCCGTCCCGCAGCGTCGCCGCGAACCACGTGTCGAGACTGTGCCGCGCCAGGCCGGCCGCGACGAACCTGTCCCGCATCGGCTCCAGGTCCGACATGGTCTCGTTGACGTCGAGCACCAGTACGTCGATCATCCGCGTTCTCCTCTATCTTGGACCATTCGTTCCAAGATAGGATGACCGGTATGGCGGATGTCAAACACTTCGACGAGGCGGCCGCGCTGGCCGCGGTCGAGTTGCTGTTCTGGCGTCGCGGCGTGGCGGCGACCGGCATCCAGGACGTCGTCGCGGTCACCGGGTTGAGCCGCTCGAGTCTGTACAACGCGTTCGGCGGCAAGGACGAGCTCTACCTGGCGGCGGTCCGGCGGTACCTGGACCAGCGGTCCCGGCCGATGTTCGACCGGCTCGCCGCGGACGGACGCGGACTGCCGGCGGTCACCGCGTTCTTCGATCGGCTGCTTCGGCTGCGGTGCGCCGGCGAGTTCGCCGGCTGGGGATGCCTGGTCTCGAACGCGAACGCGGACAATCCGCCGCCCGCGGCGCGGCCGCTGCTGGCCGAGCATCACGCCGCGTTGCGGGATGCCTTCGTCGCGGCTCTGCGAGCGGCCGAGGGCAAGAAGCAGTTGCGCGACGGTGTCGACGTGGGCGACGCCGCGGAGTTGCTGACGTTGCTCGCCTATGCGGTCAACCTGCGCTCCCGCTCCGGAGCAACCCGGGCTCAGCTCAAGGCGGCCGTCAACGCCGCGACGGCCGGGCTGGCCCGCTGATCAGGCGGTCCAGACGCGCGGGTCCGGGCCCTTCGGGACGATGCGGTTCGGGTTGATGGTGTCGTGGGTGAGGTAGTAGTGCCGCTTGATGTGGTCGAAGTCGACCGTCTCGCCGAACCCCGGCCGCTGGTACAGCCGGCGCGCGTACGCCCACAGGTTCGGGAACTCGGTCAGCTTGTTCCGGTTGCACTTGAAGTGGCCGTGGTACACCGCGTCAAAGCGGACCAGCGTGGTGAACAGCCGGATGTCGACCTCGCTCAACGTGTCGCCGAGCAGGTAGTTCCGGTCGGCCAGCCGCTCCTCGAGTACGTCGAGCCGCGCGAACAGAGCGTCGTACGCCGCCTCGTACGCCTCCTGCGTGGTCGCGAACCCGCACCGGTAGACGCCGTTGTTCACGTCCCGGTAGATGTCGTCGATCAACTGGTCCATCTCGGCGCGGTCGTCCGGGATCAGCCGTGGCGCGTCCGGGCGGTGGTGTTCGGTCCATTCGGTCGAGAGGTCCAGCGTGATCTGCGGGTAGTCGTTGGTGACGACCAGGCCGCTCACGGTGTCGACAATGGCGGGCACGGTCACGCGGCCGTCGTACGACGGATCGGTCCGCCGGTACACGTCGGACAGGAACTCGATGCCGAGCACCGGGTCACGGCCGGCCGGGTCGAGGGTGAACCGCCAGCCGCGGTCGTCGCGGATCGGGTCGACGATCGCCAGGCTGATCGCGTCCTCCAGGCCGAGCAACCTGCGCACGATCACCGACCGGTGCGCCCAGGGGCAGGCCAGGCTGACCACGAGCCGATAGCGACCGGGCTCGACCGGCCAGCGGCGCTGGTCGTCCGGACCCTCACCAGGACCGGACGTGGAATCGCGGCTGATCCGGTCGGTGAACCGGTTGCCCTGCCGCTTCCACTCCCCGGTCGGCGCACTCTCCTTCACGAACTGTCCCGCGCTCATGACCTCGAAACTACCTCGCCCAGCACACACCAGCTTCCCGGCCGGGCGAATCGCCGCCCGAAAGAACTGCTCTTTCTCGATTTCCCCAGGACCTTCTTCCCGGCTCGTCTCCGGAGTTGCGGATGCCGGGATCTGCGGGAATCGCCCGCGAAACATTTACGCTTTCTCGACTTCTCCCGGGACCTTCTTCTCGGCTCGTCTGCCGAGTTGCGGATGCCGGGACCTGCGGGAATCGCCCGGGCCCGTCGGTCACTAGCAGTGAGGCATCGGCGGACGTTACAGTCTGGCTGACAAGGTTGTCCGCGCCACCGGAGCCGCGGACGGCCGGCAGCACCGACCGATCAGGAGCACGCCCCCGCTCGCGTCCCCCGGCAACCGGTTTGCCGGGCAGATTCCCAGGGATACTGACCTCATGGCCCGCCCAAGGAACAACCCCGGCGACCTCGCCGAACTCCCCACGGAGCTTCGGCCCGACCGGCCGAAGGGTGACCAGATCCGCGAGATTCTGCAGAACCTCACTCGCAGCCTGGCGGTCGGAACCGTGCTGCCCTCCGAGCGTGTCCTCGCCGAGCGCTTCGGCGTCGCCCGGATGACGGTGCGCCAGGAGGTGGACCGGGTGGTGGCCGAGGGCCTGGCCGCCCGCCGTCCCGGCGGCGGCACGTTCGTCGCCGAGCCGCGCCCGTCCCGGATGCTTGCCTCGTCGTTCAGCCAGGACATGATCAACCGCGGCATCAAGCCCGGCGCCAAGGTGCTCGAGCACCGCGTCGGCACCGCCGACGAGGACCTGGCCCGCGAGCTGGAAGAGCCGGTCGGCACCCCGGTACTGCACCTCACCCGGCTGCGCACCGCCGACGGCGAACCGATGGCCGTCGAGCGCACCGCCCTGTCGCTGCACCGCTACCCCGGCCTCGACGAGGTCGACTTCACCGAGAAGTCCCTGTACGCCGAACTGTCGTCCGGCTGGGGAGTCACCCTTGGCGAGGTGTCCGCGTCGATCGTCGCCGCCCCACCGGACCCGGTCGACGCCGAACTTCTCGAAATCGACTCCACCACGCCGTGCCTGATCATCACCTCCGCCCCCCGCACCGCCTCCGGCGAAGTCATCGAATTCGGCCGCTCCGTCTACCGCTCCGACCGCTACGACATCACCGTGGCCTACCGCGCCACGTAGCCGACCGACCGGAGCAGACGCACCGGGGCAAAGCCCAGCGCGCCACGCATCCGCTCCTCCGCCGCGACCACCACGGCGCGCTCCCACCCACCCCCGGCTTACCGCCGGCGTGTCCCTTACCGGCTGCCGCCGGCCGAGCGCGGGCTTATCGCCCGGTTGCTGGCCTACCTGGATTGGGCGCTCAGCCCCGCCGACTCATGGGCGATAAGCCCCGTAGAGCCGACGGGCGATAAGCCCGCAGCTCGCCGGCGATAGCCCGGCAAGGAAGATACCGGCGATGAGCCGGGGGGCGGGAGGGAGCGGGCGTAGCGGTCGCGACGAAGGAGCGGCCGCGTAGCACGCGTGGGACTACCCCAGTACGCCGGTTAGACGTTCTGGCTGCGGAGGATGTTTGGGGTTCGGCCGCGTTCCACCAGTTTGGTGACGATTTCGACGGTGAGGGCTTGGACCAGGAGGGCGCCGACGAGGGTTGAGGTTGCGCCGGTGCGTTCCGGGCTGCCGTCGACTTCGATCAGGGCGTCGCCGGGTTCCCCGCAGTTGTCGATGACCACGTCGGCGACCTCGAAGAGTCGCCGGCCGCCGGGGGCTCGTGAGCTCACCGCCGTACTGTGTCTCATCGACGTCAGGGCGATCACGTGAGCACCCTTCGCCTTGGCCCCGAGCGCGAATTCCACCGGTACGGCGTTCCGTCCGGAGTTCGACGCGATCAGTACGGCGTCGCCCGCGCCGATCTCGTGGGTCTGCAGCAGTACGTCGGCCAGCCCGGGCAGCCGTTCGAGCAGCGAGCTCTTCAGCAGTCCCTCGTGCAGCATCAGCCCGGGCTCGAGCACCGCCCGCACGTCGGCCAGCCCGCCGGCCCGGCCGTACAGTTCCTCGGCGATCACGTGGCTGTGACCGGTCCCGAACACCCAGAACACGTTGGCGTCCACGACCAACTCGGCCGCCCGCGTGATCGCGTCGCCCTGCGTGTCCGCGGCCCGTTGAGCGACCTCCAACGCCCGGCGCATGAACTCCTCAGCTCCAGCCATGCGCCCGAACCTACCGTCGCCAACGGGTTCCGCGGGGGAATCCGACTAGACCACTCCGATTGCCTGGCGAGAGTGCGCCGGCCGCTCGTACTCGTCCAGGAGGGCGATCGCGAAGTCGGCGTACGACGTGAGGGCGGTGGGGTCGCCGGGCGCGATCCGGTAGCTGCCGGTGCGGGTCGGGTCGGCGTGGTTGAAGTCGCCGGCGGGGGCGATGGAGACCCAGTCGAGGGACGAAACGGCGAAGGTGTCGAGGGCCGCCTTGTGGGCCAGGAAGAACGAGCGGTACTCCTGTGGATATCCGGGGCTGTCCATCAGGAGCGTGCCGTCCTTGCCCGGCAGGATGGAGGCCAGGCCGACCCAGATCAGCCGGCCGTCGTCCAGGGCGTCGACCAGGGCCTGAGCAGCCTTCGGGAAGAACTCGGACGGGTCTGCGCCCCCGTCGTACACGGCTGCGATGACCGCGTCGTGCCCGGCCGCCAGTTCGGTGATCCGGGCGGCGTCGGTGACGTCGCCCGCGACCAGGTCCGGCGCGCCTTCCGTCGTACGGGCGACGGGTGTCACGTCGTGGCCGCGGCGTCGTGCCTCGTCGACGGCGGCCCGGCCGGCCCGTCCGCGTGCGCCGATGACCAGAATCTTGCCCACTGCAACCTCCTTGGTGTGGCTTGGTGGAGCGACCGTAGAAGGTGCCGTGGTTACCGATTGGGTACCGTTGCACGCCATGGAGACGCTGCGGGCGGACATGTTCGAGGAAATCTGCCCGTCGACTTTGCTGCCGTTCCGGATCGGCGGGGACAAGTGGTCGGCGCTGGTGCTGGTGTGCCTGGAGGACGGCCCGCGCCGCTTCTCCGAGCTGCGGGTGCCGCTCGCCCGGGTCACGCCCAAGGTGCTGACCCAGACCCTCCGCAACCTGGAACGTGACGGCTTCGTCCGGCGGACGGCGTACGACGAGCCGGTACGGCGGGTGACCTACGAGCTCACCGATCTCGGCCGCAGCCTGCTCGAACCGATGCGGGTCATGTGCGAGTGGGCCAGTGACCATTGGGACGAACTGCTCGACGCCCGCGAATCGTAGGTCGGGCCAACGCTAGACTGCCGGCTGTGGACGAGCAGACGCCGAGCGAGTTGTTGCGGACGCCCAGCTGGTTGCTGACGCAGAGCGCGGCGCACGCACACCGGATCATCAGTGAGACTTTCGCCGCGGCGGGCGCGCGGGGATACCACTTCCGCCTGCTCATGACCCTGGTCGAGTTCGGCCCGGCCAGTCAGGCGACCCTTGGCCGGCGCACCGGCATCGACCGCAGCGACGTGGTTGCCGCCCTCAACGAGCTGGTCGCCGGCGGGTACGTCGAACGCACCCCCGACCCGGCCGACGGCCGCCGCAACGTGATCACGCTGACCGCTTCCGGCCGACGGCACCAGAAACGCCTGGCGGCCCTGGTCGAGCAGGCCCAGGACGAGATCTTCGCCCCGCTGTCCCCAGCAGACCGCAACCGTCTGACCACTCTCCTCACCCGCCTCCTGGCCCATCACCAGGCCGGCTGACTACCGGACCGGCAGCTGCGCGCGGGCAGCCTTCTGAGTACGGCGGACGCGGTACTCGCGGGCGTGGACGCGCCGCCGGGCCGCCCGGGAGATCTTCCGCCGGGAACCGTCTGTCGTCTCGATCGGGTGCTGATCCATCGGCATCGTGTTCACACCTGTATCGATGGACGAGCCGCCCGATCGGTTCCGTCGTACCGTGGAGATGTGCCGTTCGGCTGAAAATCGGATCAGTTGGGCGCAGATCGGGGCTGCTGGGCGATACGGCGGTTCCGTGCCGGGGACCGCATTGGTAGAAAGGGGACCGGGCGCTCCAGCGCGCCGAACTAGCGAGGAGGAGTCCGCGACGTGACGAATGCAGAGTCACCCCAGACCGGCGCCCAGTCCGAGGCGCTCTCGAACCTGATGCACGAGGAGCGCCGGTTCGAGCCGCCGGCCGAGCTCGCCGCGAACGCGAACCTGAAGGCCGACGCCTACGAGCGGGCCGCGGCCGACTTCGAGGGGTTCTGGGCCGAGCAGGCCAAGCGGCTGACCTGGGCGGTGGAGCCGACCCAGACGCTGGACTGGAGCAATCCGCCGTTCGCCAAGTGGTACGCCGACGGCAAGCTGAACGCGGCGTACAACTGCGTCGACCGGCACGTCGAGAACGGTCTCGGCGACAAGGTCGCGTACTACTTCGAGGGTGAGCCCGGTGACACCCGCGAGATCACCTACGCGCAGCTGAAGGACGAGGTGAGCCAGGCGGCCAACGCGCTGCTCGAGCTCGGCGTCCAGGCCGGCGACCGGGTCGCGATCTACATGCCGATGATCCCGGAGACCGTGGTCGCGATGCTCGCCTGCGCCCGGATCGGCGCCCCGCACACGGTCGTGTTCGGCGGCTTCTCCGCGGACGCCCTGAAGGGCCGGATCCTGGACTGCGACGCCCGCGTCGTGATCACCGCCGACGGCGGTTACCGCCGTGGTGCCGCGGCTGCGCTGAAGCCGGCGGTCGACGCCGCGCTCGAGGACTGCCCCGACGTCCGGAACGTCCTGGTGGTCCGCCGTACCGGCCAGGACACCAACATCGTCGAGGGCCGCGACCTGTGGTGGCACGACTTCGTCGGCAAGCAGTCGACCGAGCACACCCCGGAGGCGTTCGACGCCGAGCACCCGCTGTACGTCATGTACACGTCGGGTACGACGGGGAAGCCGAAGGGCATCCTGCACACGACCGGCGGCTACCTGGTCGGGACGGCGTACACCCAGTGGGGCGTGTTCGACCTGAAGCCGGACACCGACATCTACTGGACCGCGGCCGACATCGGCTGGGTCACCGGGCACAGCTACATCGTGTACGGCGCGCTGGCGAACGCGACCACGTCCGTGCTGTACGAAGGCACCCCGGACACGCCGCACCAGGGCCGCTGGTGGGAGATCGTGCAGAAGTACAAGGTGTCGATCCTGTACTGCGCGCCGACCGCGATCCGCACCTTCATGAAGTGGGGCGCGGACATCCCGGCCAAGTTCGACCTGTCGTCGCTGCGGGTGATCGGGTCGGTCGGTGAGCCGATCAACCCGGAGGCCTACATCTGGTACCGGGAGAACATCGGCGGCAACAAGGCGCCGGTCGTCGACACCTGGTGGCAGACCGAGACCGGTATGCACATGATCTCGCCGCTGCCGGGTGTGACCGCGGGCAAGCCGGGTGCCGCGATGAAGGCGATCCCGGGGGTCAGCGTGGACGTCGTCGACGACGCCGGCAACCCGGTCCCGAACGGGTCCGGCGGCTACCTGGTCATCACCAAGCCGTGGCCGGCCATGCTGCGCACGCTGTGGGGCGACGACCAGCGGTTCGTCGACACCTACTGGTCCCGCTGGCCGGGCGTGTACTTCGCCGGTGACGGCGCGAAGAAGGACGAGGACGGCGACCTGTGGCTGCTCGGCCGGGTCGACGACGTGATGAACGTGTCCGGCCACCGGCTGTCCACGACCGAGATCGAGTCCGCGCTGGTCTCGCACCCGAAGGTCGCCGAGGCGGCGGTCGTCGGCGCGTCCGATCCGACCACCGGTCAGGCGATCGCGGCGTTCGTCATCCTCCGCTCCGAAGCCGGCGACGGCGGCCCGGACGTGGTCCAGGAACTCCGCAACCACGTCGCCAAGGAGATCGGCCCGATCGCCAAGCCGCGCCAGATCATGGTCGTCGCGGAACTCCCGAAGACCCGCTCCGGCAAGATCATGCGCCGCCTGCTCCGCGACGTCGCCGAGAACCGCGAGGTCGGCGACGTCACCACGCTCGCCGACTCCACCGTCATGGACCTGATCAAGTCCAACCTCGCCGCCGGCAAGTCCGACGAGGACTGACCCTCGAGCGTCGAACGGCCCCGGCAACTGCCGGGGCCGTTCTCGTCTAGGCTGCCGGGCGTGACCATCGTCGTGGCGGTTGTGCATGCGGGGCTGGCGGCGGCGTGGGTCGGTGGGATGGCTTACTCGTTGTTCGTGGTGGGGCCGAAGCTGAAGAGGTACTTCGGGCCGGACCACGAGGGGCGGGAGGCGCTGACGACGGTGATTGCCTCAGGCAATCGGTGGAAGGTGGTCGGGCTGATCGCCGCGATCGCGCTGACCGGCGTGGTGCTGCTGGTGCTGGAGCCGGAGCACTGGGGGATCCACGTGGCGAAGGCGGCGCTGCTGCTCCTGGCGAGCGGGATCTTCTGGTACGTGTCCTGGCGGCACTGGCCGCGGCGGGTGTTCTCCACCGAAGCCGAACAGTTCGTGCTGCGCCGGCAACTCGTCGTACTGGCCGGCACGATGCTCGGCCTGACCGGTACGGCGTTCGCGCTCGGAGTGGCCGCCGGCCAGCTGTGATCCGTGGAGATCGTTCCACCGGTGTGCCAGGATGACGCATCCGTTCGGAGGAGGTGATCGCGATGGCACAGGAGACCCTGCAGCTCCTGGTGAGTATGCACCGCATCGTCCGGCACCTGCGCCGCAGTCGCACCACCACGGACCTGCACCCGACTCAGTTCCTCGCGCTGATGCTGATCGCCGACGAGCAGCCGATCCGGATCGGCGAGATCGCCTCGCGTGTCCCGTGTTCGCAGCCCACCGCGACCACCACGGTCGCGGCGCTCGAGGAGGCGGGCCTGGTCCGCCGCGAGCAGGACCCGGTCGACGGCCGCGCGACCGCCGTCGTACTGACCGAGGCCGGCGCCGAGATGGTCGAGGCGTCCGGGCGGCAGGCCGCGGAGGAACTCGGCAAGCTCCTCCGCCGCCTCGACGACGCCGACCGCGAGCTCGTCCTGCGCGCCGGGGTCGTCCTGGCCCGGATCGCCGACGACCTCTGAGTCAGTCGTTGCGCCGGCTACCGCAGCCCCGGTACGACGGAGACGGTGTACGGCGGCGTGCCCGGAGCGATATCCAGTTGGCTGTTGACCCAGAGCAGCCGCCCGCGGTCACGAGCGATCGTGGTCGGGGTCGCACCGGACGCGCCTGGCTCTGAGTCGGCGACGATGGTCGCCTTGGTCGCGTCTCGGTTGAGCACGGCCAGCCTGGTGACGTACTTGCCGCCGCCGGCGTTGTGGACGGCGTACAGGCGGCGTCCTTCGAGCAGGTAGCCGTCGCCGGACAGGATGCCGTTGGTGACGTCCAGCGTGCTGACCTGTTTGGTCGCGAGGTCGATCCGGTAGGTGACGTCCTGGCCCTGTTCGCCGACCAGGAGCGTCTTGCCGTCGGTGACGATGCCGTTGAGGAAGTACGGGATCGGCTGGATCTTGTCGCGGGTGAGCCAGGGTTCGAGTTCGCCGATGCCGTCGCGGGTGAGCGGGGCGCGCCAGATCTGGTTGCGGGCCGAGTCGGTGACGTAGACCGCGTCGCCGGCGAAGGTGAAGTCGTTGAGGAACGAGCCGTCGGCGGCCATGCGGACGGCGAGCAGGGTGCCGTCGGCGTCGTACAGGAAGAGCTTCGACGTACGGGCGCCGGCGACGAGGACCCGGCCCCAGCGGTCGACGTGGATGCCGGTCGCGGACGTGCGGCCGTCGCTGCCGGCGGGCAGGAACGGCTTCAGCCGCGGGTCGCGGGCGCTGCCGCGGTACACCGCGCCGGTCCCGACGCTGGTCACGTAGATCGTGCCGCCGCGCGTGACCTCGATGCCTTCCGGGGTGTCACCGGGTGTGGTGGAGACGACGTACTCGGTCGGTCTCGGCGGTACGACGTGAGCCGCGGCCGGCTGGATCGTCGTGAACAGGGCGAGGACTGTGAGGGCTGCCAGGCGTTTCATCGCGTCAGAGTGCGGCGCGGGCGGCCGGCGTCGCGACCGGTTTCGGTCAGAACCGAAGTGGTCGGCGCGGTGACCCCGGCGCGGGCACAATCAGGAGATGATCCGTATCCACTTCACCGCGGCGGACCTCGGGCGGGTGACGTTCCCCGACGAACCGCGGCCGCTGTGGGAGGCGGCGCTGGCGGCCCGCGCCCTGGGTGACCGGGCGATCCCGCCGGTCGCGCGCCGGTGGAGACGCGAGGCCGGGCGCCGCGTCCGCCCGTCGATGCGACCGCTCTTCAAGCTGATCGCGCCGGCCGGGCAGTTTCCGGACTTCCTGACACCCGAGGTGCCCGCGCCCGGCCTGGAGCCGGCCGTCGACGCGCTGATGAACACCCCGGGCGACGTCGTCCGCGACGAACTCGGTCCGTGGTTGCCGCCGGACGTCGACACGTTCCTGCAGGGCCTGCTGGCCGGCCGGGCCGGATCCCGCCGGGCGCTCGGGAACGCCGTCCGTGCATTCCACACCGAGGTCCTCGCGCCGTCGTCGACCGAGTTGGAGCGCCGGTACGGCGCCGACCTCGCACTCAGGTCACGCGCCCTCCTGCACGGCGGTCTCGACGCACTGCTGACCTCCCTCCACCCCGACATCGAGTGGTCCACTCCAGTCTTGACCACGTACGGCCTCAACGCCGCCCCCGCCCAGGATGGCGTCAACGCAGGCCGCACCCCGGATGGCGTCAACGCAGGCCGCACCCTGGAGATCCACCTCGATGGCCGCGGTCTCCTGCTCTACCCGTCCTCGCTGACCTCCGAATGCCTGGCCCTCGACGCCCCGGACCGCCGCCCGGTCCTGGTCTACCCGTGCGCAGACCTCCCCGCCGAAGACCTCCCCGACACCGACGCCCTGGCCGACCTCCTGGGCCGGACCCGGGCCACCGTCCTCCGAGCCCTCACCCACTCCGCCACCACCACCCAACTCGCCCGCCGCACCGGCATCTCCCTCCCCTCCACCTCCGACCACACCCGAATCCTCCGCAACGCCGGCCTCATCACCACCCACCGAACCCAAGGCACAGCTCTCCATTCCCTCACTCCCACCGCCCTCCGCCTGCTGTCCTCTCCGCAGACCCGCATCGCACTGCGAGGTAGCTGAGGAAGGGCGAACGGCCGGCGCCTGGGGGCGACGGCCGTTCTCGGGGGTGGGGTCAGGGGCGGTTGAGGGTGAAGGTTGTGGTGGTGTTGCGGATGTCGGTGTGGTTGTTGGTGAGGGTCAGGTTGTGGAAGGTGGCGGTGCCGCGGGCGGGGCCTTCTCCTGGTTCGGGGAGTTCGTTGACCCAGATGCCGAAGCCGGACTTGGCGTCGAAGGCGTCGCCGGACTTGCGGGCGCCGGTGATGGTGGTGTTGGTGAAGACCGTGTCGGCGACCGGGAACAGCGGCTGGCCGTTCACGTAGTCGGTCTGGAACATGATGCCGGAGTACGTCGGATCGACGATGTCCAGATCGTTCACGCGAATGCCCTGGAAGATCTTCGTCGCGGAGTAGATCCACAACGCGGGGAACGTCTGGTTGCCCCAGAAATGCCCGCCGGCGCGGACCAGGCTGACGTTCTCGAACCGGGTCGGCGGGGTCGCCCCGAAACCGTTCATCGGTATCCCGAAGTCGAGCGACGAGATCGTGACACCGGGATAGGTGAGCATGTCCGCGGCGTACAGGTTGCGGAACACGTTGTTCGTGCCGCCGTAGACCGCGAACCCGGCCGCGCGCCACGTCAGCGTCGCGGACAGGTTCTCGAACACGTTGTCGCGGACTTCGCCGCCGCCGGAGTCGGTGGCGTTGAACAACGCGAAACTGTCGTCGCCGGTGGCCCGGGCGTCGTTGTTGCTGACCGTGTTGCCGGCCGATCCATTGGTCATGTTGATGCCGTCGGCAAACATGTTTCGGATCCGGGAGTTCTTGATCGTCGAGGTGTCGGTGTTCGCACCCCAGTACAGACAAACCATGTGTTCGACCCAGATGTTGTCGATGGTCATGTTCGCGGTGTTGGCGAAGTCGAACACCTTGCCGGGTCCGTCGATCCGGGACGTGTAGTTGCCGAAGTACGCGAACCCGCTGAACGACGACCCGTTCGCCGACGCCTCGGTGCGGAAGCCGACGTCGGTGTTGTCCTGCGTCGCCGGGGCGTGGAACCGGGTGTACCAAGGCCCGGCGCCGACGACCCGGACCGCCTTGCCGTACACCTGGAACTTCGACGAGGTCTGGTAGTCGCCCGGTGGCAGGTACACGCCCTGCAGCGCACTGTTCTGCCGCACCTGATCGAGCGCGTTCTGCACGTCCTGGTGCGTGAACCCGGCCGGCGTCACGAATCCCGCGCCGGGGTTGGCGATCGGCGCGACCTCTTCGGTGTCGATGAAGTCGATCGCGTACGTCGTACTGTTCGCCGGATCCTTTTGCAGTTTGATCCTCGTACCCGCCGGGAACGTCCCGTCGAGCATGATGTTGGCCTCGTCGTAGATGTGCCGGGCCGGTCCGGAGCCGGGCGAGTTGTTCGGACTCGCCTCCGCGCCGTACAACCAGGCGTAGCGGGAGGTCAGCGGCAACGCCTTGTGGAAGCTGCCGTTCACGTACACGTTGATGGTCGAGTTGATCCCGCCGCCGCCGGCCGAGTCCGGGATGGAGAACCGGGTGACGAGGGTGTTGGTCCGCGCCCGGGTGGTGAACTCGACGAACGATCCGTTGGTGTTCAGCGTGACCGCACGGCGCCCGGAGGCCTCGCCGGCCAGGTCACCGATGGTCCGGTTCGGCCCGACCACGACGGCTCCGCCGCCGATCGAGGCGTCCTCGGCCTCCAGGTGGTCGTACGGCATGTTCGCGCCACGACCGACGAAGAACGGCCGCTCGCTGGTGTTGTTGGCCCGCTTCACCGGCAGTTCGTTCGCGTCGTCCGCCAGGACGACGCGCACGGTGTACCGGCCGTTCGCCGCCGTCCAGTTGCCGAGGGCAACCGCTGAGGTGGTGGTGCCCGCGGCGATGGCGCCGTTGTGGGAGCCGGTCAGCGTGGCCACGGTCGTGCTGCCGTTCAGGATCGTCAGCGTGATGCCGTGCGCACCGGAGGCGGAGGCGACGCTGCCCTGATTCTTCAGCGCGACCGAGAAGGCGACGCTGTTGCCGGCGGACGGATTGTTCGGTGTCCAGTTGACCGCTGCGGCGATCAGGTCCGAACTGGCGACCGGCGTCACCACCAGCGGACTCGAGGCGTTGGCGCTGTTGTTGGCGTCGTTCTGCTCGATCACGGCGTTCGACTCGTCGACCTTGGCGCTCAACGCGTAACTGCCTGCGTCGCGCGTCCCGATCACTGCGCTGACCGTGGCCGACGCCCCCGCCGCGATGGCTCCGACGGCGGCCGTACCGACCTTGGTCTCGCCGAGGTAGAAGTTCACCTCGGTCGCCGGCGAGCCCGCCGTACCGGAGTTGCCGACCGTCGCCCGGACCGTGATCGTGTCGGTCTCGACCGGCGAGGTCGGCGTCCAGGTCACGGTGGACAGGGTGAGATCCGGGTTCGGCGCCGGGACGCCCATCACCTGGAACTCGGCGACCTGACCGGCCGGTGCACCGGTGTTGGCGGTGAAGTTCAGCCGTACGTCGGCCACCCGCGCACCGACCGGGATTGTCACGCTGTTCCCGCTCGCCGGGCTGAAGTTGTACGACGCGCTCGGCACGATCGTGGTGAACGCGGAACTGTTCTGCTCGCGGCCGAGGACAGAGAAGGTCTGCGTCCGCGGTGCCCAGACCGGGTCGGGGTTGAGCCGGACCACGATCGAACTCAGGTCGGCATTCGCGCCGAGCATGGTGGTCAGCGTGGCCGGGTTGGCGTTGCCTTCCCAGTACGTCGTGACATTGTCGTCGTTGGCGTTGGCCGCGACGAAGGTGTGTACGGACCCGGACGCGGTGATCGGCTTGCCCAGGGCGAGGTTGCTGCCGGGCCCCGAGCTGCCGTTCCGTGTCACCGTGTTGCTGTTCGGCGATTGGTTGCCTGCGGCATCCTTCGCGCGGACGAAGTACGAGACCGACGCGCTGGCCGGCTGGTTGTCGGTGTAGGTGAGGACGGTGCCCTGCAGGCTGGTGCGCAGCTGGCCGTTGGCGTAGACGTCGTACCCGGTGACACCGACGTTGTCGGTCGAGGCGGTCCAGCTGAGCCGGATCTGGCCGGCGGCGGGTTCGGTGAGGGCCAGGTTGCCCGGGGCGGTGGGAGCCTGGGTGTCACCGGTCGCCGGTCCGTAGACCTCGAGCTCGGACAGCTGCCCGGCCGGCCAGCCGGTGTTGGCGGTGATCCGGATCCGGACGTAGCGCGTCGTCGCGGTGCCGTAGTCGATCGTGACGGTGTTGTTCGGCGGGTTGAACGCACGGGCCGTGGCGGCGGCGAGGTCGGTGAAGTTCTGCCCGTCGGTGCTGCCCTGGACGGCCAGGGTCTGGGTCCGGGCGCCCCAGTTCGCGGTCGGCAGTTTGAGCACGACCTGGTTGGTGGCGACGGACGAACCGAGATCGACCTGCACCCATTGCGGGAACGCGTTGTTGGCGCTCTCCCAGTAGGTGCTCTGATTGCCGTCGGTCACGTTCGCTGCGACATACGTCTGGGTGACGCCGCTGGCCGAGGCGCTCTTGCCGGCGGCGAGGTTGGGTCCGGCCAGTACGGCGGCGGTCGCGCTGTCCGCCGGCGTCGCGCGGACGAGCGGGCCGGCCGACAACGCCAGACTGCCGGCCAGCAAGGCGGCCAACAGCCGCCATCTCGGGTGGGTCATGGCCTCTCCTGGGTGGGCGGGGGTGAGGGCGCAAGGGATCAGCGTCGCGGCAAGTCGAGAAGTTTCTTCAATTTGCCTGATTCTTGCGCGACGCTGACTCATTGTTACGGCACGGCGACGCAGGCGTCAACGGTTCGTGACGCCTGGCGGCCACAACGAAGAGGGTCGCGGCCCGGCGGACGCCGGTGCCGCGACCCTCCCGCGGGACAGGAACTAGTGCCGGGCCGGACCCTCCGCACCCGCGCCGGTGAGGGCACGGACGGACAGTTCGTTGTACCGGGACTCGCTCGACCGGTCACGGCCGAGGAACGTGCCCAGGACGCCGAACAGGAAGCCGAGCGGGATCGACACGATGCCCGGGTTCGACAGCGGGAACCACGAGAAGTCCGCACCGGTGATCATCGAGGTCGACGACCCCGACACCACCGGCGAGAAGAACACCAGGACGACGGCCGAGACCAGGCCGCCGTAGATGCTCCACACCGCGCCGGAGGTGTTGAACCGCTTCCAGAACAGGTTGAACAGCAGCGCCGGCAGGTTCGCGGACGCGGCGACGGCGAAGGCCAGCGCGACCAGGAACGCGATGTTCAGTCGCTGCGCCGGGATCGCCAGCCCGATCGCGACCGCGCCGATGGCGATGGCGGCGAACCGCGCCACCCGCAGTTCGCTCCGTTCGTCGATCGCCTTCTTGGCGATCACGTTCGCGTACAGGTCGTGCGCGAACGACGACGCCGACGCCAGGGTCAGGCCCGCGACCACCGCGAGGATGGTCGCGAAGGCGACCGCGGCGATCAAAGCGAGCAGGATCGCGCCGCCGAGCGAGTCGGGCCCGCCGCCGACGGACTCGGCCAGCAGCGGCGACGCCACGTTGCCCTTCGACGTCTCCACCGCCGAACCCTTGCCGGTCTCCAGCAGCGCCGCCGCCCCGAAACCGAGCGCCAGCGTCATCAGGTAGAAGGCGCCGATCAGGCCGATGGCCCACTGCACCGACCGGCGCGCGGACCGCGAGTCCGGCACGGTGTAGAAGCGGATCAGGATGTGCGGCAGGCCCGCCGTACCGAGGACCAGGGCGAGGCCGAGCGACAGGAAGTCGATCTGGCCGACCAGGTCCTTGCCGTACAGCAGTCCGGGCTGCAGGAACGACTCTCCCTTGCCGGACTTCGACGCGGCCGCGCCGAGCAGCTGCGAGACGTTGAAGTCGAACTTCAGCAGCACCAGGAACGTGATCAGGACGGTGCCGGCCATCAGCAGCACGGCCTTCACGATCTGCACCCAGGTGGTGCCCTTCATGCCGCCGATCGTCACGTAGACGATCATCAGCGCGCCGACCAGGACGATGACGCCGGCCTTCACGCCCTCGTTCGTCACGCCGAGCAACAGACCGACCAGCGAACCCGCGCCGACCATCTGGGCCAGCAGGTAGAAGATCGACACCACGATCGTGGAGGTCGCGGCCGCGGTCCGGACCGGCCGCTGCTTCATCCGGAACGCCAGCTGGTCGGCCATGGTGAACCGGCCGGAGTTCCGCAGCAGCTCGGCGACCAGCAGCAGCGCCACGAGCCACGCGACCAGGAACCCGATCGAGTAGAGGAAACCGTCGTACCCGTAGAGGGCGATCGACCCGGAGATGCCGAGGAACGACGCCGCGGACATGTAGTCACCGGCGACGGCCAGACCGTTCTGGGCGCCGCTGAAGGAGCGGCCGCCGGCGTAGTAGTCGGCCGCGCTCTTGGTCTGCCGGGACGCCCACCAGGTGATGTACAGCGTCACGGCGACGACCGCGGTGAACAGGGAGATGGTCAGTACCCGGTTGCCGGGCTCGCCGTTGGCGAGCGGGACCAGCGCGGGCAGTGTCAGAACGGTCACCGGCGGCGCTCCCTCTTGTACTTGGCGTTCAGGCCGCTGGCCAGCGGATCCAGCTTGCGGTTCGCGAACCGGCCGTACACCGCGGCGATCGCGAACGTCGAGACGAACTGCAGCAGACCGAAGATCAGCGCGACGTTGACGTGGCCGATCACCTTCTGGCCCATGAAGTCACGGGCCCAGTTGTTGCAGGCCACGTAGGCCAGGTACCAGGCCAAGAACGCGATGGTCCACGGCACGACGAAGTTCTTGTAGCGCCGCTTCAGCTCGGTGAAGTCGGCCGCCTCGTGCACGGCCTCGTAGGCGCGGGCATCCCGCTCGCGCACCACTTCCTCGTCCATGAGTTCGAGTTCCCCTCGTACTTCGACACGATCACGTGCACGTTAGTCCGTCGTCGCGGGTTTGTGACCTACCGCAACCAAAACGTTTCACGGCCGGCGGCCGGAATCAGAGGTGTGGCGCGACCGGAGCGTCGAGGGTACGGCGGTAGTTCGCCAGGTCGCTCGGGCGGGTCCGATAGCAACCGGTGAAGTACGGCATCCGCAGCGGCTCCGGCGGCCGGGCGGTGCTGTCGTAGATGGCCTCGACCTGTTCCAGCACCGCCTCGCGGCGTGACTCGGTCAGTACGGCGATCCGCGAGTGCGACAGGGCCAGTTGCCGCAGGGCCGCACGGTCCAGGTCCTGCCAGTGCCGGAACCGGGCGGTCTCGACCATCGCGAACAGATCGGACTGCAGCAGGATCGGCATCGGGTCGAACCGGTCGCCGCCGACGTCGTCGCCCTCCATCGCGTGCACCATGCGCCGGACCCAGGGCACGACGGTGTCGGCGGTGTTCCAGAGCAGGCCGAGTACGCCGTTGGGCCGCAGCACCCGGGCGATCTCCGGCAAGGCCCGGGCGTGGTCGAACCAGTGGAACGCCTGGCCGACTATCACCGCGTCGACCGAGGCGTGCGCCAGCGGGATCGACTCGGCGGCGCCGACCATGGTGTCGATCCCGGGCCGCCGGCGGCAGACCGAGAGCATCTCCTCGGACGGGTCGACCGCGACCACGTCGTGGCCGAGAGCGGCCGCGACGGCGGCGAGCTTGCCGGTGCCGGCGCCGAGATCCAGGATCTGCAACCGGCCCGGGCCGAGAATCCAGTTCAGCGCCTCGGCGGGAAACGTCGGCCGGGCGGCGTCGTACGCGGCCGCGACGGCGCCGAACGACTTCGCCCGGGCGGCATCCGTGGGCCGGGCGCCGGGGCGGCCGGTGTCGCTGCCCTCCGGCGTGTCCGGGCCGGTCGCCGGCTCGGGTGCTGGATCATCGGTGGTCATCACCGTAAATCATGCCGTAGCGGCGGGCTGGCGCGTTGTCACTCGCCGAGCTTCTTCTGCTCGATGTGCGCGTTGAGCGCGGCCAGTTCCGGTCGCGCGTCCAGCAGGGCGACCAGTTCGGCGCAGTTCAGCTTGTCCGCGGCGAAGTCCTCGATCAAGGTGCTGAGCAACCTGCGGTCGTCCTCGGTGTCCAGCGTCAGCCGGTACTGCGAGCCGCCGCCGGCCCAGGGCAGGCTGACCAGCCGGATGTCGCCGGGCCGGTTCTGGTGCAGGTACGGCGTGACGTGCTCCCGGTCGGCGGGCAGCGTGGCCCGCTCCTCCGCCTCGAACAACCGGGCCGCGGAGAACACCTCGTAGTCCATCCCGCGCGGGTGGGTCCGCTCCAGGCAGTTCGACAGGTAGACGTTCACGTCGTTCTCGGCCCGCCACCGTTCGACGCCGGAGGCAACGATCTCGGGGTCGATCAGCGGGCAGTCCGAGGTCACCCGGACCACGCCGTCGAGGCCGAACTGCCGGGCCGCGCCGGCGAACCGGCTCAGCACGTCGTCCTCGCTGCCGCGGAAGTACGGGATCCCGGCGCGTTCGGCCAGCCGGACGATCGGGTCGTCGTTGCCGTTCGTGGTCGTGGCCACGATCACCGGCAGGTCCGTCCGCCGCAGCCGGTCCACGTGGTGCTCGAGGTAGGTCCGGCCGCCGGCCTCCATCAGCACCTTGGCCGGCAGTCGGGTGCTCGTCGCCCGCGCCTGCGTGACGACGGCGATCTTCAGGCCGACTATGGGTGTCATGGCCACCGGAACATCTCCCGGATCTCGGCCGGGCAGGCGACGTGGTCGACCCCCAGCTCGGTGTCGGTGAACTCTCGGGCAATCGCGGGCGGGACGAACGGCTGGTCCAGCTCCGGCCACAGCCGCTTGATCCTGGCCTGGCCGCCGAACGAGGGGTGTTCGTTCTCCAGCACCATCGGGTCGCCGTAGACCCCGGGTTGCAGGCCGATCGAGGCGCCGTACAGGACGGCGGAGCTGAGCCGGTTGGAGGCGACGCGCCGATGTTTGCGGAGCTCGCGCAGTTGCTTGACCAGGAACTTGGCGTCGGTCCGGCGCCAGTGCAGGCCACGGTAGCCGTGGGTGATGACCCGGAACCCGGCATCCTTGTAGACGTTGCGGATGGCCGGCTTCTCGTACTCGTTCCAGTACAGGCAGACCGTCACCGGCCCGGTCTCGTGCTCCTTGATCGAGGCAACGATCCGGCCGTGGTCGCCGAGCACGTGCTGGCCCTCCCAGCCGTGGAACGGGTAGAAGATGGTGCCCTCGGCACCCTTCTTCGGCGTGGCCAGCTCGGGATGCACCCTGAGCAGGTACAGCCAGACCGAGCCGATCACCGAGTAGTTGCGCAGGCCCATCGAATGGCCGCGCCGCCGGACGCTGTCGGACCAGACGTACTTCGGCATCCCCGGCGCGAACGCGGTGCCGTGGGCGAACCCGTCCAGGATGTTCCAGCCGTGCTGGAGGTAACCCCAGATCCGCGGCGGCTTCGCGAGACCGGCGTACGACGCCATGATGTTGGCGTGGCCGTAGAAGTGGTTGGCGTGGTGCATCAGCGCCGTACCTTCCGCAGCACCCGGCGGACCCGGCGCCGGATCACCCGGGCCGGGTTGAGCACCGCGTGACCGACCCGGTAGGGCAGCGAGCGCCGGATCCCGCTGACCGTGCCTTCGAACAGGACAGCCCGAGCACTCGCCTCGGCCAGTTCCTCCGACAGCCGCGCGACAGTCGCCAACTGCTCGGCGCTGCCCAGCGGCCGGATCACCTCGGCGGTTCCCGGGAGGCCTTCCGGCACGGTGATGCCGGCCATCGAGGCGAGCCGCGCCGTCAACGCGTGCACGTCGCCTCCGGCCGGCCATGGTTGCCGTGAGCCACTTTCCAGCGTCCGCCGGGCGAACCGGGCCAGATGCCCGACGACGTCGAGATCCTGAGCCTCCCCGAACAGCCGGTACGACGTCCCGTCCAGGATCACGTTGTCCGGGGAACCGTTGCCGCCGTCGCGCAGCCAGGCCACGTACTCGGGAATGATCCGGCGCAAGGTCGCCTGGTCGTCGACCCGCAGGGCGGTCAGCAGGTACTCCTCGAGCAGCACGCCAGGACCTGCAGGTACCACGCCGGCCGGGACCGCGGCAGGCAGATCGGTGGCACCGGCAACGAAGTACCACGCGGGTGCCAGGTCGAGCGCCATACCGGCCTGGGCAGCGTCGAGCACCAGGCGGTACGGATCCATCAGGACCGGACCGGCGTTGCGCTCGGCAACAGCCCGGGCCGCGGTGACGGCGGCGAGGCCGTCGACGGAGGTCAGGCCGAGCTCGGCCTCGATCAGCGACGGGAACACTGCGTAGGTCCGGGCAACGTCGATGCCTGCGTCCCGCAGCGCCGCCTGCAGTGGCTTCAGGCCGGCCGGCGCGGTGTCCGCGACGTCGCGCCCCCAGTCCTCGTTGCGGGGAATTGCCGCGGTGATGCCGGGCTGGATCAAACGTTCGACACCGAAGGAATTCGTCGCGCCGAGGAGCAGGCGGCCCTCTGGCGCGAGCCGGTCGGTGAGGGTGGCGAGGGCATCCGCCCAGGTCAGCTTCGCGGTGTCGGGACCGACGAGTCGCTCCAGCCCGTCCAGCGCCACGATGACGTCGTACTGCTCCTCGGTCCGGAAACGGTCGAGGGAGCCGCAGTAGATCTCGCCCTTGGCGTCGGCGAGCAGTTCGGCGATCTCCTCGGCGTCCGGTGCGGACCGGACCAGGACGTCGACCGAGGTGGCGCGAGCGGTGACGCCGGTGATCAGGTCGAGGGCGTGCGGCCCGGCCACCAGCACCGAGTCGCCAGACTGGAGGGCAGCGGTGAGGAGCGCCTCGGCGGCGGGTCCGGCGGCCGCGGGGCGGGCGTCGACCGGGTGCAGATCCGACCAGTTGAGCATCTCCCCGCCGACCAAGTTCGATCGGGTCACAGCCATCACGTTAACGAACCAGCTTCACGAGGGTCTCGATCACCCGGTCGACGTCGGCGTCGGTCAGGTCGGGGAAGAGGGGGAGGGACAACTCCTCGGCGTAGAACGCCTCGGCGTTCGGGCATAGGCCGCGGCGGTAGCCCTGCCGCGCGAAGACGGGGTGCCAGTAGACGGGGATGTAGTTCACCTGGACGCCGATACCGGCCGCCCGCATCCCCTCGAAGACCTCGCGCCGGCGACCGCCGAGGACGCGGACCGGGTAGAGGTGCCAGGCCGGATCCACGCCGTCGCGCCGGACCGGTGTCCGGAGACCGTCGACGTCCCCCAGGGCCTCGTTGTAGCGGGCGGTGATCTCGGCGCGGCGGCGTTTGAAGCCCGCCAGTCGCCTGAGTTGGGACAGCCCGAGGGCACTGGCGATGTCGGTGAGGCGGTAGTTCACGCCGTACTCGTGAACCTCCTGGTGCCACGGGCCCTCGTCGGTGATCTCGAACCGGTCCGGGTCGCGGACCAGCCCGATGAAGTGGAACTCGTGGGCTCGCCGGCCGATCGCCGGGTCCTTGCAGATCACCGCACCGCCTTCGCCGGTGGTCAGGTTCTTGGTCGGGAAGAACGAGACCGTGGTCACGTCGGCCAGGTCGCCGACCGGACCGCCGTCCGCGCTGCCGCCGATCGAGTGGGCCGCGTCCGCGAGGGTGCGGGCGCCGACGCGATCGGCCAGCGGCTGCAGGGACGCGTAGTCCGCGGCCTGGCCGGCGTAGTCGACGGCGGCGATCACCTTGGTGCGCTCGCTGACCACCGCCTCGACGGCGGCCGGGTCGATCAGGGCGGTGTCCTCGTCGACATCCGCGAACACCACCGAGGCGCCGAGCATCGCGGCGCAGGACGCCGTCGCGACGAACGTCATCGGCGTGGTGACGACCTCGTCGCCAGGCCCCACGCCGAGCGCGGCGTACGCGATGTGCAGTGCGGCGGTGCCCGACGTACAGCTGACCACCCGGTGACCGCCGGTCAGCTCGGAGACCGCGGTCTCGAACGCGGTGACCGCCGGCCCGGTGGTCAGCCAGTCCCCGCGCAGGACGGCGGCGACCGCCTCGACGTCTTCCTCGGAAATGGACTGCCGTCCGTAGGGCAACATCAGTCGGTCTCGAGGATCTTGCGGATCTCGTCGATCGAGTACCACTGGTCGTTGGTGTCCGAGGCGTAGTGGAACCCGTCCGGCACCGGGATGCCGTCGGACGGGGGCAGGTAGCCCCAGCTGGCGAGGTCGGGCTGCAGGACGAACCGGTTGCCGAGGGCGAGCGCGCGGCGGCCCTCCTCCGGGCTGATCATCTCCTCGTGCAGCTTCTCGCCGGGACGCAGGCCGACGTCGTGCATCGTGGCGCCGGGCGCGATCGCCTCGGCCAGGTCGGTGACCTTCATCGACGGGATCCGCGGGACGTACAGCTCGCCGCCGGTCATCAGCTCGAACGAGTCGACCACGAACTCGACCGCCTGGGCCAGCGTGATCAGGAACCGGGTGCAGCGCAGGTCGGTGATCGGCAGCGACTCGCCGGCCGCGTGCAACGCCTTGAACTTCGGGATGATCGAGCCCCGGCTGCCCATCACGTTGCCGTACCGGACCACGCTGAACCGGGTGTCGTACGCCGCCGCGTAGTGGTTGCCGTTGATGAACAGCTTGTCCGCGGTCAGCTTGGTCGCGCCGTACAGGTTGATCGGGCTGGACGCCTTGTCGGTGGACAGCGCGACGACGCGCTTCACCCCGGAGTCGATCGCCGCCTCGATCACGTTCTGTGAACCGATCACGTTGGTCTGGACGAACTCCCACGGGTTGTACTCACCGCTGTCGACCTGCTTCAGCGCGGCCGCGTGGACGACGTGGTCGACGCGGTGCATGGCCCGCAGCAGCCTGGACCGGTCCCGCACGTCACCGAGGAAGAACCGCAGCCGCGGGTCGTCGCCGAACAGCTGCCGGACCTCCCACTGCTTCAGCTCGTCCCGGCTGAACACGATGATCCGGCGCGGGTTCAGCTGGTCGAGGGCGTGCCGGACGAACGCCCGGCCGAAGGACCCGGTGCCGCCGGTGACGAGAATGTCGGAGCCGGTGAGGATGGACACTACGGCGGACCCTTCTGACGGACAGTTCCGGGCACTCCACGGCGAGTGCAGACACGAACACGAACAATAGCTGCCCGGTTCCAGGCCCTCTCAATCCCGCGTCTCACGCCCGCGTGATCGGACCGACCCGCCGCCTCGGGCCCGGACCCCCGCGGCCAGCCGATACGGTCGGGGCGTGAAGCGCGTCGGGGTTCGGTGTGATGTGGGGCCGGGGCGGGGAATCGGGCACGTGATGCGGTGCCTGGCGCTGGCGGAGGAACTGCTCCGCCGCGGGCTCGAGGTGGTGTTCGGGTGTGACGCGCACACGGTGCCGTGGGCCGCGGCGCAGATCGCGGCCCGGGGGATCGCGGTGGAGCCGGCCGTGTGGACACCGGGCGAGCACGTCGCGCTCTTCGACCGGTTGGGAGTCGACGCGGTCGTCTTCGACTCCTATGACCTGGACGCGGCCGTCTACCGGGCCGTCCGCGCGACCGGGCTCCCGACGCTCGCCGTCGTCGACGGCGACTTCCGCGGCGCCGAGGCGGACGTCCTGGTCGATCAGAACCTCGCGGCCGAGCTGGACCACCCGCGCCTTCCGCCCGGTTCAGTCAGGCTCGCGGGGTTGCGGTACGTGATGATCCGCGACGAGATCCGCGCCCTCCGCCCGGTCGATCCACCGGCACCGCGACCGGCCGGCGTACCGAAGGTGTTCGCGTTCTTCGGCGGAACCGATGCGTTCGGAGCCGGTCCGTACGTCGTCCAGGCGCTCGCGGCGACCGGCGTACCTTTCCAAGCCACCGTGGTGGCTCCCGGCGTGGAACTGGCTGCCCGGACCGCCGCCGTCGAGCTGCGACCGCAGCAGCGCGTCGACGTGATCGGCCCGACAGATCGCCTGGCGGCCGAGGTACGCGCGGCCGACCTGACCATCAGTGCGTCGGGTACGTCGACCTGGGAGCTGCTGTGCCTCGGCGCGACCGCCGGGCTCGTGTGTGTCGTGGACAACCAGGTGATGGGTTACGAACGCGCGATCGCGACCGGTACGGCGGCCGGCGTCGGCGTCCTGTCCGACCTGAAAGCCGATCCGTCCGCCGCGGCCGCCGTACTCAAACGACTGCTCACCGATCCGGCCGAGCGGGGCCGGCTGGCTGTCGCCGGATGGCAGCTCGTCGACGGCAACGGGCGGGTCAGGGTCGCGGACGCGCTGCTCGGCCTCACCTGATCTCGTAGATCGTCGCGTCCAGGGTCGCGTGCCGGAGCCGGACGTAGTTCCGCAGGGCCGGTGAGACCTTCCCGGCCCGGTGGTCGGCGTACAGCCAGCGCACCCCGGCCTTGCGCAGCCGTTCGATCGCTGCCGGCGTCGGTGCGGTGAAGGCGATGTCGTTGGCGGCGAGCTCCTCGCGATTCCAGTACGGGATCAGACTCGGATTCCCGCCGGTGGTGAGTGCGATCCGGTTGGCCTGGTTGGAGTAGGACCAGCCCTCGAGCAGGACCGGACGCTCCGACAACGCCGCGATCCAGAAATGCCGGCTGTCGCACACGCCGTCGCGTTCGATGATGCAGTGAGCGTTGGTCACCACCAGGTCCCCCGGCTCACTGTTCCGCCGCAGCCAGCGCGCCGCGCCGGCCTCGGCCGCGGTCGCCCCGCCCCGGCCGGGACGCGCGAAGACCAGACTCGACGCCTGGTCCGAAACGAGCGCCTGCAAGGGGACCAGCACCGCCCCGATCATGCTCGCGGCGACCCCACCGGCGAGAAACGCCACCAGGATGTTGCCCGGTCGCCGCAACACCTTCCACGCAACGGCGACCACCACGGCAACGACCCCGAGCGCCGCGGCCGTCAACAACCACGGCCCCGTGATCCCGCGGAGGTCGGCCGACTGCATCCGGGCATACGCAAGCGCGACCAGCCCGAGCAACCCGGCGACGGCCACGAGCGCCACAGCGCGCCGATCGCCGAGCCGCCCGACGAGGTTCGCCAGGCCCACACACGCCAGTACGGCGATCACCGGGAAGGCCGTCCGCAGGAAGTACAGCTGGCTGATCCCCGACTGGGTCGTCGTCAGCGTGCCCAGCAATCCGGCGACCGCGAACCCGACCAGGAACACCGTTGCCGGATCACGCCATTTCCGGCCGAGGAACAACAATCCCGACGCCGCGAGTCCCCAGCTCAGCAAGGTCGTGGCCGCCGACAGCAGCTGTGCGTGCGGCTCGGCCACGAGCATCGAGTACGGCGCCAGTTGCACGAACGTGTGGAACGGCTTCACCTCCGTCCCCCACGTACTGCCGCCGAAGATCACCACCAGCGCGGCCAGGAAGATCGCCGACGACAGCACGCCGCCGATGAACGCCGTACGGGTGTTCCGGCGGATCATCGCCAGGTGGACGAACGCGAAGCCGAACCCGAACCCCAGCAGCGGAAGGATCGTCGATTTCGCCCCCGACGCGACCAGGGCGAGCAGGACCAACAGCACCCAGCGGCTCCGCGGCCGATCCGCCCGGAGTAGGTCGACCACGACAACGCACAGCGCCAGCGCGATCAGGACGCCGAGGTTCTGCGTCGGGCTCAGGTACGCCGCGACGGCGGTCGAGATCCCGCCCAGCCCGGTCTCGGCCAGCGGCTGCACCGCCCCGCCGAGACCTGCGATCAGTACGGCGAGCGGCCCCGCCCAGGTCGCGCCCGACTCCGGCGTCGGCGTGAACCGAGTGGTCAACGCGAAGACGAGTCCGCAACCGGCCAGGAACAGCGGCAACCAGGTCAGCGTGTGGATCAGATCGGTCAGGTCGATCCGCGTCGCCCACGCCGTCGCGGCCGTCGCCTGGTGGAAGAACGAGTGGTACTTCATCGGCTCGCCGCCGAGCCACAGCGTCGAGATCGGTACGTCGTACTTCGCGCTGGCCGCGAGTGCCTGCTGGAAGGCGAGATCCGGGTACGACCGCAGCGGGTCCGTGTACGCCGGCAGGAACTGACCCGGTCCTCGCCGATACACGACCAGGACGACGACGGCCGTCGCCGCCGCGAGCAACCACGCCTGCATCGGCCGGAGCGGCTGCTCGACCCGCCGCCAGACCCGGGCCCGGACGTCGCTGTCCACGAACGCGACGACCAGCACGACCGGCGCCCAGGCCCAGGACCACGCCTGCAGACCGACGGACGCGCAGGCCAGGTACACCACGATCTGCGCCGCGGTCCCGACCGCGAACCCGGCCGCGAGGTCCTCGACCAGGTTCCGCCCGTAGGCGCCGATCAGCCGCCACAGGACGAACCCCGGGAGCGCGATCCCGAGGGTGGTGAACAGCACGAATCGCCCGACCTCGAAGACCGTCGAGTCCAGCGCGAGCAGCACGACCGCGAGGATCAGCATCGCCAGCCCGGCCAGCAGGCCGGACAGCGAAGGGCCCGCCGTCCGCGGCCCCCGCCGCCTCGCCCTCGCGCGCATGTCGTAACACTAATGTGAAATCTGTCGCGTCACGAATGCACAGTGTCACAAAGAGTAATGTCGGATCGGAGGTGTCATGCGAACCGATCAGCCGATGCTCTCCGTCGTCGTACCGATGTACGACGAGGAGGAGGTGCTGCCGATCTTCTTCGGGC